>DATIIM010000001.1:0-41101 GCA_035479615.1 Patescibacteria group bacterium
GGTTCGATGCCATGACTGCCACTTCACAGCCAGCGCAGCACTTTGCCAAAAAGACGTTTCATATTGATAGCGAAGTCGTTCCGCTGCCGCTGGCCCTTGATAAGTTCTACAATGCCGAGCCATTTGCCCGCTACCAGTTCAACAAGAATATCGTATTCCTGGGCCGCCTGGTGGAACGCAAGGGTTGCCAGTACTTGCTTAAAGCCGTTCGGCGCCTGCGCGATGACGGCGCCTGGCCCGAGGGCGCAAAAGTACTTATTTGCGGCGCTGGCCCGCTCCAAGAACAACTCACCGATTACGTGGAGCGCTACAAAATTGCTCATTTAGTAGAGTTTGTCGGTTATATTTCGGAAGAAGACAAGCCGCGGTACCTGGCGTGCGCCGATGTAGTCGTGTACCCGAGCACCGGCGGCGAGAGTTTCGGCATTGTGCTGCTCGAAGCCATGGCCTCGAGCCGCGGCGCAGTGCTGGCCGGTAACAACCCCGGTTACGCTAGTGTTATGGCGCCCCGCCCAGACAGCCTTTTTGACCCGCACGATACACCGCTGCTGGCTGAAAAATTACTCAGCGTGCTGGTCGACACTAAACTCCGCTCCGATGCCCACGCCTGGCAGCGCGAATACGTCAAGCAGTTCGACATTAATACAATTGGGCCGCGCACTGTAGCTATATATGAGCAAGCGTTGCACAAGCGCCCGCAGTAAGCCATAATAGCTTTAAGATGTTCGGCTTCCGCAAATCCAAAACAGCCACCGTTGACCTCAACATTCCGACGCGAGTCGTCGTACGGGTCGTAGCGCTTGTTATCTTGGCATTTATCGCCCTCGCGGCCCTTAAACAGGCCCAGCACGCTGTTGTATTGATCTTTACTAGCTTCTTCCTGGCACTGGCATTAAATGGCCCCGTGCACTGGATTGCACAGCGCATGCCCGGCAAGCGCCGCGGCAGCCGGGCGGCCGGAACAGCTATATCGTTCCTGGTAGTTATATTGCTGCTGGCTGGCTTCTTGCTGAGCGTAGTGCCGCCGCTGGTGCGCCAAACAACTACCTTTATATCGAACGCACCGCAGCTTATCGAACAAGCACAAAGCTCGGACAGCACAGTCGGGCGCTACATTACCAAGTATCATCTGCAAGACCAGGTCAGTAAGGTTTCGACCCAGGTTAAAGACCGGCTTGGCGACATTGGCGGCACGGCTGTTACCAGCGTGACTAAATTCGCCAGCAGCGTCTTCACCGTGCTGACCATCCTGGTGCTGACCTTTATGATGCTTATCGAAGGGCCGCGTTGGATTCGCTTCTTCCGCGACCTTATTCCAGATGAACACCACGACCGCGCCGATCGTTTGGCGCGTGACATGTATCACGTAGTCAAAGGGTACGTGAACGGCCAGGTAGTGTTGGCGGTTATCGCGGCTTGTATGCTGCTGCCCGGCCTGCTGCTGTTGCACATCAGCTATCCGGCGGCGTTAATTGTCGTGGTATTTGTGTGCGGCTTAATTCCGCTTGTCGGCCACACTATTGGCGCGGTAATTGTAACTACTGTGGCGCTGTTCCACTCGCCGTGGTCGGCCATTATTATCTTGGGTTACTACATTTTGTACCAGCAGATCGAGAACTACATCATCCAGCCGCGCATCCAAGCTAACAGTACGAACATGTCGCCATTGCTGGTGTTTGCGTCGGTCATTATCGGCGTGAGCTTTGGCGGACTGTTCGGCGGGCTTGTGGCTATTCCGCTCATGGGCTGCATCCGCATTGCCCTGCTCGACTACTTGCGCAGCCGTCGGATCATCGAAGAGAGTACTTTCGAAAATGCCACTGGCCACGAAAAGCCTGGTGAAGTCGGCGCTAAAAGCTAATATTTGCTTCGTGCTGTAGGATTGTTTAATCTCGGCCTTTGGCTATGCCATTTTATGATATAGTAGCCCCGAATGAGCAGCATCGAAGAGGTCTCGGCAAGTATAGTCAGCGCAGCCGAGCAATTTCCAGTTGATGAAGTAAGCGCTGTTGCCGCCCAGCTCGCCACAGCCCATGCTATCCTAGCTAGTACTCTGGAAGGATCTGCTGCACCCGCCGCTGCCGAAGTAGTGGCCTCTATAGGTCTCGGAGGTGCTCGCCTACAAGAGGCAGCACAGCAACTTGGCATAGCCCGAGAAAGTTTAACCGCCTATTTGTCCAGTATTGGCAGCGCCGCTACGGTAGCAGACACTGAGGTATCTCCCCCAATGGAGGGTCAAGAAACTAACAGAAACTTTGGCGCGAATGAGCGCATGCTCGGCGTTGCCTCAGACCGTACAAGGTACGCAGACTGGGATCAGCCGCCCACGACCATCAACTATTTTGCGCTTGATACAAGGGTCGCCATTGACCTCGAGAATGACCCACTGCTCGTTGATTTTCTTTTGGAGGTCAAGCGCAACGTCCCGAGAGGTGAACAGCCACTATCTGTTTCGCTCGCCGAGGCGACCACTAAGCAAGTCGTGGCACAGACACCTGATGTCGACGAGGATTATTCTTATCACGAAAGACGGGACCTTACTCTTGGCCAAGCATTACAACAGCCCATAATGTGTATTGATAGAGCGCTCGCGATGAGCGCAAGTCTTGTCATGCAAGGGTTTGAAGGCGTGGTGCATTTACCCAGCACGCTTAGATTTGACGGCGTCGTAGAAGAGCACGTCGATGTGTTTTTTATAGTCGATGGCGAGCCCTATGTCGCAGTGACAATGGCTAATTATGCTGGCAGAGTTTTGCCGGCGCGGGTATATGCCGGTGCCTATCTTGATAGACGTAGGCGGGGTGGCATTGAAACCCAGCTAAAGCCACACGAGGCGGAGTCATACTTCCAGCCCGTAGCAGCGCGACACTAGACGCGGAACCAAACCGGGCCGTTTGGTGTGTCGCGGAGGTCGATCCCCTGCGCTTGCAGTGCAGCGCGTAATTGGTCTGATTTTGCCCAGTCTTTAGCCAGGCGGGCGGCTTCACGCTCAGCAATGGTGTCTTTTTGTTCGTGGGTGATATCTGGGCGGTTCGCTAGCTGCAAGCCAAAGAGCCGGTCGGCAATGTTCAGGAAGTGCTGGATCTTGTCGGCGTCAACGCCGGCTGCTTCGTCTTTACCGGCAACCATGGCCAGGGCGCTGATTGCTTTAGGCGTGTCCAGGTCGTCCTGGGTCGCTGCCAGGAGCGTCTGCAACTCGGCTTTGTAGGTGTCTTCGCCCGGGTTTTTGGCCTGGCCGCTTTTTTGATGCTTGAGGTCGGCCCAGGCGCGCAGGTTGTTGAGCAGATTTACCGCAGCGTCCAAGCTTTCCCAGGTGAAGTTGGCTTGGTTGCGGTAGTGTGACTGCAGTACTTTAAGTCGGAACGCCAGCGGGTCGTAGCCTTTGTCGATGATGTCTTGCAGGGTGTAGAAATTCTGTGCTGACTTTGACATTTTTTTGCCATCAACCAGCACGTGTTCGGCATGGGCAAAAATAGTAGCCATCACCGGATTGTCTTCGAGCGCAGTGCTCTGGGCGATTTCGTTTTCGTGGTGCGGGAAGATGTTGTCGACGCCGCCGGTATGGATGTCGAACGGCTGGCCAAGCGCCGCCCGGCTCATGGCCGAACATTCAATATGCCAGCCCGGCCGCCCGGTCAGGTCTTGCCCGTCGAGGGTGAACTCCCATGACGGCTCGCCATCTTTCTGTTTCTTCCAGAGCGCAAAATCGTGAACCGATTCTTTGTCGTATTCGTCGTTCTGGATTCGCGCCTCGGAGGTGCTTTGGGCGGTAATTTCGAGCAGCTGCCCATATGTTTTACCTGACTTGCGGTAGGCCTCGATGGAAAAGTACACGCCGTCGTCGGCAATGTAGGCAAAGCCGCCAGCGTGGAGTTTGGTGATGAGCTCCTTCATTGGCTCGATGCTTTCGGTCGCGCTCACAAATGTTACGGCGCGGATGTCGTTGCCGATCTTGTCCATGTCTTCGTTAAAGATGGCGATGTATTTTTCGGTGAGGTTGGCCAAGGCTTCGCGCGGTTCGTCGTCCGGGAATTGCTCGTGGCTGCGGCGGATGGTTTTGTCGTCGACATCGGTATAGTTCATGACTTGCTGGGTTTCAAAACCAGCGAGCTGAATGGCCCGGCGCAACGTGTCGGCAAACACGTAGGTGCTCAGGTTGCCAATGTGGGCGTGGTCGTACACCGTCGGGCCACAGGTGTAGATGCGAACCGTGTTGTCTTGCAGTGGTTGTATGTCTTGAACGCTGCGCGTCAGGGTGTTGTGTAGTTTCATCTGTTCTTTGTCCTTTACAGTAAGTATATATTATTGTCCCGGCAGCGCCAGTGCACCGCTGCCCATTGCGATGAGTGTGCGCTGGCGGCGGGGCGGTTGCCAGGCGTCGTAAGTTTCTTCGTGCAGGAGGTGCTCATATGGCTGTATGAGTTTGGCAGTGCTGCGCAGTACGAAGTGGCCGTACAGTAACTCGTAGCCTGGCGGTGGCTCCTGGCCTTCTGGCGCGGCCTGTATGCCGGGAAATTGCGTGGCATGCAGCCGCAGGACCTGCAACTTGCGGTATGGGTTTACCGGCACGACGACATCTCCGCTGCCCTGTGAATTAAGGAGCCACACCACACCGTTAAAGTTCTGTGCGGCCAGTAAAACGGCCCGGCCAACATCGCTGTGGTGCCGGTGTCCGTCAAAGCCGCCTTCGTCTGGGGCGAACAATGCTGTTATGTCGTGCTGTTCGAGTATGGCCGCAAGGGCTGCGGCTATGCGCGGTACATGCAGGTTGCTGTGTACGCCACGATCCGGCAGGCCAAGTAAAAATTGCCGTTCTGGCCGCACGCCAAGGTGTTCCCATGCCACTGTCGTTTCTAGCGAGCGCTCCTGTGCTAAGTTGCTGTTGCCGTCTGGATTGCGGCCGGCACTTCCGTCGACTGCAGTCACTCCATACATAGCAGCTCCGCTGGCGGCGGCACTATCTGCAGCCGCGGCTGTGGCCATTGCTTCGTCGTCGCCATGCGCATGGGCAAAGAGCGCGCCCTCGCCCGGCTTAATATCAAAATGGTTCATGATCTATTCCTGCTTACAAAATAAAAACGAGCCGGTGAGGCTCGCTATGTATCAGAAATAAAGCTAACCTCACCTATGTACAGGATGGGCAGCAGGTTTCGTTGTAAGCGGTTGCGATAATCGTGGTCATTTCGTTTGTGAGTATAAGCGGGTGGCTATTGTTTTTCAAGATTGTCGAGCAGCTCGGTGGCGTAGGTAATGCACTCTGCCTTAATGTCGGTGAGTGGGCGGGTTTCGGTTATTTTGAAGCCGCTGGCATAGGCGTGGCCGCCGCCGCCAAAATGTTCGGCCAGCTTACCAGCAATTGGAAAACCGTAGTTGGCGCGGATTTTAGCCGTCACATGGCCGTCGTTGTAGAGTTTGAACGCAATAGCTACAGCAGCGCCAATGGCGCCGCGCATTTCGTCGATAACCAGCATCGACGGGTTGTACTGCGGGCTGTAACGCTCGATCTCGGCCCACGGAATGGTAACCGTGACCACGCGGTTGTCGGCATAATATTCGATGCGCTGGAGTAATGTACCCTTGTACTTGATAAGTTCCGGACTTTTGCGCATTAGTTCGCGTCGCCGCTGTTCTAGTATGGCAATACTCACGCCGCCCTCGACTAGTTCACCAATAATGTGGATGCTGCGGCCAGTGGTCGCATCGGTGGTCAAGCCCAAGCTGTCAGACAAAATACTGCTGGCAATAGCTTCTTTGGCTTCTTGATTAAGCGGCCAGTCGAGCTGTTTTGCTAACTCGTATATGATCTCGCCGGTGGCAACGACCGGGTAATTACAGACAACATTTGCAAATTGGATACTGTTTTTGACGTCGTGGTGGTCGAGCAGAATAACCGGCTTGGCAGCTACCCAGCCTTTTTGGCCGGACTTTTGGAGCTGTTCAAACAGGCTGTCGGCGCTGGTGTCGACGATGATGCTGGCGTCAAATTGTTGCGGCAGGTCTTTGCTGACCCGGTCCCAGCCTGGCATAGAACTCAGGTAAGACGGAATGTCTACGCCACAATACAGCAGTGGTTCTTTACCCATCTCGTGCAAGATCTGTTCGAGTGCCAGCGCGCTGCCCAGAGAGTCGCCGTCCGGGTTGTCGGCCTGCAATATAACAATGCGCTGCGCGCCGTTAATGATTTCGCGGATTTGCTCGGCCTCTGGGTATGTTTGCATTATGCCTACAGTATAAAGACTACTGATAGTTTTGGCTACCGCGGTAAAGATGCTTGACAAATCAAGTGTCAAGCTGTGTTATGTAGGCAATGACGATGGCGACAAGTGGATTCGAGGGTCTTCAGATATTTGGGGGCGCTGCAAGCGTAGAATTGGCGTCTAAGGTTGCCACTGAACTCGGCACCGTAGCCTGCTTCCCTACTAGCGAGTTCGGCTGCGGCGAAATCTTGTGTGACCTTCCAGAGAGTATCCGCGGCCAGGACGTGTACGTTATTGAAAGCCACAACCGTTACCAGCGCCGCAATATGGACACCGGTGAAATGGAGATGCGCTCACCCCAGGATGCGCTGGTAGACCACTTATGGATCGTGAATGCCGCGCGGTCTTCATGGGCTGGGCGGGTTATTGCTTGTTCGCCTATGCCTGCTTATGGCCGCCAGGACCGGCGCACTGGGCGCCAGCCCGTAGCGGCTAAATTGGTATTTGACATGTTTAAAAACGCCGGCTCACACGGTTTTATGAGCGTCGATATGCACAGTGCACAGGCAGAGGGCTTTTTTGATGGCCCATTTGAACACCTGACGGCCACGCCAACGCTTGTAGAATATGCACGGAAAGCATTTCCGGATGAAGAATTTGTTGTGGTCTCCCCCGATAATGGCCGCATGAAGGCTGCCGGCCGCTTCCGCGACCAATTCGGCCGGGTTGGGCTGGCAGTTATCGATGATAAAGTGCGCCAAGCTGACGGCACAGTGAGGGCGAGCCAAATGCTCGGCGCGTCTGTCAAAGGCCTTCCCTGCATTATTTCTGACGACATGATCGATGGCGGCGGCACGATTGTAGAAGCGGCCCGGATCGTGCACGACGCGGGCGCCTCGCATATTACCGCCATGGCCACACATGGGATATTTTCTGGGCGGGCCGCCAGACGGTTGAAGGATTCGCCAATCGACACCATCGTGGTAACCGACACCGTACAAATCCCAGAGAGCGTTCTTGCCCTGGAACGGCCGCGCATCGAAGTTGTTTCAATTGCCGAATATTTGGCCCGCGCGATCAAAATTGTGCACGACGGTGGGTCTGTTACTGACCTGCACGGCACCATGCCGCAGCGGATCTAAACGATCCTAATTAGAGTATTTGGCGGCCTTCGAGTGCCCGGGTCAGGGTGATTTGGTCGGCGTATTCGAGGTCAACGCCAATCGGCAAACCGCGCGCCAGGCGCGTTACTTTCACCGGGCGGTCGCCAATTTGCTGCTGAATGTAGAGCGCAGTGGATTCGCCCTCCACGCTGGCGTTGGTGGCTAAAATAATTTCGGCAACACCATCTTCGTCGATGCGCTGCACCAGTTCGTGTATGCGTAATTGTTCTGGGCCAACGCCGTCAATCGGCGAGACCAGTCCGCCAAGCACGTGGTATGTCCCGTTAAAACTACTGGTTTTTTCGAGTGCAACAATATCGAATGGCTCGGCCACCACCGCAACCACGGTTTTATCGCGTTTGGGGTCGGTATAGAGGTCGGACAGTTTTTGCCCGGCCGGCACCAGTGCAAATGTTTTCTGGCAGTAGCCTACGCCGTTGTGCATGTCCTTAAGCGCTGCAGACAAAGCCTGCGCCTTTGCTGGGTCGTTGCGCACCAAATAATACGCGTAACGCTCAGCGGTGCGCGCCCCCACGCCAGGTAATTTACCCAGCGCTTCAATAACGTCGGTGAGTGCAGGCGGTAAGATCTGCATAGATACGAATGTTGTTAGAGACCGAGGTCGCCAAGCATGCCCATCATAGGCTGCATTTTTTCGGCGGCAATCTTCTGGCTGGCCTGGATGGCTTCTTTGACAGCGTCTTCTAGCCAGCGCTCCAATTGTCCGATGTCGTCGAGGTCAACGTAGTCTGGGTCGATGTGGATCTTTTTGATCTTCTGCTCGCCGGTGATTTCAACCTTAACGGCGCCGTCGCCCTTTTCTATGGTAATAACCTGCTTCTGCAATTCTTTTTGCAGTTTTTTGACTTTAAGCAGCATTTTGGCCTGATCGAATTTACTCATAACAACACGTACTCCTTATTTCTTAATTGTAACAGATACGGCTGTGTCTGGGACGGTAAAAATTGCCTTGGTCGGGGGCGCACTGGGCCACGCCACAAAGTAATGCCGCAGCGAGTAGATACTCGTTGCCAAAACCGCAGCGCTGATGAGGCCGATGCCAACACCCTGGGCGATGACATTACGCGGGAATACCGTAAGCCAGCGGTCGAGCATAAAGCCCACGCCTGATGCCGCAATCATATAGATAATTGGCACGATGATGCTCAGCCCCACTGCCCCGCCGAGGCTGACAAGCACTGTGCCGATAATCAGGATGCCGGCGAACAGCCAAAAGCGTCCGAGTTTGGCATGGCGTACGTAGAGGTAGCCACCCAAGAAAAACATGGTCGCGGTAAAGTAGTCCAACACAGGCACCTTGCCCAGCCAATGCTCGGGAGTTGCCGGGCCATGGAGAAAGAGCTGTACCGGCACTTGTAACAGGTTCTTTAATACGTCGAGCGGCATTGGCCAGCCGTGGGCTGGCAGCCCGGCATAGACCTTAGCGATTTGCGGGTCGTGGTATATTGCCAGGCCCAGGGGCACGAGTGCCGCTACCAGCAATACGCCACCAGCCGTGACTGCCCACAAGTTCTTTTTGAACTGCCGGTCAACGGTCCGCCACTGGGCTACGATGCCAAGGACGATAAACCAGACCATGCCTGGCACATACAGAAGCGCTGCAACCAGTATAAAGCTCAATAAGAGCGCCAGGCCGCTTGATGTCCGCTTGAGCCAGATATAGCACGCTACGAGCGCCAGCAGGCCGAACAACAGTACGTCGGGCGTGCCAATCCGTGCCGTGTGCAAGAACCAGGCGGATGTGGCGAACAATATCGTGCCGAAAAGGGCTGTACGCTCGCCGTGCCAATACCGGACCAACCCATAAAACAGGCCAACTGTCAGTAGGCCACAGCCCATGGCAACCACCCGGGCCAAAAATAGGCTATGGTCGTTGATGTATGCCAGTACTCGGAGTAAAACCAAGAACGGCGCATCGAGCGGGTTGTGAAAAATGTGCTGCCAGCTCGTGGCGGCTTGCGCAGTGTGCAGCTCCGCGGCGCTATAGCCGCCTGTTAGCGTGCCGAGCTTGTACCATAACGCGCCACCGGCGGCTGCCAGTAATACGGCATACAGCACAATCTGTTGCCACTCCCGGACCAATAATTTGCGGAACTTGCCTAGCTGCATGTTGATTAGATTATACCATCAGGCGTCGGAGACTCTTCCAACTATTAGGCTATTCGTTGAACGGGTTGGCGTGCTTGGTGTCGAGCGACCGGAACTTCTGTTTGGCAGTGTCAAAGTACAGGTCAACATTTGCCGTGGGGCCGTTACGGTGCTTCTTAATAAGGATGGTGGTGATGTTTTTATTCTCGGTCTCAGGGTTGTAGTACTCTTCGCGGTAAATAAAGGCTACGACGTCGGCGTCCTGCTCGATTGAACCGGATTCGCGGAGGTCGGCCAGCTGTGGGATCTGCGGGCTGCGGCTTTCTACTGAACGGCTGAGCTGTGACAGTGCAATGACCGGCACGTTTAGTTCGCGGGCTACGCCCTTTAGCCCACGGGAGATTTCTGAAATTTCCTGCACACGGTTATCGCTGCCGCCGAATTTGCTGCCGCCGCTCATCAGCTGCAAGTAGTCGATGATGATCAGGCCAACGCCGTGCTGGTGAGCTTCGCGGCGGGCTTTGGTGCGCATGTCGCTGACGGTAATGCCGGGTGTGTCGTCGATGTATATCTTGGCTTCGCTCAAGGTACCCATGGCTTGACCGATTTTCTCAAAGTCTTGGTCGGTCAAGTTGCCGGTACGCAGTGCCCAGGCGTCAACGCCCGACTCCATGCTCAACAGGCGGTCAACGAGCTGTTCCTTGCTCATTTCTAGGCTAAAGAACAGCACCGACTGCTTAGATTGGACGGCCACGTTGTGGGCCAAGTTCAGCACTAGCGCAGTCTTACCCATGGCCGGGCGGGCGGCAAGGATGAACAAGTCGCTTTTTTGCAGCCCAGCCAACACATTGTCTAAGTCTTTAAAACCGGTGGGCACACCGCGGATCTTGCCCTTGTCTTTGTGTAGGTCGTCCAGCCGGTCAAAGCTTTCGGCCAAAATAGTTTCCAGCGATACCAGTGTTTGCTTGACGTGCTGCTGGCTGACCTCGAACAAGCGGGATTCGGCTTCTTCGATCAGCTCGCGCAGCTGCTTAGATTCGTCATAGCCAAGGTTGGTCAGATCTTTGCTGGCTTTAATAAGGCGGCGCCGGACGGCTTTTTGCGCCACGATGTCGGCGTATTGCTCGACGTGCGTGGCAGTCGGTACGAAGTTCGTTAGTTCAGTCAAATACGATGGGCCACCCACCATGTCTAGGAAACCGTCGCCTTTTAGCTGATCAGCGAGTGTTAATACGTCGATCGGGCTACGGCGCTCATATAATATGGTGATCGCCTCGTAAATGCGCTGGTGGCGCGGATCAAAGAAGTCGTCAACCGTAACAGCATCGGCAATTTTTACCAGTGCATCGGCGTCAATAAGAATTGCGCCCAGCAGCGACGCTTCGGCCTCCAGGTTCTGAGGCTGTTGACTGTTCGTACCCTCATCCATGTATTTAAGATTCTAGCACTTCGGCGCCGCCGAAAATATTGCTTATGGTTGAGACGGCTTCGGTTTGCGGCTTTGGCTGCAGGTTTGGGGCCGTGGGAGCAGCGGCGTGCACGGTGTGTACGGTTTCGCCGGCTTCGGGTGGCAGCGGCGGCAAACCAGGCTTAGGCAAGTTGTTTGGGTCCTGCCCTTGCCCGACGATGCACTGGATTTGCAGGTCTTCGCCGGTAACGCCTTTTATGATTTCGCCTAGCACTTCGCGGTTGCGGGTTTCCATCAGGCGCTTCTGGTGGAATGCAAAGCCGCATTCTAGGATTATTTTGCCTGGTTCAAAGTGCGGGCGTGCGGTGCGCACGATGCTGAACAGCGTGTTGTGCTTGGCTTTGGTTGCAGCCAAGATCTGCGGCCAGGCATCGCTGCTTACCAGCGCGTCGGAGGCAGCGCCTGTGGCTGGTGTGCTGGTTTCTTCCTCTTCCTCTAGCTCGGCTGGCTTGCCCGCGGGCTTATGGAGCGTGGAGGGGTGTGGCTCGACTCGCGTTGGAGGTTTGGCCTGGACGGCTTCGTGCATGGTTTTCTTGGCAGGCGCAGCGTGTGGCTCAGCAGCCGGCTGCGGCTTGGGCTCGGGTGCGGCGCTGGCTGTGCTTAGCTTTGGCTGTGGGGCGCCTGCGAGCGCAGCATCGAGCAGCGCGATTTCCAGGTAGGCCCGCGGGTTGCTGCTGGCTGGAACTTCTAAGAGTTTCGCCAATAACTGGAGCAAAAGATCGTTTGGCATAGCGGCTTTGCCGTCCAGCAGCTTGGCGCGCAGCGCTTGGCCGAGCTGTTTGGCAACCTGGGCGGCGTCGTGGCCGTTAACCTGCAATTGCTTGAGGAGTTTGGCAACGGTTACCGTGTCGCTGGTGCTCGTTGCTGCTAAAAGCTGTTCGATAAGTTCCTTGGGCGCGATGCCGAGTGTGGCCTGCACGTCTTCAAGCGCCACAGTGCTGCCGGTATTGCGCAGCTGGTCCAGCAGGCTGATGCTATCGCGGAATGAGCCCTCGCCGTGGGCGGCGATCAGCGCCAGTGCGTCGTCAGTAATGTCGATGTTCTCGAGTTTGGCCAGTTCCTTTAGGTGGGCGGCGACTTTGGCCAGGTCAACCGGCTTAAACGAAAACCGTTGTGTACGGCTAATGATCGTTTCCGGCAATTTGTGTACTTCGGTAGTGGCTAGGATGAACACCACGTGGGCTGGCGGTTCTTCAAGCGTTTTCAGCAGCGCGTTAAACGCTTCTTTGGTCAGCATGTGGACCTCGTCGATGATATACACCTTGTACTTGGCCGATGTGGGCGCGGTGTGCACCTTATCGCGGAGGTCGCGGATTTCGTCAATGCGCCGGTTGCTGGCAGCGTCGATTTCAATAATGTCTAGGTGGGTGCGATCGTCTTCGTATGGCAGGCCGTTGATTTCGTGGGCCAGAATACGTGCAATGCTGGTTTTGCCCGTGCCGCGCGTCCCGGTAAATAAGTATGCGTGGCTGATTGTGCCGTTCTTGAGTGAACGCTCCAGCGCCGTAGTTATATGCTCTTGCCCCACGACCTCACTAAGCTTCTGAGGACGGTGGGTACGGTAGAGTGCGCGGCCCATTACCGCGCTACTTCCCGAACAAAAGCACATTGAACAAAGCTGTAACCCCTCACACTCATAGTTTTATTGTAGCAGAGCTGTGCAATTCAGGGCGTTGTGAATATGTGTTAGCAGATTACTGCTATTCGGATTGGCGTCCGCGCGGCTCAGCAGCAACCGCCTGCCTGGCAAGGTAGGGTTGGTTTTCGGTTAAACCGTACTGCTCCATACCGGCAGCGACGAGTTCGGCCGGGTCGACCGCTAGGCTGTCCAGATATGGAAGGCTGCCATCAAACACCTGGACGTCGCCCATGTACAGTCCTAGTTCGCCGAGCCGCACCGAGAGCGCATGGCGCGGAGTGTTGCCGGCAGTGTCAACTATCGACAACTTTGCAGTGTCGGGATGTTCATCGCCGCGTGCATCAAAGGGGAAATAGAGCCGGTCTCCGAGCACCCACTTGTCATGCCACGGCGTAACGTCAATTACGTCGCGCTTGACCGTAAGGTGCCGCGCTGCGTTCAGCTGAATAGTCATCATGGTGACAATACTGTTGGGGCTGAGCGAGTGTGCAAAAAAGTAACCAGCTGGCGGCCGGATGTTTGCTGCAATACGTGCCCGCCTGGCTTCGAGCTCAAGTGCGGTATCTGCTGCCTGTTCGCGCATCTTCAAAAATGCGGCTCTGAATAGGTCGATGCTTTCGCCATCAAGAACCGGTGCTGTAAGCCGGGTTCCCCATTCTCCAGATGCGCTCATATAACTTTTGTTGGATTACAAAGCGGCTTCAAGTGCTGCCCACTCAGTGGTGGAGTCGTCTTCGGGAAGGTTTACGCTAACCTGGTCGCCCGGCTTAGCTTTAAAGTAGGTAACGCTCGCGAGTAGCACACGGAAGTCTTTTTCGCCGACGGTTACAAAGTAATGGCCGTTTTCGAGCTTGAGTGAGCCAACAACTTGCTTGCGCGGGATTGGCCCGATTTGCTTGTACAGGAATGCGCCGTCGTCGGCGATGGTCAGTTTAAGAATGTCGCCTTGGACAAGCTTGGATTTGCTGGCGTAGTTAGCTGGTACAGGATACGTTTTACCGTCGGAACCGACCATATTCTGGCCGTCAAAGACACCTTCAATAACTTTACCCAGGTTTTCGTCCCGGGTAACTGGTTGAACGTTAGCATCATCACCCACGAGGCTTATGAGCAGCTCATTAGCTGCACCTAAGTTAGTTTCGGCCTCTTGAATCAATGCCCTCAGCCGTTTGATTTGCTTGTCTGGTACATCTGCCATTCTATATTGTCTCTCTTCTCTCTCAAGGAAGTGTTTGTTTTACTACACTTACACATAAGCCTATCATGAAGGCTAAGTCAAGTCAAAATAATTACTATTCCTGTGGAAAAAGTTTATCTAACCCGTCTCTTAACTTGCCGCTAACATCTTTTACTTTCGCTGCTGCTGTCCCGGAAGCGCCTTTTAATTTCGCTGCGGTTTCTTTTGCTTTTTCGCCTGCGTTCTTCAGTTTTTCGCCTATTTCTGCGGCGGTGGGAAACTCGATAGGCGGGCGGTCTGGGACTGAAGCCCCTTTCCAACCGGCGCCGGCTAGGAGTGCTCGGTAGCGCGCCTGAGCGACTGGCGGCAAGTCGTAGATCTGTACACCAGCCCTATCAAGATTGCCTCTCACGCGGTCCATAAAGGTGCCTTCAGTGCCATACGGCAGGTCGCGCTCTTGTACGCCAAAGAACGCATCTTGAATGCGGCGAAGCATCATTATCAGGAACGGCTGGTTCATCTCAGGCTCTTCTAGGGCCCGAGATAGGTCAACAAGACGCAGCTCGGCAAGGCCGGCAAGCAAATTCGGCGTAAGAACTTGGTCTTCTGGAATCTCGAACACCCTGCGCACATGCTGGGTAAGTGCTTCCTGGATGTGCTGGTAATTAGTGAGGGCGGCCTCTCTCGTGAGTCCGTTCACTTCCCGGTGTCCAGTAGCAATTCCTCGCAACCAGCGCTGTAATTCTATGGCCGCTGCAAAGTGATCTTCTGGTATTTCATCGCGTGCGGCGATGGCGTCGATAGTCCCGGCACGCAGCAGTTCAGCAAGTGTCATTTTAGACATGACGTCTCGGTTTTTTGCTATAAGGGTAGATTCCCTGCCTTGAGCGGTTCGCCCGCTTATGCGCAGGAGGGTAGCAGCGTAGAGCCGTGCCCAGTGCGGATAGCGTTGTGGGTCCTCGAGCATGTCGTCGATTTCTGGTTCCAGTGAGCCGGTCAGCATATGTGTTAAGCGCCGGTCAATAAAACCTCGGCGCGCACGACGCTCTGCGGTGGGCCGTGTGGTACCGCCGGCACCCGGCGCAGCTGCTGGCGCAGCTTTTTTAGCAGGCGTCGCGGTCGTACCGGCAGCCGGGGCAGTAGCACCGCTTCGTTCAGCGCGCAATCGTTCTGCCATCGGGGCGCGCGGCGGTTCGCCCGGCGCAGCCGGGGCTGGCTTGTGAACTTTTACGGTTGTGGTGCCAAAGAATCCTCTTGCCGCTTGACCTGCTTGGACTGCACCATCTATGAGGCCATGGGAACGGCGAACTTTAACGCCATTTGCCTGGAGCATGTGCCTGCCCAATTGGAACATTAAGGCGAATGTTGGGTTTAATTCACCGAACACTGCGGCCTCGCCACGGCCGTTCAGGAGCCGCAGACAGGCACTCACGAAGTCTTCTAGGTGGCGTGAGTCAATGACGTCGCCGGTGTCCCGATAATTGACCAGCGAGCCTTTACGCAGCACCACAGCCCCATATGCACCAGCCAAAGTGGCTTCAAGTGACTTAGCATGCAGGTTGTGGTCGCGCGCAAGGTAGCGTACAAGATACCCGCGGCAAGCTTCGGCCATGTGGTCGCTGTTCCATGTTTCGGCATTGCCAGAGGCTTGAGCTGCGTAGTCAGGAGCGGTGCCACGGTGTTCCCTGACACGGTTGACTACACCGACAGCTGGCCGGCGCTGCCAAACAGAATAGTCTGGAGCGTCGTCGGCTGCATTTGTCGCCAGGTACAACGCTAATATGCTGCCGGAGCCGGTAGTTTCATCACCCAGGGTGCTGAGCATCCCTTGTAAGACTGAGCCTCTGCGCGCCATAACATCAGATACAGCACGGTGCCGCTGCTTCCATGCCGGGCGGGCGCCAGGCAGGTCGGCCTCGGCCCTGAGAATCATCGCACCAGTGGCGGCGCCGACGCGCATCGTGGCGTACATTTCATCTTTGCCAGGCTGGGCTCCATTTTCGTGGGTATTGGCCGCTTCAATGTTCTGGTCGAACATAGCTTCGGGGTCGGCGGAATGTGCCAGCCTGTCAAACAATTGGTCGATATTACGAAGTTGTTCGCCGGGGAAACGGTTACAGTCTTGGAGATTTACGGGTGTGTTTGCCATATGCGATATCTTACGCTATTTACACCCAAAATAAAAAGAGCATGTTACGAAAACATGCTCTTTTTGTGAAGGAACTCCTTAGGCGAGTTCTACGACAGCACCAGCGGCTTCCAAAGCCTTCTTGGCGCTCTCAGCGTCTTCTTTCTTAGCCTTCTCGAGGACAGTCTTAGGAGCACCGTCAACGATAGCCTTTGCTTCACCAAGGCCAAGACCGGTCAGGTCCTTAACAGCCTTAATAACAGCGACCTTCTGGGCACCAGCGTCCTTCAAGACGACGTCCCATTCAGCCTTTTCTTCAGCTGCAGGAGCAGCGTCAGCGGCAGGGCCAGCAACAGCAACAGCTGCAGCGGCTGGTTCAATGCCGTATTCATCCTTAAGGATAGTCTTAAGTTCGTTTACTTCGAGAACAGTCAAACCAACGAGCTGTTCTGCAAATTTCTTTAAATCAGCCATGATTTAATCCTTTCTAAAATTACTTAGTTGCTTTCGCTTCTACACCGTCCAACAGCGCGTGCAAATTGCCGGAAAGGCCATTTGTAACGTCGTGTACCGGAGAGATAAGCGTTGCAATAACTTGGGCAATGAGCTGGTCCTTGCTGGGCAAGGTAGCTAATGCTTTGACTTCGTCGGCAGTAATGAACTTGCCTTGGGCAGTGATTGCGCCAACGAATTCGATGGTTGGGTTGAGCTTAGCAAATGTTGCCAATGCTTGGGCGGGAGCTACTTCGTCTTCAGGGTTGAAGGCGTATAGGAGCTGGCCGTTCAAGGCAGAGGTGTCGACATCTTTAAGATTGTCGATGCTTTGCAAAGCTTTAATGGCCAACCGGTTTTTGACGACACGCAGTTTGGTGCCGCCGGCGCGAGAATCACGGCGCAGTTGCTGGATTGCTTTTACGGTGGTGCCTTGGTATTTGGCAACAACGGTCATCTTAGATGAACTCAGCGCATCAGTAACTTCGCTTACGACTTCGTGCTTCTTGTCTTTGCTTAAAGCCATATCTTCCTTTCAGGGTTTTTTGAGATGAATCTCTTCCCCGTGCTTAAAATCTTCGACCTAGATTGTTAAGGATGCTGCCAAAGAAAAAACCTTTGGCGATCAAAACCAAAGGTTATTCGTGCTCAAAAACATGTAACTGTTTCATCGCCTCGGTAGCAAATTAAGCTTTTTACAGCAGCTACGGTCTTCGGTAATGTTCTAGGGCAGTATACACGACTATATGGTGAGCGTCAACAGTAGTACGGAGCTATTTTTGCGGGTTGACTTCTTTGAACAGTTCGGTGAGATCCTGTTTTTTGTAATTCCCAGCGATTCCCGGCATGGAAAGCATATACTCGACGGCTGTTTTTTGATTCATGGCTGTATTTTCGGACAGCCCTTGGCACAATAGCTTGGCATACACTGGTGACGGGGCGACATACGGTAGCTCGGGAGTGACTGCGGTGAGTGTAAAGATTGGGTGGTGGTCTTTGGTGCCGCAGTAGACCAGCTCGTCGTAGTGGCCGGTCCCCTTGCCGACGGTGGCATGGCCATCGCGCATGGCTTCGCGGAACGGCAAACGCTGGGCAATGGCCCGGTCGTTTTGCTGGGCGGCAATCTCTTCAAACTGCTCAATGGTGATGAGGTAAGCCCGGGCAATGGTGTGGGCAGACGGCGTTGGCTCGGGCTGGATGTTGATGTGCCCGCCCCCGCCCCACGGCTGGCAATTGCCGGCAAAGTATAGCGTGTACGGCAACGAGATAAACGCGTCCTGGAGTGGCTCGTTCGGATCGGTGCAACCTAGGAACACCCGGCTGGAGCCTGCCGGCTGGCCTCCGCGCACTTGCTTGAGGAAGTTTTGTTTGCTGAGGCCTGAGCCATATGTGGCATACCACACATAGGCAGGTTTGCCTTCGGTGTTGAGCCGCTTAGTAAGGAGCTCAATTTCGTCTTTTTTGGCTTGTTGGGCAGTGTGCAGCGCAGCTACCTTGCGGACATACTGTTCGATAATCATGCAGAATTGGCCAAAGCTTTCCTCGGACAGCCACTCAGGGTCGGCATGGCGCCCGCCGGCAATCGGCTCGATAACGATACAGGGGATCCCTTCGGCGCTGAAAAAGCGGCCATCGGTGACGGCAAAGCTCGACATAGTTGCGGGTAATGCACCAGTTACGTGTGCCGCGGTTTCGAGGAACTGCTTAATATAGGGGTCTTCGGGGTCGTTGGTATAGGGTGCGTCGCTGACGAGGATTGTTTCGGTGATGTCGTGTTCGTGGCAGATGGCCGCGATGCTGTCGAGTAGCCGCTGATGGTCGGCGGCGCTGCCGGTGCGGATGTCGAGCATGGCTGACGCATCGGTGGGGATTTGGTTGGCTGTGGTGCCGCCCTGGATAGTACCCACCGATAAGATGGTGTCTTCAGGCGCTGGGTTGGCCGGTACGAGTTCCTCGATTTCGCGCAATGCGCCAAGCAGGCGCCGGATGGCGCTGTCGCCCTCCCATGGGCGAGAGGCGTGGCCACTTTTGCCGGTGGCTTCTAGCTTGATCCACTGTACGCCTTTGGCAAATGTTTCGAGCCGCCAGTTTTCGCCGCCATCTGGCACGATTGCGACCTTGGGCCGGTAGTTTTCCTGCTTCACAAGCATCTGTACGCCCTCGTAGCCGCCGAATTCTTCGTCGCTGGTTACCATAATGCCAAAATCGTAGGCGTCGAGTTCTCCTTGCAGCCGGTCGACAAGCCACATATATGCAGCGAGAGAGGATTTCATATCCATAACGCCGCGGCCATAGAGTTTGCCGTCCTTGGCGGTTAGTGCAAAGTCCTCTGGTTTTCCAGGGACAACATCGCTGTGGGCGCTGAGTAGCACCAGCGGCTTAGTACTGTCTTTTTTTGTTGTGGCAACGAACGACCGAAAACCGCTCTGCTCGAAATGCTTGATATGCATGCCTCGTGCAGCCAAAAAGTCGCTGACGAAATTCAGTACCTTCCCGTTGGCTACCTGGTCGCCCGTAACAGACGGTACTTCCACTAACTGGCGAAGCAGCTCGACGTGCAGCTGTTCGGTTGGTTCGCCCTGCTCTTTTAGCTGTGCGGGGATGGGCTGCTGTAAGAAATGGCGGAGCGTGTCGCGGTACTCTTTAAATGAAGCTATTTCGACATGCTCGTTATCGCCATGCGGATCTAGGCCGTATAGGCCAAATTCCACGATGTCGTTCTGTACGAGCGCAAAGTGGCGGCCATCGCTGCTGGCGGGGCGGCCCAAATACTGCGGCTCGTGGTGGCTAACGGCGCGCATGGCCGCGCTCAAGCCCTGGACGTACGGGTTAAGCTCTTCTACTTGGACCGCAGGTTCAAAGGTGGCCAGGTTAACGATCTCTGCGTCAGGGTCAATGCTGGCGACAAACGTTTGGAGCGACTCACGGGTTTGGAACACCGGGTCTTCTTGGGTGAAGCGGAAGTCAATTTTGAGGATAGCCGTGTCTGGGACGCGGTTGTAGGCTTCGTTGGGCGTGTACAGGTTGGCGATACTGGCGGTGGTTGTCCAGGTTTCTTTATCTGGGGTTGGGTAGCGTTTGAGCACAGCCCCGGCAAAATCGCCGGCCTTCATAACGGCATTTGTGCCGTTCCATAGGTGGCCGCCATGTGCGGTTTTGCCCTTGAATTTAATCTCGGCCCAGCACAGACCGCGGGCAGCGTTATATATGGTGTAGCGGTCGTTGGCATATTCGCCCATGATGACAAAATTGGCCCGGACGCCTTCGTTAATTTGGAGGCTGACGCCATCGTAGCCGCCGATTTCTTCATCCGATACAATTTGCAGGCCCAGGTTGTATGGCACGCTGTTGACCAGTTCGCAGAACACACTGGCGAGCACGCTGGAAGTGCCCTTCATGTCGAGTGCGCCGCGGCCATACAGCTTACCGTCTTTAACAACCGGGTTGAACTGTTCTTTTGGCGCTGGCACTACATCTAGGTGGCCGTTCAAGAGTATGTCGAATTTTTTGGGCCGTTTGCTGCCCCGGTACGCTAAAAAGCTGGGTTTGCCGTTCCGCTCAAAACGTTCCACGGTCACGTTCGGGACTTTGGCGACGATATCGGCCAAAACATCGACGACCTGAGCAAGTGCGGCCGGATTGTCGCTGGTCGATGGAATGGCAATAAGCCGTTTAGTGAGGGTGATGAGTTCGTTGGTTGTCATAGTGTTGCAATAAAAAAACCGAGCGCTGGGCTCGGTTGGTCGCAGGTGGCTTAGGCCGCGTCTAACCGAGCTCCTTTGAGCTGAGAATGACGAAGCCGTACATGCGCTGCGAATTTTTCATATGACTAGAGTATACGCCGGCGTATACGAGGCGTCAAGAATGGCGGCGTGCTGCTACTGCCCTACAAAGAGCATTGCTTCGCCGATGAGCGGATGGGTTTCGGACAGCCTATCGTGCAGTTGCTCGGCGAGCGCTCGGAGTTCAGGGCTGGCGTGCAGCGCAGTACACGCTTCGTGAATGCGGAATGCTTCCCGGGCATTGTACGTGAGCTTGAGCCGCAGTTTGTGGCCACGCAGCGTAGCATATTGGGCGGTGGTTTCGTTACTTGCCTGCTGGAGAATGCTGTAGAGCGCCAAGCTGGTGTCAAAGCAGTCTTCAAATTGGTCGCTCAGTTCAGCAGCTTCAATAATCGCCGGTACTGTGTAGCCGTAGCGCGGGGTGAACAGCTGCCACTCCAGGCTTTCGGTCTGTTGGAAGTGCAGCAGTTCGCACAGAACGTTGTAGTCGCAGGTAATGTCCCAACTGTAGTGGGCCTTTTCGAGCGCCCTGCCCGGCCGTTCGCGCCGCTGTAAACGGTTGCCGGCATAGGCTTCAAACACAGACAATTTGCGCGTATATGACCAGGTGGCAACTTCTTTTTGGATAGCAGACAGCGGTAGGTTGGAATGCTCGTACAACATATCTGGGACGAGTTCTAGTTCATTGCGCGGCCATACGTTGGTCATGTGGACCTGTTCGGCTTCAGCTGCATGGGCGGCTGGTAAGAAGTCGGCGGCGAACTTTGCTACGGCCTGGCGGGCCATTTGCCGGTAGGTGATTTCGGACTCGCCTTTGCCGCCAGCGCTTGGGTCTTCGATGAATGCAGGGATTGTCTTGCGCAGTTCCTGCAAAACCTTTTGGCCAGTGCTCTGGGCTTCGGGCAGCGGGCTGCTGAGCAGACGGGTGATATCTGACCCAAGGGTCTGGGCAGAACCATAGAGTGCAACTGTGCTGGTAGCTGCTAGCGGCAGCACGGCCTGCAACACGCTGTGCGCTTCGGCGTGCATTGCCGCTTGCCACTCATTGCTGCGGCCCTGTACGGGTACGCCGCTGGCTTGCTGCATATAGGCACTGAGTTTTGGTAGCATGTCGGCATAGGTGTCAAAGATGCGGTCAAGGTGCTGGCGGTACTGGACGGCTACTTTTTCGGGCAGATCGGTGGGCAGGTGGTATTTGTACATGCCGTTGGCATCTTTTTGCTCGTAGTGTAAGTAGCGGGTTTGCGGAGTTACGTATGTTGCCTGGCGACCGGCTTGGATGGTTGCGGCGAGCAGGCCACTGGTGTGGCTGGCAACAACGTGTTGGCTGACTAATCGCGGCGCGACCTCGCTGTAACTTTGGACGGTGCGACTCAGTGTGGCCTGGTCCTTGGTGGCGGCTGCAGCAAATTCTTCGAGCACTGTGGTGCTCAAGCTGCCGCCGCTGCGCGATAGGCTGGCGATTACGGCAGCGACAATGGCCGGGGGCAGTTTGGCAGTAAAGGCGTACACGTCGCCTTCCGGATCGGTCACGGCCGCCCCCGGTTGCTCTATTGGTGTTGCGGCAGCCTGTTCTGGCGCTTCGGCTGCGTCTTCTGGCTCGGCAACTTCAGCAGTTACTGCTGGCGTGGCGATTGGCATGGGCATTTCCAATTGCGGCGGTTGCGGCAGCAGCGGGGCAACTTTTTCCCAGAGCATCGACTGGATCGTTTCCACGTCGAGCAGCTTGCCGCCACGAACGCAATCAATCCGCTGAAAGTCCTTAGGGAACAACTGGGTCATGTCGTCGTACACGGCCAGGGCGCCTTCCAAATGGGTCAAGTCGGCCTCGTGAATGTCACGCTTTTTGTCGGTATACCCGCGGGCGGGCTTTTGGTCTACCAGCTGTTGGGCAACATCTGCCGGCACTCGCAGCACAAAACTAATATCCGGCCGCGGAATGTGGAGCATCTCGAATTCGAGGTTGTCCAGCCATATAAAGTACCCGCGCCGTTCTTCGGCACTGCGGAATTTAGTGCCCTGGTGTCCCATGCTGGAGCCGGTAAAACGGTTGGATATAACGATTTTGCCTTCGTCCAAGGCTTTGCGGATGCGCGGTGCGGCTTCGAACCGGTCCAGCGCATAAAAGAGCGAGGCCGTGTACGGCCCGACAGCTTCGGCGCTGCCGTACTTGCCGTTTAGGTACTGAGAAACAAAGTAGCTGGAGGGTTGATCGTATTGTGGGAAGTCGAACGACTCCACCAGGTAACCGGCCAGCGACAGCCGGTTCCGCAGCAATTCAAACTGCGTGCCCTTGCCTGACCCATCGGTCCCTTCAATGACTATAAATGCGCCTCGCCTGGTTCCCATATTCCCTCATCCCTTCATCAGACGTCTGCCCGCACCACCGACGATCTTAATACACACATTTAGCCACACGCTGGCGCAATATGCAATAATAGTCGCTTATTTTAACGGTTTGTTGCTCGTGCTATGGCTTACCGGGAGGCTGAGTGGCTTGGCTGCGGAAGCAGCTCACTGAGTAGGGGAAATCCTCTGTCATAACATAGTGGTAGCTGGTGACGGTTTTGTTGTCGACGGTAATTTTACTGGTAAGGCCATGGCACTCGTCTAAGTCGGCGGTAGTGAGCACGTTATTGCTGCCCACTTTGGGGCCGGTTATTGGGAATCCGTCTAAAGCGTAGCCAATCACTGTGCTCACGCCGGTATCCTTAATACAACTGCTGAGCGTGTGGTAGTGGTATTCGCCCGAAACTTGCGGGTGGCCGCTGCAACCATCCTGTACTTCCCATGCGCCGGCATCACGGCCGCCGGCGTCAAAAGCGTTAAACAAAGGGATGCCGGTGAGCATAATGCCTGCTTCGCCACCCATACAGTTTGGCGTGCCATAGGTTGGCGCGAGCGGCAGGCTGTATGTTAGGGTCTGCCCTTTAATGGTGTTGGGGTTGCGGTCGTAGGCATAGGCCGGGTCGCTGGCGGCCACCGGGAAGGTGCCTGTGGGGTGCGACGGTAACCCGTTGGTTACAATTGTCCGGGTGTCGGAGGTGTTGTGCATGGTAAAGTCTGCCTGCCACGTCACGCTGCCTTGGATGTGGGCTTTTTTGTTGATGTCGTACTGGGTGTTGTTGTTCGTGAACCATGGGCCCCGGCTGCCAGCTCCGCCCTTATCGCGGCCAAAGTTCTGGGCGTAGGCGCTGCACACATACACAACGCCGCTCTTGGCGCTGGACGTATCATATTTACTGTCCCCTACCGGGAGCAGGCCGTTTGTGTACTTGTTGCCGTAATTTTTTGCGGTGTCGAGCTGTAAACCTTGTATGGTTGCCGCGGTCGAATCATCTGTTGGCTTAGTCCCCGTCTTGTCGACGGTATTGGTTGCGGTTTTTGTAGGTGTGCTGTGCTTGCCGAGCTGCCAGGCGCCAAAGCCAATGCCAGCGGCCACAATGACCGCCGCTGCCACGCAGATGGCAATCAGCTTTTTGGAGACGTGCGTTGACTGCGGGCCACCGGCTGACCACTGGGGTGGCGTGGGGGTTGGGGTTGCATCGGGGGTGTTTTGAGCTTCCGGGTTCATACTACAAGTAGCTTTCGTTACTGGTCGTTTGAACTTTATAGTGCAAGAGCACTGACTTGTCGTTGAGTTTTTCGGTTTCAAGCAGCATGAGGTTTACATCGAGCGTCTCGCCAAACAGCGGTACACCGGTGCCAAATAATTTGCCAATGACCGTTATGTACAGTTCGTCTACAACACCGGCTTCCATGAAGAGTTTGTAAATAGATGCGCCGCCGCAAATGGCTACGCCGTTGGCGCCTTCCGATTTTAGGCGATCCACAAGTTGTGCAGGTTTTTCGCTTGTTGTTTCCACGCCTTCGGCAGTGATTTCTTTGGGGTGGTGCGTATACACGATCGTTCGCCTGCCCGGCAGCGCTCGGCCGATGGTCTTAAACGTTCTCGATCCCATAATTACCACACCGGCCTCTTTGGTAAGTTTCACAAATAGTTTTTTGTCGGCATTGCCTGTCCAGTCGGCTAAGTGCCCGGCATCGCGGCCAATAAAGCCGTCGGCGGTCGTGGCGGCGATAATGAATGTTTTCATGGTAATACTCTCCTCACTTTCTTGCCTGCGGCTTCTAACATTTTTATTGCGTAGCCATCGGAGTGGTCAACGCTGTATACAAACTCTTCAATATCGGTTTCGGCCAGCATGCGTGCACACGACGGGCATGGCAGCAGATTGATGAACAAGGTTGTGCCTTTGAGCGGAATATGTTCCCGCCCGGCCTTAATAAGCAGTTCGGTTTCGGCGTGGACTGTGTCGTAGTGGTTAAGATCGTGCGGAGGCGAAAAGTACTTCTCGCGCGAGGCGCCGTGCAGCATGGCATACGTTTGGAACGGCACCACTTTGTTAAACGCAGTGGCGCGCAGCTCGTAGCTGTCTTTTTTGCCGCCTGTTTTTTTGCCCAGCGTCACGCCGGTCTGGAAGCTGTAATCGAACGACAACTTAGCGGTGCCGTTGGCAATACCGAGCATCTCTTGCTCGCTATATTTGCCAGCCTTTGTCTCGAATAATTCTTTGAGCTGCGGCGTAATGTGCTTTTCGTAGGCCAGCGCCTCGGCTTCGTCTAAAAACGCGGGTATGTATTTGACTGGCAAGCGCTTTTTGGCAATGGCGTAGAACGCGTCGCTGGTGTGGAATGAATATTTCCACGATCCGTTCACGAGCAGCACGCGGGCAAAATCCAGCTCACTTATCACGTGCTTCAGGTCGCGCTGATTATAAATGAGCGTGTAGATTTTGTGTTCCTGCGGGTTGGCGTTAATTTTGCCAATGACCTCTTGGAAAGCACCCGGCGCCAGCATCCTAAAATGTGGTTGGCCTTCAAAACCGTCGACATATTCCTCATGTGTGAGCCCCAACACTAAATTGCCCTTTGGCAAGTACTGTTTAACGATCTGTATAAACCGTTTGTGGGAGATATCCCGCGGAGCAGCTATAAAAATCGCGTTCAATTCGTGGATTGGTTTTTTACTGGCAAAGGCCAGTTCTGACCATTCAAAGTTGTACTCGGTTTCTCTCATGATTTTGCCTGCTGCACTTTCTGTAATGCATCACGAATACCCGGCGATATGCGGTCATGCGTTAGCGCTGTTTTTAAATCCATCCAGATAAGTTCTTCGCAGTCATCGCCCGGGGTCAGCTTAGCCGATGACTTAACACCTTCAACTAAATATGTGTTCCACAAGAAGCGATTATCTACCTGATATTCGGCATCAATATGCGTGTCTCTTCTGGTTATAACGGTTTTTCCTAATCTGGAATCTAGAAGTATGGGGGCATGTTTTGAGATATCATATCCCGTCTCCTCTAAGACTTCTCTAGATAATTCAGATATCAGCGATGATTCATAATTATCAACGCCACCGCCAGGGAGTGTAAGATAGTCAGGTGTCAACTTAAGGTGTTCTTTTCTTTCCTGGAGCAACACCTCATTCTTTTCATTCAGGATAATGGCATCACAGACAACCCGTATTCCAGACGGGCTCCGATACTTTTCATCAAACTTTTTGTCTAACGAAACAATTTTCTTCTTGGCAGAGCGGTATTTCTCGGCGTTTTCTATAGGCGTAAGCGCGAGTTTTCGGTAATTCCATTCACACAAATCCGACTTATCAAACGGGATACAGTGAAAATGCAGGTGCTGGTCTACCGTGCTTTGGGCGTCGGATCCATCTTTTTGGACGATTTGCATTCCCTTTATCCCATGCACATCTCTCACGAGCTTTTTGGCTATATAAAAGAATTTGCGCACGGTGTCCCACTCTAATTGAGTGAGTTCCTTGGGCGACTTAACATGCCGGCGAGGCACAATCATAAAGTGCCCATCAATGTAGGCAAACAGGCTCACGGTCATGACAATGCCGTTTTCTTCAAAAAAGATGTACTTATCTTTTAAGTCGCAGAACACGCATTTGCCAACAGATTGCCAAATACTATCGTATTGCTTATTGAATCGCGCATCACGATATTGTTCTTGCTTCTGGCGTTCTTCAGGGGTCAGTTTCATACACTCTTAATTCTAATGCTTATTGATCAAAACTGCTTATTTCTCTTTAAGCGGATCTTTTCGGAGTTCCATGAAGTCCTTAAAGACCGAACTCAGGTGGCCGCCAATGGCCCGCTGGATGATTTTAGTCGTAGAGATGGCCGTAGATTGGCGGTCGACAACTTTAACTTCGCCCCCGTACTTGGTGACGATTTTGTATTCCTTCGAAGATTTGTACTCTTCGGTCCAGTCTTCTTTGACGGTAATAAAGACATCTGGCTTTAAGAGGCCGAGAGAAGGCACGCAGCTTGGCTCAGGAAGAATCGTAACAAAGTCTACTGGGCGTAAGTATGTGAGCATTTCGGCGCGGATCTTTTCGTCAAGAATGGGTTTGTTCACGCCTTTCACTTTGCGGATAGCTTCGTTGCTGCTAACGCCTACGACGAGGATGTCGCCATTGGCTTTCGCTTCTTCAAGGTAGCGGCATTGCCCCACATGCAACAAATCCCACGACCCAGCCGTAAACACAATCTTCTTACCTTTTTCTTTGAGCTTCTCATGCAAAGTCATAAGATCACTCTGCGAAACAAGCCGCTTCTTCCATGCTGAGGCCATGCCTTATATCTCCAATCTTCCTTTATTCTACCATTTTGCTGGTGCTGAGTAGTTTGCCGACAAGCGGCGGGACGTCACGGACTAAGTCTTCGTAGGTTGAGAAGTTTACATTGGCTTCGACTTCGGCAGCTCCGTGTACTAACCGCGTAACTTTAGAATCTGCGTGAGCTACTGCCAAAACTGGTTTGCCGAGCCGGGTTGCCTCGCAGAGTTCGTACCCCAGACCAATGCTCGGTTCGTCACAAATTCCTACAAAGGCATCGCAAGTCGCAACACAATGCTGGATGTCCCACTCGTAAACGTCCTTAGGTGTGCCGTTTACTAAACCAACAAAGTCAAATACTTCGTATCCTGCAACGCGCAAGGCTGTCTTTAACTGTTCCACGCTGTCTTTAAAAGCTTCATCTGCTTTGGTTAATGAGCAACCAACGTATAATTTAACCTTTTTTTCGGCAGCAGCCATGTAGAACCCTCTCTTATGCTATGCCAGTACTGTAACAATATTTTTGGTCCTTACAAAATGTTCATTGTCTGGTAGGGATTCATACGGATTATGGCGGAGGAATTTGTAGAAGTCGTGGAGTAGGAATAATTCTACTAGGCTGTCGAGCAGTGTTTCGTCATTGTCCTTAATTCGGACGTCTTGGAACGTGGCATTGCCGCGTTTGTTGTAGCCGGATTGCAGGAAGTACTTACGCACCTTTTCGGGTTCTTTGTATTTACAATCTACGAGTAGGAATGCGAGCGTCCGGGCGATGTCGAAAACTGGCGGCCCAAACGACGTTTTTTCAAAGTCTAATAGGCCGCTCACGGCGGGCTTCTCGGCTTTAATCTCAGAGGTCTCAAATAGAATATTCCCGCGCACAAAATCCATGTGCAGCACTTGTTGGTCAGGCAGGCTTTTTATTTTGCGAAGTAGTGTTTTGAGTTTGGGGACGGCAGATGTATCGACTGTTAGGCCGAGTTTTTTCTGCATGGCGGTTTGTACGCCCGGTTCGGCGAAATAGCGCTCCATGCGGTCCAGAATCGCCAAGTACTCGTCGGCTACGTGGGGCAATCCCCCACGGTTCAACCCTGCAAGTGTGGCATGCATGTCGCTCATCGTTTGCCCCAGCAGCTTAATGTGTTCCATGGTGTAGGCTTCCCACGGGATGGTTTTGCCGGGGAGGTATTTATATAACGAGGCATACTTAACAAAATCGCCTGACTTCAATTGTAAGATGCGTTCATCTGCGGTGCGCCGTGCTGGGAACCCTGCCGACGCTAAATAGTTAGAAACGCGGTTAGCATTATGAACGCGCTTGAGCATGCCCGGTTCGCGTTTATATATGATGAGGTTCAGGCGCATGCCGTCGGCTTGCTCTATAGCATGCGACTCGTTACGGTAGCCTTTCTGCATTCCAAGCTCGCGTACGTACGCGACCCCATATGCTTGTAGCGCCCGGGCAATTACTTCCTGATCCATATCTAGTGTATTCTGGCATGCACGACAGCCCGGTTCAAGGGTGGTCATGTTCGCCTTGCGTTTAGTTAGGCTGTATACTCTCAGATAAGTCAAACGTTATAAGGGTGACCAATGGAAAAGATACGTTACACAACAGACTATCCGGATACGCAGCTTGTAAAAATGTTAGTACGGCATGTTGTTACGGTAAACAATTTGCGTGCAGCAACAGCTGACCCTGCAAAAGACAGGATTGGTGGCCGTCAGCCGCGGGTGAACGTAGCGCCGTCTGGCCCGGACCAAGCACGCCGCTTCGCCCGGCTTGCGCCAGGGAGACTCCGCGAGCTGCTGGATGGTGAGTTTGCAGTTGTCGGGCTTTCCCGCTCTTTATCTCGCAGAACAAAAGTCACTGCCGAAACCGTAAGGGACGAATGGGGTTTGCAGTTGCCGATAGAAAGGACGCTCGACCTGGCTGAACTCCACAAAGGATACCGTTTGCTCGGCGGTCACCAGGAGCGTTTACGGGCTGGCGTGGTCAATGATGAATATCGGGCTCGCCGGGCACGAGAAGACTGGGACTTCCGCTATGGCGACCCAACCTGGAATCGTTTAGGGATGCATTACCTGAACCGGGCGCAAACCGAACGAGAAGTAGGTATGCATGTACTGCGTTGGATTAACAGGAAGCCGCCCGTCCCCGAGGATGTTGCTACCAGCGGCGTACCGCTTGTTGATATTGGATTTGGCCACGGGATGTCTGGCACGCGCGGCATTGCTATGGCGCTTCATGGCGGGCAAGAAGGCTCGGATGAAGTCGGCATAACTGTAGCCGAGGCAGAACAAGCTTACAAATTGCCCAATGCTTCTGGCTTTGTGCTTTCACGGGATGAATCTGGGCTGTGGGTGGAGCGCGGCCGCATTATTTTGCCAGATGTAGCGGCACATTAACCTTGCAAGCCGAGTGTTGTTATCTTTGCCAGCTTGCTTGAGTTTGCGCAACCACAAGCTATATAATCGATAGTGATGACGCACCCGGAGTATGAGTATCTGAAGTTGATGGTGGATATCCTCAAGAACGGCAAAAGCAAGCCGACGAGGGGTATTCATGGTATTAAATCAATCTTTGGTGCGCAGATCCGCTTTGATTTGCGCCAAGGCTTTCCGCTGCTCACTACTAAGAAGATGCCGTTCAATATTTTGCTGCACGAACTGTTTTGGTTTATCCAAGGCACTTCCAAAGTCGACTACTTACACGACCACAAAATCCGCTACTGGGACGGCTTTTTAGACGAGAAGAACGACCTCGGCCGGATTTACGGCGTACAGTGGCGGCATTGGCGCCGCCCGGACGGTACTGAATTTGACCAGCTCAAATGGGCGATTGACGAAATTAAGAACAACCCGAACTCTAAAGCTATTCTGGTGAGTGCCTGGAATGCCGGCGAGCTAAAAGAAATGCGTTTACCGCCCTGCCACACCATGTTCCAGTTCGATGTGACCAAAGGTAAGTTGCGCATGCAGCTGTACCAGCGGTCGTCGGACGTGTTTCTGGGCTTGCCATTCAACATTGCCCAGTATTCGATGCTCTTATATATGGTTGCGCACCTGACTGGGCTTGAAGCCCGCGAGCTGATTATCTCGATCGGCAACGCGCACCTGTACCAGAACCACATTGAGGCCGCCAAGGAGCAAATCCAGCGCAAGCCGACCGCTTTCCCGCGCCTCAAGATTGTTGGCGACGTCAAAGACATCGACAGCTTTACCGAAGATAACTTTGTGCTGGAGGGGTATAACCCGCAGCCACACATCAAAGCGCCGCTCGTTATCTTGTAGCGGCCGGCGTTACTTTATTAAGAGTACGCCTTCCACCAGGTAGTTTTAGGGTAGGTTGGAGCCTTTATCGATACAATTTCGCCGATCCGAGGTGTTACAACTGGCACGTGTGCGGCCTTAGCCACTTTGCGGAGACGCTCAACAGAATCTGCCCATGGGTGCAGGGCTAGGACAAATGCGCCCCAGTGGAGCGGGAACAGGCGGCGGCCGCGTACGTCTTGGTGAGCGGCCAAGGTTTGCTCTGGCATCATGTGGATGTTGGGCCAGCGTTCGTCATACTGGCCGCATTCCATAAGCGTGAGGTCGAACGGCCCATACTTCTCGCCGATCTGTTTAAAGTGCGGGCCGTAGCCGGTGTCGCCACTAAAGAATAGCTTGGTGTTTTTGCCGCTGATTACCCACGAACACCACAGTGTTTTGTAGCGGTCGGTTAAGGTGCGGCCCGAAAAGTGCCGCGCCGGGGTACACACAAATATCAGCGATTCAAATTTTACTTCGTCCCACCAGTCCATTTCGACAATTTGGTGCGGCTTAACCCCCCACGAGCGCAGGTGGGCACCAACGCCAAGCGGTACAAAGAATTTGTCGGTCTTGCTGCGCAACTTTTTAATCGTCGGGTAGTCGAGGTGGTCGTAGTGGTCGTGGGAGATTAACACAGCGTCGACGTGCGGGATTTCTTCGGGCGTCATGGGCAGGCTTTTGCTGAACCGCCGTGGCCCAATGGCCGTGAATGGTGACGGTGACGGGCCGAGCATCGGGTCTAGCAGAATAGTCTGGCTTTGTAGCCGCAGCAGCGACGCTGAATGCCCAAACCACACGAGCTCCGGTATGGTAGCAGAAAGGAGTGCCTGCGGGTCGGGGTGCTCAACAAGGAGCGGTTTTGCTGGGCGTTTGTGCTGGTTGCGCCGCATAGAGTCGCGGATTAACGACATTGCCCCGCCCACATGCATTGCCATAGAAGTTGGAATCTGGTTTATGAATTTGCGGTTCCGGTAATTAGGTGACTGCTTCAAATGTTTGCGCTTCGGCTTGCCGCCAAACGATGGGTAGAGCCTGAAAAATAAATGGCCCGCCAAGAATAGCGCTGCCAATGCCAGAAGAATAGTTACCATAACCCCAGTGTACCACTTACGGGAGCATGATGCCGTAGCGGGCGCACATATCTTGCAGGCGGGACCGGTGTGCTGCGATATCTGCTGGCGTGGCACTCCGGACGGTATAGGGCACGACGTCTACTTCTCGTTGCTCGGACGGCTCAGCGTATGCAATCGTAAATTCATCTGCGTCATCAGGGTGGTACCGTTCTGTCCGGGTAGCGTGAGTCCGGTGTTCAACATACCCATCGTCGTATGTTAAGAGGACGTCTTCGATAGTGACATCGCCCTCGCTTCGCACCCAAGCAAGTACCTGGCGAGGGTTATCTTCTCGGAATAGTTCATTTTCGGCAGCGCTAGCGGGAGGCCCATTCGTGTACTGGATAGTAAGGAGGTCGTCGGTGCCGCCTTGGTCGGGGTCGAGTTCCTTGAGCGCCTTTTCTTCCTGGAACTGTGCTAGTGCTTCCCACATGTCATCTGACAAGGCCCCGAAGGTGACGAGAGTGCGGCTCGGAAGTTTATCGTCGACGGTTAAGCGCGGCGGCAAATCGCCGGCGATGTCGCGGGCCGCGAGTGTTTGGCGCAGGCGGGTCATGTGCTGGGTCAGGTCATCGCGGGCAGCACACATTTCCGGCGGATACGCAGCGGCTACAGCGGCGCGGTCAATAGGCTGGTCGCCCTCGTCAGGTCCTGGTTCTGGTTCCGGTTCAACATCCCGTTCTAAAACGGGCAACGGTTCGCTGCTTGCAGTAGTGTTGACCTCTACTGGCAGCGCTCCAATAACGTCAAGGTAGTCGCCAAGCTTCTCGAGTGCTTGGGCTATTGCGGCAGCCGCGGCAGAAATGCGCTCGCTCCCTGCGTAAAAAAACTCGGCAACTTCATCGAGCGCTTCAGAATCGCCGCCAGAGGCTATTTCTATCGCTCCAGCCGCACCCAACAGGGTAATTGCAGCATCATCCAACTCTAGCGAATCCAGCGGTGCACAAACCTGCGTGACTTCATTAGTAATGTTTTCAATGGAATCCATAATGTGTCAAAGCATACCTAACAAGCGCCCTGAACGCAATAAATACTTTATAATTAAATGGTAATTAATGTGAGGGGGACGTATGGCACACAATTTCAGAAAACTACTTGTATTACCGCTTTTGGTGGCAGTACTGAGCGTCGGGTTTGCCTTTGCAAATAATGGCAAAGCAGCAGCCGGGCACGAAGACACTTCCAAAGCGATTGTTGGTGCGTGGGAGGTAACGGCCGATGCCCCATACCCGCCGCATCTGTTTACTTTTAACGCCGACGGCACGATGAGCACTACTAACCCGACAAACGTGCAAGAAAACCCCAGCGCTGCGCACGGCGGCACAAATGACAGCGTAGGCATGGGCGCTTGGAAGACGGTTAAGCAGCACGGCACTACCTATATAGTTGGCACTTTTGAAGAGCTGAACGCATTTGCCGACAACCACCAGCCGACAGATACGCTTTCGGTGAGCTTTAAGATCACCGTGACAGGCAATGTTCTGGATGGCCCAGCACAGGCTAAAATCGGCACCTTTACTGTGCCGTCACACTTGCACGGCACCCGGATCGTAGTCGACCAAGCCGCGGTTGACTCGCTATAAGCTTTTAAGCAGTTTTTCGTAGACCGCTATGTGCTCGCTGTACATGCGGTCTACCGTAAAGCGTGCTTCAAAATCCTGGCGACAGTTTTGGCGATCGATTTTAGGAATGTGGTTGATGGCATCGGCAAGCGCGGCAGCTGTGGCGCCATCACTTGCGCCCTTTACTACAACAAACCCTGTTTTACCCTCTTGTATGATCTCGGGCAAGGCGCCAGAATCCAGTGCAACCAACGGCGTGCCGCAAGCCAGCGCCTCAATGGCGACCATACCAAAGGGTTCCTCGAACGTGGACGGCACTAGGAGTGCTGCGGCGTTGGCTAAAAACTCCTGTTTGCGGGCATCATTATCGATGAAGCCTTCGTACAGAATTTCTTTGTTATCGATTTGCGGAGCGATGACATCTTGCCAATAGGTATCTTTGGCGCCAGAGTAGTGTTTGCCGGCAATTTTCAGGATGTACGGCTCGGCGGTAGTGCGGTTGTATTCCTTAACGGCCTGAATGGCCAAATGCACGCCCTTGGGTTCTATGATCCGGCCGATGTAGGCCAAGTAGCGGTCGCCGTCATGCCTGCCTTGTAAGTTTGGCACGAATTGTTGCGGTAAAAGCCCGTGGTAGATGTTCCCAACCCAGTTCGTGCCGGCTGGCATGCCGCGCCGCTGGGCCAGCGACATGCTGATCCAGTTCAGGTGCTTATATTTGGGGAAGACGTTCTTGTACTTAACAAGGAAGTTGAACGGGTCATGGTGTGTAAAGACGACCGGCTTAGTGCACAGCTGCGCGAACGGCAATGCAATGTCTTCTTCGTTGGTATAAATATGTACGATGTCCAGCTCACCGGCATTCGCGGCTGCAAAGGCGTTGGCGATTAGCTCGGCCTGCACCTGCCGGGCCAGCGACACAAAGGTCATGGGGTGCTTTTTAAGTAGGTCAATATAGGTGTCGCCCCTGCCCTGCAATTCTTGCTCGAACAGGCTCAAGTCGGCCGTTACATTGCGTACTGCCGTATCGACTGGCCCGGGCGTATACAAGGTGACCTGGATATCTTGTGCGCCTTGCTTTTCCAGGCCTTCGGCCAGTTGCAGCGCGAGTTTGGCCGGCGAAAAAATAACCTGCGGCAATATGTCCCGGTGCATAAAGATGTGCGGGACGACAATACCTATTTTCATACGGCTATTATGCGCCCTGCCCCGGCTACTTTTTTTGTTCTGGTTCAGACTCGTCTGATTCTTTTTCGTCCAAAAAACTCAAGTCGAGCGCGTCGTCGCCCATGTCGTCTTCGGCGTAGTAGCCGTCTGCTTGTACATCATCAGTTTGTGCCATAGTAAACCCTCGTATCAGTTATATGTCCATGTAATTATGCGGTCTGCACCCGCCCTTTGTAAAGTGTTGGCCATCTTAGAAAAAACAGCTGGCTGATGTAGCTGGATATGGTATCATTTGCAGGTATCATTTGCTAATTTGATGAGATTTACTGCCTATGCCTTCTACCGAGCATCATACTTTTGTTGGTCCTTCTCGTGATCTTGAGGGCTTGCCGAGCGACTATGCTGCGCACTTAGAAAGGTTGCGCGATTCCTGTACTTTTCAGGGAGAGGTGCCGATGACCGACGACGAGCGCGCTGTGATACTGCGCATTCACGAGGCAGCAGGCGAAATCGGTGATGAAATCGGTGTAGATATCCGTAGTCGTTTGCCTAAGCTAGAGTGGTATCACTTTTTTCCGGACCGGGATACCTACGACGTCGCGATTGGTGGCCGCTGGCCAAATGAAACTCTCGCTGGCCGTGGTAAAAACCACCCCGAGGTCGGCATTATGTGGGCGCGCCGTGCGCGTGAGAATGAAAATAACAGTGGACTTGCACATGAACTGGGTCATGAGGTGTCACAGCAGCGGGTAGAGCCTGTTCTTACAAGTGTTGTTGTCGACGGTGACACCACGACTAACTCCCTCAACATTAAGTCCGCCTGTGGGTATACAAAATTTAAGGAAAACGGTACATGTGAGTGGGTCACAGATCTCTGGACCAATAGGCTGATGCGCCGTGCAAACCTCGGAGACACCCTACTTGGTTTTGCACCCCTCGATGCGCTCGGAGACGCCATCATGCGACGTACCGCAGAGCTCACCGGACATACGCCAGCCGAAATTGATACCATGTTGCTCGTTGGCAATCTCACTGGGGATATGCAAGGTTTGCGTCTCGTCACTAAGGCTATCGGCACCGATGGTATGCGCCGCATGGTTAATCTAACTGGTCATGAGTCATTTGATGACGCCATAGCGATCGCACAAGAGCTTAATCTGCCCGACGCTGTCGCTATGCTTACCAGTCTAAGAGACGGGAAGCCTACGACAGTATTCGCCTGGCACCCTGAAGGCCCAGCGGCAAACACAGCCACGACCACAGCCGCAGGGAATGTTGACCCGGGATTGCCGGGAACGGCCGCAGCGGTCACGCTTGGCGTTGGGCTCGCCGGAGTTCAAGCCGAAACATCCCATGCTATTCACATCGCCGAAGAAGTAAATTTTGGGCTGGCGGCGGTATTGGCTGGTTTTGATGTGGCAGTAGAACAGCTTTACAGCACTGCCGATGGCAGCCCTGCCCTGCAGGCTATAGCCGAACAGGTGTCAGCGGCCCGGAGAGGGCTGGAACAAACACGAGTTTACATAGAAGAAGGCCGGACGCACTTAACCGGATATCTCGGTGCGATAGGCGTCGATGCCCCGTAATTGGCTGCGATAATAAAACAGCGCCCGGAGTGGGCGCTGTTTTAGTTTGCAGGACGTACTGCTTAGATTTCGCTAACGTCGATGCGGATTGAAGGCCCCATAGTAGTAGCCATGTGGATGGCCTTTACGTAGGTTCCCTTAACGCTGGTCGGTTTGTTGCTCTTGATACTGTCGAGCACCGCGCGGGCGTTTTCTTCGAGCTTCTTAGCGCCAAAGCTTACCTTGCCGATGGCCAAGTGTACGATACCGGTAGTGTCTACACGGTATTCAACACGGCCGGCCTTTGCTTCGGCAACAGCCTTGGCAACGTCGGTGGTAACAGTACCGCTCTTAGGGTTTGGCATCAGGCCGCGAGGACCAAGCACACGGGCGTACTTACCAAGCTTAGGCATCTGGGCAGGAGTAGCGATCAGGATGTCAAAGTTAATGACGCCCTTCTCGAGCTCCTTCAAGATGTTTTCTACGCCTGAAAGGTCAGCGCCTGCTACCTTGGCGTCGTCCAAAACGGCAACGCGCACGGTCTTACCAGTACCACCAGGCAGCACGAGGTTGTCGCGGATGTTCTGGTCGGCGTGGCGAGGGTCAACATTCAGGTTGATGTGCAGCTCAACGCTGGCATCGAACTTGCTGGGGTTGGTCTTAACGGCCAGGTCCAGAGCTTGGGTCAGGCTGTAAGACTTGTCCTTTTCGACAAGTTCAGCAACTTTCTTAAAGCTTTTACCACGGCGTTCGAGGCGGCTGCGGGTTGGGTTGGCGTGCTGCTTTGGCTTGCTGTCGGCTTCTGCGTCAGCTTCATCTTTAGCGGCTTTGCGCTCTTCTTTGGCAGCCTTTTCTTCAGCTTCTTTCAAAGCTTTTTCGCTGCGCTTGCCAGCCTTAGCGGTGGCCTTCTCTTCTTTAGTCTGTTCTACGGGAGCTTCAGCTACAGCTTCTGTAGCTTGCACTTCCTGTTCTTCAACTTCTGTAGTAACGTCTTCTTTTGCCATGATGGCTCTCCTTTTGTGGTGCGAACGGCTTTAACGGCCTCCCACTTATAGTTAACTTTCTCGTTCTTGTGCTGCACGGAGTGCTGCGAATAAATCTGCGCTCAGTTGGTCGCTGCCTGCTTCCAGGGCTTGCGCTGTTGCCAGGTAGCCTTGCACGTTGGCGGCGGCTGCATCTAGGTCAGCAGCACTGCGATCAAATTCTGCGCCCATGGCAACATCGATTCCGGTGTCGCCGTAGCCTTCGCGCGTAGCAGCCAGAAATTGGGCTACATCTGCGTCGCGGGCGTTTTCTGCCATGCCTAGGCCTCTACTTCGACACCCATGCTGCGGGCAGTGCCGGCAACCATTTTTTTGACGGCGTCGATGTCGTCGGTGTTCATGTCGTGGGCTTTTTCGGTGGCAATCTTGGTAAGCATTGCGTCGGTCAGCTTCTTAGCGATCTTTTCGCTGTTAGGCTTGCCCGAACCCTTTTTGATGCCGAGCTCTGCGCGGATGCGGTCGTCGGTAGGCATGCCTACAAAACGCCACGCCATGGTGCGGTCGTCAAAAATAGTAATGTGGACGGTCACGATCTGGCCGTTCAGGTCTTTGGTTGCATCGTTGAACGGGTTGATGAAGTCCATCATGTTCACGCCGTGCTGACCAAGGGTGCTACCAACGGGAGGCGCAGCAGATGCGCGGCCAGCTGGGATTTTCATTTTCAAATTTGCTTTTACGGCTTTTGCCATAGTGTTTAGATCTCCTTTTCGAGCTACAGAGTTAGAAGCCCCTGTCTGCTCTCCTACCTTTTAGTAGTGCGTAACAGATGTATTTTACGCTAATTGGGCTCAATTGTCCAGATGGAGCGCCGTAGTAAATTCTATTACGCTAATGTCATTGACGTGCCTGTATATGGCGACTATTATGAAGAATACGCGCTATATATGGTGTTTAGGCACTGCACTATAGCGCCAAAGGGATACCGGGGTTCGGAACCCGGCTTCGACAGGGGAAACGTGGTGAGATTCCACACTATGCCGTAACTGCGATGCCTGTGGCAGACCAAAAGGTCGCCATCAGGACAAGCCAGACTGCCTGTTATCTTTCATTTCTCGAGCAAGGAGCATTGGCGCTGGAGTGCATTGGCACCAGAAGATAACTCCATCCACCTCGAGGTGGTCTTTTTAATATCAAAACGTTCCGTGGCACACGGACGTGAGTTTGTGTTGCCAAAAAAGCGGAGAACAAGGAGGGTCCGGTGAATATCAGCGTAGTTAAGCGCGATGGCTCAAAGGTGCCATACGATGCGAATAAAATTAACAAGGCGCTGGAGAGTGCGAGCCGCGGTCTGGATGACCAGATTGCCAAGGTGGTGCAAATCGCTACCGAGGTGCAGTTAACGCTTTTTGACGGCATTACTACCGAGCAGCTCGATGAGGCAGTTATCCAAACTGCACTGCAAAACGTGAAGGACGACCCTGATTTTGACACAATTGCCGCCCGGCTGCTGCTCAAAACTATCTATAAACGAGTGTTGGGCGATTACGAGACGGTGGCAGAATTAAAAGAATTACACCAGGCCACCTTTCCTAAATATCTCGAAAACGGCATTAAGGCAGGGCTGCTTGATGAACGCATGAACCCTAAACTGTTTGACGTAAAACGGCTTGCCGCGGCACTCGACCCGGTACGTGACAACCTTATGAAATACCTAGGCGTTGTCACGAACAGTAATCGCCACAGCGTACTTGGCAAAAAAGGTGAAACTATCGAAGTCCCCCAGTTTACATTTATGCGCATTGCCATGGGCCTGAGTTTTAACGAACCAAACCCTACCGAAGCAGCGCTGGGTTTTTACGCGCATATGAGCAACCTGGAATATTCACCTGGCGGTTCGACGCGCATTAATGCCGGCGGCTCATTCCCGCAGCTCAGCAACTGCTTCCTTATGGAAGTCCAAGACGATATGGAATCAATCGCCAACGGCGTGCGCGATGTTATGTGGATGAGTAAAGGTACTGGCGGCGTTGGCCTTTCGATGAACAAACTGCGCGCCGAAGGGTCGCCAATCCGCACCAACAATACCGCCTCCACCGGTCCGATACCATTCATGCACATTGTAGATTCAGTGCTGCGTGCCGTAAGCCGCGGCGGCAAAAAGCTGGGCGCGCTGGCGTTGTATATGGAAAACTGGCACCTTAACTTCCCGCAGTTCCTTGACCTTAAGCAAAACTCAGGTGACCCCTACTTGCGCACTCGGACCGCCAACACGGCAGTATTCATTAGCGACGAGTTTATGAAGCGCGTCGAAAAGAATCAGCCTTGGTATCTGTTTGACCCGGCCGAAACTGCAGACCTGTGCGAGTTGTATGGCTCGGCATTCAGCAAACGGTACCGCGAGTACATCGCCCTGGCTGAGGCTGGCAAAATGCGCACCTTTGAAAAGATCAGCGCCCGTAAGCAGTTCCGTCAGATTCTTATTACGCTGCAAGCGACGTCGCACCCCTGGCTAACCTGGAAAGACACCATCAATGTCCGGGCGCTCAACAACAATACCGGTACTATCCATTTGTCTAACCTGTGCACCGAAATTACGCTGCCGCAAGATGCCGACCACATTGCCGTATGTAACCTGGCAAGCATTAACCTGTCGGCGCACTTGAACAGCAACGGCGAGTGGGATTGGAGTGCGCTAGCGGCAAGCACACACTCGGCTGTCCGGCAGCTCGACAACTTAATTGACATCACCAAAACGCCTATCCCCGAAGCTATGAAAAGCAACGCCGAAAACCGCGCAGTTGGTTTGGGCATCATGGGGTTCACAGAAGTCATCGAGCGGCTGGGACACAGCTACGAAAGCGAAGAAGCCTACGACCTTATGGATCAGCTGGCCGAATTCGTCAGCTACCACGCCATTGATGAAAGCGCAGAGCTGGCGGCCGCACGGGGCAGCTACCCTAACTTTAAGGGCTCGGGTTGGAGCAAAGGGTTGCTGCCGGTCGATGCACTCGACATCGACGCCAAAGATCGCCACGTAAAAGTTGACGTTACCCGCAAGCAGCGGCTTGATTGGGAACAACTGCGGGCTAAAGTGAAAAAAGGCATGCGCAACGCCACCCTCATGGCCATAGCGCCTACGGCGAACATTGCCCACGTCGTTGGCACGACCCCTGGCCTTGACCCGCAATTCAGCCAGATCTTTAGCCGCGCAACTCTGAACGGAAAATTCCTGGAAATTAATGTGAATTTGGTCAACGACCTGAAAAAGCTAGGGATTTGGAACGAGGTAAAAGAAGACGTGTTGCGTTTGCAGGGCGATTTAACCGACATCGAAGCCATCCCACAGCACATAAAGGAAGTGTACAAAACAAGTTTCCAGCTAAGCCCCTACGCCTTCATTGAAGTCGCGGCCCGTGCGCAAAAGTGGGTCGACCAAGCTATTAGCCGGAACATGTACCTAGAAACGCGCGACATCGACGAAATGGTGAGCATCTACAGCACAGCCTGGAAAAAAGGCCTCAAAACCACCTATTACCTGCATGTTAAGCCGCGCCACACCGCCGAGCAAAGCACGATAAAAGTAAATAAAGCAGCCGACCTGGGGCCAAAGAAGACTGGCTTTGGCTTTGCCCGGGCCGCATAGGAGGTACCATGGCAACATCTAAAAACCCGAAGATCCAAAAGCTTATAGAAGAAGTAGAGTCGCTGGATGCCAGTGACGAAAATATCGAAGCCAAGCTGCAGCAGATAGCCGAAGCGGTGGCCGCGGAACAACAAAAGATGCGGCCGATCGCCGTCACCATACATGGGGACGCCCTGACCGACCCGGCCGACGCGTTCGCCTGCGACGGTTGCCAATAACCTAACCATTCATCGAAGGAGTTTCTATGTCAAAAATACTTGGAACCGGCATACAAGACGGCCTGCTGCTCAAGCCGATTCACTACCAATGGGCCATGGACCTATACAACCAGGCCGTGGCCAACACTTGGTTCCCGAACGAAATCCAGCTCGGCCAGGACTTATCGGACTGGAAGAAAATGAGCGACGAAGAGCGCCACGCCCTGACGTTTTTAATGAGCTATTTTAACCCGAACGAGCTGCTGGTAAATAAGGCGCTAGCCTTTGGCGTGTACCCGTACGTCAACGCGGCGGAATGTCATTTGTACCTGGCAAAGCAAATGTGGGAAGAAGCCAACCACTGCATGAGCTTTGAATATGTGCTTGAAACCTTCCCTATCGACCGCGACAAAGCCTATGCCGCGCACGTCGAAACCCCGAGCATGGCCCGTAAGGAAGCGTTCGAGACTAAGTTCATCAAACGCATGACCGAGCAGACGCTGGACATTACAACCACCGAGGGCAAGAAAGACTTTGTGCGCAATCTGGTCGCCTACAACATCATCCTGGAAGGTATCTGGTTCTACAGCGGCTTTATGGTAGCGTTGAGTTTCCGCCAGCGCAATCTGCTGCGCAACTTTGCCAGCCTGATTGAATGGGTGGTGCGCGACGAAAGCCTGCACCTCAAGTTCGGCATTAACCTCATCCTGACCGTGCTAGAAGAAAACGAGGACCTGCAAACCCCAGAATTCGCCGACG
>DATIIM010000002.1:0-13589 GCA_035479615.1 Patescibacteria group bacterium
GCAGTTGTTTTAGCGGCCTACCTCGGGCAGATAATCGAAGTATTGTACTGGATTCTCAGCCAGTGGCCAGACAACCACAACCTCAGCGCGTTTTTGGTAATCAGAGTCTCTGGTATTGTGCTGCCGGGGCTATTCTTTGCCGCAGCATATTGCACCGTGCCTAAAACTGCCGGCCGCCAATCAGCCATATTTGAATCCGCACTCCTGGCCGTTGTGGGCGTAGCGCTTACGAGCTTGGTGACGCAAGTTTCGCTCCACGTGTACCAGCAGTTTATAACGCTCAGCGGCGGGTATTGGCAGTCTGTGCTGTACACCCTTTCTGGCAGCTTCCTGGCGGCAGCCATATACTTTGTGGCGCTCATCTACCTCAGCCGTAAGAACAACCTCTAGCTGTTAACTTTACCCCAGTTAGCGAGCAGGCAAGGGGTCGCTGCCAAAGACCGGCAGCCACACGGAAACCCTTTGACTTTGCAAAATATTTATGTTAATATTGTAGTATTGTTTTTGATGAATCCGGGTTGTTATCCGTTATGTACTCGATTTCATTACAGCAATCGACATATATAACCAAGTAACAATTAAGGATTCTTTTTTTATGTCTTATAGTTATCAATCACGGCGCGCAACAGGCGGCCGTTCACAAAACGCATACCACGCAAGCCCTAACCGGCGCAGCGGCGGTCGTAGCGGTGGCCGTCCTCGTGGCGACTACATCAACCCAGCTCGCTTCATCCAGGCTGCAAAGCCCCGCGAAGAAGTAGCATTTACGCCAAAGCACATGTTTTCGGACTTTGCTGTTGACCCTATTATTAAGAACAACTTGCAGTACCGCGGCTTGACCAGCCCAACACCTATCCAGGATCTTACGATCCCTGAAGGTTTGGCAGGCAAGGACATCGTTGGCATCGCTAACACCGGTACCGGTAAAACCATTGCGTTTGCTGTACCTGTTATTGAGCGCTTGCTTTCGCACCCTAACAGCCGTGCGCTTATTATGGCTCCGACCCGTGAACTTGCTCAGCAAATCATGGAAGAGCTGCGCACCCTGACTAAGGGCGCTCGCATTTGGAGCGCATTGCTTATCGGCGGCAACGCCATGGGCCCTCAGCTCCGCGACCTGCGCAATAACCCACGCCTTATCGTCGGTACTCCTGGCCGTATTAAAGACCACATGGAACGCCGCACCGTCAACTTGCTGCACTTTGACGTCGTCGTACTCGACGAGGTCGACCGCATGCTCGACATGGGCTTTATCAACGACATGCGCACCATCCTGGAACGCATGGGCAGCCCGCGCCAGTCATTCTTCTTCTCGGCAACTATGAACGCCAGCGTCAACACGCTGATCAACACGTTCTCTCACGACCCGCTGACTATCTCGGTTAAGACCGGTGAATCCAGCGACAACGTTGAACAAGATGTTGTCTCTTACAATTCCAAAGAACAGAAGATGGAAAAACTGCACGACATCCTGCTCGACAAAGCTGTCAGCAAGGTTCTCGTATTCGACGAAACTCAGCGCAACGTAGAACGCTTGCACAAGGAACTCGAATCACGCGGCTTTACTGCTGCTGCCATCCACGGCGCCAAAACCCAAGGCCAACGCCGCCGCGCACTTGAAATGTTCAAGTCTAACCAAGTTACTATCTTGGTCGCCACCGACGTTGCTGCCCGCGGCATCGACGTCAGCGACATCTCGCACGTGATTAACTTCTCGGTGCCTGGTTCGTACGAAGACTACGTGCACCGCATTGGCCGTGCAGGCCGCGCCGGCCGCTTGGGCTACGCCCTGACATTTGTCGAAAACGCTTAAGGCTTTGCATTTCTATTCCACTACCGCATAATTGCGGGTATGAATACAGCACAACCTCCGCTGACTGGGACGTTTCCGAACCTCTCCCAGCCGCAACAACCACCCAAAAAAGATCGCCACAAGCTATTCCAACTGATACTCATTATCAGTGCTAGCTTGCTGGGGGTACTGGTTATGAGCGCCCTTGTATGGGCGCTTTTGCCTAAGAAAAAGGCACCGGTTGTTCAAACGCCTAAAACGACGAGTTCGTTCTACTATGTCGACAGTTACAAAGCCGATCCGAACGCGGCAGGCGGGTACATCTACGGCCTCGGTTTTATCGACCCAGCGTCCACCAAAATTCCTAAGGCCAATTTCAAGACGCCTTTAGCACCAACCGGCGCAACCCCTTTGCAGTTTTCGGCCGATGGGAAGAAATATGTTTACGGGGTTACCGACCACAAGGACAGCGACAGCCCTAATGCCCAAACGCCCAATGCCTTCCAGCTCAGGATAGGCAACTGGCCGCAAAACCCCACTAACGACAAAACCATTGCTGCCGAGAACAGCAGTAACCCATACCGCGACTGGCTCCTAACTGCCGACGGCAAAGAAGTCGTATACATCAGCACGACACTGGCCACAGATAAAACACCAATTTCGCAGGTCATGTATTCGATCGACGTAGACAGCGGTAAAGCCACCAAGATAGGCGACATTAGCCGCCCGATCGACCGCGACAACACCCGGCTCTTCGAAGTCGTCAAAGACAGCACGGTCAGTTTTTACACCTCCCAAAACGACGGGATTTACCAAACCACCTATGACCGCAGAAAACACACCGTAGCCCAAAACAAAGTAGTTATTAAAGGCTATGACACCGGCGTTATGGGCATGCCTTCGCCCGACGGAACTAAAATGATCTACTTTGGCGGGACCGCAGGGGCAGGCGACTTTACCGTCTACCTGTTTGACCTCAAAGAGGGCGGAATAACACCGCTTTTGGACACGCCAGCTAAGTACGGCGGCTATAGTAACGGCTATTGGTCTCCAGATAGCAAGCTCATCATCCTGACCAGTTCGGTCAAAGATGTAGACGGCACCCACTACAAAAACCAACTGCTGACGGTAGATACGGTAACTAAGTCTACTAAAACCGACGTGCTCGCCGAGAATACTGTCTCGGCAGCCGACAATGCCAAGAGCACCTACAACGCCACGAGCTGGTCACCGGATGGCCGCTACATTACGTTTATCCAGAACAGTTTGTTGTACTTTTACGACACTAAGGAGCGCAACATACTACCTACCAGCAACACCGGGTACACAGTGGACCCGACCCATGGCAATGTTGCCGGCTGGCTGACTAAGGTCGAATAGACGGGACTGCATGCGACTGACCCCCCACGATAGAGACTGGTTCCGCGTACTTGCGGTTATACTCATGGCCGCCGCCATGGTACTCAGTGTCGGGGCGGCTATATATCTTGGGCGGAGCACCGCCAGCAATATTCGATTGGAGCTGAGCGAACGGAGCCAAACGATCGCTGCGGCGCTGACTGAAGAGAACATCGCCAAACTATCTGGTACCGAAGCCGACGGCGACACAACCGCCTATACCCGGCTCAAAGAACAACTTGCTTCAGTAAAAAGCGCCAATCCTGACACCCGGAGCATCTACCTGATGGGGCGGCACCACGGCCAACTATTCTTTTTTGTAGATTCCGAGCAGCCCAATAGCCATGACTATTCAACGCCTGGCGAAGACTACAATGACGGCACGCCGGCCGACAGCGCCATATTTGATAATGCCAAACCACTGGTCGAAGGCCCGGTTACTGATGAATACGGCACCTTTATATCTGGCCTGGCACCTATCAAGGATCCCTCTAACGGGGCAGTAGCCGCTGTACTGGGCATAGACGTTGCCAGCAGCACCTATTACCGCAGCATCGCCTATGCGGCAGCTGTGCCGCTCCTGACCGGGCTGAGTTTTACGCTCATTCTGCAAGTGTTCGAGAACATCCGGCGCCGGAATGCACAATTGCTGACACTCCGGTCTGAGCTTGTTTCGGTGGCTTCGCACGAACTACGCAACCCGATCACCGGCATCCGCTGGGCGGCCGACAGCGTAGAAAAGCTCAACACCAACGAAAAATTACGGCCCATGATCCATGCCATCAAAAATAGCGCCGAAGGGCTGCAAGCCAGCACCGACGATATCCTGGAGCTGTCCCACGCCATGAACCGCCGCAGCTTGACTGTTGCGCCAGCCGACATGAGCCAACTCATGCAAGAGGTGTTCGGCATGCAGTTACTCAGCGCCCAGCGGCGCGGGGTCAGCTTAAGGTTTGACTCATCCTGGCCGCACGTTTTAATGATCCCTTGCGACGCCGACCAAATGAAGCGCGTGCTGCATAACGTTATCAGCAACGCCATTAAATACACCGGCGACAACACCGTTGTTACCGTGGCATACAAAGAAGACGACAAAATGCACCACCTGCTTGTTGTCGACCAGGGGATTGGTATTCCTGCCTCTGAGCAGGCAAAGGTCTTCAAGGGCTTTTACCGCGCCAGTAATGCCGTGGCCAGCAGAGTGCCTGGCACAGGGCTCGGGCTCTTCCTGGTAAAGGCCGTCTTGGAACAGCACGGCGGCAATGTCACGTTCGTGTCTGCCGAAGGCAAGGGGACCACCTTTGACCTAAGCCTGCCCAAGCGCGGCTAGCGCCCAGCATGTTTGCTACAATGGCATCATGAACACAGACACCAACCTACGCGGCGATATCATTGAAGAAAGTCTAAAAGACAAAGCGGCCTTACGGGCTGTGCGTGTCGTTTCGACGCGCGTAGAAAAAGTAACCGCCGCCCACAAAACGCCGTGGCTCAAGCAATGGACACTCCACACTGTTGAAGTGCCCGAAAAAGACGCCGATGGCGTTGCAGAAACAATCAGCCACGCACTGCTAGACAATTATTGGTATGTGGATTTTAGAAACAGCAGCACCCACTATATTATTTTCCCGGACACTGTTTTTAAAATTGACCGGAGCAAGCCTGAACAGTACAAGGCAGCGGTGGCACACGGGTTAAAACTTGGGATACCGGACTATCAGTTAGACTTTTCGCCGGCAATTAAAGAATGGGAACGGCCAAACGCATAGCGCCGCATAGACCGGTAACCGAGTAGGTTAGGGCGGTATGCGGCAGTTCGGACATGCCCACCCGAAAGTCCGAACGGCCGCGCACAAGCTCTAACCGCCTCGGTTTCGGATCATGATAGAAATGAGCTAATTCTCATTATTACCTATAAACATTAAAACAATACGAACTCTGTAAAAAACGCAATGTTTTCTGTAAAAGGGTGAGTTAATGACTAATTAATAATTAAGTTGGTATTCTGTAATTAGATGGAAGGTCATGAAGCTCTTAGTCATTGAAGACAACCGCACGCTTGCCGATAGTTTACGACGGCACTTAAGTAAGACGTTTGTTGTTGATGTGTGCAAAACAGCCGAGGACGGCCTCAAACAAGCCTTTACCGGTAACCATGACCTCATTATCCTAGACCTGCATTTGCCAGATGGGAACGGCCTTGAAATTTGCCAGACACTGCGTGCTGCCCAGCTTACCGTACCAATTCTTATTCTCACCGCGGTAACCGATGTACCAAGCCGCGTAACATTGCTAAACGCCGGGGCAGACGACTACGTCACAAAGCCATTTAGCATGGTTGAGCTCCGGGCCCGCTTGAACGCCTTGCTGCGGCGCGCGCCTTCCATGACCGGCTCCGGCATTCTTACGGTACAGGATCTTATTCTGGACCCAGCCCGGCGCCAAGTGGCACGCGCTGGCCAGCCAATCGAATTGCGTCGCAAGGAGTTCGACATCTTGGAATATTTGGTCCGCCACCGGGGCCAAGCGGTAAGCCGCACGAATATCGTTGATCATGCCTGGGACACTGGTAAAGAGACATGGCACAACACCGTTGATGTCCACATTAAACACATCCGCGACAAAATCGACCGGCCGTTTGAAAAACATCTTATTAAAACGGCTTATGGCATTGGCTACATGATAGATGATGTGTAACATAATAAAGGAAGGAGGATATATACAATGAGTGGGATCATCACCAGCATCCTTACTGACAGCAACGCACGCAGCGAAGCATCAGTAAAAGACGCGTTCACCCAGCAGCCTGTAGCAGCCGGGGCCTGGTTCTAGCGGCAATATCTGAAATTCCTGGATGCCCATGCCTTTGCGGCCGGGCATCCAGAGGACCGACAATTATCATGTTCCAACGCATCTATACGTTCTTTATTGAACCACAGCAAAAAGACGAAGACCTACGCAACCGGGAACTCGTGCTTAACGTGCTACTACTTGGCACGCTTTTATTATTGGCTTGCGGCGTTGCGCTCCTTATTTTGGCGTACGTTGGCTTCCACCACACCTATGTCTTGCCGCGCATGGTGGGCATATCTACGGCGCTGGTTGCGACATGGTGGATTTATTTTCTGTCACGCTCTGGCCGCCACCGCGCGGCCCCATGGTTTTTGATCGCTGTATATCTATTGCTGGCGACCGGCGTATCTGCTCGCTGGGGCGTATCGCTGCCCTCGGCAGTGCTGCTGTTTGGGATGGTCATTATGCTCACTGGCACGGTGCTTGGGGCGCGCTACCCCATGTACGTGGCCGCTGCCTCAGTGATCATTGTACTGATTTTGGACACGCTGCAATCGCAGGGTGTTATCAAGCCGGACTTAACATGGATGCAACAGCCGTACGACTTAGGCACGGTTATCGGGTTTTGTTTGATCTTTGGCGTCATCGCGGCAATATCATGGTTGTTTAACGAGCGCACCGAACACTCGCTGCACAGGGCGCACCGCGCCGAAGCTGGCCTGCGCCGCCAAAAACTATTGCTTGAAAGCAAGGTAGAGGAGCGCACCCGCGAACTCCAGGATGCCCAGCTGGAGAAAATCCAGCAGCTGTACCGCTTTGCCGAACTTGGTCAGCTCAGCACCGCGCTGCTCCACGACCTCGCCAACCACCTCACCACACTCACGCTCGACATCGAGGGGTTGGAAACCGAAAATCATTCCCATATCCTCAAGCGTGCCAAACGCAGCATCCGCTACATCGACAACATGGTGCTCCGCGTCCGCGACCAGCTGCACGGCAAAATGCATATCCGCCCGTTTAATGTTGAAACCGAAACCAACGAAGTGATGACCATCATGACCCACCGGGCATCGGAGGCGCACGTGACGCTGACTTGGGAGGCTGTTTCGGACAAAAAGGAATTGGTGTGCCGCGGCGAACCGATCCGCTTCCGCCAGCTTATGGCCAACATGATCGCCAATGGTATCGATGCTTACGAAGGCATTGACCGCGAACGCCGCGAAGTTCATGTGACGTTAGAGGCGGTCGGCGGCACTATTATTGTGACTGTGACCGACTGGGGCAAGGGCATTAACGCAGATGTCCGCGAAAAATTATTTGAACCATTCTACAGCACTAAAAAGACTGGCATGGGCATGGGGCTATTTATTGCCCGGCAGATCGCCGAGGAGCAATTCCGGGGCGGAATCAGCCTCGATAACGCGACTGAACACACGGCCTTCATTATTACGCTGGCAAAGGCGTAGCCCTTATGGCTCAAATAGAATCGGCGCGGCGGCGTGGTATTGCGTTTTTGCAAACCGAACAAACCGACAGCGGCAGTTTTACTGGGCACACCAGTGCAACTGTCCGCCCATTTAAACCAGAACGCTTATACCAAACTACTTTCTTGCCAGCACTCATACTTGGCGCGCTCAGCACGGTAAACGGCACTAAGAAGATCTGCCTGCCGCTCGCTGCCTGGCTCCGTGCCCAAGTCAGTACTGCCGGATCGTTCAACTACTGGGCAAAAGAAGCGCCGGAACGGCAAACCATGCCATATCCGGATGATCTCGACGACACCTTTTGTTCCTTAATCGCGCTCCAACACTACGACCCAGCGCTGATTGACTCGGGCGTGCTCGGCGCAGCGGTAAAGCTGCTTTTGGCAACAGAGCAGCAGGTTGGCGGCCCGTACCGCACCTGGCTGGTGCCATCCGAAGCCCCGGCCTCATGGCAAGATGTAGACCTGGCCGTCAACTGCAACATTGCGTATTTCTTGCAGCTGGTGGCTGAGCCTTTACCAAACCTTACGGCGTTCATGGACAAGGCCATCATCACGAACACCTACACATCTCCGTATTACCCCTCGGCCATGCCGGTACTGTACTACATGGCCCGCGCTTACACCGGCGAGCACGCCGCCCGGCTAGCCGCCCACATTGCGTCACTTAAGCCGGCCACAGCACTGGACCACGCCTTGCGCATCTCAGCCCTCCTGCGGTTGGGCTACGACAAAAGCCTGGAGCAATCGGTCCAGGCGCTCCTGCGTAAACAGCAGGCGGACGGGTCATGGCCGGCAGATGCCTTTTGCCTGGACGCCGCACGGCAGGGCAAGGTCTTTTACCATGGAGCGCCGACGCTGACGACAGCCTTTGCCCTCGAGGCCCTCGGAGCCTACCAGGCACAGCAGTCCCGGGCCGCAAAGACCGTTCCTACCAAAACCAGCAAAACATATGCCGATGTCATCGCGCTGGCCAAAGAGGCGCTGGGTAACCTGGATACCGACTTACGCTCCCAAGCCACTGCCATGGTCGACCATATGGCCGAGGGCGACGTCAGCCAGGAAATCGCTTTACTACCGCAGTTATTTAACGAATCGCTTGCCAAACCTTCCGGGGTACCAGACGACGTGTTGGCCAAACTCAGCCTGGCCAATCTTTTTGGCTGGATGGCTTACACCATATACGACAACTTTTTAGACGGGGAAGGCCAGCCTGTATTGCTATCTGTGGCCAATGTCGCCATGCGTATGTCGCTTGAGTCGTTTATTAGCGCCGCCCCAGACCCGGCGTTTATTACCTTTGTACGCCGCACCTTCGATACCATTGACGGTGCCAACACCTGGGAAACAGTGCATTGCCGGTTTACGGTAAGCCCGGACCAGCGCATCATCATACCGGAACTGCCGCGCTTTGGCGACCTCAGCCGCTTGGCGGAACGCTCCTACGGGCACATGCTGACGCCGCTGGCGATCCTCATGCTTGCCGGCTACCCGGCCGACAGCAAAAAAGCTGCCCATGTTAAAAATGCACTGCACCATTACTTAATCGCCCGGCAATTGCAGGACGACCTGCACGACTGGGAAGATGACTTCCGCGGCGGGCGAGCCACCGCTGTTGTTGCGGAAGTGCTGCGCAGCGCCCGCATTTTGCCTGGCGAATACGACATTGCCGAACTGCTCCCGCGTATGCAGCGCCAATTCTGGCAGCTGGTATTGCCGCTGGTCTGCACACGCACTGAGCGCCACCTGGCGCTGTCCCGCAAAGCAATGCAAAGCAGCAGGCTACTGCAGGCCGACGGGCCATTCTACGCGCTCATGGACCGCCTGGAGACCATGGTGCAGGGGACGCGGGCCGAGCAAACCAAAGCCGCGGAATTCCTGGCGGCATACAAAAAGCCCCTCGGCTAGCGAGAGGCTTTTATTTTTTGTTTCGTGCCGTTACAGGCTCATGTCGACCAATGTCCAGGACTTTGCCATAGTGTCGAACTTTAGGCGGTAGTCACGGGCACCGTCGGTCATGTCAAAGACCTGTACCAAATCGTGGCCCTTTTGGATCAAAAAGCGCAGGCCGTCCATAAAGGTGTATTCGCGGCCCTCGTACTCCATACGGCGAGGGTAGCTCTTTAGGTCGCCCCGGCTTTGGCCTTGGGCCCGGAAGTACAATTCCGGCACGCTTACTTCTTTGTTAATGGTTACTCGGTTACTCATAGGTCAAGCTCCTAAAAAGTTTAAGTGAGTTAATAAGAAAACTGTTACGTTTTTACACGACAGCGAACGGATTTGAAAAGAGTGGCCAGTAGTAGAGGAGTAACCGTTCTAGACCCTATACTTACGCACTGGAACACTTGCTTGATTTGAAGGCTGCAGGGACGCTGATTCCGCAGACGCGGCCAGTTAGTATGCACCCTTTGTATAGTGAAGTCACATAAGCCTGTAAGTAGGAAGGCCGAGGGGCCAGCACTCACATTGCTAATGTTTAGTATAGCCCCGCGTCTGCCGGGCATGCAAGCTGTGGGCGTAGTCAAATGTACGCCAACCTGCCGCTGTTATGTGTGGTATGCTGCTCACATATAAGGGAGATACGCATGCTAAAACGAACTGTCTTTGTTATTGGTGCCGGCGGAATGGTGGGAGCCACTGCTGCCCACGCCCTGGCAATTAAAGAAATCGCGAGCGACATCGCACTTATCGATGTCGCCGAAGACCTTGTCCGCGGGCAGGCCATGGATATCAACCACGCCACTGCGTTCACCAACGGTGTCCGGGTGCGTGTAGCCGACTACAGCGACATTAAAGAAGACGACGTCATTGTCATTACGTGTGGCATACCCCAAAAACCAGGGCAGCCGCGCCTGGAACTGCTCGAAACAAATGCCCGCATTATTACTGATGTTGTGGGCAAGGTAATGGCCCAGGGCAAACCAGTATTTATTATTATGGTCGCTAACCCCGTCGACATCCTGACGCAAGTCGCCCTTAACGTTTCCGGCTTGCCAAAAGAGCGCGTTTTTGGGACAGGGACCACCCTAGATAGCGCCCGGCTGAGAGTCACTTTGGCGCACCACCTGCATGTATCACAGCAAGTAGTGCAGGCATACATCTTGGGCGAACATGGCGACTCGTCATTCCCAGCACTTACCAACGTGACGATTGGCGGCATTCCGCTGGCTAAATTCCCCGGCTTTGAACCAAGCATGATCAAAACGATCGACCAGGACATCCGGGCAGCCGCGTACCAAATCATTGAAGCGAAAAAATCCACCTACTACGGGATTGGGCACGTGGTGGCCAAGCTGGTTGAAGCATTAGCCCACGACCGCAGCAGCATCTTCCCGGTCTGTTCACTGACCGAAGGTGAATACGGGCTCGACAACGTCGTGATTGGCTTGCCGTCTCTCGTGAGCAGCCGCGGTGTGCAAATTCTGGATAACTACCCGTTGAGCACAGCCGAACAAAAGCAGCTGAAACATTCAGCCGAAGTCATCCGCAAGGCTGCTGCCGGTATTGTGTAGCCCGTCGCTGCATCGGCCGGTATTTCGTGCTACGCTGGCTAGGTGAAGCTGCACCAAACGACTGGCTTACCGGACTGGGCAACAGTCAACCCGACCAAACGCACACGCTGGCAATGGATAGCGGCACGCACCAATGGTTTTGTCACCCCTGCTAACTTTGTGAGCTTGCTCGGCCTGGCCCTGGTCATGTATGGGCTATTCCTTATTACTGGGCAGCACTTTATTGCTGGCCTGGTATTTGTGTGCGTGGGGCGCTTGTGCGATGTCATAGACGGCGCCATTGCCGACCGTACCGGCACTAAAAGCCCGCTGGGCGAGAGTGTCGATGCCAGTTTCGATAAAATAGGCGCGCTCCTGACGCTCATTGTTTTTGGCGCGCAAGAAAATGCCCCTTGGTGGGTGATTATTTTGATTGCCGTTCAAAATATCGTGAACGTTGGGCTGAGTGTTATAGGCAAGCACCGCAAAGTTGCCGTACACCCCAGCCACACCGGCAAGCTGTCGACTGCGTTCGAGTGGGCCGGATTCTTTTGCTTTTTGCTGGCTGTGGCCGCCAGCTCGCTGTGGCTGTGGCCGGCGTATATTTTGCTGGCTATCGCCCTTGTCCTGGGGGTTTATGCCACAACTAACTACGTACGCATTGTATTGACGCGCGAGGCAGCGGCTGCCATATCGGCATCTAAAGAACGGCGTACCTGACGCACCAGGCGGGTGAGTGACGGCGCCAGGTCCTTGTCGCGCCGCTTGGCCAGGGCTATGGCGCGCACGATGATCCACGGAGCAGGCAAACCAACGATGGCTAACTCGCCGCTCTCCAGCAACGGCGCTACGGTAGCATAGGGCAGGGCAGCAACGCCTTGCTGCGATAACACCAGCCGCAGCATGACTTCCGGACTGGATGAATATACGCTAATGCGCGGCGTAACACCGTACGTGCGCAGCGCTTCCTGTACTAAGCGGCTGGTCGCAGAGGGCTGGTCGTAGCTTACAAAATGTTCAATACTACCGTTCTTAATATCTTTCTGGACGCGCGCCGCCTGGGAACTATGGCAAACCACTACTAACGGCTCGTCAGCTAAATGCTGCACTTCCAGCAGCGGTTGCGGGGCGGCAGGCTGGCCAGTAATGAACACCAGATCGACTTCGTCGCGGAGTGCATCTTGCAGCAGGTTGCGCGAATTATTAACGGTGATCGATAGCTTCACGTTATGCCCTGGGGCAGTGAGTTCGGTGGTCGCACACACTGCCGCGGCAATGCTGTCGATCATGCCAATGCGCAGCCGGACCTCGGCGTGCGACAACGCCGCCAGCCTAACCTGCAAATTCTGGGCGTGCACAATAAGCTCCTTGGCACTGGCGTAGGCCAGGTCACCGGCCAGTGTCATACGCAAAGGCCGCACACCGTGCACCAGCAGCGATGTTTTCAGCTCGCGCTCAAGTTTCTGGACCGCCGCGGTCAGGGCTGGCTGCGACACATGCAATTCTGCGGCTGCCTTTGTGAAGCTGCCGGCATCCACCAATGCTGCGAACTTCTTTAAACGATCTTCCATAACTATAGATTATACACATATATAAACTATATATTTGTCTTATATACTCTGCGCCCCGTACCATGGACGAGACATAAGGAGACATCATGGCCATTAGCAAAAAAGGTAAGATTAAAGTTGCGATCGTAGGGGTGGGTAACTGCGCTTCATCGCTCGTGCAAGGCATCCACTACTACCGCAACGCCACCGAAGATTCGTTTGTCCCAGGCGTTATGCACGTTAACTTTGGCGGGTACCACATCCGCGACATCGAAGTTGTCGCTGCATTCGACGTCAACAGCAACAAAGTAGGCAAAGACGTTGCCCAAGCTATTTACGCTGCGCCGAACAACACGACAGTCTTTGCCAAGGTACCATTACTCGGCGTTAAAGTCAGCCGCGGGCCACAGCTGGACGGCGTCAACCAATACACCGCGCCGCTCATCCCCATCAAAGAAACAAAACCCGTTGACGTCGTTAAGGTACTGAAAGACACTGGCGCCGACGTGGTCATTAACTACCTACCGGTTGGCTCGCAAGTGGCGACCGAATTCTACGCCCAGGCGGCCATCGACGCAGGCTGCGGGTTTGTAAACTGCATCCCGGTATTCATCGCCTCTAACCCAACATGGGCTAAAAAGTTCGAAGACGCCGGCTTGCCAGTTATTGGCGACGACATCAAAGCCCAGGTTGGCGCGACCATCGTGCACCGCACGCTCGTAAACTTATTCCTGGATCGCGGTATGAAAATCGAACGCACCTACCAGCTCAACACCGGTGGCAACACCGACTTCCTGAACATGCTGGAACGTGACCGCCTCAAGCACAAAAAAATATCCAAAACCGAGGCCGTCACATCTCAGATTGAAGCCCGCGGCCAAACCATCCACCCCGACGACGTACACGTTGGCCCGTCAGACTACGTGCCGTGGCAAAAGGACAACAAAATCTACTTCCTGCGCATCGAGAGCAAGCACTTCGGCGACGTGCCCATGAACCTCGAACTGCGCCTGAGCGTAGAAGATTCGCCCAACTCGGCTGGTGTGGCGATTGACTCCATCCGCTGCCTGAAACTGGCGCTGGAT
>DATIIM010000003.1:0-65287 GCA_035479615.1 Patescibacteria group bacterium
CGGTCTTCGTTGAGCTTGGCAGACTTGTCTTTAAACTGCGTCATGCGAGACATTTCGCCAAAGCCAGTGAAGCAATCCAATATCCAAGTCAGCTCCGAGTGCGCCGGTACATAGCTCTGGCGGTAAATATGCACGTCTTCGTGGTCGAGCGGCAGGCCGGCAGCGGTAAATACGCGCAGATTTTGCATAATTTGACCTTGCAGTTGGGAGTGGTCAATGGGCGTCGTAAAGCTATGGAGATCGGGCACGAACAAATTTACCTGGTATTCACCGGCGCGTTGTTTAGCCATGTCAACAATAGGCAAAAGCGCCCCAAGGTAGTTGCCGATGGTCAGGTCGTTGTTGGCACGGATGCCGGTCAGAATTACAGGTTTACTCATATGTGTGTCCTTCATCTGTTAGTGTAGCATGAACTTGGGCGGTTCGCAGCAGCATCTCGCGCAATCCGTTAATGCAAACACACTCATCTGTCACGCTCATGCCAGGCGTTTCGCCGCTGGTGTCGGCACCTTCGTGCAGGTATGCTTCGACCCATAGGGCCTTAATGGTGACCAAGCGGCCGGCCATAAGTTCTAGCACGTGGTCATGGGCTTGGCGCTGGCCCTCGGCACTCTTTTTGCCGCCGTGCGCCACTGCTCCGCCATGTGACATATCTGCCGCCAGCGGCAAACCGAGCTTTTCCGACAGCTTGGCAATGGCCAGCAATTGCTTTTCGTAGGCTTCAGGGGTAGTTGCGTCTTTGCCGCCACGGTAGATCACACCGGTGTGGGCGTTGCCCGGGCTCAGCGGGAGGCTACCCATGCGTCCATCAGGCAGCATAACCTCAACATTGGCGTGCGGTTCGTTAATGGTTTGGGCAGCGTCGGTAGCCATGGCAAAGTCACCACTACCAGCGTTTTTGCAAAATACGGGCATATCCGGGTACGCCGACAGTGTGTGGCGGATGTTTACATCTTCCCCGTTGCGCGCTCCTGTCCATACTACGGAAAGTAGCGGCCCGTACTGTGCCAAATGCCGTGCCAGCATAACTTCGCTAGCGAGCGGTACGCCCTTGTTGGCAATGGCGGTTAGAATTTCGTGCGCGGTTTCGATACTGCCTTGTTCCAGGCCGCGTTTGCCTAGTTTGGTGCGCGGCTTTGGCGGCGGGCAGCGCATCACAACCAAAAGGTTGTCGCGGATGTCCGGATCTTGGGACAATTCCTGGAGCTGCTCGGCAAAGTGTACAGCTGAGTATTCACCGTCTGGCTGCCGGGAGTCGTCGAGCGAACACGGCCCAACAACAACCAGCATGCGCGGGTCACGGCCCTCCATGACGTCTATGATTTCCCGGCGGGTGTTATGAATGATTTCGGCCGCCCCAGGTTCAAGCGGGTGTGCCTGGGCTAGTTCGAGCGGGCTGGGTAATGGCTCAGCGGCCATGAGCAGCTGAGGCTGCATTTCGTGTGTTAAAACTGTAGTTGTCATACCTATTTCCTTTTACAAATAAAAAAACCGCCTGGTGGCGGTCTCTTCTATATTTTCGTCAAAGTTGTATGTTAGGCAAACACACGGAACAAACCGCCACGGGAGGTGCCGGTAAACCAATAGCTGCTAACAGTCATGTGTGGTTTGTTCATCATCAACGACTATAGCATGGCTTCGTCGCTGGTGGCAACCTTTTTGAGCTTGCAGACGAAGAATGCTTCGACGTCGGTACTTGGGGCAAGCCGCAAAGCTCCCTGCAACTCAGGGCTGTATGCTTTGCCGTTCCATTCGGCTACGGTGGCGACCCGATTGCTTAGTGCAACGCTGAACGGCTCCACCACTGCGTCATTGCGGGTGCGCAGCAAGTAATCGACCACAGCCTCGTTTTCTTCCGGCGCCATTGTGCAGGTGCTATACACCAGCGTCCCGCCGACCTTAAGCAATTGCCAAGCTTGGGTAATAAGGTGTTTTTGCAGCTGTTGCAACCGCTTTACATGCGCTACCGACCATGTCGCAAAATCTTTAGACCGATCGTAACGCATCAGTCCCTCGCCGCTGCATGGTGCATCAAGCAGCATCTTGTCGAATTGCCGCCCCGCTAACTTGCGAGCCAGCTGCGTGGCGTCAAAAAGTGTCGTGTCTTCTGGTGTGACGCCCAGCCGCTGCAGATTGGCTTGCATTTTGAGCAACCGCGCCCGCGAGTTATCGTTCACCCACAGCCGCGCCTGGTTATGAGTCAGTGCGGCGATGTGGCTCGACTTCCCGCCAGGGGCGGCACAGACATCCAGAACCTGCTCGCCAGGCTGTGGGTCTAAAGCCAGCACCGGCAGCCAGCTGGCTGCGTTCTGCATAAAGGCCGCGCCAGTCGCTATTACCGCGCTATCGCGCACTGCAACCGCGCCCTCCTCAATGGTGTAACAGTTATCGGCCCACTCATACGGTTTGCCATGCCAGCCGATCGCTGCTAACTGGATCAGCGTTTCATCCGGCTTAGCTATCAACGGGTTAAGCCGCAGGCTTTGGTGCCGCTCCTGCGTTAGCAACGTACGAGTCTCGGCTTCCGATGTACTCAAAACCAGCATCGTGCGGCTGAGCCACGCTGCCCGCTTGCCTGCTAGTTTTTGCTCCGGACTCTTCTTCATACATGTAGTATACTAGGGTTTTGTTATGAATTTGCACGCTCATGAGCGGATCATTGACACTCAAGTAGATAACTACATGCGTAGTACAAGCGCATGGATTAACGATATGCAAGGCCGCGCCGCCGACCAGCTAATGGCCAACGGCAACAATGCCTTTCGCACTGCCGATCCCCAGGAAATTGCTCATATTGCCGCTAGCATGACGCGCGAAGATATGGACGTTACTATGCGGCAGGCGGTTCGCCAAGCCGAGGCCATGGACAAACCGCCGCTCATTGCCGTGTCAGCTAACTATCCGGAAGATACCCCAAGCGACCACCCGGTTCTCGCGCGTAACTTAGATATTTTACGTGCCGTGCGCGACCGCTACAGCGATGATCTGCCCATCAGTTATTTCACGGAAGGATTCAGCAGCGGCAGTTCTATCGGCCTCATTCGCGACGGCCTGTTCGGCGGCACCATGCATCACTATCGTCGCATATCCGATGCGCGCAAGCAGCCGATGCGCGACATATTATGTATTAGCTGGGATGCCGACACCGTAGACGCTACGCCCACCTACTGGGCGCAGCAGCGTGATGCGTATCGCCAGACTGATAAAGAAGTATGGATGGCCTACCCGAACTTGCGCCATGACCGTCTTGACCCAGCCAGATTCACCCACGCCAACAGCCTACTGGATTGGTACGATATGCGCATATTTGTTGCGCGAGGCAGTACGCCGGCACACTTTGCGATCAATCTCGGTGCATACGCGTTGGGGAGCGGATTTTATGGCGCAACTGTCGGCGAGCATGCCGCCCTTATGGAGCGGGCCGCTTCAAGAGTTTCCCGCAACAGCGTGGAGCGACACTACCTCGAGCAGGCCACTGCCGTTGTTTCAAACAGGCGACTGGCGAAACACATGGCCGAGGGTTCCAAGGTAGATTACGGGAGTCTCACGAGCGGGGGCGAACACATGCTGGACACGCTTGAGCAAGATGTAAGTGACGAGTACGCCCAAAGAGAATTAGCTAAAATGTTGCCGGAATTATTTGAAGTAGCGTTTCGTGACAAAATGTACCAGCTTCGGCTCAGGAACTTTCCCGGCGATGTCGTGGGGCCGGCGCTGGAATTTGCAAATCGTTTTATTCGCCATGCTGCACGCAGAATCGGGAACCACTTCGGAACCGACGACCTCGTTAAGGAAGCGAGCGAAGGTTTTAATCGAAAGCATAGATACCAACCGACAGCTATCGGAACAGAGAAAATCTCCAAAGTAACAGGCTATGAGTCCGACCAGTTTACGTCAGTTGCATCGGTTCACGCAGTCCGCCAGGAGATTGCTGTCGCTACAAATCTGCTTGCCTTCGATGAAGGCACGTTGACGTTGTCGGGCATTGCCGCTGCGCGAGACTACCTGGCAGCCGCACTAGAGGGTACTGCAAACGACCGGGCGATCAACGCACTTCAGGCGTTGCACATAGGCCAGGAGGGGCTAGCGAACGCATTGCAGCTACTGCAGGAAGCCCGAACATCACTCGAAGCCTACATCGCCAACTACTAGCTCTACCAGGCTCTAAAACTGCTCTATCACTGCAACGCCGCATTAAGATAACTGTTCAACTTCTCGATACCACGGCTTAAATTCTCGTCCACCACAAGCAGCCGATCCATCACGTCCAGTAAGGGTCGTAGGATAGCCGCCCCTTTGCCTTGTGGATTAGTGCCCTGCAAGGTATCTATAATTGTGTTGAATGCCTTATCCATGGCGTGCGATAACGCGGCTACCGCATCAAGCGGCACCCCGTTCAACGCTTCGTAGACTTCCAGGCGGATTTGTTCCACGGTACTCAGCGTTCCCTCGCCAGCCGCTTGCATACTGGTAAGGCGGCGCAGATCTGCACGGGTGCGCACCCATTGATCGTCAGTAAAGCCAGCCCGCCGGTTGGCTGCGTACCGTTGTGCAGCCAATGCGTCGTCCAGCGAAAATTCTTGGCCTATAATGGTAGCCCCGGCGCTGACGACTTTATTGGCATACCAGCGGGCCTGGTTTTCGGCTTCCCAATCGCTGCATCCTTGTTTCTTTAATAGATCATACTGCGTTGAAAATGCTGCGTTGAACACTTGAAATACGATGTTCTGAATGGCGTATTGATAGTAATCCTCTGACACATCACCGGTAAGTTTTTCGATATCCGGCCCGCCGGCAGTGAGCAAACTATACCCAACGGCTATCCCGGCGGCCATTTGGCCGACCAAACGACGGTTACTTGTTACGACCACTAAATCGTCAATGCGCCCTCGCTCGCTACTAGAAAGTTTGTTAATCGCCATACGCCATAGAGGAAATTGCTCCCCGCTCATGTCTCCCTCGAACCCTTTATCGGCAGCATAGGCGCGCAGGTTCATAGAGAAGTGGGCTGGCAGACTGTTCTTAGTTGCCCGGATTAAAAGATCATACCAGGCAAGGATCTGGTTGGCTGCGGGGAAACGCGGGTCAAGTTTCTCGTGACGAACGACGGGATACCCCATCCACGCTTCTGCCTGCGTGGCATCATATCGTCGCTGCAGGCGAGCAAAATACTCCTCGGGAGTTCCCCGCGTGTCAGCGTCCATGTTCGTAAGCAATAGGTCACGAACGGGCCGTCCATGCTCTATTGCTTGCCGTTGATGAGCGCGTATACCGCCGTTATATGTATCACCCCGCACAGTGCCAATAGGCGTGCCGGCTGGATATGTCTGGTCAAAGAACGAGAAAGGCAGGTCAGGATGGGCATCGCCGAACGACGAAATTAGTGCCATATTATCGGCGATTTGCCGCTCATGTTCCGCGTCACCATCCTGATAGTTGGCAGATACCACAATGAGCGGTGACCGAGGCGACCGCCGGGCCGATCGAGCGGCTTGAGAAAGTGTGTCTGCTAGTTGGGCTTCGCGGCTCGTGGCAGCACTAATAAATACAACTTGGTCTGGCTCAGCAGTGTGAAACGCCGGCGTACCATTTGAATCCAGCTGGTCGGCAAGGCTATCTGCTTGCGTCAAGCTCAAGCTACCGGCACGTTCGCCCAAACGCTGCATGTAGGCATCGACATGGCCGGTAATATCTCGTTCACTAGCAGGGACATGTTCTGGCATATGGTCTCCCTTGGTCATAAGGTCTCTAGAATATGTACGACTATACAGGCTCTGGCCTGTGATGTGTACTAAAAAGACCCGCCGAAACGGGTCTTTTTATTGGGACTACACTCGTCAAAATGAATCGTACAACTTTACATCTGATCTATGTACCAGACAAAGTTCGTCACTACCTCGTCTGTCGATGCTTCACTCGCTCGTGCAGCCTCGTTTATAACCTGTGCATTTGCAGCAATGCCTCCCAGGTCATCGCTCACCATTCGTATTTGTGCGGATGACTCTACAACCCGGTCACCCAGACCGTGCAACAATACTCCAGAGCTCTCGACGGTTGCGTGCACATCTCTCATGGTTACGCCCATTCGCTCAAGTAAATTTGAGCCTTGGGCCACTTCTTCAAGCTGGCTAACGCCTTCGTCAAGTTTCTCTGCTGAATTCGCCTGGATTGCTGCCTCTTCCTTGAATCCCTCACCAATAGCACCGATACCCTCAAGCAACTGCTCTAGTGCAGTTTTTGCATTAAGCGCTAGTGCTGCAAGCCGGGCAGTGTGATCCATGACTCTAAGTTGAGAACCTTGGAACGCTTCTAAGTTAGACTTACTCTGCTGCAACGCAGCAATTACCTCTCCAGCATTTGACATAGGTCTTCTCCCTCCGGTATCTACAGTAGTACTAACGCTTGGTGAACTGGCGTTGCTTGCGGGCGCCCTTGAGGCCGAACTTCTTGCGTTCGCGCTCGCGGGAATCGCGGCTGAGCAAGTCAGCTTTCTTGAGTGTGCTCTTCAAGTCCGGAGTCATAAGAGTCAATGCCTTGGCAATGCCCAAACGAATCGCGTCGACTTGGCCAGCGTGGCCGCCGCCGTCAACCATAACAGTGACGTCGAACTTGTTCTCTGATTCAAGAACAGTAAACGGCCGGTTTAACTCGGTCAGCAATGCCTGGCTACCAGCAAAGTATTCTTCTGCTGGTTTGCCATTGATGGTGATGCTGCCTTTGCCGCCCATAACGCGGACACGAGCAGTAGCAGCCTTGCGGCGACCGAGGGCGTAGAAGTAATCGTTCTTTGCCATTATTTCTTCCCTTCCTTAACCGAAATTATTTGCGGTTTTTGTGCTTCGTGGTTGTGCTCGGCACCGGCGTAGATCTTCAAACGATCCAAACGGCCATCGCGCAGCTTGTTGACAGGCAACATGCCGCGTACAGCTTGCCAGATAGGAGCAGTCGCGTCGCGGTCCATTTTCTCACGCATGGTGAGTTCGGTGAGGCCACCAGGGAAACCACTGTGCTTGTAGTACATCTTCTTGTCCATCTTGCCACCGGTAACTTGAATGTTAGCGGCGTTGATGACGATGACGTAGTCACCGACATCGATGTGCTTGGTGAACATCGGCTTACCCTTACCGAGCAGCAAGGTTGCGATTTGGGTCGCAACACGGCCGAGCGGGGCTTGGGAAGCGTCGATGACGTACCACTTGCGGGTAACTTCTTCGGGCTTAGCGCTATAAGTTTTCATTACTTAGTCTCCTTTTCGGCTTTTTCAGCCTTCTTTGCAGGAGTTTTAGCTTTTGCAGCTACTGGCTTCTTGGCCTCAGCCTTTTCGGCTTCTGGCTTTGCAGCTTTGGCTACAGGGGCTTCTTTAAGGTCATCAACAAAGCTGACACGTGCGAGCTGAGCGTTGTCGCCGCGACGAGTGCGGGTGCGCTCGATGCGCAAGTGACCGCTGGTGCGGCCCTTGAGCTTAGGGGCAATTTCGTCAACAAGCTTGTGGGCGCTTTCAATCGTTTGCAGGTCAGAAATGACCATGCGGCGGTTGTGAAGGTCGCCTTTCTTGGCTTTGGTGATCAATTTTTCTACGTAAGGCACCACTTCTTTGGCCTTAGGAAGAGTCGTCTCGATGGACTCGTACTTAACGAGTGAATCAGCGAGGCCCTTCACTAGCGCGGTTCGTTGGTCGCGCTCGCGGTGCAGTTTGCGGCCTTTGTATCCGTGACGATGCATGCTACAGCTCCAACTCCGCTAATTTTTCCTTAACTTCGTCGAGTGCTTTGCTGCCAAAGCCCTTGAGGTCGCGCAGTTCGGCATCGCTCAAGGAGAATAAGTCCTTGATGGTGTGGATGTCGTTGTTGACCAGGGCGTTTGTTGTGCGGGCGCTTAGGTTAAGGTCTTCGATAGGTGTGTTCAATGCTGCAGGTTCGTCACCGTTGTCATCGCTGGCGCGGCCGGCGGTTGGGCCGGTTGCAGTACCCATAGCTTCGGCAGCTTCGACGCGAGTCTTGCCAGCGAGGGCTGTGTACTGGTTAACCAGGATGGCGGATGCTTCTTCAAAAGCGTCGCGCGGGGTGATGGTGCCGTCAGTTTCGATGGTCAAAAGCAACTTGTCGAGGTCAGTCATCTGACCAACGCGAGTGTTTTCAACCTTGTAGCGTACGCGCAGTACTGGTGAGAAGACAGCGTCGAGGGCTACGTATTCGGTAGCTTTCTTGGCAGCGCCTTCTTCAACAGTGCGGTAGCCGCGGCCTGTTTCGACAACGAGGTCGACTACAAACTTAGCTTTGTCGTCATCGACAGTAGCAATAACGTGGTCCGGGTTGACGACTTCTACATCGGCATTAACCTGGATGTCTTTAGCAGTTACAACGCCCTTGCCAGATTTGACAATGCGAATCTGCTGGGGTTCTTCGCCGTATACACGGAACCGAACGCCCTTCAGGTTGAGCATAATGTCGACGACATCTTCCTTCACGCCCTTGACGGTGGTGAATTCGTGAGTAACGCCTTCGATCTTGAAGCTGGTAACAGCTGCACCGGCAATGCTGCTAAGCAGTACGCGGCGGAGTGAGTTACCAAGCGTCATGCCGTAGCCGCTGTGAAGCGGTTCGACAACGAAGGTTGCACTTGTTGTGCTGTGGTCGTCTACTTGCACTAACCCTGGTGTGTGAATCATTTTTGACATAGTTCTTACACAGCCTCCTTAGCGTGAGTAGTATTCTACAATTAATTGTTCTTTAAGATCTGGTTCAGCATCTTCGCGGGTAGGAATGCCGGTAACTTTGAACGCGATCTTCTTGCGGTCAACCTTGACCCACTCAGGAGTGGTGCTTGGTGCCGGGCTAACTTCGTCCAGTTTCTTGAAATATTCGCTTCCCTTGCTGTGTTCACGGACGACAATTTCGTCGCCGATCTTCATGCGGACGGAAGGAATGTCGACGCGAGTGCCGTTCAGCATAAAGTGACCATGAGTCACCAGCTGGCGGGCAGCGCGGCGTGAAACAGCGAAACCTGCGCGGTACACCGCGTTGTCCATGCGCTGCTCAAGGAGCTGCAACAGAACTTGGCCAGACTGGCCTTCTTTGCGGGTGGCTTCGGCCATCAGGTTGCTGAACTGCTTTTCGAGCAAGCCATACAAGCGCTTGACCTTCTGCTTTTCGCGAAGTTGCAAGCTGTACTGGCTGGTCTTCTGCGGGCGTCCGCCACGGCTGTTGCCGTGCTGGCCAGGGATAGTTGGGCGCTTTACCAAAGCCTTGTGAGCTTTAGGGTGCAGTGCGTAACCTTCCCGGCGGGACATTTTTACAATTGAGTGAGTATCTCGTGCCATATCTTTATCTCCTCACCCCTAAATCCTACGTGCCTTACGCGGGCGCACACCACCATGTGGCACACCGGTAACGTCGGTAATATTTTCTACTTGCATGCTCAGGCCTTGCAGGGTGCGTACAGCAGCGTCACGGCCGAGGCCAACGCCCTTAAGGAATACGTCAACCTTGCTCATCCCATGCTGCTGCTTAACAGCGTTGCCGGCTTTTTCGGTAGCAACCTGGGCGGCGTAAGCCGTACCCTTTTTGGAACCGCGGAAACCGCAACCACCGGCGCTGGCGGTCGTTAGAACGGCGCCCTTGCTGTCGGTGAAGGTAATGATCGTGTTGTTAAAGGTCGCCAAAATGTGCACTTGGCCCGTAGGGACACTGCGCTTATTAGCTTTCTTTTTCTTTACTACAGTAGTTGTCGAAGTTGTTTCTGCCATATTTATATCCTCATCCTAAGTCTTCGAAGCAACCTTCTTAGCAGTACCACCAACAGTTACCTTTTTGCCGCGGCGCGTGCGCGCGTTGGTTTTGGTACGTTGGCCGCGTGTCGGCAGGCTGGCCTTGTGGCGCAGACCGCGATATGCGTTGATGTCTTTCAGGCGCTTGATGTTGCCGGCAACGATGCGCTGCAACTCACCTTCGACAGTGTACTTTTCGTTGATAACTTCTTGGATTCGACCGATTTCTTCGTCGGTGAGGTCCTTGACGCGAACGGTCGGCTCAACCTTAGCAGCAGTCAGGATATCTGCGCTGCTCTTCGGGCCAATGCCGAACACATACGTCAAAGCAACCCACACCTGCTTTTCGGTCGGAATCGTAACACCAGAAATTCGTGCCATACTCTTCCTAACCCTGCCGCTGCTTGTGCTTAGGCTTAAGTTTATTGATCACATACAATTTAGCCTTCGACTGTTTGCCGCGGCCTTTTCGCCAGACGATTTTATCGTCAGGGCTGATTTTTTTGACACTTGCACGCACTTTCATGCGGATCATGCTCCTTCCTTGGTGCATAACACACTGCTTATATTGATGTACACTACAGATCCAAAAGGATCAGGACTTGCGATAGGTGATTCTGCCCTTAGTAAGATCGTAAGGGGTCAACTCAACCGTAACGCTGTCTCCGGGCACGATGCGAATGTAGTGCTTCCGCATCTTACCGGCGACGTGAGCTATAATTTTATGGCCGTTTTCGAGTTCGACGCGAAATTGAGTACCCGGGAGGGTCTCAGTAATCGTCCCCGTCAATTCGATAACCTGCTTATTGCTCGCCATAAATATAACTAATGGTCAATTATAACAGTGTGCAGCTTCAATTACAACACTATCTAGAAAGAATTTGACATATTAACTAAATGTTGCGATTTGTAGTCCAATTGCATATACTGCGCCGTATATGGCAAATATGGATGAGGTATTTACTGGTGTGAACCAAATTTTCGCCGAAGGCGGGGCGGCGGCAGCTGCCGCTGGAGCACTCGCACAAGCCGAGCAGCAAATAGCGGATGCATTGGGAACGTTTGACGCGCTTACGCAGGGCAGTACTAATGAAGCCGTGCAGCGCTTACGCGACCGACTGGCGAATGCTGCACACCATATCGGCGAAGCAGCTGTTGATATAGCAATTGCTGAAGGTATAAAAGATACGCTCGTTGAGCAATGGTGCGGCGGCGGCACGGGGTCAAACCCAGCAATTGCAGCTACACCGTATGCCGCTGGGACCGCACAGCCCGGGTCGGAAGTGACTTTCTTTGACCCTGCTCCTGCAGCTATCGAACCCGTAGATGCTGCCCGAGGCGGCAGCCAGGTGATTGAAGGCGATGAGATTATTGCCGCCAGCGGCGAACGGATTGCCGGCCCTAAAACTGCCGAAGACCGCATGAAAGAACCAGCCGCAACCATACTTGATGAAGAATTCTATGACGTTAACTACTTCACTGGTGACCGTCTGAGGGATGCCGGTATTACCGATGTCCGTGACTTCTACTTGGCGGGTAGTGACGGCGTACAAGACGCACATGCGCTGAACTTCAATGACGCGCTCCGGTTACGGCGCGACCTGGCTGAACAGTTCCCGGACTTGCCTCAGCTTCCCAACAAGAGAGGCGACCCGGCTGTAGCCGCCCGGGTATATGAATCACTAGATGAAGTGCCGGCCGCTGTGCTATATGGGGACTTTATACGGAAGAACTTCGGCAAGAGCGCGCGCATGAGCGCACGTGAACTGTTGGATCAGCTTAGCCAGGAAGACTATACCTTACAGGGAGACTTTAGCTTCAACACCCGTGGTCTTGGTGGTATTAGCGGCCTGCGCGTCCTCAACGAACTCCGGGCGTTCGCCGATAAATTTGACGATGCTAAGCGCCGTCAAAGCGAACAGTAGCTGTTCAGGCGGCTAGGTGCCGATCTCGCCACCGTATTGGCCTGCAAAGAACGCTGCCTCCCTCACCGCAGCGTGAGCGTCCTTGAGCAGCTGACTTGCAGCCGCCAGGCGCCCGAGCGCCATGTCCCTATTTACTGAGCTGGAACCTTCAGTTAGCTCAGTTGCGCGCTCATTCACCGTGTTTACTATTTGCGTTGCCAATTCGATCGCCGGCGTAGGGTCAAAATCAGGATCCTTACCACCGAAAAGCTCGCCCCATTCTCGTCCTATATCACCTATAGATGCCATACGTCACTCCTGTATATATGTTTGACATGGTTCTATAGTAGCGTAATTTATGTTAAGCGCAACCGCTTTGCCGTCGATAATTGCCGGCCCTAGGTCTCGATAAGCGGCGTGGCAGCGATAGAGCTTAGATACTCGGCAGCGAGCTGACGTGCGTGCTCCAGGCGTTCTGCCGCCGCCTTTACATCAGCTTCGACCGCTTGGAGTTCGGCTAGAGCTGCATTGCGCTGAGGGTTTGACGACCCTTCTGTTACACCCGCGGCCCAGCCGATCATATAGCGTAGGTCTAGCCCGGCACGAAACAAATGCGTATCAGGTCCTGCTCCCTCGGGTACATACCCCTTAAATGCTCTGCTCCACTGGTCTGCAACATTTGCTACGTCCGACATACATCCTCCGCGATCTATTTCTTGGACTTATTACGCCCGAAAGGCAAAAGGCTAAAGCGACGCTTCTTTTCGCTTTCGACGTCCTTGTCTTCCATTTCATGGAAGAAGTCAGGCTGGGCGTATTGGTCGTATGTCACCATAAGGGCGCGGGATTCAACAGCACGCAGCGTTTCAAGCGACACCGACACGAGGATTAGTACACTGGTACCGCCAATGGCGATATTGCTATTCACGAACACCTGGGCAATGATTGGCAGCAACGCCAGAATACCAAGGCTAAAGGCGCCAAAGAGCGTCAAGCGGTTCACGGTTTTGCTCAAGTACTTTTCGGTCTGAATGCCGGTGCGCACTCCTTCGATAAAGCCGCCCTGCTTTTGGAGGTTCTCAGCGATTTCTTTGCTGTTAAACGTCACGCTGGTGTAGAAGAACGTAAAGATGAATACCAAGAGGAAGTATACGACTGGGTAAATATAAGCCTTGAGGCCATAGGTATGGAATGTATCAGCCGACGGGGTTTGGAACCATGTTTTAAGATTAAGCCCCAGGTGCTGCAAATTAGCACTATGTGACCCGGCCAATAGCTGGCCCACAAAGCTTGGCACGCTCAGGAAGGCTACGGCAAAGATGATCGGCACCACGCCGGCACTAATGAGTTTGACTGGCAAAACAGTGGTCACGCCGCCGTATGTGCGGTTACCTTGCACACGCTTGGCATAGTTAATCGTCAGGCGCCTGGCTGCTTCGTTAAGCTTGACCACCACCCAGGTGACAATAATAACCGCCGCCGCGATCAGCGCAGTGTACGTAAAGGCCTTAGCACTGGCGTGGAAGGCGTGGCCGAAAATCGTCCAGGTACTGGTCTTGTCAAAGATAGTGCTCACGAGCGAACTAATGGTCGCCGGCATACCACTCACAATACCAACGGTAATGATAAGCGAGATACCGTTACCGATACTGCGCTCAGTAATCTGTTCACCGAGCCACATCAGCAGCATCGAACCACCGGTCAGGGCAGCCACCATCAACACCCATTGCCAAATGCTAGCACCAGCCGTAATGTCGCCGATACCGCCTACCTGGCTCGCAGTTTGCCGTACGAGGTAAATCGCACCAACTGACTGCAGGATAGCCAAGGGGAATGTTAGGACGCGGGTGTACTGGTTGATCTTGCGCTGGCCATACTCGCCCTCTTTGCGTAGAGTTTCGAGCTTAGGAATTGCCTTGGTAAGCAGCTGCATGATGATGGAGGCGTTAATGTATGGCCCTAGCCCCGCGATCATGATCGAGAAGTTAGCGAGGGCGCCACCAGACAGGATGTTAATAAAGCTCAGCAATTGCGGGGTGTTGTTTGAGTTAAAGAGGTTGTTTAGGACCTGCTTTAGGGTTTCTGGGTCAGCCAAAGGCACGGGTACGTGCGCCATGATACGAAAGACCAATAAAATACCCAACACCGCAAGAATGCGTTTCCGCATGTCTTTGTGCCCAAGCGACTTCCAAATAATCTTCCAGTTCATGTCTCTGTATTTACCCTGTTCACTCTACTTGCCCATAGTATACATAACGGCTGGCGCTCCGTCACGTTATTTATTTCTTATCCTCATCGAACATCGCTTGTAAGGCCGGCAAACTCTCGCGTTTAAAGTAGAAACCTACCTTGCCGTCGACCATAAAACGGTGGGGCAAAATGCCGTGCATGCGAGCCATAGAGAGCAGCGTAAATGAGCGCACGTATTTTCGTATATGGTCTTTGGCCTCAAGTGCCGGGATATAATCACCCCTGTTTTCTATAGGCAACGGTTCTGCTTGTATGCCAGGGTAAACCTCTAGGATGAGCATCAGGTCATCAACGTCGATATCAACCTTCGGGCCATAGCCTTCCCGGGTAAGGATGTCGCGCAAGGTGGGAGGACTAACCCCAAGAATACGGCAGGCTTCACTAAATTCGACCTTACCCTTCTTGTGCGCCGCAGCAATCTTAGCCAAATCTTCCTGTGTAAGTTTGTCAGCCGCCACTTGATGGTCGACTTCGCCGGAAGTAACGTTTTTCTCTACCACTTCTTCGACTTCTGGCCGGTATATGTGCCGCTTCTTGACGTGGTTTTTCTTAACCGGGATGGGTAGCTGTACTGGGTCATGGTCAACACCTTGGCCGGATTCGGTTAGTTCAAGCGCGTCCAAACAAGTGTACTGTTTGTCGCCAAGGAATGGATCTTTAAAGTCGTGCCACTCGGCCCAAATAGGCTTGCCGTGCTCGTCAAAGGTAACGCGCTCGGTACGGCCGCCGTTCTGGATTTTAGAAACCCTGGACTCACCAGGCGCTAGGTCAATGGACCGCTTGCCGTGGTTGGTGTCGAAACCAATGTCCACGGCTTTAACGTGTGCTATGGCATCCAATTCACCTCTGTTAAAGGCTTCCAGGATGAGATCACGGTCTACTCGCTTTTGGCGGGCGGCACTCCCGCCTACAAAGGCAGCATTAATCCAGCGCGTACCTATCATCCCTTGTTCTACCCTCACAAGCTGGTCGCGAAGGCGCTTTGCAACTTGTACTGCTACATCAACATCTCCGCCCGGCGGGCATTTAATGATACTCCCTACGCCCGCAACTATGCCATCGTTCACAATCTTTGCTGCTTCCTGAATCCATGCTTCTAGGTATGCGGCACGGATTGCAGCACGGCGCGCCGCGGGATCGAGTGGCAGTCTAGACTCATCGATAACCGGTTTAACATCATGTAGATAGCCGCGAGTCGGAGCACACAAACCACCGCGAATTGCCTCTGGCAAGCTCATTTCGTGGATTTTATGCTTGAAGACCTTGTACGCCGAACGCTCCTCGTCATATTCCAGCGTTGCCGAACAACCATAGGCGGTCTTACCCCTAATGTACGTGCGGAGATTTCGGCCAGTGACGCCAGAGATGGCCGTCTGCACTTCGTCAACGACGACGTTATGGAAGAACGGCATTTTACCTTGGCGCATAAGATTATCGAATGATGCAGTAGTCATAACGACCACTTGCCCGGTCAAGTCCTGAACCATCTGCCAAAACTCTGTTACATCCAGGTCTGGCGCGAACATGCCAAAGCCGCGCTCGCCTTCACGTCCCATGGTTTGGTCCAAAAGTTTTTGCCTTGGCTCAAGCACCAAAAATCGTTCTGGATCATTAGCGTCCTCACCGTACAACATAGCTGCTACAATGCGAGCAAACAGCGCTGTTTTACCGGTGCCAGTAGGGCTCCCAACCAGGCCACTCTTACCGCCTTCGGGGTCAGTGCGCGGCATATACCGCAAAAAATTGTAGAACTTCTTGAATATGAGCTGCTGGTGCGGGCGCAGTGGCACCCCTTGCTGCCTGGCCTCGTCGGCTTGATCGGCCATAAAGTCGGCAACACCCCGAATCTTGGCCAGCATCCTAAGCGCCGCGCGCGAGTTATGCCTGATCGCCTTTAGTTCATCGTCGCTTGGCACCCAATTAGCAACCATTTCTGGATCTATTTCTATGCCAGCAGCTTCGGCCCCAGCAACCATTGCTGCGCGCATTTTTTCTCGGGCCCGGAGGACGTCATTTAATATGGCCCGGAATTCGTCGTATGGCACATCTGGGTCAAAATCAAAATCTTCACCTAGTATACGGCGTGCAAACGCCAGGTCGTCAGCGGAGACCTCCCCAAAAATTGGAACCTCGACCTCTCTGTCCTCCATTTCAACAACCTCGATTCCGATTATGACGCCTTCGCCATAAATATCGTCCCACGTGTAAGCCTCCTCAGCCTCGGCACTTTCAGCTGCATGCTCAGCAAGAACCTCCGCAAAAGTAGTCTGCGGTAGTGGTTCCGTTGACGGCTCGCCGCAACCAATCGCACCAAGGTAAGTACGGAATAGCTCCTCGCTTAAATCAAGCGCTGCACCAGCTTGCTCAAGGCGCGTTTCCGCATCTTCAAGGTATGCATGGGCCAAGTGCAAAGGGCCATCACCGCCCCCGTTTAAAAGCGAGGCCACCCCATCCCGGCCAGCGGCAAGGAGTTCGGCCGCCTGGCTAAGCTGGTCTCGGGGTATTTCTGTCATAGCCTGCTCTACTTCGGCCCTATATTGTTCTATTGAACTCATGCTCTTTACTATTAGAAATTGATACTACAAATAGGTAACTTACCCTCAAACTGGGCTAGCTGTCAACGTTATTCTGTACACCGACATATCCGCCACTCTGGTGCGCCCAAAGTTTGGCGTAAATGCCTTGTTTTTTCTTAAGTAATTCATCATGTGTGCCGATTTGCACAATGCGGCCTTTGTCCATCACTACAATGCGATCCATGCGTTGGATGGTACTCAAACGGTGCGCTACTACCAGTGCAGTGCGGTCTTTCATAAGCTGCCAGAGCGCCTGCTGAATAAGCTTCTCGCTGCGGCTGTCCAGCGCACTAGTCGCTTCGTCCAGCACCAGGATCGGCGCATCCTTTAACAATGCCCGGGCAATTGCCACCCGTTGGCGCTGGCCTCCGGATAATTTCACACCGCGCTCACCCACAAATGTCTCGTATTTTTTTGGCAGGTCACCGACAAACTCGTCCACATATGCCAGCTTTGCGGCTTCTTGGACAGATTTTTTAGAAGCGTTCGGGCGGCCATAGGCAATATTATCGGCGATACTGCGGTGGAACAACAGCGGTTCCTGCGGAACATATGCAATCCGTGAGCGCAATTCCTGCTGGGACGCATCTCGGACGTCAACGCCGCCTACCGTAATACTGCCGCCGGTCGTATCCATAAACCGCAAAAGCAATTTCGTGAGTGTGGTTTTACCGCTGCCCGAAAAACCTACTAGGCCGATCTTTTCGCCCGGCTCAATAACCAGGTCAAACGAACGTACAGCAGTCGCGCCCTTTGTTGCTTCACCATATCGGTACGTAGCGTCATGAAATGCAATTTCAAGGTTATTCTTTGGCACGGTAACGGGGTCATGCGGGTCAAGTATGGTCGGTTCTACTAACATTGTCTTGACCGTTTGGTAGGCGCTGCCCATCACAGTTTCATATTGTTTGACGAGGCTGGCGATCGCCTCGGTCGCGGCAATCATTTTAATGACGTACAGCTGCACTAATGTCACAACCGCAATGGTAATCGCCCCGTCCTTATATAAGTGTGATGTCATAAGGAGCATCAGGCAGGTCGCAATTGCTGCCAGCGTCATACGCCCGGTGTCGGCGGGGATAGAAGAGTTCCATGTACGCTTTTGGATATGCACCCAGCTAAGCAGGCTGTTTTCCAAATGGGCTTGCTCATATGCTTCGCTGGCAAAACTTTTCACCGTTGCCCCATGGCTCAGAGCGTCGCCGATCTTTCCAGCCAGTTCGCTGTTTGCCTCGCTCAACTTGCGGCGCAGCCGTAACCGCCAGCGGCTAAACCATATGGTAAAGCTCAGAACGCCTGCCATAGACACCAGCGTTATGCCAGCGAGCAATAGCGAATGCCAGGCAATCACCACCATTCCGGCAAGCACAACGACCAGTTGGTTGGGCAGGTACAGTAAAAAGATCTGGCAATACTCGCTATATACGCCACGCAGCTGGATAGCCTGGGCGCCCAATGCGCCAAAGTATGAATTGCCGTAGAACTCGTAGTCCTTTTGCAAAAAGTTAGCAAACACCTTTCGCTGCACAAATGCCGCTGCGATCCCGCCATTCCTGGCAATCGCTAACCCGCCCAAACCCCAAAGCACCGAATATCCTAGTGCCAGCAAAATAATATGCAGGGCGTACGACTGCACTGTGTCGAACTGGCGCAAAAATATCGCCTGCACCCCATAGGCGATTTGCAGCGGTATGAAGATGTTATATAGGATGAGAGCCGGCACACGTAGCAGCACACAAATAAACAAACCAGGCTTATCCAGCCAGGTAGCACTTAAAAACAGCCGATGAATCGCCCGGGTAATTTGCTTGTCCCGCTGGGCCTCCGCCTTTTTTGTCATAGCAAAACTATATCACAGCAAAACCGGGCCAATTACGGTGGCCCGGTTTACTGCCTGTTTCTAGAGGGTAACTCTCGGTATCAGCTAAAATCCTGATCGCGATACGTCAACAACTTTGTCGTCCCGGTAGGTAACCGTAACAACTTTTGACCCTTCGCTATAGGTACACACTTCTGTTTTACCCGTAAGTGTCGAATTGCTAGTGACTGTACAGGTCTGTGTTAAGCCGCTCGATTGGGCTTCTACACCTGCCTTAGTGTCGCCATTACTAACACCTGCCGACAGATTGATAATCGACGAACTTGGCGTTGTTGTATTGCCGCCATTCGAGCCGTTGGACCCGTTTGATCCATTGGAGCCGTTCGTGCCATTGCTGCCAGATGCTCCGGCCGCCCCAGTGCCACCAGAACCGCTTCCGCCGCCGGTTGCACCGCCGCCATTACTGCCAGATGACTCTTGGCTAGTGCTACCAGGGGTCTTATCGCCATTAAATGGCCACCAGTTGTAGTGCGCAGCAGCCCACCATAACAACAGCAGCAAAAGCAGTGCAATAAGAATCCACGCCAGCCGATTCGGCCTGTATTCGTTATTCTTGCGGCTCTTGCTTGTTTGCGCGTTACTGCTGTTGTTTGTATTTTTACTTTTTGACTTTTTAGCCATAGGTCCCACCCTTTTTTTGATTTTAAAAGTACCCTCTGAATATATGACAGGTCAGTAGAATATACAACGTTGAACTTATTACAAACACGACTATTAACACCTTACCCTGTCAAAATATAGTTGTAATAAATACATTTGCCCAGTATAATATGTGTAGATGAGTAGTCGCAGGGGTGGCAGATTGCCCTTCCTGTTTGGCTACCGCCCTATGGTCGCCGTCTTGTTGTGCGCAAACATCGTGGCCGCCGGGCTTGTGATACGCGACACATCCCCTAAGATTTCTGCATTACTCGTACCGCACAGCCAAGCAGCTCAAGCAGAGCCGCTCTATGGCAAATGCGGGCAGTCAGCTCCAAAGTTAGCGGGTGCACTGTTAAGCACTCAGCATCCCGGACTCATATTACAAGTCAGCGGGCCGTTTTATTACCTTGTGTCGGGCACAACTCCGGCCGAAATCAATGCCCGTATAGCCGCCTGCAGCAGCGTAGGCCAAGGTGAATTCGCTGCCGACACATCCTACGTTATTAATTGGCACATTAGTTACCGCAAGACAAACAAGGGCTTGTGCAAAGTGGATAAGGCCGCTGTGGGTCTGAATACCCGTTACACCCTGCCCGCTTGGAGCGACCCGGCTGCGCCAGCACACACCACCGAGAGCTGGAACGCGTTTATGCAGCATCTACTAACGCATGAAGCCGGGCATGTGGCACTCGACAAAGACTACGCCGAAAAGATACTAAGCACACTGGATGCGCTCCCTGCCGGCGACTGCGGCACAATCGCCACAAAGGCCAACAATGCCGCGAACAGCTTGGTCCGAGACCTAGACCAAGCAAACGCACAATACGACCACACCACCGGGCATGGCCGCACTCAAGGGTCGTTACTAGAGTAACCTAATACCTGATTTCTCTGATCTCTATGCCGCGGTCGCCGGGCTCAGCGTGGCCTCTGTCAATGAGGTCTACAATTTTGCGTGTCCTGTCTATTTCGACGCGCTTGGCGTCAACGTATCGCTGGCGCAGATATTGGACCTTTCCTTCGGGGCCGTCGGTATGTACTTTGCTGAGCTCACTCCTAAGGGCCAGATCGAGATCGTACTTAGTAGCCAGGACGCGAAGATCGCTGGCCACTCTGGTTAGGTCAGAGGAATTTTCTATTATTGTGCCTGAGACGCCCGAGCTGTTGCCAAAGGCATCTATACGGTGGGCCGACGATGCGAGCTGCCGGGCCACGTTCGTCCACAGGGCGATTGGCGGATAGCTGAACCGGCCGATCTCGTCATCCCAAACCACTGGCACGTTATATGGGCCGCGCCTTTTGGGTAGGCGATAGTGTTGCGGCTTGCGTAGGAGCTGCAGTGCGTCCACTAATGGGCCGATATCCTCCTCAAGAATACTGCTATAGGCGATAATCTGCGCGGTGGGGGCTGTTTGATCATCAAAATCGCCATCACGGAAGGCCCACTTGGCTGTTACTTCATACCTACCGCTGTTGTGCCAGTGGCGTACCTCTATTCTTGCGGGCGGCGACACTGCCAGCTGTTCAATTAAAGTCTCTCGGTTTACAGACCATTCCGGTAAAATCTCGGCATCTACTATTTCACTAATCCCACGGGCACCTTCTACAATAACAGCGTAATATGCCGCGAGCCGTGCATTGTATGCGGCATACTCTGCTTCGCGTGCTGCTTGGCGCTCCACTAACGATTCGAGCGCTGTGGGCCGAGGTGCGGGCACCGGCTCCTTATAATCAGCGGCTCCTGGCCCCCTATCTCCGTAACCAATGGATGTAAGGTAGGCGCCCAATGACGAGCGGGCATCAGTAAGGTGCCCGATAGCATCTGCCATTCGTTCTTGCGCCTCGCTCAGGTGGCCCGCTATCCGCTCGCCAGCCTCGCTGCCATCAAGGAGCTCATTAACTACGCCTGCTGCCGACTCGAGCGTTGCCCCTACGCCACTAACAGGGTCAGGCGAAAGCTGTTCATGTGCCGCTGCTAGTTGTTGCCCAAGTGTCTCTATACCTTCCATGCGAGAAGCATTCCCCTTTGTAGCACCTGTGATTTCTCCCTATACCCATGGCCAGTGGTGTAATATATACACTAATGTACAGCGCCTTGACTGCTTAGTAAAGAGCATGTGGTACGTGATTCGGAAATGTTCCACCTGCCTATCCACCTCGTTAATTCCCCGCATTGTTAGGTTTCTAACACGCTATTGCTGGTCGGAAGACTATATTGAAGGGGCAAACAGCCCTAATCAAGGAGACGTCATGTTAAAGGAAATCATCAAAGAGACGACCGACGCAGTAGTCGCAGCCATTCGGGGAACAGACGATATAATGAATGCCGTAACCGACACCGTAAAAGACCAAGCAGTACATGTTTTTAAAGGAACTGGTGAGGTGTCAGCGGCCGGCCTTGATGCCATTGTAGGAGTAGCGAGTGGTGCTATTCAGGGCGTAGGCAAAGTAGGCGCCTCGGTCACGGATGCTACCGGGCAGGTTATGCACGGTATCATCACCGGTGTAAGTGAGGTTGGCGGAGACGTACTCGGCGCAGTCCGCAAAGCAGCCCAGGGTGTTATTCAGGCAACGAGCGAAACAGGGGGCGACCTTGGCAAAGTAGCCGTCTCCTCTGTCGAAGGTGCTATCAAAGCAGCCGGCGAAGTTGGCGCAAATACGGCAGATGCCGCTAAAGCTGCTGTAGGCGGAGCGCTCGACGCCGCCGGTGATGTCGGTGGCGACGCGGCCGAAAAGGTACGCAGTGCGCTACTGGCTTCAGCCGCCCTGCCCCGCGATGTCATTGAATCGGCCATCAAAGGCCATCACACGTCTAAACACTAAGCAACTAGCAAGCTTAATAAAAATACAGCCCGGATCGCTCCAGGCTGTATTTAGTTGGTCTAAAACCGATTAGGCTTTTTTGGCGGCCTTGGCGGCTTTCTTTGTGGCCTTTTTTTCGTCGCGGGTCTTTTTGACTGCGGCAAGTTTTTCGGTCTTAACGCTGTTGGTTGGGCGGGCGTTGGTTTTGACTTTTTCGAAGTCGCCACCAGCCTTTTGTACAGCAGCAAGTGCGCTGGCGCTGATACCTTGAGCTTGAACCGTTACTTTTTTAGTAACTTCACCCTTGGTGATGATCTTTACTATTACGTATTCGCTGGTAATGAGACCGGCCTTAGCAAAAGCTACGGCGTTGGCGGTCTTACCGGCAAAAGCGTCAAGGTCTTTGGTGTACACCACTTGGGCGCGAGCCTTGTGCGAGTGGAAACCCGGCAGCTTAGGCAAGCGTTGCATCAGTGGGTTCTGACCACCTTCGAAACCTGGGCGCTTGCTAGAACCAGTACGGCTCATCTGACCCTTGGTACCGCGGCCGGCGGTTTTACCCTGGCCAGCAGCAATACCGCGGCCAACGCGCTTTGCAGATTTCTTCTTGATTACATTCAGTTCGTGAATTTTCATGGTTTAAGCCTCGCTCTTCTTGGCGGCTGCCTTCTTAACTGCTGGCTTGGCTTCTTCGGCCTTTTCAGCCTTAGGAGCTTCTGCTGGTTCAGCTTTCTTGGCAGTCTTTTCGGCCTTCATAGTGGCACGGTGCTTGGTTGTTACCCATTCGTCGCGGGGCGTAATCGAGGTCAAAGCGGCGATCGTTGCGTAAGCGGCGTTTGTTTTGTTGGTTGAACCAAGTGACTTGGAAAGGGCGTTCTTAACACCGGCAACCTCCAGTACTGTGCGTACAACACCGCCGGCGATAAGACCGGTACCAGCGCTGGCTGGCATGATCAGGATGCGAGCACCACTGACTTTGGCTTCGGCTTCGTGAGCAACAGTGCCGTTGTCGTTCGTCAGAACAGTAACGAAGTGCTTCTTAGCGATTTCGGTAGCCTTGGTAACAGCAGCAGTAACGTCTGCGCCCTTAGCGGTACCAACACCAACGCGGTTCTTGCGGTCACCAACGACTACAAGTGCGCGGAAACGGAAACGGCGGCCGCCTTTTACAACGCGGGCCACGCGGTCAATGTGAATGACGCGCTCGTCAAATTGCTTTTCTTCGGGTGCAAGCTCGGGGCGGCGTCCGCGAGGACCACCTGGGCCGCGACCACCACCTTGACCACCACGGCCACCAGGGCCGCCGGGACCACGGCGATCGTTGCGCTGGCCACCCTGCTGTGGAGCAGTTGTAGGCGCAGGAGCTGCAGTAGTTGTATTCTCAGGCATATTAGAACTCCAATCCTGCTTTACGAGCAGCGTCAGCCAATGCGGCGACGCGGCCATGGTAGATGTGACCACCGCGGTCAAAGACAACAGTCTTTACCTTGGCAGCTACAGCTTTTTTAGCGACTTGTTCGCCGACCCAAACAGCGCGCTCGGTCATAGAACCCTTAGCGACTTTGCTGCCAACGGTAGTAGCGGCAGCCAGCGTTTTGTGCTGAGTGTCGTCGATTACCTGGGCGGTGATGTGCTTGTTTGAAATGTGAACGCTCAAACGAGGACGTTCGGTGGTGCCGGAAACGGTAGCACGAACGCGGTGCTTACGCTGCCAGGCATTGTGTAGTTTTTGGGCTAGCATGTTCATGACTACTTCTCCTTCCCGCTCTTACCGCTCTTGCGTAAGATGCGCTCACCAGCGTACTTGATACCCTTGCCCTTGTAAGGCTCAGGCTTCTTTTGTGCGCGGATTTCGGCGGCTACTTGGCCGACCTGTTGCTTATCGATACCACTGATAGTAATGTTGTTCTGCTCGAGAGTAGCACTAATACCTTGTGGCAGTTTATAAATAACGTCGTGACTGAAACCCAAGTTGAACTTGAGGTCTGCGCCCTGCATGTTTACGCGGTAACCGACACCGTTGATTTCCAGCTTCTTTTCAAAGCCCTTGCTTACACCGATAACCATGTTGTTAACCAGTGTGCGCATCAGGCCGTGCTTGGAACGGTTGACGGCTTCGTCGTTATCACGAGTGACGGTTGCTACATCGCCTTCCACCTTGACGGTAACACCCGGCATCGTAAACTGCTTGAGCGTGCCCTTAGAGCCAGCTACAGTTACGAAATCGGGGTCGACAGTGATTGTCACACCGCTGGGGATTTGGATAGGCTGTTTTCCTATACGACTCATCGATTTCTCCTTAAAACTTTCTAGTAAACCTTACAGATTAATTCGCCGCCAACGCCTTGCTTCTTAGCCTGGGCGCCAGTCATCATACCTTTAGAGGTAGAGACGATAACCAAACCACGTCCGCGCTTTACAGCAGGGATTTCGGCGCTGCCAACGTATTCGCGGCGGCCGGGCTTGCTCAAACGGACGATCTCAGTAATGCGGGCGTTTTCGTTCTCGCCATTGATGACGATCTTCATGCTTTTGCCTACGCTCAAGTCCGTAACACTGACGTCAGCGACAAAGCCGTTTTTCTTCAAAAGTTCAGCAACAGATTGCTTTACATTGGAGTGAGGCATGGTAACCTCAGCTTTGCGGACGTTGATAGCGTTGCGGATACGGGTAAGCATGTCTGCGATGGGGTCAGTTGAAACTATATTGCTCATTTCATGCTTCCTTTCTACCAGCTGGCCTTAGTTACACCAGGGATTTCACCCTTGGATGCGTGTTCACGGAATGACATACGGGAAAGACCGAAGGTACGCATGTATGCGTGCGGGCGGCCGGTTTCTGCGCAGCGGTTCTTCAAACGGGTTGGTGACGAGTTGCGGGGCAACTTGGCCAAACCTTCGAGGTCGCCGAGGGCCTTGAGTTCAGCACGCTTGGCTGCAAACTTGGCGTGCATCTTCTTACGCTTTAGGTCGCGTGCGATATTTGATTTACGAGCCATATTATTTGGCCTCCTTTTCGAATGGCATCCCGAACTTTTCGAGTAATGCTTTAGCGTGCTCTGGCTTTTCACACTTGATGGTGAAGACGGCTTGCAGGCCGTGAGCGGTTGTAGTTTCTTCAAAACTCAGTTCTGGGAAGACTGACTGGTCGGTCAGGCCGAGGCTAAAGTTGCCCTGGCGGTCAAATGCCTTGTTCGATACACCGTGGAAGTCGCGCAGGCGCGGCAGAACGATGGTGATCAGGCGGTCCATGAATTCGTACATCATGTCGCCGCGGAGAGTGACCTTGAGGCCGATCATGTTGCCTTCGCGAAGCTTAAAGCTCGCGATAGACTTCTTGGCAATGGTCTCTACTGGGTTTTGGCCAGTAATCTTGCGCAAGGTGTTCTTGGCAGCTTCGATCATCTTCTTGTCGTCTTTGGCTTTACCCAAACCGACGTTCAGGGTGATCTTTTGCAGCTTAGGAACCTGGTGCGGGTTGGCAAGTTCCAACTCTTTCTTTAGGTCAGCAGCAATCGTTGCATTGTACTGTTCGCGGAGACGCACAGTAGTGGACTGCTTAACAGTCTTTTGTGCTTTAGCGGTTGCTTTTGCTGGTGCTTTTGCAGTGGCCATTACTTGATCTCCTTTCCAGTTTTCTTAAATACGCGGATTTTGCTGCCATCTTTGGCGGTTTCGTAGCCGATACGGCTGGCCTTCTTGGAAGTTGGCTCAACGATAGCTACTTTGCTGACCCACATTGGCTTGGTCAGTTCAATGATGCCGCCCTGCGGGTAAGCCTTGTTTGGCTTAACAGCCTTCTTAACAATGTTGATGCCTTCAACAGTCACCTTGTTGTCACGGGGGTGTACAGCAACGACCTTACCGGTCTTGCCCTTGTACTTACCAGTGGTAACGATGACGGTTTCACCTTTTTTGATGCGAATCTTGTAGATCTTGTTTTCCATTACAGTACCTCCGGCGCAAGGCTAATAATTTTAGCGTAGCCAAGGTCACGCAGTTCGCGCGGTACTGGGCCAAAGATGCGGGTTGCCTTAGGCAACTTGTCCTCACCAATGATCACTGCTGCGTTGTCGTCGAACCGAATCGTCGAACCGTCTGTACGGCGGACTTTTTCGGTGGTACGGACAACAACTGCGCGCACGACGGACTTCTTTTTGACAGTACCGCCAGCGTTGGCCTCTTTAACGGTAGCGACAATAACGTCACCAACGCGTGCATAGCGACGGCGGGTGCCGCCGAGGACGCGAATACACAGGATTTCTTTAGCGCCTGAGTTGTCACAGACAACGAGGCGTGTTTCTTGCTGAATCATTACGCCTGCTCCTCCTCAGAGGTTTCTGAGACCTTAGCAGCTTTGGCAGCCTTTGCAGGTGCCTTTGCCTTAGCAGCGGCCTTAGGGGCTTCTGCGGGTGCTGTCTTTTCGACAGGCGCAACAGCCTCTTCAACGTGCTTGATAGCAGCTGTTTCGAGGATTTTAGTCAAAGCGTAACGCTTGCGAGCGCTCAGCGGGCGGGTCTCGACGATAGAAACGCGGTCACCAACTTGGGCTTCGTTCTTTTCGTCGTGGGCCATGAACTTCTTGCTCACGGTGTATTGCTTGTGGTAAAGCGGGTGGGTCTTGCTCGTGTGGACGGTGACGACAATGGTCTTGTCGGCAGCGCTGCTCGAGACTGTCCCTACAAATGTCTTAGCCATTATTTCGTCTCCTTTGCGAGCTGTTCGCCGAGAACCGTAAGCATACGAGCCAGGTCCTTGCGCTTGCTCCGGATGGTGCGAACGTTTTGGACTTCGCCCATGCCGACGCGGCGTTTCAACTCAGTTATTTCTTCACGAAGCTTAACGCTCTCGGTGGTGAGCTGCTCAGTGGACAGTTTGCGGATGTCTACAACTTTCATATTAGAGCTCCTCCTTCACCAAGAATTTAGTCTTAACAGGCAGCTTGTGGGCTGCTAGGCGCATAGCTTCACGGGCAACTTCTTCTTGCACACCCTGCATTTCAAACAGGATTGTTCCAGGCTTTACCTTAGCGGCAAAGTATTCTGGTGCTCCCTTGCCGGAACCCATCTTCACGTCAAGCGGCTTTTTGGTAACAGGAGTGTGCGGAAAAATACGGATCCAGATCTTACCACCGCGCTTGATGTAGCGGGTCATAGCCTGACGAGCAGACTCGATCTGGCGGCTGGTTATACGGTCGTGGCCCTGGGCCTGCAACGCGAATTCACCGTAGGCAATGTAGTGGCCGCTTGTAGCGACGCCACGGATCTTGCCTTTGCGAACCTTACGGAACTTAGTACGATTTGGGACTAACATCTTATGCTTCCCCCTTGTAGATCCAGACCTTTACGCCGATGATACCGGCAGTTGTCTTGGCGTTCACTTGGGCAAAGTCGATGTTGGCGCGGATCGTGTGCAGTGGTACGGAACCCTGTACTTCTTTTTCAGTACGGGACATTTCAGCACCGTTCAAACGGCCAGCTACCTGGATACGAATACCCAGAGCACCGGCACGCATCGTAGCAGCAGAACTGCTCTTGATGGCGCGGCGGAAGCTCATGCGGCGCTCCAACTGGTGAGCGATGTTCTCGCCAACCAATTTTGCGTACAGTTCTGGCTTCTTGATTTCTTCGATGTTAACGCGGCTTGGAACGCCGTAAATCTTTTCGATTGTGGTCTTGAGTTCAGTTGCACCTGAACCGCCGCGGCCGATAACTACACCAGCCTTAGCAGTGGTGATGGTAACCGTTACGAGGTTTGGTGAACGCTCAATGTCGACCTTGTTGATAGCAGCACGGCTACCAAGTTTGTCTTTAATCATCTTGCGGACCTTTAGGTCTTGCTCAAGGTAGGTAGCGTATTCGCGCTTGCCGGCGAACCATTTGCTACGCCAGTCCATGTTGACCTGAAGGCGCATGCTAATTGGGTTTACTTTTTGGCCCATGTTATTTAGCCTCCTTGTCGACTTTCTGGTCAGCCTTAACAGCCTTCTTAGCTACTCGGGCTTCACCGTCGACAACCACACGGATGTGGCTAGTGCGGCGCTGGAACGGGAGTGCACGGCCGTGTGCAGCCGGGCGGTAACGCTTAATGCGTGGGCCAGGCGTAACACTAATTTCAACAATCTTCAGAGTGTCGGGCTTGAGGTTGTGGTTGTGGTCGGCGTTAGCCTGGGCGCTCTTGATGGTCTTTAGGACCGGCAAAGCGCTGCGGCGTGGCACGTGGGTCAAGATGACCAACGCGTCCGAGACAGTGCGGCCACGGACAAGGCTGGCTACAACGCCGACTTTGCGTGGGCTCATACGAACGCCTTTAGCGAGGGCTAGTACACTCATGTCTACTTACCGCCCTTTGCTAACTTACCGCCATGGTTACGGAACTTGCGGGTTGGGCTAAATTCACCCAACTTGTGGCCGACCATGTTCTCGGTAACGAATACTGGCACGTGGACTTTGCCGTTGTGTACTGCGAACGTACGACCGACAAATTCTGGTGCGATAGTGCTGGAACGAGCCCAGGTCTTGATGATAGTGCGGTCCTCAGATCCCAATGCGGCTGCTTTTTTGGCAAGCTTCGGGTCGATGAACGGGCCTTTCTTCAGTGAACGACTCATAACTTTACCTCTTACTTCCTCTTAGCCGCATGACGGCCCTTAACAATAAACTTGGTCGTGCTCTTGCGAGTGCGGGTCTTGTAACCAAGAGTCTTTTGACCCCATGGCGTACGAGGCGCCTTACCCATACCGTGACGGCCACCGTCACCACCACCGTGAGGGTGGTCTGCGGCGTTCATAACAACACCACGAACGGTTGGGCGAACGCCCATGTGGCGCTTGCGGCCAGCTTTACCGATCTTGATGTTCTGGTGCTGTTCGTTGCCGATGACACCGATAGAAGCGGTGCACTCCAGGCGTACCAACCGGACTTCACCGGATGGGAGACGGACCTGAGCGTAGTCACCTTCTTTGGCCATCAGCTGAGCGCCGTTACCAGCAGAACGCACCATTTGGGCGCCCTTGCCAGGCTTCAGCTCGATGGCGTGGATGGTGCTACCAACGGGGATGCTCTTCAAAGGAAGGCGGTTGCCGTTTTCGATAGCGACTTCTTCGCCGCTGGCCAGCTTCTGGCCTTGCTTCATGTCCTTAGCGGCCAGAATGTAGTGGTAGTCACCCTTCTGGTCAACAATGCGGGCAATGCGTGCGCTGCGGTTTGGGTCGTATTCGATGTGCTCAACGGTAGCGGTTGTGCCGGCTTCGAGGTTGAAGTTCATCAACCGGTAGAAGCGGCGGGCACCACCACCCTTGTGGCGGGTTGTGATACGGCCTTGGTTGTTACGGCCGTTCTGGGCGCGCTTAGCAACAATGAGGGAGCGCAGTGGCTTACGAGTGGTAATTTCGCTCGTGTCCTGGCTGGTCATGCCGCGGCGGCCATTGGTCGTCGGCTTGTATAGTTTAATAGCCATTACTTGGTCTCCTTCTCAGCCTTGGAAGCCTTTTTGTCGGCTTTCTTGTCTTCTTCAGGCTCGTCGAAGAACGGCAGGTGCTGGCCTTCAACTAACGTGACATAGGCTTTCTTAACATCAGAACGCTGGCCAGCGATGGCTTTGCCGTTCTTGCGGACCAAACGGGTCTTCTTACCCTTGAGGTTAGTGATGTTTACTTCAGCAACCTTCACTTCAAACTGAGCTTCGACAGCTTCAGCTACAGAGTGCTTGTTGGCGTCGCCTGGTACGTCAAAGGTGTATACGTTCTTGGTCTTACCAAGGATGTAGGTCTTTTCGCTCATGCGAGGCTTAATTAGAGTAACTTTACTCATTACTTGGTACCTCCCAGCCATTCAGTAACAATTGCCAGGGATTTTTCGCTGATAACAATAGTGTCGGCGTTCATGATGTCGTAGACGTTCAGGTAGTTGGCCTGAGTGATTTTGACGTTAGCCAGGTTGTTAGTAGCGCGCTCAGCAACGGCGTCCTTAGTGCTTACTACTATAAGAGTGGCGCCCTTGGCTTCAATCTTAGTCAGCAGTTTTGCAACAGGAGCGACTTTGCCGTCCTTACATTCAAAAGTTTCGATAACGCGGATGCGGCCTTCGTCGGCAGCCATGCTCAATGCTTGGCGCAGGGCCAGGCGCTTGGCAGCGACGTTTACCTTAATAGAGTAGTTCTCTTCGCCAGTAGGGCCGAAGGCGATACCACCGCCACGCCAGATTGGGTTACGGCTAGAGCCGAAACGTGCGCGGCCAGTGCCCTTTTGCTTCCACGGCTTCTTACCACCACCACTAACAAGGCCGCGGGTCTTGGTTACTGCCAAGTTGTCGCGGCCGTTAGCTAAGTATGCAGAGTAAGCGAGCTTAAGGAGCTCGTGGTTCTGCGGCATGACAGCAAAGACTGTCTTGTCGAGCTTGGCAGCGGTTGTTGCTTTGGTACCGGTCTTAGTAAAGGTCGGCACAGGTGTTGTAGCAGCCATTACTTAGCCTCCTTGATGATTACAATGCCCTTGCGTGGGCCAGGTACGGCACCAGTAACGCCAATAACACCGAGTTCGGTGTCAACAAAGGCGACCTTCAAGTTCTTGACGGTTACTTGCTCGTCACCCATCTGGCCGGCCATTTTCTTGCCCGGGAAGATACGCTGTGGGTACATGGAACCGATGGAACCAGGGCGGCGGTATGAACGGCCACCGTGTGTCTTGCGACCGCGGTGGAAGTTGTGGCGCTTGATAGTACCAGCCCAACCTTTACCCTTGCTTGTACCAGTGACGTCGATTTCGTCGCCAACTGAAAAGACCTCGGGGTTGATGGTTTCGCCAACCTTGAGGTCTTCGGTGATTTCGTCAACGCGGAATTCGCGCACAATCTTCGGCATGGTTTCAATACCAGCCTTCGCAAAGTGGCCGACCTGCGCCTTATTGACGTTTTGCTTTTTGGCTTCCTCAAAACCAATCTGAACAGCGGTGTAGCCGTCCGGATCTCCGGTTTTGACCTGTGTAATGACACAGGGACTAGCGGAAAGCAAGGTAACAGCGGTAACAACACCATCTTCAGAGATAGTGCTCGTCATGCCGACCTTTCGAGTGATCAATGCTTTCATAGTAACTCCATGCTGGCACTTGGCCGCCACACATCTCTTATCCTGCTGCCGTCGCATCCTATGTTTCTACATAAAAATGCTCGGCTCCGGGTGGTTTCCATCTCTGTTAGGAGTCAGACCTTCCCAAATAACCAAGTACAGGAATTTGTTATACCGTTACATCTTAACAGAGGACGCTACCCCTTGTCAATATGTAGACAATTCTACAATTACTATGAAGACATTCCAGCTTACCCATAGGGAGCATATTTTACACATATGCTCTTATATGTTACAGTATATACACTATGGCAGAGTTTGATATTAGCCAATTTGAAGTCGCGAGCGCCTACCACCAACCAAGACACGTGCGCGTCGACGGTACTATGATGGAACCGGCCGCCGCAGACGGACTATCCCTGGCTGCCCGTCTAGAAGACGGCGACACTTCGAGCATCCCAGACGGCGTCCGTGACTGGCTGGCGTTCCACACCATGGGCGTCGACAGCAGAGGCGTTGGCACTATGCGTAACATCGTTGCCGAACAGCTAAACGGCCCGCACGACGACCCAGACCTGCCCCGCCGGCTCGGCGCGCTGATACGCCTTACCGTACGTAAAGGCAACGAATTCGCTGCCGACATGGCCCTTACCGAAATCGGTGCCCAGTTTATCGTCGACCAAATGGGCGGCGAGATCGCCGGCGACGACGAATAACGCTAAAAATTTATATATAGGCCGTACGGCGCAAAATAGCCAACGAGCATAGCGACCATTAGGATCGCGTATTCGATTTTACGGTCGATCTGGAAATGCTCGTGACTGCTAAAAAGTAACCCGACGATAAATCCGACGGGCAGCGGCAGGTTCAAGCTATCTCCGTGAGAAATTTTGACCCACATAGAGCCGAGGATGACGTATAGTGCCAATTTAAGCAGATATACGCCATCATACTCTTGCGGCCGCGCAACCTTACTTTTTGCCTTTTTTGTTTTAGCCATTAGCAGTATTTAAGCATGTTAGTGGCCTAACGCCAAGCAACTCAGGCCGCAACGACCAGCGGCATCTCCACGAACTTGCCAACAACAGCACTGCCGGCAGCGCCAGCACCGCGCGGCTGGCGGTCTGGAGCAGCAGGCCGTTCCACTTTTTGGCCGCCGGAATCCACGACTACAACCCCGTCCGGGCCTCTGTCTAACACACTCCAGTCTACTTCTTCGCTACGCATATCTTGTATCCCCCTTATTATTGTTATTTTGCTGGTTGGGCTGGCGCCTCTACCTGGCTGCCTACGGCCGCACTGCCTGCCCCTGAGGCCAAGCGTTCGGCTTCGGCGCGGGCAAGCTGCCAAGCTACCGGATCTACATCTGCCGGTCTTTTGATGCTTGGGTCAATGTTTCCCATAACTATCTCATTGATTCGTTAACGGCTGCTTGGCCCGCAGCCCGGGCTGCGTCGGCTGCTCGCTGCGCTTCAGCGCGTTGAGCCTCTGCTGCGGTAGTTTGCTGCGTTTCAGCCCGCTGCGCTATTTGCTGTTGTAATTCACCCATAAAAATCTCCAAAAATTAAAAAATCAGGCTCGGTTGAAGCCTGATTTTTGGGACTGTGCTGGCGTTAGAGAACGCTAGGCTTCAACCATGGTGAAGCACAGCCCTGAAAGGCTGAGAATGAGAATAAAGCTCTTCACCTGGTTAATCATTTGCATAATTGAAGAATATACCCGCGGCAACAATGGTTGTCAATGCGTAACCTGCGGCTACGCTATCTGCCCTAAATATGCCGTGGCGGAGTTTGTCGCTTCGCCACGTTCATAAAATAATTCGGGTACTAATCTATCCACTTGCGCATGCAGCCCTACCAGGTCGGCCGCGAGTTCTTTCGCTGTGGCTACAGCCGCAGCCAGTTCTTGCGCCTTTTGATGCATGGCCGTAGCCAACCCCAGTCCGGTTGTAGCGATTTCATTCACGTTACCCGAGGCTGTAACGGCACCTTCCAACTTCGGATTTGACGATTCTTCTGCAACGCCGGCAAAAATGTCGTGGGCTAGCTTTGAGTTGCCTTCTGTTATTGACATCCCAGATACAAGGCGACTCGCGTCATCTACTACGCCCCCTACTGACACTTGTCCCAGGCCGTCGAGCGCCAGCTGGATTCTGTCGCTCAAGCGCCGCTCGGCCGAATCGACCGTGCCGAGAGCAGTTCCGCGGATCGTTTCAATACCGGTTAATACCTCTTGTCTAATGTGTTCTACGTCTGACATACACCTATAGTACTTCGCCTCTTCGGAATCACAAACCCCTACCATGCGCTTTGTTCGCTTGACGTAAAAAATAGAACAGGTATACACTGTTCAAATACTATGAGTAACCAGGTCCGCAACATTATTGACATCGTCATCCTCGCAAGAGGCTGTGTTGCATATACCTGGACTCGCTCATAACTCCACGCAACACAGCCCATCACCCCAGGAGCGAATCCGCATCGATCTATCTAATTCTGTCTAATTTGGGAGCGTAGCACTGTGAGTAAAACTGACGAAAGACCAACTGAGCCAAAAAAATATGGGCCATACAGCCTCACCCGCCGTGTCGGCGACATAGTTTTTGTGTCTGGCCAGGTTGGCATTAACCCTGAGACTGGCGTTGCCAGCACTGATGTGGGCGAGCAAACGACCCAGGTACTTAAGAACATCGCGGCCGCACTTGGCACCCTGGGGTTAGGGTTGGGGGATGTTGTTGACGCAACCGTCTTCCTGACAAATATGGACGATTTTGCCACGGTCAACGCCGCCTATGCCGCCCAGTTGAGCGAGCCATATCCGACCCGTGCCTGTGTTGGTGTCGCCGACCTGCCGCATGTCGGCGAAGTCCCCCTCCTCGTTGAAATTAAAGCTATAGCTAGTATGGCGGCAAGTAATGACAGCTAGTATGGACGGCGCTACAGCAATGATCAAAGCCCTGGAAAAACAGGGTGTAGAGTACATCTTTGGATACTCGGGAGGCGCTGCTATCCCTATTTTTGATGCCCTTGTTACATCAAAAACGAAGATTAAATTTATTCTGGTACGGCATGAGCAAGGTGCGGCGCACATGGCCGACGGCTATGCTCGCGCCACTGGCAAACCAGGCGTCGTGCTCGTTACGTCTGGTCCAGGTGCTGGCAATGTAGTGACCGGCCTTATGACCGCGCACATGGACAGCGTGCCGATGATCGTCCTCTGTGGCCAGCAAATCCGCCCAATGCTCGGCATGGACGCCTTCCAGGAGGCGGATATCTTTAACATCACTATGCCGGTCGTTAAGCACAACTATCTAGTCCGCGAAACGAACGACCTGCCGCGCATTGTAAACGAGGCATTCCACGTGGCTTCTACTGGGCGGCCCGGCCCGGTGTTAATCGACATTCCCAAAGACGTCAGTTCTGGCCCGTTTACTGGTTCGCTCGACGAACCGCTAGATCTGCCGGCATACACCCATGCGCACGCCGTAGATGACCAAAAAGTCACCAACATCGCAACAGCCTGGGCTAGCGCCAAACGACCAGTGATTCTGGCCGGCCATGGGGTACTGATCGCTGGTGCAAGTGCTGAACTCAAACAATTGGCCGAAACCACTGATACCCCGGTGACCACAACGCTACTTGGCAAAGGAGCCTTCCCGGAAACGCACGACCTGTCGCTCGGCATGCTAGGCATGCATGGCACTGCCTATGCCAACAAGGCGATTGTGGAGTGCGACTTCTTGCTGAATGTCGGCTCGCGCTTTGATGACCGCATCGTAGGGCAAGTATCGGAATTCTGCAAGGATGCCTTTATCGCACACATCGACACCGATGCCGCTGAGCTTAACAAGATGATTAGCGTTGCCGTGGCCGTGCAAGCCGACGCAAAGGACGCATTAGAGCTGCTTGTAAGAAAGGTAAAGCCAGCCAAGCGCGCTGCCTGGAATGAGCACCTGGATAGCTACCGCGCCGCACACCCGCTCCACTACGACGATACCCACGGCCTAACCATGCAGCACGTTATCGACAAAATGTACCAGCTTACCGATGGGAAAGCGATTGTCACAACCGATGTTGGTCAGCACCAAATGTGGGCCGCGCAGTTCTACAAGGTAGACCAGCCGGAGCACTGGCTCAGCTCTGGCGGCGCCGGTACCATGGGCTACGGCTTTCCGGCAGCCATCGGTGCTCAATTTGCCCGTCCCAAGGACACCGTTATCGCATTCGTAGGCGACGGCGGGTTCCAAATGACGCTTTACGAACTATCCACGGCAATGGTCAACAAGCTGCCGATCAAAATTGTAGTACTCAACAACCACTATTTGGGGATGGTGCGGCAGTGGCAAGAACTGTTCTACGATAACCGCGAAAGCGGCGTGGCCCTACCCGGCAACCCTAACTTTGCCAAACTAGCCGAAGCCTACGGCGCTAAGGGCATCCACATACAGTCCGCAGATGAGCTGGACGCTGGGTTGCGCGAAGCCTTAGCTACTAATGACCGCCCGGTGCTGATTAACGTCGAGGTTGTGAAGACCGAAAACGTCTTCCCGATGGTCCCGGCCGGAGCGCCGCTCACCAAGATGATTATCGAACCGCCTACCGAACAACTCGATAAGCCCACAGGGAGTACATAAGATGTTAGATGTTATTTATACGCTGCTCCTCGAGGTACGTGACCAGCCTGGCGTGCTCGTGCGCGTCGCCCAGGTATTTGCCCGCCGCGGCTGCAATATTAGTTCTGTGCACGTTGAGCACCCGGCAAATACACAGTGGTCGCACATGAAGATCACGGTCAAGAACGTAGCCCGGCCAGATCAAGTCATCAGCCAGCTAGAAAAACTAGTCGACGTACACAGCGTTGCAGTTCAGACCAAAGTGAAAGAAGTATAACCGATGAATGATGCTGTTAAACAAACGCTGTTGGCGCGCGTCTACGATGTAGCCGTCGAAACGCCGCTGGAGCGAGCTGCCAAGCTCAGCACCCAGACCGGCTGCGACGTCTACCTTAAGCGTGAAGACCTCCAGCCCGTGCACTCATTCAAACTCCGCGGAGCCTACAACAAAATGGCCCAGCTCACCGCTACCGAACGCAAGCGAGGTGTCATCGCAGCCAGTGCCGGCAACCATGCCCAAGGCGTTGCCATGTCGGCCAAAAAACTCGGCATCTCGGCGCTGATAGTCATGCCGCGGACAACGCCAGCTATTAAAGTCGACGCGGTTAAGTCATGGGGTGCGGCCGTAGAACTGGCTGGCGATAGCTATTCCGATGCTGCCGAGCACTGCAAAATCCGCCAAAAAGAAACCGGACGCACCTACGTCCACCCCTTTGACGACCCGCTGGTCATTGCCGGGCAAGGCACCATCGGGCGCGAGATTCTCGAACAACTGCCCAGCGTCACTCACATTTTTGTGCCAGTCGGCGGTGGCGGGCTCATTGCCGGAATTGCGCAGTACATCAAGGTGCTAAAGCCCGAAGTCCAAGTTATTGCCGTGGAGCCAGAGGACAGCAACGTGCTCCAAGCCTCACTGCATGCTGACGAGCGGGTCGTTTTGCCGCACGTGGGCATCTTTGCCGATGGCGTTGCCGTTAAGCAAATGGGCGTCCACACCTTTAAGATATGCCGCGAGCTGGTCGACGACTGCATTACCGTAAGTACCGACGAGCTCTGTGCTGCCATGAAGGCCGTATTCGAAGAAACCAGAAGCATCGTGGAGGGCGCCGGCGCCTTAGGGGTCGCGGGCATCCAAAAGTATGCCGCCGCGCACGACCTGTCTGGCTTCCAGGCAGTAGCGATCTGTTCTGGGGCAAATATTACCTTTGAGCGCCTACAGTTCGTAGCTGAGCGTACCCTGCTCGGCAGCGGTAAAGAAGCCTTGTACGCCGTAACAATGCCCGAAGAACCTGGTGCATTGCAACAGTTTTGTAATCAGATTGTAAACGGCCATAACATTACCCAGTTCGGGTACCGGCTCAATCAGCGCACCAGTGCGCAAGTATTTGTTGGTATCAACGTCAGCGACGCAGCCGATAAAAAATCATTTGCCGGCAAACTAAAACGGCACGGCTACGTATACACCGACTTATCTAACGAAGACACCGCCAAGGAACACGTCCGCCACATGATCGGCGGCCCAGCACCATTGGCGGCAAACGAGCGCTTTTATCGTATTATCTTCCCCGAGCGACCCGGAGCTTTAGGCGATTTCCTAAAGGCCGTGTCAGACACCTGGAACATCAGCCTCTTCCACTACCGCGGCCAGGGCGGCGACGAAGGCAATGTGCTCGTAGGGTTCGAAGCCCCTGACCACGCAAAACTGGAACAAGCCTTGGCGAATACCGGTTACGAGTACACCCCGGCAGATAATGACGCCAGTTTACGGCTCTTCTTGCAGTAATCTAGGCGCGGTTAACAATGCCCTCGGGGAGCGGCACTTCGACTGGACGCGCGGTTATACCCTGAGCTTGCAGCATTTTGACTAATATATGGGTCGGCAGGCCCAATATGGTGTCGTAGCTGCCCGAAATGTGGTCGATAAGCGGTGCCGCGCCGCTCTGGATACCCCAGCCGCCGGCTTTGTCATGCCAATCGCCACTCTTTAGATAAGCGCCCATAGCGTCTGGCTGATATGGCTTGAACAACACGTGTGCCGTGTCTACATCTGTTTCTTCAATGCCTGCTGCCTTGCAAACCAAGACAATAGAAGTCGTCACCGTGACCGCTTGGCCGGCATGCGCCCGCAACATCGTAAAAGCCTCGTCTGGGTCTGCCGGCTTGCCGAGCTGCTTGCCGTTCAGTGTGACAATCGTATCCGACCCGATCACCAGTGCGTCCGGATATTTTTCGGCCACCGTCAGCGCTTTGCCTAAACCTAACTCTATCGCTACCTCGTCGGTGGTCCGGGTGTCGTCAAGTTGTTCGTCGTAGTCGCTCGGGACCACCTCGAACTGGACGCCCATCTGCTGTAATAGTTCGCGACGCCGCGGTGAGCCGCTGGCCAGAATAATTTTCCTCATAGTGTTTAACTATACCAGACAGTGCTCAGCGCCGAATAAAACAAAAACCGCCTCCGAAAAGGCGGTTTTTGCAGCAACACCAGTGGTGTTACATTTTAATTTCTACGTCGCAACCGGCTGGGAGCGAGAGGTTCATCAGGGAGTCAATCGTTTTTGGCGTTGGATCCGTGACATCGATAAGGCGCTTGTGGACGCGCATTTCGAACTGCTCGCGGCCCTTCTTGTACACGTGCGGGCTTTTGATAACCGTAAACGTGCTGCGGTCGGTTGGAAGCGGGATTGGACCAGCAATGGTAGCACCAGTACGAAGTGCGGTGTCTACGATCTGCTTTGCTGCTTGGTCAATTACTTTGTGGTCGTATGCCTTTAGGCGGATACGAATCCGTTGTTTTTGATCTTTCTTAACTACTTCTGCGGACATGGATATATGACCCTTCTCTTATGTGCGATGCCGTAACCTCTGCGAGGGTCAATGCCCCAGCCGAGTTCTCGGCACAATGTTGATAGTGAGGGTATTATACCCTCTGATCAGTTAAGTTGCAAGATTCAGGGCTGAATGCAAGCGCTAGATGCTTCGCCCACTACGGCTTGCGTACTGCGTCGCCCACAGCACCAGCGAGCACCAAGGTGCTTCCGTCGGGATGGCTTTGGTACGTAGCCGCATCTACCCGAATCCATGTGTCGACGCAACCCGGGTTGTACATATCGAGGCCCGGGTTGAATGATTCCACAGGGTGGCCTGCCTGCGCAGCAGAAACATCTGCCGGGCATTGTTCTACGCGCAGATCGTAGTGAGGAATCTGGCGTCGGCCGGCTTCGGGGAGTGGTCCGTGCCGTTCTACCTGCATAGGCACACCACGGACAATTCCTGTTTTGGGATATTTGTGGTCGTAGATCGGACCTGTTTTGAAGATTTCACTCGCGCCAAGTACACCAATAACCGCGACCGTCCCTGCAAGAGCTGCATATGATGTCAACGTAAGTGCGCGTTCATGCCGGCGAATGAATTCAGACATAGATATATATTAAAGCATATATACCTATATATAGCAAGAACACCTGGAGTGATCCAGGTGTTCTGCAGTGCAAGTAGGTTTATTTACTTGACGACTTTGGTCACAACACCGGCGCCAACTGTGCGGCCACCTTCGCGGATAGCGAAGCGGAGACCCTGGTCCATAGCGATCGGCTGGAGCAACTTCACCTTAAAGGTGATGGTGTCGCCCGGCATAACCATTTCTTTGTCTGCTGGAAGTTCGACTTCACCAGTTACGTCCGTTGTGCGGAAGTAGAACTGTGGCTTGTACCCCTTAAAGAATGGAGTGTGACGGCCGCCTTCTTCCTTAGTCAGGATGTAGACTTCTGAGTCGAATTCAGTGTGCGGAGTAACCGTACCTGGCTTAGCCAAAACTTGGCCGCGCTCGATGTCTTCGCGCTCAATACCGCGCAGCAAGATACCGACGTTGTCGCCAGCTTGACCTTGGTCAAGGTTCTTCTTGAACATTTCGACACCAGTTACAACGCTCTTGCGAGTGTCGCGGATACCGACAATTTCAACTTCTTCGTTAATCTTGATGATGCCTTGCTCAATACGGCCGGTAGCAACAGTACCACGACCCTTAATTGAGAAGACGTCTTCGATAGGCATAAGGAAAGGCTTGTCGAGGTCGCGCTTTGGTTCTGGGATGAAGTCATCCAGAGCCTTAACGAGGTCCATGATAGCGTTTTCGTTAGCTTCGTCGCCCTCAAGAGCCTTGGTGGCAGAACCACGGACAATAGGAGCGTTGCGGTCGTAACCGTTCTTTTCCAAGAGGTCACGTACTTCTTCTTCAACGAGGTCAACGAGTTCAGCGTCGGCCAAGTCCATCTTGTTAAGGAATACGAGGATAGAAGGTACACCAACCTGCTTCGCAAGCAATACGTGCTCGCGAGTCTGAGGCATAGGACCGTCGGCAGCAGACACAACAAGGATAGCACCGTCAACCTGAGCGGCACCGGTGATCATGTTCTTGACGTAGTCGGCGTGGCCAGGCATGTCAACGTGAGCGTAGTGGCGCTTTTCGCTTTCATATTCCTGGTGAGAGGTTGCAATCGTAATACCGCGAGCCTTTTCTTCGGGCGCGTTGTCGATATCATCGTAGTTCTTTGCAACGTTAATTTTGCTAGGGAGGCGCTTCGCAAGCACGTGAGTGATTGCAGCGGTAAGTGTAGTCTTGCCGTGGTCGACGTGGCCCATTGTGCCGACGTTGACGTGAGGCTTGCTACGGTCAAAATTGTCTGCCATTAAAATGACTCCTTAAATATTACTATTAGCATCTGTATGAGAGAAAAAGACTCACACGAGTGACCCGACTATTGTAACGGAAAGTTACACCGGTGTAAAGAGGTAAGCGGGATATTTTCCAGCGATTTACTCCTTGTGTCAAATGTTGGTTTTGTGATCGCGGTTAAATTGGATTTGGCGGCAAATAGAAATAATCTTCTTAAAGATTTCTTGCAAGCCTTCATCGGCCAAGGGGCCTTTGTTGGCAGCCGAGATATTATTCATTACTGCCTGCTCGCGGTCCGGACGCACAATGTCTTTACCACCCTTGGCAATACCAATTTTAAGGGCTAACCGGGCACGCTCATTCAATAGCTCTACGAGCTTATTATCGATGCTGTCAATGTCGACGCGCAGGCGCGCAATTTGTTCTTCGTCAGTCATTTCAGGAACTCCCACTTCTGTCAGTTAACTCGTACAAATATAGCATGGAGCCGAGCTCGTGGCGACCATAGGTTGCCCTATTCGCCCTATCCTACAGTTTGGCCCGATACCGCAGTCGTGGCTAGCAGTGCGGAGCGAGTTGAGAAAGTGCGTAATAAAGAATATGTTCGTCGCCAAAGCTCAGGCGGCAGCGTGGGCGGTAGGGCCAAAGCTAGTTGCTCGGTACCGCCGCCGAGCGCAGACAGGAAATTAACGGTACGGACGTATCCGAGGGTATTCAGTAAACAGATATAGTCCCGATAGTTCAGGCCGTCAAACTTTGCCACTTTCTCTAGGACCACCGGGAGATCATCAAGTAATTTAAGAGGCCTGGGGAACAGTCCGTCAATAACCTTGCACCTGCCATCGGTGGTAATAATCACATTACCCTCGCCCGTTAGGTCAAGGATCTCACGCGTCGCATTACTATACTGCGCTGCATTCTTCCCAAACCGGCCAAGCGCGATGGCAATCGCGGTATCGTGCGCTGCCGTGCCCACTAGTGCGCGCAGTGAGTCGCCTCGTTGCACGGCTAGAAATTCATCAACTTCTTGCGGAGTGGGCGGCGTAGGGTCGCTACTTGCGAGCCACCGATTGCCCACCTTGGCGTACAGCTCGGGGTCTATCTCTTCTCTGAATCGTTCAGTATATGGGGCGCGTAGTGAGGTGTAGCTAGCCGGGTCGGCGAGCTCAGGCACATAATCCTGTATGGTTGCACTTACATAGGTTGGCCCCTCACTTTGAGGAGGCGCTGCGCCTTGCCATATTGCGTTTACTGCGCTAGCTGTGAGGTACTCGTGCCGTACAGTACTTGCCTGATACACGGCGTCATCGCCAAACACTGCCCGCAACCGGCTGTAGCGGGCGTTGCGGTTGGCGGCATCTGCCTTTAAAGCTTGTAATGGCGGTTGTATCGCATCAGGGCCGTACCCGTCACGAGTAGCCACGCAGTTAACCTTTACTACGAACCTATCTCTAATGTCACCCGTGTCGTGGTAGAGCTGTTCCCCATAAGGGTCAAGGTATACGAGATGCTCGCCGCCGATTCCTGCCGGTTCATACTTGCCATGAGAGGTATGAAAAATTACACCGGCAGGCGGCAATAGTTCTTCGGCCATCGTATATCTACCTAAAGTGTGCGGGGTACTACTTAGCGTTCTTTGCGATGATAGCGGCTGCTACGTTCGGTGGAACATCTTCGTAGTGGTCAAGTTCCATGCTGGAGCTGGCGCGGCCCTGGGTAGAACTGCGGAGGTTGGTTGTGTAACCGAACATTTCGCCAAGCGGGACAAAGGCAGTGATTTCCTTGATGCCGAGGCTCAAGTCTTCCATGCTTTCGATGCGGCCACGCTTGCTGTTCAGGTCACCGATGACGTCACCCATGAATTCTTCAGGAGTAACAACAACGACTTTCATGACAGGTTCAAGCAGCACGGGGTTGGCTTTCTTGAAGGCTTCTTGGAAACCGATTGAACCGGCGATCTTAAAGGCCATTTCGTTGGAGTCAACTTCGTGGTACGAACCGTAGAACAATTCGACCTTCACGTCTACTACTGGGTAGCCGGCGATAACACCGTTAGCCATAGCTTCGACAATACCTTGTTCGATTGGCTTGATGTATTCACCAGGGATAACGCCACCCTTGATGCTGTTGATAAACTCAAAGCCCTTACCGACTTCGTTCTGGCTAATGCGCAGTGATACGTCACCGTACTGGCCACGGCCACCAGATTGACGGACAAATTTACCTTGGGCTTCAACGCCGTCCTTGCGGATGGTTTCACGGTAGGCAACCTGCGGCTGGCCAATGTTAGCCTCAACAGCGAATTCGCGCTTCATGCGGTCAACGATGATCTCAAGGTGCAACTCACCCATACCAGAGATAATGGTCTGGCCGGTTTCGTCGTCAACGCGGACACGGAATGTCGGGTCTTCTTCTGCCAAGCGCTGGAGCGCAATGCTCATTTTTTCTTGGTCGGCCTTGGTCTTTGGCTCAATAGCGATAGACACTGGAGGCTCTGGGAAGGTGATGCTTTCTAGAACAATCGGGTTGGTCGGGTCACACAACGTGTTACCGGTTGTAGTGCCCTTAAGGCCTACGATAGCGGCGATGTCGCCGGCAGTAACTTCGGTAACGTCTTCACGCTTGTCGGCTTGCAGGCGCACGATACGCCCAACGCGTTCTTTTTCACCCTTTGAGCTGTTCAGTACGTATGAACCGGCAGTAACTTTACCAGAGTACACGCGGAAGTAGGCCAACTTACCAACGAATGGGTCGGTAGTAATCTTAAAGGCGAGAGCCGAGAATGGCTCGGCGTCGGTGTGCTTGCGCTCGATTTCGTCGCCAGTCTTCGGGTGTGTGCCCCAGGTTGTCGGGCGATCGGTAGGTGCAGGCAAAAGGTCGACAACAAGGTCAAGGACCTTCTCAACGATAACGCCGCGGCCGTCACCACCAGTAACGGCGTAGAATTTGCCGGAAAGTACTGCTGTGCGGATAGCGTGCATGATTTCTTCTTGAGTCAGACCTTCTTCACCGACTTCAAAGAACTTCTCAAGCATGGCTTCGTCTTCGGCAACAGCGTTTTCGATCAGCAGGCTGCGGTACTTCTTGACCTTGTCCATCATGTCTTCAGGGATTTCGCCTTCGACAAGTTCGTGGTCAGTAAATTCCTTGTAGCTGTAAGCCTTCATAGTAACGAGGTCAACAACGCCGTTAATGGCTTGCTCAAATCCAATTGGCAGGTGGATTGGGAACGCGCGCTTGCTTAAGCGGTTGTGGATGGTTTCGAGTGACTTGTAGAAGTCGCCACCAGTTTGGTTGATCTTATTGATGAAACAAATACGCGGTACGCCGTACTTGTCGGCCTGGCGCCAAACAGTTTCGGACTGGGATTCAACGCCCATCTTGCCGTCGAACACCACGACAGCACCGTCCAGCACGCGCAAGGAGCGCTCTACTTCGACCGTAAAGTCGATGTGGCCGGGGGTATCAATAATGTTGATCTGCTTGCCCTTCCAGTAGCAGGTCACGGCAGCAGACACAATAGTAATGCCGCGCTCACGCTCCTGAGCCATCCAGTCGGTGGTTGTTTCACCGTCGTGCACAGCACCAATTTTGTGCTTGAGCCCAGTGCGGTACAGAATACCTTCGGTGGTAGTGGTCTTACCAGCGTCAATGTGCGCGATAATACCGATGTTTCTTAAATCTTGAATTGAATATTTGCCTGCCATGGTCGAGTTAATTCGCCTTTCTTAAAATTCCTACAATAGCCGCTTCTATTGACCTATTTTGATCTAGAGGCACGAAGAAACAGCACTTACAGCATATTATAGCAAAAAATTAAGAAGGAGACCAGTGGTATGGTCTCCTTCTTTCAGATCATTCAGATCGTTACGCGGTACTACTAAAGCAGTTGGGTTGCGTAAAGCTGTGAACTCTCCTTAACGGCAGGTGCTGTAGCAGCAACTTCTTCGGTGATTGGCTTCAGAGCAGCACGGGCTGGCTCTACGTTGTCGCGGGCGGCAGCTGCACGGGCGGCAGTTTCAGCGGCTACGAACTTAGTTACATCTTCGAAGTGGCTCTGTGCTACTTGCTCACGGACAGTGGCAGCGGCTGCGAACAGTGCGCTAGCCTCTGTATTGGATTCTTGGGCAAGTGCCACTTGGCCTTGTGCAAGTTCAGTAGTCTTGCCGGCCATGTGCTCCAGGCCGCCAAAGATATCACTTACTGGGGACTTAGTGCGGTCAGCACCAGTCAGTGGCCCAGCGTAAGCAACACCAGTTTGCTGGAGCCGTTCGATAAGAGTACCGACGGCAAGCTCACCTGCTGCGGTTGTTACGCCGGTCATGCGGGCGCCTGCAGCTTCAAAGCCTGCGGGTACTTCTATGGCTGGCAAACCAGCGATGTTTTCAATGTCTGTAGCCAGGCCCAAGACGTCAATGTTGTCAACTTCTGTACCAATACCACCGGCAATTTCGGCTACTTGCATAACCATTTCGTCGGCTGCTGCTAATCCTGCTTTGACTTCTCCTACACTCATATTTTTGGTGTGCCTTTCTTGTATATTAAAATTGCAATACTCTTTATTTAGGCTTTTATTCGGCGCCTGTCAACCCTTTATAGGTTGCTACCTGTGTTTCGAATTCTTCGGCTGCGCTGACTGCTGCGCGTAAATCCAGAAGCAAGGCCGCGCCTGCTGCTTGCATGGCGGCTGCATGGTCATTATTTGAGCCGTCGACTTCGTTGGTTAGTCTCGCTACCCTCGTTGCGCCCTCCTCGCGCAGGCCAGTGAGATCTAAACCAGTTATCATTGCTACCGCTTCGTCTAAAGCGGTATGTACTTCACCTACAGACGCGCCGCCTGGGATAACCTGCAACTCTGGTCGGGCGGAAGTGCTCGATAGCCTTCTTGTCGGTTGGTCAGGGAGTGGCGTATCTCTGGGTGCAGGACCATAATGTTCGTCCAAAAGACGACGGGGGCCCCTGGCTACAGTAACATATTGCGAGTCATCATCCTCATCAATTCCCTCGTCTACGATACGGTTTTCTGTAGTAATTTTTCCAATAGCTGCTTCCAATTTTTCTGGCTGGCGGCCACAGAACTTTTGCTCGCCTGCGACGGCAACTTCTTCTGTCTCGTTGGCAAGGTTGTGCACCACGCCCATGACATCCAAATACACAGGCCGAGGACAACCTGGCGCAACGCCCTGTACTCGCTCTCGGTTGTCGGTCTCACGAAGCGGACAGCCTTTACAGATCGGGATTTTCTTAATGTCACCCATTAACGTATATCTCCCAAGTATGCTTCACCTTGCTCGCGCATTGCCAGTTCATGCTCAATGGCGTTGCCAAGTTCGACAGTCACCTGCTCGACAAGCGCAATAATCCCGAGCGCCACAGGATTGTCGGAGCCGTCGAGCTCCGCAGCGACCAGCCCCCGTGCAGACTCTGCAGTTTGGCGGCTCAGCTGGAGACGCCCCAGGTAACCGTCTGTGGTGACGTCGCTGACCACCGCTTTCACATGGCCGACGTCACCGCCGCCGCTTAAGTAAGCCAGGTGGCCGCGTGTGGGCGTGCCGTCAGGCAACGGCCACACATACTTGTGCGGTCGCGCCAATTCGTCATCGTAGTCCTTGACCACTCGCTGTTTTTCGGCCTCATCTGCATCTCTCAAAAAGTCAGCATCGGCACCTTGGATCACTAAGATGTCCGTCCCACGCGGACTTGCAGGAGTTGTGACAATATACTCACCTTCGTCCGCCTCGATGCCGGACCAACGCAAACCACACACCCTTCTTGTGCCCCCTATGGGTCGTACTACCTTAGAGCCATCGATATGCGTCACTACAACTCCCTGTAGTATCCGGACACGCCCCTTGCACCGCTCGGCCATCTCCGCACGCTGATCATTTAGTTGCAGTGGACAACCTTCGCAGTATTTACTTCTCCTTGCCATACATATCTCCATTCATTTTTCGCATCTTACGTGTCGCCCCGGTATTCGTTAACGCCCGTTTGGAATTCCATGATGCCGGCCTGGACTATTTCTAGCTCGGCTACGACCTGCCGGCCAGCATCGAGCAACTCAGCGGCGTTCTGGTTTGTAGAACCGGCCAGCTCGCTTTCCAGTACAGCCAAACGGTCACGCGCTTCACCAAGCAAATGGTCGTAATCAAGCAACTCCATGACTGCGGCACCGAGAACGGCGTGCACCGCACCAACCGATCCTTCTTCGCCCTCGGGCACAATAAACAGTTCTGGGCGCGGCACTGTTGGGGATTCACTTACCGGCGACGAGCCGGGGACTGCACCTGGTTCCTGCCCTCCCTGGGCCGCTAACTCGTCCAGGACCGACCGTGCGCCCGTGGCCATAACAATGTGGCGCCCCTCGGGCGTAGTCGTATCGCTGATGACGCGGTAGCGCCGCATCTGATTAGCCGTTGCCCGATCAACAGCTGTGGTATCACGCCCGCAAAACTCACGGGAGCCGGCCTCGTGCCGCACAACGCTGCCGTCGGTCATTTCCACGTACGCCACGTGTTCGACTGTTGTAGCGCCAACACAACCAGGAATCTTGTCAGCAACCCGTACATACCCCTTCTGACGGTTTGCACGGTGCGGGCACACGTTACATATATTATTGCCCTGATGTTCGCCGTTCGTCATTACGAGATCTCCCCGAGGTACCGCAGGGCCGCGGCATCCATGGCAATTTGGGCGTCGGCAGCGCGCTGCATAGCCTCGGCAACCTCACCAGCTACCACCAATGCACCCAAGGCATGCGCATTGCCAGTTCCCTCTACTTCGATCGCAACGCGGTCACGCACTTCGCCAATGGCTTGCCCAGCCGCTACTAGAGTATCGGCGAACCGCTCATCAATGATGCTGCCAACCACCGCTTTCACCCGCCCAACGTCCTGGCCGCCCGCTATCACGCGGAGTCCACCGGGTGTCTCTAAGGGGCCAAGCGGCGCATTGCCGCCGGTCAGGTTATCGATAATCGCTCCAAGGTCGGGGCCGCCATGCGGCAAGCTTGCGCTCATAAAATCATCGACAATTACTGCTGTCTCGGCTTCTGACAACCCATCGAACTGGTCGAGCCCGTCACCTTCGGCAATAATAACGTTCGTGCCGCCAGCCACGCTGGGATGGGCAATCACCCGGCGGTCGGGCTGCGGTTCGGGTGCTGCCCATAAGCGGCCGCAAACTTTTTCGGCATCACGGAAATCTTGCTCCGGGTGCAGCACTGGCAAATCAGAACCGACCTGCGTGAGCATCCGGCCGCGCATAACTTTAACCACACCGGCACATCCGCGGGCTATGCCTGCAACTGGCGTTCCGCGGCGGTCAGGGTCAGTACACCCGTTACAATATTCTGGAAACTGTTCTATGTGGGCCATGGGGGAAAATTTTCAACAAAAAAATGGGCAAATTGCGCCCACCAATTAATGGCTTGATAATACCGCACACTATACTAATATATTGATTGAGGTGCAATTAACTTGCACTAGCTACTGCAATGACATTGAACAATCAGCAATAATAGGGCAAAATACATCCATGACGACCGCTGACCAGGGTACTAATATGGGCGACGCTGACAGACTTTTCTTACAAGGTGTCACTGGCGCTACTTCCGCAACAGCTTTACTCGACCAATATGGCCCTGGCGTCGATGCCTGGCCAACAGGTTACAAAACACTCGAATTCGGCCGCGAAGGTACTGAGCACGACCCGGCGGCGGCTGTATCGATTGCCGCGGCTGGTGCCCTGGCTGTCCGTGCTGAAGCCGGGATCGGCGGCGCCGGCGGCGCCTTTAACTCACATGCACGGCTTATCGGCGCAACACTGCAAAGCACAGTAATGGACGCTGCGCTGGATAGTCTTGGCGTCGGCGGCGGAAGAGTGGTAACACTCTCCATTGCCACAAACCTAGGAGACGCGGGCGCCAGCCCGCGCCTTGCAGACACGCTGCTGAGCAAAGGCACGCTATCCAGTATCCTTGGCGAATCAGTTAACGACGTCGGCCAAGATGCTGGCACCGGGGGCAGCTGGGGCGAAGCCGGAACCCGAGCCGGTAATAAGCTGCATTTTGTGGAGCCGGACGAGCTCCTAACCAAAAGCAGCGACGCACTGCGCAAATATCTTATTAAGTTCTACGGCGTGCACAGCATTTCTAATCATCCGGACCTCATCAATGCCTGCGCATATGGAGCGTTAGCACGGCGTACAGGCGCATCTGACAAATATCCTAGTGACCCTAGCGCCAGAGTTTGGCTTGGTGCACTCGTAGAGGCCTGCAACGCCCTTCAGTCAAAACTTCCGCCAGACCGGACGCTCGAATCGGTGCTCCCCACAGCATGCTACAAACAGTATGAACTTGCTGTGGGATTACAAGTACCTGGCCGCCCACGAGGGCGAGCCGAGCCTACGCTTACCAGTAAAGACCTACCGGTACGGCAGCGCACCGTGGCCGAAGCTATAGCGCTTGATTTCGGCCCTGGCATACCGCTCACCGGTTCAGGCCGCAGAGGCGCGTCGGGCGATGGCGGCGCAAGCGAATTTGCAGCCATGTCATACAGCGGGTCGCGGGAACGACGGCTCACAGAGAGTGTAAATCAGAAGTATCTAGACCTTATTCGTAAACATCTTATCGCCTATAACGCATGCCGTGAAAAAACAGCCCAGAACCAAGCTCACTTCCGTGCCGAACGCGATCGCATCTTTGCAGGCATGACACAAGCATTCAATGATGTGCCAGCTGTACGGCCAAGCAATATACGCCGGATTAGGGAAAGCGAAGAGGCCCTTGGCGATCTACTAAACGCCGACGGCTCAAGCGCACCACTTGCCCTGCTCCCCGGTTTGCTCGGTAGGTATCCTGCTTCAGATGAGGTTGTCCCTACCTGGGAAAACGATATAGCTGTCACGCTTGCCGCTGCAAGCATGCGCCGTTTCGACTCATTGAACGATCTTCGGGCATATCAGACATTCTTATATGGCGCACGCGGCAGAACGGCCCGTGAGCACGCGGCAGTACACGTACTGGCCAATATTGGACTATTACTGTGCGGCGGGTTGCAAGACCTTTCCGAATCGCATCTTGCCCAATTTGGTTTACGGCCTGGCGACGTGCGGCTATACCAAAAATTGCGCGGGCTCATTGAGCCAGATGGCGCCAGCTGGTACCACGTCGACGCTCTTGAACACCCACCGACACACCTCCTGCAGCATGTTGCTGATATTATCAACTTCAACCACGATTCCGTGATGCCTATAGGCCCTGACGTTCGCGTCCGCGGTAAAGAGATGACCGACCAGGAATACCGCAAAGCCCAAAACGGGCACTATACGCCAACCCGTTCACAGCGCAGAAGGCAGGAGACCGAAAGCTTACAACAACAGCAGCAGCGACTAAAAAGAGAAGTCTCGCATATAACGCGAGCGGCGCAGTCGTATATCTCTCGCCACTACAACATGCCCGTCCACTCAAGTAGCAGGCTATTTAATGTACTCCTCGAGTGTGACCTTGCTGAACGCCAAGGGTTCCTCTCCATGACCCCAGACCTACAAGCTATAATCGCCCAACGTACTGGCCGTATATTCGCAGGAGTGAATATGGCCACCCTGCCTGAGGCAGCACGCCCAATTGTTCGGCGCGTAAGGGAAATCCAAGCCGAGCAACGCGCTGGCAAGAGCAAGATACGCCAGTTCTTCGACGATATCGCAATAGACCCATACAACCAGTAGCCGCTAATAAATAGCCTAGCTTTCGTCAGGGATGGCGTATGGGATGACCGTGCGGCGTGGCTGGCCTGAATAGCGATCGAAGAATTGCGCACGGTTCCTGCGATCGGCACCTGGCGCGTTACCAGTGACTGGGGCGCCTGGAGTTAATGGGTTCAGCTCGGTCAGCGGCACACCTGCTGCTACATATGCACCCACGCTGTCGTACCGCGTTATTCCGCTGACTTTAAATACTTCGCTCATACGAGCAGTACCCGAGAACGAACCTATCACCCAGGTGCCGTTTTCAGGGCCACGCTCCATAACTTCACGGAGCGATTCGCGACCTGTCTTTTCGACACGCGTAAATGTAATCTGGTCGCCTCGCACAGCCACTGAGCCAGTCGCTGGCGCAACGATGGGTTCAACATCACCTTCGTATGCGGCTATGGTTTGACCAGCCCGGACGATGGTACCGGTACCTACAGTTGCTTTGCGACCCTCCATGTTTATAGTCCGAGTTTTCTCTGGATCCATTATTGTGCCGCCGGCGTCTCCACCATATACAAAGACATAATTGTCGGAGTCATCGCCGCCTTGCAAGCGTGTGCTGGTTTCCGAAAGAAACTTCGGTGCATCACGCGGACGGACCACGCGGACGGTGTGACCCTGCTTGCGCAGGTCAGCTGAAATCCTGTCTACTGCACCGGCCATTTGGGTATCAACACATACAAACGCGAACTCGGCGGCACCTGGCAGGCGCTGCTTAGCTAGAGACCGGGCTGCAGTGTCCATAACACGCGCCACTTCCTCGACACGCTGGCCAATGACTACTGCATTGCGTCCAGGCTGGCGAGTAAGGTCAATGCCAGCAGAACCACCTTCTACACTAAATTCATCGGCAAACAGTACCTTGGGGTCACCGACCTCCACAGGGCGCAGCCTATCAAATTCAACTGCCGTGGCAAGTTTTGGAACATCGTCACCATCAAATACACGAGGCGGGCGGTTGCGGACTGGACGATGTTGATGAGCTTCTCGCTTGTATTTCGTTACTTCATCGGTCGTAGCAGCGGCAACTCTCACAATTACGTTGGCATCAACGGCGCCCATTCTATTGTTAATGGCCGCATGGTACTTGGGGACTGTGTCGCCTACTTTGTTGAACTGATTCAACATTGTGCCGCCCATGAGCGCTATACGCAGCGAAACGTTCGTAAAGAGCGCCCCGTGCTTCGCATACAGCGCCGAGATACCATCAACTGACTGCGAAGCAAGCACCAAGTGAATACCCGCAGAACGGGCTCGCTGACTGAGGTCTGTAAGTATCCGCACCGCATCGTTGGCATAAGGACCTTTTAACAACACCTGGAACTCGTCGATTACCGCCACAATCCGCTTCCAATCACCGGTTGGGTCAGCCTGACGAAGGCCCGCATAGTCACCGGCCCCAACCCTCTTGGCTGCAGCAGCTCGTATACTGATTTGCGCTTGCAGGTATTCTAGTGCCTTGATAGCAAATTCAGGGTCTTCATTAACATTCGTACCAACTAACATGGCGTGCGGCAGCCAGGTCGGATCACGGTCGTTCGGGGCATAGCCAGCGACACCGGTGCCCTCTTTAAAGTCGAGCATCATCAGCGACAGTTCGTCGGCACCATACTCTTGGGTTAAGGAGGTAAGCAACGCGTTCAGCGTAACTGTTTTACCGGCACCAGTGGTACCAGTAACCAGCGCGTGCGGATTTTCGTCGCCAAGCGTAACGTAGTACGGCCGGCCGTCAGGACCTAAGCCCAAAGAACCCCGCAAGCCACGGACTGCGGAACCGGTCCATCGCTCTGCTGGAACAATCGCGCTCAGGTCAGGTGGTTTCATACCTTCTTTAGCCGCAGCAGCAATTTCACGCCCACGTGAGGCGATGAGCGGTGCAGGCACCGGCGGGTCAGGTGCCACTGGGATATTGCCCGGCCATCCTGTCCGTAACCACGGATCTTCCGCTAACGGGACGCCCAGGGCGATAATACTACCCCACTCTGCACCACCAGCGATCATGCGGGAAACTTGCTCCCTCTCTTTAGGCGTTAGTTCTTCTCCGCCCATCAACAGGACTACTCGCCACGGTTCAGTGATCGTCCCTACTGGGTTGCGTGTGTTGGCAAGTGTAGCAACATGCTTCGTTAAGTCATCGAGTAAGTTGCGCAACCCTCCGGCGTGCACATGTTCAAATAATTCCGGGCCAAGTGACGAAAAATCTGCGAACGCCCCAGTCAGCCGCGGGTCATATACTGATACGCGGACCGTGCCTGGCGGTTGGCTGGCAAGCATTTGAAGTAGGAGTAGCCGGGCCATTTCAATATCTTCGATATCATCCGACAGCGCAGTGTGCGCTTCGCCTAAACCTGCGAGCAGCGCAGGTGGAGGATTGTCGCCCAAGCCCACAAATTCACCGACGCGGTGCATGCCGTCGGGGATGCCGAACGCATGCAAAGCCGTCGCCAACTGACCCAGGTGCTTTGCGCACGGGTTAGCGCCCAGATTTTCGGGAAGTTCGACTGTTGGGATTTCTGCCGAAGGTTGAGCCATATAGCTATGTCCTATTCAAAATAGAGACTGGAAATAAATTAAATACTTCGAATTGAGGTTATTTAATTATCCGTCTCTATCTCTGCTCCTATTTAATAACAAGTTCACGCGTATAGCAACAGTAGGCTGTTCCATTAGGCGTGTTGCTAAATGGCCTACTTACTTGCAGCGACTGCGATCCACTCCCGCGCGCTAGCAATTCCGCCAATAACCATAGCGCCAGATTGCTCCACGCTTGTACTTAAACCGCCCAGTACACCGGCTTGCTGTTCAAGGTTCGTACCCAATCCAGCGAGTGCTTCAGCCTCCTCAGTAAAAGCAGTCTCCAAGCCCTGCATAGCAGCGCCCTGGGTATCCATACCACTCTTAGCTGCCGCCAATTGGCCAGCAGACTGTTCGAGCAAGGGGCTATCTTCCGAGCCGAGGGCAGCTATAGCCGTACCCGCTTCTCCAACGACCTTCGCAGCTCCTTCGTGTGCAGATCCAGTTTTAGCCACGTCTCCTTGTAGCGCGGCTAATTCTGTTGCTGCTTCCCCAATTTTCTGTCTTAGTGCTACCACTCGGGCGGCATGTTGTTCTAGTTCGTCTTTCACTGCGGCCTCAGTTTGCGCCGCTTCGGTTAGGACAGTTATCTGACTCAGTAGTGCATTCTTGATTTGACCGACATTGACTTCACTCATTCATATATGGAACCCTATATCGAACAAAATTGCTAGTATAAAAAATACAATGATTTTGCTTATGCAAGTGTGCTATGGGGGTTTATTGTAGTCGATTGATGTAGCGCTTAGCGTCACTTACAGCACTGTTACGGGCACCAGCGGCACCTACTAAATGAGCGTGCACTTCTGCCCGGGCCTGCTCATACGAAGCAATGTGTCTGCGCAGTGCTCCGAGCGTGCCGAGTATGTCGTTCGTGCTTTTCACCATATTGGCCAGGCCCGTAATGGCCGTGTCGGCCTGTGTATGCATTTCTGATGTGCTGTTAATCGCTCCAGTCGCTTCAGGCTGCCCACTGCCAATCATTGCTGCCAAAAATGCACCCTGGCCTTCACTTGCGCTTTCCACAATGAGCTTTGCCAAGGCGTATACCTCATTGATGCGGTCGGGCATGCCGTCCACAAAGCCGCTTATTTCTTGTATCTGGGCTGTTACTGCATCCTGCAGCCCCACATCACGCAGGGCCTGTACCGTATCGCCTATCGGGGCTTGCCCCAGTGTTTCCACTCCAGCTGCGATTTCATTTCGTACGCCCTCTACACCATTGCTCATAGTCGTTTACCTCAAGATGTTTATGGTTGCAACTAATTCTAACTTATTCGGTCAGCATATGCCCGGGCCTGGTAGACAGTGTCTTCGCGGGCGCCGCGGCTACGATTGCCAGCCGCCAGCGCTTCGGCACGGGCTTCCTCGTAGCCGGCTAATTGGGTAAGGAAATTGGCCAGCGCGCCCGCCATCGACTTGCGACGATGTTGCATCTCGTGCACCATATCAGCAACCGCTTCGGCATGCTCGGCCATAGATTCGGCACCGTTAATCGCCGCGACAGCTTCTGGATGTTCAGCCCCTAGCAAGGCAGCCAGTAAACAGCCTGCGCCCTCACTCGTTTTTTCGTGCACCGACTGCTCATAACCCAGGGCATCGGTCATCCGTGCGCTAGCCTCCAGAATCGACATGCTGAGTCCATCTACTGTCTTGCGTAATCCTTCGAGCGACAAATCCTCTACAGTAAACACCAGCTGGTCAACTGGTGCTTCTTCGAGCGTGATGATACCCTCATTTATCTCTCCGATTACCCGTTCTACACTCATATCCCCCCTATATCTGAATAACTGATGTTCTGAAAAAATAAAAAAAGAGGAGCAAGAATGCTCCTCTTTTTAGGCCAATACGTTTTAGGTACGAGCGAAGTGTGCGAAGGCACGGTTGGCTTCAGCCATCTTGTGCGTGTCTTCTTTCTTTTTCACTGCGGAACCCTGGTTGTTGTAGGCTTCTACAAGCTCCAGAGCTAGGCGGTCAGCCATGCTGATGCCTTTGCGGGCGCGGGCAGCCTGTACGAACCACATGGTGGTCAGGTGCTGCTGACGCTGGCCCTTAACTTCAAACGGAATCTGGTAGTTCGCACCACCAACGCGGCGGGAGCGAGTTTCCATGTGCGGCTTGATGTTGTTCAAGGCAGTTTCGAAAACCTCCAACGGGTTTTCTACTTTCAGCTTCTTGGCGGCCTTTTCCATGCCGGTGTATACCAAACGCTCAGCAACCTGCTTTTTGCCATCGCGCATAACGCGGTTGATAATGCGGGTCACCTGGATGTTGTTGTACAGGCGGTCCGGGTTTACTTCGCGGACGAGCGCCTTGGTTTTGTGGCGTGGCATTACTTGGTCTCCTTCTTGGCGCCGTACTTGCTACGAGCCTTTTTGCGGTTCTGGACACCTTGGAGGTCGAGTGCGCCACGAACGATGTGGTAACGCACACCAGGAAGGTCCTTAACACGGCCACCGCGGACGAGGACAACTGCGTGTTCCTGCAGGTTGTGGCCTTCGCCGCCGATGTAAGCCCATACTTCGTAGCCGTTGCTCAAACGAACGCGGGCAACTTTACGCAAAGCCGAGTTCGGTTTCTTTGGGGTTTTGGTAGTAACCTTCACACATACGCCGCGCTTCAGTGGTGAAGCTTTCTCGTATGAGCGGGTCTTAAGGTTGTTGACCACGCGCTGCATAGCTGGTGACTTGCTCTTGGTAGTCACCTTGGTACGCGGCTTGCGGACAAGCTGGTTGATTGTTGGCATTTATTCTCCTTACGTAGATCTACCGCCATAAGGTGAGAAAACGGCGAGTGCCAACTCTGCCCGTTCCTTGAACCACCTTGGCTCAAACTACTTATTTGTAATGCGTACAGTATAACAGATGTAGGCACCCTGTGCAACGGGGTATTGCTTACTACGAAATGCGCTCTTCGTATTCATTCAGCGACGCATGCGCTGCTTGCTGGCCTTGGAAGCTCTCGCCCAAGTTATCGACAGCGCCAAGCCGTGCAGCCTCGTACCCTTCCATAGCTGCCGTAAACGCTACCAAGTGGCCAAGTGCTTCGTCGAGCTTCGTCCCCATAATTCCCATGCCATTATGGACGTCCCCTGCCTTGCCGCTCATAACTTCCATATGAGTCAGGGCATCTTCTATGGGCTGGGCAGCACCTTCCGTGTCAACGTCAGCAATAACCGTAAGGTGTGTGAAAGCAACCTCACCATCTAGCTTTATCTGGCGAACGGGGAGATCCTGGTCTTTTATTTCCTGAATAGCCGCCTCTACTGCCGCCCGCACTTCGTCAACTCCGCTAACAGTGAGCTTGCCCAAAGCTTCAGCTACCGACGTATATGGTGCGTCGTCTAGCGTTTCTCGTACTTCTCGTAAACCGTTTTTAACTTCTTGAACTGTCGACATGTCTTATCTCCTCTTTATTATTCTGCCGCGCCTGGCTGGCCGGCTATTTGCTCAATGTATGCGTTACCGTAATTAATCGTTGCGCGTTGAGCAGCCAGAACGGTATCTGCATTGCTCAGCACTTGGTGGTGCATACCGTACAAGTCCGTAGCTAGCTCGCCCACGGTAGCCAACGCTGCTCGCAATTCTTGCATCTTCGCAACTGCAGCGCCAGTCCCAGCCACCTGTTTCTCGGCGGTCTTTCTCATGATGTCCGCGCTCATGATGGCCGCTCCGGCGTTATCATTCGTGGAGCCATCAAGAGTATCCCTTAACGAATCCGCTCCATCGGCAGCTTTGTTAAGTGTCAGGGCACTATCGCCTAATTGCGCTTGGATAACCCCTGCAGTTACGCCAAGAATACCTGCCACCTCACCCAATGCAACAATAACGCTGGCGAGCGAACCGCGAACCTCCTGGTGCGCCTGAACGCTGTCTACGGCGTTCGCTTCGCCTACTATACCGATACTGCTTCTTACTTCTAATACAACTTGCTCAACACTGGACAAAAGACACCTCCGTAATGCAGTCAGTTACAAGTTTTTATTCTTTCTAGTATACAAAACAAGCCGCCTAACACCATGAAAAAACGGAGAAAAGAAAAACTGCAGCCGATTGCGCAGCTGCAGCTTTCTATACCTTCTGTGGCGCGAGCCTACATCCGGTGAGTAACGGGCTCTTCTTGGATGACATCCGGGATGGTGCGGCCATAGCCGGTACCAACGGGGATTTTGCGTCCAAGGATAACGTTCTCTTTGAGGCCGTGGAGTTTGTCCACGCGGCCGGATGTGGCAGCACCGATCAAGACACGAGTAGTGTCCTGGAAGGATGCGGCACTCAGGAACGAGTCAGTGCTCAAGCTGGCCTTGATAAGACCGAGCAGCAACTGGTTGTACTTAACAGCTTCCTTGCCTGCAGTTGTCAGTGTGTCATTGGCTTCGACAACAGACAGCTTGCTGACAACGTCGCCGGTTACGAATTCGCTGTCACCAGCGTCTTCGACCTGAACACGGCTGAACATCTGGCGGACAATACACTCAAGGTGCTTGTCGGCAATGTTCTGGCCCTGGGCGGCAAAGATGTGCAGTACTTCGTTCATGATGTAGCGCTGGGTAGCTTCTACACCTTGCAAGCGCATCAGCTCTTGCAGGTTGACCGAACCGTTGGTCAAGCGCTGGCCGGCAACAACGGCGTCGCCGTCGCGGACGTACAGTTGCTTGAAGCCAGGGATCTCGTAGCGGACAACGCTCTGGCCGGCAGGGGTGATAATCACCGCCTTGTCGGTTACTTCGGCCTTGCCAGCCATAGGAGCAACCAGTGGTTCTGAACCGTCGGTCATGCTCGCTACAACGTCACCAATGGCAACGTCGGAACCGCCCTTGATCTTAGCGATACGGTCGCCAAGCTTAAAGGTCAAGTTTTCCTTTTCTTTGGCAGTCACCTGGACAACATAGTGGTCGCCTTCTTCCCATACGTTGGCTACGCCAGCGATGTCGGTCAGGTAAGCCTGGCCCTTAGGGGTGCGGACTTCCAAAAGTTCTTCGATACGTGACAGACCCTGGGCAGTGTCGTCGGCAAGGACAGCACCAGAACGGTGCTTGGAGTCCAAGGACAGCTGGGTACCAGGCTCACCGATGGACTGAGCCGCAATAACACCGATTGGGTGGTGCGAGGCAACAATGTTGCCGGTTGCTGGGTCAACACCGTAAGACTTACGAGGCACACCGTGCACGCTTGCTGCGCTCAGGACGCTCATGATCTTAACGCCGTCGATAGTTTCGTCAGCATCAATGCCGTGGGCGATTTCGGGAGTGATAAGCTCGCCGCGCTTAACGTGCTTCTTGATGTTTTCAGCAGCGTAGCGACCAATCAAACGTGAACCAAGGGTAACGCCAATTTCGTCAGCGTCTGCCCGGTACATTGCAAAGCCGGGGTCGACTTCCTGGTCGTCTTCGTCGTCGATGGTAAATACGTCTTGGGCGACGTCTACCAAACGGCGGGTCAGGTAACCTGCATCGGCGGTCTTCAGGGCGATGTCAATCAACGCCTTACGGGTACCGCGGGTACCGGTGAAGTATTCCAATGGGTCCAAACCTTCGATGTAACCAGACTTAACAGGCAGCTCAATGGCGTGGCCACCGGCGTCAGAGAAGACACCAAGCATACCAACACACATTTTCATCTGCGAGATGTTACCACGGGCACCAGAGGCGATCGCGATAGCCATCGTGCTCTCCTGGCCAATCATCTGTTCGGCGAGCAATTCCTGCACGCGAGTGTCGATCTTGGTCCAGTTGTCGATCGTCAAGCGGTAACGCTCGTCTTCGGTAATGAAGCCTTGCTCGTACTGCTCAGAAATAGCAGCGGCGCGGTCTTCACCTTCGTGGACCAGCTTGTCCATGCCCTTGATCGGGGTAAAGTCACCCATACCCATCGACAGGCCACTGTAGGTCGCGTAGGTAAAGCCTAGGTCCTTCAGTTCGTCAGCGATTTCGGCAGTTGTAGCCTGGCCGTACTGTTGGTAGACCATAGCCATAACGTGCTGGAGCTTCTTCTTGGTCATTGGCTCGTCCTGGAATGGGAAGTCTTCTGGGAATACTTCGTTGAACAGGATGCGGCCAAGGGTTGTTTCGCGGCGCTCGCCACGGAATGGGATGCGCACACGGGTCTGCAGCTTAACAGAACCAGCGTCGAGAGCCATGATAGCCTCGTCGATGTTGGTGAATGGCTTAGCAGCTTTAGTGATGCTGGCGCGGTCGTAGGTCAGGTAGTAGCAACCGAGCACCATGTCCTGCTCAATGTGCAGGATAGGCGTACCGTCGGCTGGCTTCAGCAAGTTCTTGTTGGCAGCCATGATGTCGCGTGCTTCGGCCTGAGCTTCGTCGCTCAAAGGAAGGTGCACGGCCATCTGGTCACCGTCGAAGTCGGCGTTAAAGCCCTTACATACGAGCGGGTGCAGCTGGATAGCACGGCCTTCGATCAAAACGGGCATGAATGCCTGGATCGACAAACGGTGCAGTGATGGAGCACGGTTTAGGAGCACGTACTTACCCTTAATAACTTCGTCGAGGGCGTCCCATACGGCGATTTCGCCGGTTTCGATCATGCGGGTTGCAGAACGAATGTTGTGAGCTTGCTCGCGGAAGATCAATTCACCAATAACGAATGGTTTGAAGAGTTCCAAGGCCATCATCTTTGGCAGACCACACTGGGTGATCTTAAGTTCTGGGCCGGCAACAATTACCGAGCGGCCAGAGTAGTCAACGCGCTTACCAAGAAGGTTCTGGCGGAAGCGGCCTTGCTTACCCTTCAGCATGTCGCTGAGGGACTTCAGGCGGCGGCGCTGGCCAGTAGCGGCAACGGCGCGGCCGCTGCGGGTGCTGTTGTTGTCTACCAGTGCGTCAACAGCTTCTTGCAGCATGCGCTGTTCGTTGCGGCGGATAACTTCTGGTGCGTTCAACTCAATGAGCTTCTTCAAGCGATTGTTGCGGTTGATAACGCGGCGATACAAGTCGTTAAGGTCGGAGGTTGCAAAGCGGCCACCGGTCAGTTGCACCATTGGGCGCAGGTCTGGTGGGATCACTGGCAAAACACTCAAACACATGCTGGCAGGTTCGATGCCGGCGCGTTCCATGCTCTCGAGCAAACGCAGGCGCTTCATCAGCTTCTTCTTGCGCTGGCCCTTGGCTTCGTCAGCTTCGGCAGTCAATTCCTTGATAAGGTCAGCAAGGTCGATCTCTTCGAGCAGTGTGCGCAGGGCTTGGCCACCCATGCCGACTTCAGTCAGGCGGCGAAGGTCGTCAGGCAAAGCGCGGTATTCAACTTCGCTAATAAGGCGCAGTTTTTCAAGACCGTCGATTTGAGCCTTAAAGAGTTCCCATTGCTTCTCGACGTCAGCCATTTCCTTGGTCTGCATCTCGGCCAAAGCCTTGACGTTTGCTTCAGGAGATTCGGCTTCTTTTTCGTAGCGGATCTTGATCGCTTCGCGGGCAGCAGCAAATTCTGCTTCCTTATCGGCGCGGAGTTGATCGCGCTTCTTTTCGTCTACACGCTTAATGATGTAGCTGGCAAAGTATGCCACGCGTTCCAGGTTCTTAACAGTAACGCCCAGGAGCAAACCAATTGCCGAAGGGGTACCGCGCAGGAACCAGATGTGTGCAACTGGAACAGCCAGGCTAATGTGGCCCATGCGCTCGCGGCGCACAATGCTCTTAGTAACCAGTTCGCCGTTCTTGTCGACAGCAGCTTCGCGGCTGCGGACGCCCTTGTACTTGGCGTCGTGCGGGTTAATGTCCTTGACCGGCCCAAAGATGCGCTCACAGAACAAACCGTCGCGCTCTGGCTTTTGGGTGCGGTAGTTAATGGTTTCTGGCTTGGTAACTTCGCCGTGTGACCATTCAAGGATGTCGGACGCGCTGGCTACTGCCAGGCGTACTGCATCAAAGTCGGCAATGTTAGTACCGTATGAGTAGCGACGCATTACGCGACCTCCTTCTCTTCTTCAGTGTCAATGTCGGTGTCGTCTCCGTCTTGCATAGGCATGTCTTCGGGTTCAACGACTAAACTCAGGTCTTCGTCGGTGCCTTCGGGGCTCATGTCTTCGCTGACTTCGTCTTCCATCACCATAAACTCGTCTACAGCAGTTTCTTCGCTGACGTCTACGTCGGAAATGGCGGGAGCTGGTACTTCTACCTCTGGGAGGTGAGCAGCTTCGTCGCGGACGTTGGTTGCCAGGACTTCTTCGGCGTCAACTACCTTGTTGGAAGTAACGAGGTCGACCTTCAGGCCAAGACCTTGCAATTCCTTAACAAGCACGTTGAAGCTTTCGGGGACCTTTGGACCGACAATTTCAGTCTTCTTGATGATCGATTCGTAAGCCTTGGAACGACCGTATACGTCGTCGGACTTGATGGTAAGCATTTCCTGGAGGGTTGTTGCGGCGCCATATGCTTCGAGCGCCCATACTTCCATTTCTCCAAAGCGCTGACCACCGTTTTGGGCCTTACCACCGAGCGGTTGCTGGGTAACCATAGTGTATGGACCAGTTGAGCGGGCGTGGATCTTGTCGGCAACCATGTGGTTCAGCTTAATCATGTACATGCTACCGACTGTGGTGCGTTCTGCAAACGCTTCACCGGTGCGGCCATCGTACAGCTGTTGCTTGCCGTCTTCTGGCAGGTCAGCTTCCTTAAGCAGGCTTTGGATCTTTTCAACAGATACACCGTTGAATGACGGGCTGGCGACCTTGATACCAAGGGCGCGGGCTGCCATACCAAGGTGAGTTTCGAACAGCTGTCCGAGGTTCATACGGGAAGGCACACCGAGTGGGTTCAACAGAATGTCGACCGGGCGGCCGTCTTCCATGAAAGGCATGTCTTCGACAGGCAAAATGCGGGCGATAACACCCTTGTTACCGTGGCGGCCACCGAGTTTGTCACCAACGCTAATCTTACGCATCTGGGCCACAAAGACCTGAATTTGCATAAGGACGCCAGCCTTTAGTTCGTGGCCATTTTCGCGGCTGAATACCTTAACGCCAACAACCTTACCGTGCTTGCCGTTAGACATGCGCTGTGAGGTGTCGCGGACTTCCTTGGCTTTTTCACCAAAGATAGCGCGCAGCAGGCGTTCTTCGCTGCTGAGTTCCTGCTCACCCTTAGGGGTAATCTTACCAACAAGGATGTCGCCAGGGTGTACTTCGGCACCAATGCGGACAATACCGTCGTCGTCCAAGTGGCGCAGGGCGTCCTCGGATACGTTCGGGATGTCGCGGGTGACGATTTCTGGCCCAAGCTTGGTTTCGCGGACTTCGATCATGAAGTCAACGATGTGGATCGATGTCAGGGTGTCGTCTTCTACCAACCGGCGGCTGATGATGATGGCGTCTTCGAAGTTGTAACCGCTCCATGGCATGAATCCGGCAATCAGGTCCTTACCAAGGGCGAGTTCGCCATTTTCGATAGACATACCTTCGATAAGTACGTCACCTTCGGCAACTTTGTCGCCGGTGTTCACAACAACCTTTTGGTTGATGCTGGTACCTTCGTTAGAACGGATGAAGTGCTGTGGTTCGTAGGTTACCGTAGCGTCTTTGTACTTAACAACGACTTCTTGGGCGCTGGCACGGACGACTTCACCATCGGCTTCAGCAAGCACCAGCTGGCCGGTGTTGCGGGCAGCGTCGGTTTCGAGGCCAGTACCCACAATTGGGGAGCTTGGCTGGATCAGCGGAACTGCCTGGCGCTGCTGGTTAGAACCCATCAACGAGCGGTACACGTAGTTCTTTTCAATGAACGGGATCAGGCCGGCGCTCGAACCAATAATCTGGTTGCGGGCAGCATCCATGTGCGTCACGTCGTCGGCGTCAGCTTCACCTGGCTTCAGGTTGGTGCGGGCACCGATGCGCTCGCTTACAAAGTAACCGTTTTCGTCGAGCTCGTTACCGATACCGGCAATAACTGCGCTGTCTTCAGCAGCAGCGTCCAAGTACACGACTTGGCGAGTAACTTTAGCCTTAACCGGCCAAGTGGCGCGGCCTTCTACCTTGGCGAGCTTAGCAGCTTCTTCCTTAGTAATGGTCTTGCCACCCTTAACGATGACTTTGCCGTCGGCGTCCTTGAGGTCTTCGCGGGCGATGTGGCCCTCAGCTTCCTTAGGAGTAACAGCGTTGATTACCTTGCGGTAAGGGGTTTCGATGAACCCGTAGTCGTTGATGCGGGCGTAGTTAGCGAGGTTGGATACCAAACCAATGTTGGCACCTTCTGGGGTTTCGACGGCGCAGATGCGGCCGTAGTGAGTAGCGTGAGCGTCACGAACTTCAAAGCCGGCGCGTTCGCGACTCAAACCACCAGGACCCATGGAGCTCAGGCGACGCTTGTGGGCGAGTTCTGAGAGTGGGTTGATCTGGTCCATGAACTGTGACAGCTGTGAGCTGGCAAAGAATTCGCGGACAGCAGCTACGACTGGGCGAGCGTTGATCAGCTGGCCAGGGGTAACGGTTTCGATTTCGCTCATAGACATACGGTCTTTGGTGTTGCGCTCCATGCGCAGCAGACCGATGCGGAACTGGCGCTGAACCAATTCACCAACCAACTTAACGCGGCGGTTTGCCAGGCTGTCGATGTCGTCGGCAGGTTCCTGGGTGTTGTTCAAACGGATCAGTTCAGCAACGATAGCTACCAAGTCGTCGAGGCGCATAACGCGGTTCTCTTGGGTGTTGGCAACATCTAGGTTCAGGCGCTTGTTGATTTTGTAACGGCCGACGCGCGAAAAGTCGAACCGTTTAAAGTTGTAGAACATGTTCTCGATCAACGCTTTGGCGTTGTCGACAGTAGCGAGGTCACCAGGACGCAGGCGGCGGTACACTTCAATAAGTGCGTCGCTTTGGCCGCGGGTGGGGTCTTTGTCGAGGGTAGCTTGCAGGTGGCTCAGCGTACCAGAGTCAACGTGCTTGAATGCTTCACGCATCGCAACTTCGGTCATACCCAAAGCGCGGAGCAGCGTAGTAACAGCAATCTTGCGCTTGCGGTCGATTTTTACAAAAAGAGCGCCTGCGGCGGCGGTCTCAAATTCTAGCCATGCACCACGGCCAGGAATAACCTTTGCGCCGTAAAGATTGGTAGCACCATGCTGGTCACTCGTAAAGAAAACACCAGCGGAACGGATCAGCTGGCTTACGACGACGCGTTCTGCGCCATTAATTACAAACGTACCGCGGCTTGTCATCCACGGGTAGTCACCGAGGTAAATCTCTTGCTCTTTTACTTCGCCGGTTACTTTGTTTGTCAGTTCTACCTTAGCCTTAAGCGGAGCCTCGTAAGAAATGTTATCCTCGCGTGCCTTGCTTTCGCTAATTTTCGGGTCCTCAAAGTGGTAGTCTTTAAAGACTAAACTTAGTTTGGTGCCTGTGTAGTCATCAATCGGACTAATCTCAGCCAAAAGTTCACCCAAACCCTCCTCAACAAACCATTGGAATGATTTGTTCTGGTGGTCGACTAAGTCGGCCAATTGGACGGCGTCATCTTGGGTGGTGTAATACACACGTTGGCTGTTGTCTTTCGCAGTCTTGGTGCTTTTCGCCATAAATGCAGCTATTCCCCTTACATTTACCCTATGTGCATAGGCGCACATAGAGACCTTACCCTCCGGCAAGGCTTACTTAATAACTTGATATGTTAAGTGTGTGTTAAATGTTTTCGCGCGAAGGTTCCTAAGCCGGTGTTTTGGCGCTGAAAGTACAATTACCTACCACCACAGCACTGCCCATGCTTACACTACTTCTTAGGGTAAGATTGTGAAGCACTCTAGGGCAATTGTCAAGGATTATATGCACTTGGTGAGTTCAAGAGTGGGTTGTACTTAGGCTTATAGCTTGGGCGGGCTGGTGATGACTTTGTCAACGAGGCCATACTTTTGTGCTTCTTGGGCGCTCAGCCAGCGGTCGCGTTCCATGTCGTCGTGGATCTTTTCGATCTTTTGACCGGTGTTCTTGGCCATAATTTCTTCTAGCATTTTCTTAACCCGGAGTGACTCGCGCAGATCAATCTCTTGGTCGGTGATCTTACCGCTCGTGCCGCTGCTGGGCTGGTGGATCATAACCGTGGCGTTTGGCAAAATAAAGCGCTTACCTTTTGTGCCGCTGCTTAGCAAGAACGCAGCTGCCGAGGCTTGCATGCCAATCCCAAACGTTTGCACGTCGTTGGTCACGAACTGCATGGTGTCATAAATAGCCATAGCGTCATACACGCTGCCGCCGGGGCTGTTTATGTAAAAGAATATGTCCTTTTTGGGGTCTTCGGCCTGCAAAAACAACATCTGGGCGACTACCAGGTTGGCGCCATTGGATTCAACTGGCGTGCCAAGAAAAATAATGCGGTCTTTTAACAGACGGCTGTAGATATCGTAGGCGCGTTCGACGCGGCCATCACTCTCAATTACGGTTGGGATTAGAATGCTCATATACATGAGTATAGGTTGCTGGCACTCGTGAGTCAAGAGTGCTAATTACTCATTCTACTCGATCGTACCGGCGTAGGCGCCGAAGGCTTGGGCGGCATTTTCGAGGGCGCCGTGCGCATTCTGGAGGCGAAGTATGGCCTGGCCAAGTGCATCATGAAAACCAGTGGTCCGGCCAGAAGTAGAACCTTCCGTAGCAGAAAGAGCAATGCCTTGTGCCTGCTCTAAGCTAGTTCCTACCGCAACCGCGGTTTGGGCCTCGCCACGTAGGGCTTGCGCCTCGGTGTTCAAAATTTCTACTACCGAGCCGACATCGGATGAGGGCGTATCGATAATCGTCTCTGCGGGCGACAACCTGTCTGGGACAGGCGCACGGTTCTCGACAGAAGGTTCGGCAAGGTGC
>DATIIM010000004.1:0-1751 GCA_035479615.1 Patescibacteria group bacterium
CTTGGTATCGACCGCTCACAAATTGTCGAAATAACCGACAAACAAGTTGTAGTAAACGACCTCACCCAAAATGTACCGGTAGGCGCCCGGGCAGTCGCCTAAACCGCTTTGCACTGGTTTGTTCGATAGCATTAACCGCGGGGAGATTCGGCAGCAGCTCTCTGCGCCATAGATCGAAAGATTTCACCAACGACCGGCCCTTCGCCTAAGCCAACCATTCGAGAGGACTGCGAGGTCTGTACGGGAGTCTCGCGGCTTCTAAGCGGCAGGTCAGGCTGAACGCTCCTCAGGCCGTGTGCAAGCGCCGAACCGCCCATTGTTCGCAGCACTTTAGTACGAACTTCCCAGTAATCGGGTCGCGCAGGCGTGGTCTCGGGAGCGGTAATTTCAGGGGCCGCTGTAGGTACCGGCAGTGGTACCTCGGGTACGACTTGCTCGACGTGGGGAGCGGCTGGGCCGGAAACTAATTCCCACCGAAACTGAGTTTCCATTGCAGCTAAAATGCCGTCATCGCCAACAAGGGGCGCTTCTACTACACCGACAGTTCCAAGTACACGTTGCATAAAACTAACCTAAATCTAAAATAATTACCGTTAGGATCATACGCCTTTTCGGAACATATGACAACCCGCCGAAATTACTCCGTTAATCGGCGAGCGCTGCCTTGATATCGTCATACCCAAAGCCCTGGCGGGCCAGGTATTGCATAAGTTTTTGCTGGTCGGGATAGCGAGCGCGTTTTTTATCGATGAGCGCTTTTAGGGCATCACGCTCGTCCGTTTCGTCTTCGGCCAGTACTTGGTCTATCACGCTGCCCGGCACGTGCTTTTGCCGCAGCTCCATCTGTAACCGGCGTTTGCTCACACTTTTAAGCAAGCGGCGGTTGGCCACCCAGGCGCGGGCAAAAGCCGCGTCATCCAGTAAGTTTAGATTGCGCAGGCGATCGGTAACCTGCTTGGCGGCATCCTCGTCTATGCCTTTACGCCTAAAATAATCAGCCAGCTCCCACTCGCTCCGCGGGCGCATAACCACATAGCGCAGCGCATTGCCATAGGCTTTGTCGAGCCCAGCACTCGCTTTTAATTCCTTAAGCCGGGCCGCATCAATTTCTTGCCCGCTTGCCAGGCCGCTGTCTATCAGACCGCCCTCGCTCAGCGAAAAGGCATACTTGCCGTCCACAAAAATCGAATAACGGTTTTGGCGCTTTACCTGCTGCTTAATAGCCGAGATAACCATAGCGAGCAGCCGTTGCCCTACGCTTTCTTCCAAACGCGCAGTTTGTTGCGTTCTTCTTTGTCCCTGAAGGCTTGTTCAAGGTCGACGCCCATCATATTGCAAAGGGCCAGCATCACGATGAGTATGTCGGCCGCTTCGTCGGCCACATTTTGCGGTGCGACGTCGGTGGCGTAGCCCATGCCGGCATGCTTGCGGGCGGCTTTGGCAAACTCGCCTACTTCTTCAGTAAGTAACATAAACTTTGAAGCTACATCGTCTTTAAAGCCACGTTCAACAACCAGCTCCCGGACGTATTGCTGTAAGTCGGCAAGTGTAGGGTCCTGTTTAAGATGCAGCTCGCTGCTCATGGCTACTCAGCAGTGGTGTCGATGGGTCCGACTTTGGTGTATTTATGACGCATAGTCTCTACAATTTCGGTGATATCGCCCACAGCTTTAAACAGCGTTACCGATTCTTCCTCGTAAGGGTTGGCGTGGATATGCCACTGCCCTTTCTTCATGCGAATAGATGTACCT
>DATIIM010000005.1:0-200840 GCA_035479615.1 Patescibacteria group bacterium
CTCATCGCTCAGCGGGATAGTAACGGTGTAGCGCTCGGCCAGCTCCTTGGTTTCCGGCGGCGCAAATGGCAAGTTCTCGAGTTTTTCCTCTGGTTGTTCGGTTTGTTTATTAGCTTTTTTATTTTTAGACATCGTAAATACATTAGCATAAAAACTTTAAATTAGCAAGCTCCTCCACCTTAGCTGTAGTGCATATAACAATAAAACCGCCTATTACAGGCGGTTTTATCTATTGAACTCTAAGTAGTGCATCTCAACGTCAATTCAAGGTGGTACTATATCTCGTCCGGATAAATCCGGAAAAGTAAGCCATCAGTACCAATATGGCTTACCGAGACCGACCTAGTCACTAAAAGATTGCTCTTGTAAGTGCTAGTTTTCTCCCTAGAAAGGAGGTAATCCATCCGCACCTTCCGGTACGGATACCTTGTTACTACTTAGTCCCAATCATCTCCCCTACCTTAGGGCTATACGAGATAGCACGTCAGGTATTGGCGACTTTCATGACTTGACGGGCGGTGTGTACAAGACCCGGGAACGTATTCACGGTAGTGTGCTGACCTACCGTTACTAGCGATTCCAGCTTCAAGCAGGCGAGTTTCAGCCTGCTATCCGAACTGAGACCGGTTTTGATGGGGTTTGCTCCGTCTCGCGACTTGGCAGCCCTTTGTACCGGCCATTGTAGCGTGTTTGTAGCCCAGGACGTAAGGGCAATACTGACCTGACATCATCCCCTCCTTCCTCCCCGTTACCGGGGCAGTCTGATTAGAAAAATCCAACTAATCACAAGGGTTGCGCTCGTTGATGGACTTAACCAAACATCTCACGACACGAGCTGACGACGGCCATGCAGCACCTGTCACTACGGTCCGAAGACACTCTCTGCTTTCGCAGAAATTAGTAGGATGTCAAGCCCTGGTAAGGTTCTTCGCTTATCATCGAATTAAACAACACGCTCCACCGCTTGTGCGGGTCCCCGTCAATTCCTTTATGTTTTAGCCTTGCGGCCGTACTCCACAGGCGGGATGCTTAACGCGTTAGCTTCGCTACTACTCGGGTCGATACGAATAACAGCTAGCATCCATCGTTTACGGCGTGGACTACCTGGGTATCTAATCCAGTTCGCTCCCCACGCTTTCGTGCCTTAGTGTCAGGAAGAAGCCAGTCACCTGCCTACGCCATCGGTGTTCCTACTAATATCTACGGATTTCACTCCTACACTAGAAATTCCAGTGACCTCTCTTGTCCTCTAGCTGAGCAGTTTTGATAATGTTCAAAGGGTTGAGCCCCAGGATTTCACTACCAACTTACTCTGCCACCTACGCAACTCTTTACGCCCAGTAATTCCGGATAACGCTTGGACCCCACGTATGACCGCGGCTGCTGGCACGTAGTTAGCAGGTCCTTATTCATATGCTACCGTCACAATCGTCACATATAAAAGCAGTTTACAACCCTAAGGCCTTCATCCTGCACGCGGTGTTGCTCCATCAGGCTTTCGCCCATTGTGGAAAATTCCCTACTGCTGCCTCCCGTAGGAGTCTGGGCCGTGTCTCAGTCCCAGTCTGGCTGATCATCCTCTCAGACCAGCTATCGATCATCGCCTTGGTGAGCTATTACCTCACCAACTAGCTAATCGAACGCAGGCTCTTCCCAAAGCGCATAAAGCTTTACTCCGTGGAGCACATGCGGTATTAGACACCATTTCTGGTGCTTATCCCTCACTTTGGGGTAGATTCCTACGTGTTACTCAGCCGTCCGCCGCTCGTCAGCATCTAGTAAACTAGACCTGTTACCGCTCGACTTGCATGTATTAGGCACGCCGCCAGCGCTCATCCTGAGCCAGGATCAAACTCTCCAAAAAATGTAGAATTTTTTCCATGATTCAGTCGAACATTTCGATCTTGCGATCGGAATTCTGACTTTAAAAACAATTCAATTTGAAATTGACGTTGATTTGCACTATTCAATTTTTAACGACCTTTTAGAGACACCCGAACAGAGACCTCTAAACGTTGTTTGTATACTACGATGCTCAACAGATATTGTCAAGATAAATCTTGTCCGAGGTAGTGGTAATACTTACATCACCACTTCCCCCGTTAAATATTACTGTTCTGAAACCTCTTCGGCATCATCGTCGTCATCGATTGCAGCATCAACGAGCGCCATGGACACAACTTCGTCATTTCCATTCAAACGCATGATGCGTACACCCTGGGTCGCACGACCTAGCTCAGGGATATCCTTAAGCCCTAGGCGGATCGTTTGGCCCTGGGACGATACAATGATCACTTCCCCGGTCTCCTCGCGTCCTAGGCTCTTCACGCCGATCAGGCTACCTGTCTTGTTGTTGACGACAGCCGAACGGATCCCGACGCCGCCGCGAGCGTGCGGAGTGAACTGGGCGACCTTGGTGCGCTTGCCATAGCCGAACTGACTAATTACAAAGATGCTGGAACCCTCTTCAACGATATCCATTCCGATAACCTTGTCGCTGGCACGGAGGCGAATGCCGCGGACACCGCGTGATACGCGGCCCATTGGGCGGACGTCTTTTTCGTGGAAGCGGATAGCCTGCCCTTGTGAGGTCGAAATAACCACTTCGTTGTCGCCGTTCGTCATACGAATCCACTTAAGCTCGTCGCCTTCATCCAGGTTGATCGTAATCAAGCCGTTGCTGCGCACATTCTTGTACTGTTCAAATGGAGTCTTCTTAACTACGCCGCGGACGGTACACATGATGAGGTTGACCGCAGGACTCTCTTGCTTGCTGACGTTAATAACAGCACTGACCATTTCTTCTGGCTGCAGCTGAAGTAAGTTAACAATAGCCACGCCCTTGGCGTTCAGCCCAGTCGTAGGCACCTCGTAAGTCTTCAGGCGGAAGACGCGCCCCTTGTTAGTAAAGAACAGTAAGAAGTCGTGAGTGCTAGCGTTCACCACGTGCTCGATAACGTCTTCTTCGCGAGTTACCATACCGCGCCGGCCCTTACCACCCCGGCCCTGCTTTTTGTATTCAGCGATCTGGCTGCGCTTGATGTAGTTAGCGCTGGTGAGCGTTACGACGACTTGCTCGTCGGGCACGAGGTCTTCATCGCTCATCCGGTCAAGTTCCTGAGGGATCACCTTAGTGCGCCGTTCGTCGCCATACTGCTTCTTAAGCTGTAGCAACTCTTCTTTCACGATGTTCAAAATCTTCTGTTCGTCGGCAAGAATGCTTTCGAGTTCGGCGATCAGTTTACGAAGTTCGGCAAGTTCGTTCTCGATCTTACCACGTTCCAAGCCGGTCAACGTACGGAGCTGCATGGCAAGAATTGCCTTTGCCTGGATCTCGCTCAAGCCGAATTGCTTGATCAAGTTGACCTGGGCCTCTTCGGAGGTCTGGCTGGCACGAATAGTTTTGATGACTTCATCAATGTGATCCAGCGCGATCTTTAGACCTTCCAAGATGTGGGCACGTTCCTGGGCCTTGCGCAGCTCGAACTCTGTGCGGCGGCGCACAACGATCTGGCGGTGCTTGATGTGCTCCTGCAGAATATCTTGCAAGCCAAGGACGCGCGGCTGGATGCCGTCGATCAGGGCCATCATGTTGTAGTGGAATGACGTTTGCAGCGGAGTCAGCTTGTAGAGCTGGTTGAGGAGCTTCTTAGGGTATGCATCTTTCTTGAGGTCGATAACAATACGCACGTCACCGCGAGCACTCTCGTCGCGGATGTCGGAAATACCGGCGATCTTCTTTTCTTTGACCAAGTCAGCAATCTTGATGACCAAGCTTTCCTTGTTCAAAGCATAAGGGATTTCAGTAATGACGATTTGGTGCCGGCCTTTTTTAGTTTCGACAATGTCGGCAATACCACGAACTACTACCCCGCCGCGGCCAGTTGCGTAAGCAGTTCGGATAGAATCCGAACCGTACACAATACCACCGGTTGGGAAGTCTGGGCCTTTGATGTGCTTCAGTAAATCATCGAGCTGAGCATCCGGGTGATCGATTTGGTAGACCGTTGCATCAATTACTTCACTCAAGTTGTGCGGCGGTATATTTGTAGCCATACCAACGGCGATACCTAGTTGTCCGTTTAACAACAAGTTTGGCAACTTGGCCGGCAGAACTGATGGTTCAGTCGTTGTTCCGTCATAGTTATCACGAAAATCTACGGTTTCTTTGTCGATATCAGCCAACAGCTCGTCGGCCAACCGAGCCATCTTTGCCTCGGTGTACCGCATAGCTGCGGGCGGGTCGCCGTCCATAGAACCAAAGTTCCCCTGCCCATTTACGAGCATATAGCGGAGTGACCACGGCTGAGCCATGCGAACCAAAGCGTCATATATAGAAGAGTCGCCATGCGGGTGGTACTTACCCATTACGGCACCAACGACGTTAGCACTCTTACGGTGGCGGGCGCTGCTGCGCAAGCCGTCTTCATTCATACTATATAAGATGCGGCGATGCACTGGCTTCATACCGTCACGAACGTCCGGTAGCGCGCGGTCGATGATAACACTCATCGAGTATCGCAGGTAACTGTCTTCCATAACCGTCTCAACGGTGCGGAGCTCTACGATACGTGAGTGGTCAAGGCCTTCCACGATCTCACCTTCAAGCGCTGCGCGCTGCGCAAGACGCTCCTGCTCTTCTGCAGCGGCGTCAGCAGCGGCATTAGCCATTGCTTCTTCGTTTGGTTCTACTGGTTGCGTTTGGTCTTTGTCGTCCATACTAAATGTCCAAATCCTTCACAAATTTCGCGTGTGTCTGAATGAAGTTCTTGCGTAGTTCTACTTCGGTGCCCATAAGTTTGTTGAAAATAGCATCCGCTTTTTCAGCGTCGTGAACCCTTACCTGGATCAATACCCGCTTTTCAGGGTTCATTGTAGTCTCGAAGAGCTGCTCGGCATCCATTTCGCCCAAGCCCTTGTAGCGCTTCTGTTCAATGAAACCAGCCTGGCGGTATCGCTCTTCATCAAGGTTGACCTTAAGGCCTTCTTTTTTGCGCTCCTCGATCTTCTGGTCAAGCACAACTTCTAGCTCTGCTTCGTCATAGATGAACACGCTCGACTTGCGGCCGGCCTTCACTAGTTCGAAGAGTGGTGGTTTTGCCAGATACACGTGGCCTGCATCAACAACCGGCTTCATAAAGCGGAAGAAGAACGTAAGCAGCAATGTGCTAATGTGCGAACCGTCGACATCGGCGTCAGTCATAATAATGATGCGGTGGTAACGCAGCCCTTCTAGCGAGAAAGAATCTTCAATACCTACACCAAGGGCCTTAATAAGGCTCAAAATTTCGTTATTAGCGAGCATCTTGTCGAGGCGAGCTCGTTCAACGTTCAGCACCTTACCACGGAGTGGCAAAATTGCCTGCGTCTTACTATCACGGCCACTCTTGGCCGAACCACCGGCTGAGTCACCCTCTACCAAGTAGATCTCGGAGCTGCTCGGGTCTTTACTAGAACAGTCAGCGAGCTTACCAGGCATACTGGCACCATCAAGGACACCCTTGCGCAGGATATTCTCGCGGGCAGCGCGAGCTGCCTTACGTGCACGTGCAGCCAGCAATGCTTTGCCAACAATCTTACGGGCAATTGCCGGGTGTTCTTCCAGATAATAATTAAAGTACTCGGCCATAACTTGGTCAACGTACCCCCGAACCTCCGGGTTACCCAATTTATTTTTGGTCTGGCCTTCGAATTGCGGGTCTGGCAGTTTAACTAAAATAACAGCAGTAAGCCCTTCCCGGCAGTCCTCACCGGATAGGTTCTCTTCTTTTTCTTTTAACAGGCCGGTCTTTCGGGCGTAGTCATTAATAACGCGTGTCAGTGCGGTACGGAAACCAGTAAGGTGCGTACCACCGTCAGGAGTAATCACGTTGTTAGCGAACTGCTTGATCGTTTCGGTGTATCCATCGGTGTACTGGGCTGCAATTTCAACCTGTACATCTGATACGACCTTATCGACATAGAACAGTTCTTCGTCTACGACCTCACGGCCATGGTTTAGGTGCTTAACATAGGCCTGTATACCGGATTCAAAATAAAAGCCATAACTTTTACCAGTCTTCTCATCTTTAAGAGAAGTTCTGACGCCTTTTGTGAGATATGCTTGATGCCGCAGGCGATCCAGGATCGTATCGTAGCTAAATACCGTTGTTTCAAAGATTGTTTCGTCTGGGTAAAAAGTAATTACCGTACCGGTCTTGTCGCTCTTGCCAACAGCTTTCAGGTCAGCAACGGGCACACCGCGTGCGTACTCTTGCTGGAACTCTTTACCGTCGCGATAGATAGTAATGAGCAGCTTGGCAGATAGCGCGTTAACCACGCTACTACCCACACCGTGCAGACCACCAGATACCTTATAACCACCGCCACCGAATTTACCACCGGCGTGCAGTACAGTAAGGACCGTTTCGACAGTGCTCTTGCCTGTCTTGGGGTGAATATCTGTAGGAATACCGCGGCCGTTGTCGGTAACCTTAACACCACCATCGGCCAATAGGACCACAGAAACCTCGTTAGCGAACCCAGCGAGTGCTTCGTCGATACCGTTGTCGACAATTTCCCACACCAAGTGATGCAGGCCCTCAATACCAGTGCCGCCGATATACATACCGGGGCGTTTACGGACCGGCTCCAGACCCTCTAGAACCTGAATTTGATCAGCAGAATAAGCGTTTGTTTTTGCCACTTCTTATAACCCTCTCGAATCAATTAGCTGATTCCCACTTGCCTAATAGTATAGATGAGTTTAAGAGATAGCGCAACCCGCTCACTCTAGTAACTAACGTGAGTGAATGTTGCCGTCGTTGTCTATATATATGGTGTCGTTCGGCGGGCCGGTATGGTGCTGGGCCTGAGGCGCAGGTGCTGCATTCTGGGGCGCCTGTGGCGACTGTGGAGGCATAGGCGGTTGACTGTTCAAAATAGGAGCCGCTGGAGCCTGCGGGGCCTCCTGAGCAGGTACAACCGGCGCTACCGGCTGTTGTACTGGTTGCGGCGAGCCAAGAACTGGTGCGGCAGGTGTGACAACTCCCGGCGTAGGCGCAGCCGGTTGTTTTGGCGTAGACCATGGCGATGGACGCATGCTCAGCGGCCCGTTGCGCTTGTTCATCCATTCGTCCAAGAACGAACCAGTGCCGGACTTTGGTGCAGCCGGAGCCGCACCTGGAGCTGCTGCGCCTGCCCCGCCGAGCTGCGGGTAGTTTGCATTAAAGGGCTTTGGCTCTGGCGTCACAGGCAACGTCGCAAGACGGGCAAAAATTTCCTTTTCGACCTGAGCCTTCGGACGGCCATGCTTAGCAGCAGATAGCTGCTTCAGCGCTATTGCCAGTTGCGGGTTAGCGTTACCGAGCGGCGGTAGTGTAGACATACTGAATGGATTCGTTGGCACACCGCCAATAAGCGTTCGCACGACAGCATTATAGTTAGGCATCCTTAAAAGGTCTGTCGTTTCAAACGCCGGCCGCATACGCTTAGCAAGCGCCTCGGCATCTTCGTCCTGTCCCACACGGAACGCAACAATCGTACCGATGTTACCAAACACAGCGTCGCGGACTTCGTCGGTTAGCTGCGTCGTGAACTGGTTAGCCACAATTAGGTTCAGGTGATACTTACGAGCCTCAGAAAGGATAGTCGCAAAAGAATCCGTCGAAAAGTTCTGGAACTCGTCTACATATAATGCAAAGTCTTTACGCTCGCTCTCCGGGATGTTTGCCCGGCTCATGGCTGCGGCCTGGAACTTCATGACAAAGACCATGCCGAGCAGCTTAGAGTTAAGCTCGCCCGTCCTACCCTTGCTAAGGTTGACCAACAAAATTTTACGGTTATCCATAATGTCACGTAAATCAAACGAGCTCTTAGTCTGACCAATAATATTGCGCATCATTTCGTTAGAAAGGAAGGCACCGAATTTACTCACGAACCAACTAACGACTTCACCAAACTCGTTTGAGCGCTGCGACTGCGGCATTTCTTTTTGCCAGAATTCAATGACGTTCAGGTCTTTAACGTATTGTAATTTTTGCTTCACGTACTGCGGATCTCGGAATAATTTTGGGATATCGACAAATGTACCACCTTGAGGGTCGGCCATAATGGTCAAAGCAGCATTACGGAAAAGGTGCTCATAACGCGGTCCCATGATCCCCTGGTGTTGTGGGTCGTACAACTTGTAGAGCATGTTGAGTGCTTCTTGGATCAAAAAGTCTTTCTGGTCGGGCGTATTAAACTCGAACAAATTCAATCCCATTGGGTGGTCCATTTCGGCTGGGCAGAAATATATGACGTCGTCTACACGCTCACGCGGGACCATGGCAAGTAGCTTTTCAGCTGTGTCGCCGTGAGGGTCCACGAACGCGAAACCGTCGCCATTCAGCATGTCTTGCAGCGCCAGGTTTTCTAGGAATGTGGACTTACCTGTACCGGTCTGTCCGACCGCATACATGTGTCTTTGACGATCGCCAACGCCCAAACGTATCGGTTTTTTAACACCACGGAAGACGTTATAGCCAAGCAACAGCCCTTTCTCCGGGATGTTGCGAGGGCCGTCGACTTGCTTCGATTCTTGGCGTTCCAGCTGTGATGTAGGTAAGCTCCGTTGGTCAGGAAAATGGAAGATAGTCGCCAGTTCAACCGCATTCAAAATGTCCTTATTTTGATCTTGCGGGAAAAACCTAAGGATATAACTCGTTATAAAATCGTCAACGTTCTTAGTCGGAGCGTACTTGAAGCCGTTCTTGCCCTGTGCATCAAATAATGAAAAGGCGGCCACTAGGTTATTAAGTATGCCCTGGGCCCGTTGGCTTACATTAGATGACACCACCAAACGAATAAGTACTTCATATCCAGGATGACGCGTTTTGTCTTCGATTGCATCCAATGTAGCCTGCTCTAAATTAGTTAGATCCTTACCGCCCTTATCGTCTTTCTTTGATTCTTCCGGCGGTTTAACAAAAGCGCTGGCCAATTCTTTAGTAAAGCCCAGGAGCTGCTCGCCGCCCTTTTTGCTCTTCTCTCCCTTGCGCTTGCTACTTGCAACAGCCAAAGCTTTTTTACGCCAGCCCGACTCCGCCGGGCGCATAAGAATTTGAATGCCTGCCCCATCCTCTTTATCAAGCGTAGACATGGCGTTCAAGATAGCCTGCATGGCGTCACGCTTCAGGTCTTGGTAGGTTGCAATCGGGTATGCAAAGGATTCTTTTAGGTGTAGTTCACCGCCCACGGTACCGCCGGCTTTACCTACAGGACTAAAAATGTTGTGTTCAGGCACTTCCTCTAGGCGCGCCGCCGGATAAGCGCTCACTACTGCTTGTTTAACTACCTCTACAAGCGCCAGGGGTACGGCTGCATAAAAATATGCGAACCCTTTAGTGCCGACGATCTCGAATGCAAAGTGCCGCTGGCCATACAAATTCGCCTTAAAGCCCTTCTGAACGGTGCTGGCGATGATGTTATATATGACCTGCGCCTTAGAAATGTTCTCGTCAACCAAGTCCCGCACATCACGCCCAGCCAAGTCAGCGTCCTCACTAGGAGGCGGTAAGTGAATAAGCAGCGGTACCATCTTGAGGCCACGCTCGTAGTTCTTCTGCTCGCGGATCCGCTTGCGCGTCTGCACATACAATATCGGGGCCACAACGACGGCCACAAGCAGCAAACATGCTAAAACGATAAATAAGAAGGTCATTTACTCTGTTCTTCGGCGACTTTAATATGCTTGTTATAGCGTATGCGCAAATAGTCTGCTTTAACTTTGCTCAGTTCCCGGCTTTCTAGATGCGGGTCGTGTTTTGTCTGCTCGACAATAGCCTTAGCTTTGCTGATCCACTCTTCATCAAGTGCGTCAGTATTATCGTCCAATGGGGCTGCTGTAGCTGTCAAAGGGTTAGCCACCGGCGCTGCGGGGGCCACGCTGACTGGCTGGGCGGCGCTCATAGGCATCTGCGGCGGGACTATGGGTGGTGCCATAGTTGGCATAGGCGAAGACTCAAGGTGAGGAAGCATTGCTTCGTGAGAGCCGGCACCCCCTTGTTGCGGGGCAGCATTATACATGCCCTGCTCAGGAGAGGGCTTTGGCAAAGCTAAACCTGGTGTTCTTTCTGGCTGAGGATCCATACGTTAGCCGTATTATACCAGTTTGCACCCTCGATCGCTACTACTTATAACAACGGTCGGAGGCCTATGAGTTGAGCGCTGGACGACTGTTCACTTTGGACATATAGAAGTGGGTTATGCCGAACAAAGCGAAAAGCGTCAACGCATCGCGCAGCGTAAGCTGCCCTACAGACTGCAAAACCAATAGCAAAATTGGCAAAATTGCGCCAACAAACCCTGCACGAAGAGATTTAAGGGACATGCCTCCGTGGCGCCAACCGATAGCGAGTGCTATTGAAAGTGCCAAAACAACGAACATGAGAAAAAACGGCAGTATGAGGACCGCCGATGGTAGCTTAGTGGGCTCTGTGCTTAGAAGCAGCACTGCAATAAGTGCTATGCAGCTTCCAATAACTTTAGCGGTAGTCTTCATAACCGTCTCCTGGCATAAAATACTGCGAGTACAAGCCTCGCAGCATAGCCTTTTATGTTTCTTGGAGCCGCGGGTAGTAAATCCGCCCATTTAGAAAAACTATATAGCGCTTACTACCCTTTGGCTTTGACTGACCGCTCTCACAACCTTTAGGGTTGATCGAGCGATATTTTTTGTGTTTGTTTTTGTAAGTTTTGTTTTTGCCTTACTAACTAAAAGCTTACTACGAATGGGCCTAAAAGTCAATATGCTCGTGCTTATAAATACGTGTTCAGCCCTAGCCTGCCCGCTATATATTTTTTGGGCTAGCGGGGTCAGAAAAAGTTATGCACAGGTTTGTCAGAATTCTAACCATAATTGTTATTGACAGTCCGTTTTGTAATTTATAAGATACCTGTAGCACTTGAATAAAAAAAGTGCTCAAAAACAAAAACGATCAAGAAACAACGGCTTCTCGCAAGCCGTTGTTCCATGAAAAGCCAAACTCAAACGTAAAACATCCAAAGCCAAAACCAAACCAAAAATGACCCGCCAGACCCACGGCGGGTCTTTACTTTTACACGAACCAGACGTATTAACATGGCCATGCGAGGATCGATTCATAGCATTTTACATGTTGGTTCGGGCGGCGTAATTGTGGATGCGGAATGCCATCTTTCAAACGGCCTGCCCAGCATCGTTATTGTGGGCCTTGGCAATAAAGCCGTGGACGAAGCACGCGAACGCGTGCGGAGCGCGTTTGCCAGCAGCGGCATTGCGATGCCACGAAAGCGCATTATCATTAACCTTGCGCCAGCCGACATACCTAAAGAAAGCACCAGCCTAGACCTTTGTATTGCCATGGCTATCCTCAATGCCGATAGCCAGCTCCCTGCCTTACAGAACGCAGCGTGCGCTTTTATAGGCGAACTCGGACTTGAAGGCGACATCAGGGGCGTAAGGGGCGTCATTGGAAAGGTATTAGCCGGCAAACAACACGGGATCCAAACCTTTTTTGTCCCTAAGGCAAACTTGCAGCAGGCTTTGCTCGTTCCAGACGTTACTATATATGCCCCTCAGACCCTCAAAGAACTCGTTGAGGACCTCAAAGATACTGAAAAGTGCGTAGCCTACGAGAGCAACTCCAGCACGACTCCTATAGCAGCTGCGCAATCAAAAATATGGCCATTCGCCAATATCGCAGGCCAATCGCGCGCTAAACGGGCAATTGTAATTGCTGCTGCAGGCGGGCACAATATATTTCTCAGTGGGCCACCAGGTACGGGCAAAAGCATGCTGGCGTGCGCCCTCCCCTCACTTTTGCCGCCGCTCTCACGAGAAGAAATGCTCGAAATAACCCACCTCCACAGCCTAAGTGGCTTTGATTACGAACAGCTCATCACTGAACGACCGTTCCGGGCGCCGCACCATAGCGTTAGCCATATTGCCATGGTCGGCGGCGGATCCCGGCTCAGACCAGGCGAAATCAGCCTGAGCCATCACGGAGTCCTATTCTTAGACGAAATACCTGAGTTTAACCGTCAGACGATCGAAGCACTGCGCCAACCTCTCGAGGACGGTACCATTACGGTTACCCGCGCAAAAGACAGCGTTACATATCCTGCAAACTTTATACTTGTCGCCACCGCCAACCCTTGCCCCTGCGGATATTTTGGCACTGCCCACTCATGCACCTGCCCTGCATACCGTGTCATGCAGTACCAACAAAAAATATCCGGCCCGATTATTGACCGCATTGACCTGTGGGCGGAGGTCGAAGACGTAAAGCACGAGCAGCTCCTCAATCCCGAAAGCCCAAACGAGCAAAAACAAATCTTGGAACAAATCGATGCCGCTAGAAAACAGCAAGCAGAACGCAACCCAAGCCCGATGCTTAATGCCAGCATGGACAACACCGCCATTCGTGGCAAGGCAAACATAAACCCAAAAGGCATTGCACTGCTCAACCAAGCCGCTGGGCAGCTAAAACTATCTGCACGCAGTTACATGCGCGTCATTAAGGTAGCGCGGACTATCGCCGATTTGGAGCAATCTGCACAAATTTTAGCCAGTCACGTGGGCGAAGCGTTACAATATAGAGCACAGACCAAGCGACCCCTTGAGTGACCTTGCTTGACCTCTGTTAACGCTTTTGTTACAATACGACTCACTAACAATATTAAAGGAGACGTCCTATCAGCAAGTTTACCCGCCTGAATCAAGACATTCGGGCGCCGCAAATGCGTGTGATCGATGAAGAGGGAAAACAACTCGGCATTCTTTCACGCTCAGAAGCTTTGCAAATGGCCGCAGATCGGGAGTTGGACCTGGTGGAAATTTCACCGGACGCCAACCCGCCAGTCGTCAAAATTGTCGATTGGGGTAAATACAATTACCAGCGCACCAAGCAAATCCAAAAGAACAAGCGTAACACCAAGACGCTTGAAATGAAGCAAATGCGGTTTGGGTTAAAGATCAGCGAACACGACCTAGGCGTTAAGATGCGTAAAGTCACCGACTTCCTGGAAGCAGGACATAAGGTAAAACTCACGATCTTCTACCGCGGCCGTGAACTCGCCCACAAAGAGTTAGGATTTAAACTTGCAGATAAGGTAATAGCTGACTTCGGTGACACAATTGTTGTCGATCAAACACCAGAGTTCGCCGGTAAGCAGCTAAATTTCGTAATAAGGAGCAACCATGCCAAAGCTAAAAACGCATAGCGGCACAAAGGATCGCGTCCGCTTGACCAAGAACGGCAAGGTACGCGTCCACCATTCACACGTCAGTCACTTCATGCAGAAAAAGAGCGGTTCCCGCAAGCGCAAGCTCGCTACCCTCGACACGCTGAATGCGGTCAACACTAAAATGATTAAGCAGAAATTAGGAGCATAAGAGATGCGCGTTAAACGTGGCGTAGCCACTCACAAGAAACACGTCAAGATCCGTAAAGCAACTACGGGTATGACTCGCTCGAACCGCTCGAGCTACAAGCGCGGTAAGCAGGCCGTTACTAAGGCCCTACAGTTCGCTACTCGCGACCGTAAGAACCGCAAGCGTACGTTCCGCGAGCTATGGAACAGCCGCATTAATGCTGCTGTCCGTCTGCACGGCACCACCTACAGTAAGTTTATCGCTGCTCTTAAGGGCGCTAACATCATCCTGGACCGCAAGATCCTGAGTGAACTGGCCGTCAACGAACCTAAGGCTTTTGAAGCTGTTGTTAAGGCTACTCAGAAGTAACTCTCTCGTTGCAAACAAAAAACACCTCCGTTTGAGCGGGGGTGTTTTTATAATTAGGCCAGATTCTCCGTAAGCCGGGTTCTGTTTTAGCCGATCATCTATCTAGTCACGACGTTGCCGTCGCAATCAAGCGGATTTGCTCGGATGGATTATGGCGGGAACCACGATTACTCGATTAATCCATCACCTTGCAGCAGACAGGGTTTACCTTTTTGCAACGTCACCGTTGCAAACTGTGGGCTCTTACCCCACTCTTTTCATCCTTACCTCTATATAAATATAGAGGCGGTATAGTTTCTGTGGCACTTTCCCTAGGGTTTCCCCCGGTTGCTGTTAGCAACTGCCATTCCCTATGCTGCCCGGACTTTCCTCTTACATGTTTAGGTGCAAGCGATCAGCCGATCGTCTGGCTTAAGCGCTATTATAACACTTATGACAAAAAAGTGAAGTACGTTATTTAAGCATGCCCTTCGGCTTCGTCGAGTGCTTCATTTACGGCAGCGTCAGCAACCTTATTTAATTCACGCGGGACGTGCGTAAAGGATACGTGCCTGAATGACGGCAGCATGTCTTTAATAGCTTCGTGTATTGGCCACAGGTCGCGGTTCTTTACTTTGAAGATACCGAGCATTTGATTCACCACAAGCAAGCTATCCATATATACATGGACTTGGTGCGCGCCCGTTCGCCTAGCTTCTTCCAGCCCCAGCTTCAGTGCCTGGTATTCCGCCTGGTTGTTCGTTGTAATTCCTAAGTACACACTCTTTTTTACTACGATCCGGCCCTGCATATCCATCAAAGCGAAGCCGCTAGCTGATGGTCCAGGGTTGCCACGTGAACCCCCGTCAGCATACAGTTTTACCTCTGTTATTTTTGATGCATTTTTAACATCGGATGTAGCAGGCATATCATTACTGTTGTTGAAAGTGAATCGGATTATCTTGATTGGTGTCTGCTCATCAACCTGTGGCCCATAATAATTGCGGTATGTTTCCAGCATATTTTGCTTGCTGGAAAACTGCTCGTGGCCGTCGTAATCTTCAGCCGATAGATCACCCAGCCGCTTCTGAATTACGCTATCAATATGAGCGATGCCTATGGGGCGCCAGGTTTCCGGATTGCCGGGATTAACTTTATCAATAAGTTGCACGTCGTCATTAACAGTCAGGTCTTTGTCGTCATACAACCGCCACGTGGAAGTCTTTGCACCCTGCTCTACTAACAACGCGAGTTCGTGGTCTAGTTTGAGTGTCTTCATCTTTTGCGAGTATATCATATAAAAAATCCTCACAGGCGTATGCCTATAAGGACATGGTCGGGGTGACAGGGCTCGAACCTGCGACCTCACGGCCCCCAGCCGTACGCGCTACCAACTGCGCTACACCCCGTACTATAAAGGCCGGACAGAAGACCGATTTATGATTAACCGCAGCTAATCTAAGTGGGTATCCTCACGCAAAAACCACGGTTCTTGCAAATGTTGGACTTCCCATACGAATAAGTATTCAGATAATCATTCGTTCGGCCTTGTCCAGCCAAGCCTTATTATACTCCGTTACAGCTTGCTAGCGAAGTAAAAAAGTGACGATGCTCTCCGTTACCGTGCGGACAATCGGTAAAATAGCCGAAGATAACACGAGCAAGACAAATATGATTATAAAGAAGCCGACGGCTTCAATCTGCTCCATAACGCGGCGGACAGGATCTGGTGCAAAGGCATATAACAGTCGTGATCCATCCAATGGCGGCAATGGGATCATATTAAATACAAATAGTGCCACATTAATAGAAATGAACGTATAGAACACGAGCCCTGCGGTTGACGCATAGATCAGACCATCTGAAATGTTAAGGTGGACCCCGGCCAGACGCGCCACAATTGCCCCTAGCACTGCCAATGCTAAGTTAGTAAGCGGGCCGGCAAGCCCGACCCAGGCCATACCAAATTCGTCATACTTAAGCCTGCGTGTATCAATTGGCACTGGCTTGGCTACAAATATAGGGTTAGAGCCGATCAGCAACAGGACTGCTGGCAATAATACCGTCATTAACAGATCGATGTGCTTTAACGGATTGAGCGTTAGCCTGCCCTCTAGGGCGGCGGTATCGTCGCCGAGTTTGTGCGCAACAAACCCATGCATTGCTTCGTGGATCGCAACAGACAGCGCCAGAATGGCAATGACGACTGCTATATTTACCAGCGTACTGAACGGGAGACTATTAAACATCCCTACTAGTATAGCAAGACTTAGCTGCTAGTTGACTTAAGAAGTAAAAACCGCTAAAATATCCCTTTGAACTGGAAGGAATTAAAAGCCATGCGTAAGTGTGACATTACAGGTAAAGGCAGCCAATACGGCAGCAATGTGAGCTTCTCACAGCGCCACACCAAGAAGGTCTGGCAGCCAAACCTGCAAAAAAAGACGATTATTATCGACGGCAAGAAGATTAAGCTTACCGTAAGCACCCAAGCTCTTCGTACTTTGAAGAAAAAGGGTCTGTTGACTCCTGCTGCCTAAATAAAGATCGCCACAATAAATATAACCCCTCGGCCGAGGGGTTATATTTCTATATAGCCTTTGGCCGGCTATACTTTTTCAATGACGATGAGGCCGTTAGTCTCGACAAGGTCGGCCGGCTTCAGCTTCAATTTAGGCACAGTGTCTTTGGGTTCCATGGCAAGCGCTTTCAAGGCCTGCTCAAGTGACTGCTGGGGCATTTCAAAGTGAAGTTTTGGATCATCATAGTGGGTCGGTACGATAAGCTTCGGCTCAACCTTCTTGATGATCTTAAGGGCGCCTACACCATCCAGGGTGTAGCCGTTGCCGCCGACTGGGACAAAGAGCACGTCGATCATGCCAATCGCCTCAAGCTGTGCGTCGCTTAATTCTGGGTATATGTGGCCAGCTACGAGCACGCTCAGGTCCTCAAAGACAATCTTATACATGGTGGCTGTCTTACCTTTTTCTTCGTCCATGTGGGCGCGTGCAGCGATGCCGTAAATCGATACACCGGAGACTTCGTACTCACCAGGTTGGTCAATAACTATCTTGGACGTTCCAGCTCCAGCCGGGCCAGAGTGAGCAGTCGTAAAGAGGGTAATGTCCCCTTCTTTTGATACGGTCTTGCCGCCCATTTCGGCCAAATTGTCGTCAATAACGATACGTGCTTGCTTGCCGCTCAGCACAATACAGTTTGCTCCATAAAATTGTATATCCATATATCTCCTATCTAAACTACGGGCTACAGTATGCCGTTTTTATCAATTAGCACCTGTTTCTTCGAACCAAGTACCGTACTAATGAACCGGTCTTTGATCTGACGGCGATAATTGAATTCTTGCGTAGGCATGACCGTATAGCGGACTTCTTTGCCTTCTTGGGCCTCAAGCTCGGCCATAAACTTCTGTAATGCGTGCTGGTTAATGTCGCCGACGATCAGTAAGTCGATACCGCTCGACTCGTCTCGCGTAAACTGGCCCGTATACAAAGCCACTTCGACGTTGCCCAAGGCTTTCATTTTGTCCCGCTCAACGTTCTGGCCCGCTTGGTCAGCAGCCTGTTTTTTGGTTATTGGCGCGACACTGCCGTCACTTGGTTCATTCCCAAAAATTGTCTTAAGCGGATCGTAGTAGTCGTATGTCTGGTTTACTTCGTAATAAAGACGATTATTAGTAGTGTCGGACGAGATAATACCAATGCTCAAAAGGTTTGCTAACTCACGCCGCACTGAATTAATCTGCTCGTCGATCTTGCGTGTGATTTCCCTCACATAAAACGACCGGTTTGGGTTGCTATAGAATAGCTGTAACAGTTTAACCCTGGTCTTTGATCCGAACAATTGCTCAATCATGACCATATAGTAACAAACTTGATGATATAGTTATAGGTCATTTGTTCAGTAACGTTGTAACCAGCGCTACGGCTTCATCCGTTTTACTGATCCAGTGGATACTTTTGTTACGCCTGAACCATGTTTTTTGGCGCTTGGCGTACTGTAACGTATGGGTAATGATCAGCTGGCGAAGTTCTTGGGCCGATATACCCCCCGACAGATACAGCCTGAACTCCTGGTACCCTATCGTTTGCAACGGTGGGCGTTCCCACCCATAAGCGTCTACAAGATCAGCAACTTCCTTTTCAAGTCCGGCTTCAAACATAGCGTTTACCCTGTCGGCAATGCGCTGCGCCAAGGTTTCCCTGTCTACGTCGAGTCCGATAATACAGGTGTTCGGGCGCAATTGCTGCCGTACTGCCGGCGCGCCACCTGTTTCAATAACCCGCACAAGATGGCGTGGGTTGCGTTCGTTCCTAGGGAGCGGCAGCCCTAAACTCTTGAGTGCTGCCTGCAGCTCATCAACCGACAGGCTGGCAATTTTTTGCCGTTGCCCTGGGTCGCTCGCGCCGCGGAAACTAAAATTAAATAACACAGCATCCACGTACAACCCCGTACCCCCAACCAGTATGGGCAATTTACCGCGTGCGGTTATATCGGTAATTGCGGCTAGGGCCAACCTCTGGAAGTCACTCACCGTAAAGGGTTGGTCCGGATCGACGATATCTATAAGATGGTGCCGCACGCGGTCGCGATCTGTTAGTGTGGGTTTAGCCGTCCCGATATCCATGCCCTTATAAATGGTCCGGGAGTCGGCGGCTATAATCTCGCCGTTCCAGCGCTCGGCAATGTCGAGTGCCAACGCAGACTTCCCTGACGCGGTTGGTCCGACAATAACAACTAGAGGAGGTTGGTCTGGTTTGGATCCCATAATAATGTTCCAACATCTACTTTGTAATCGTCACTTACTGCGACGCCATCTGCCTGCAGCCGGGCGGCATGTGCAGCGCGGCCGCCTCCTGGCCAGCCTGCTGCCAGCCCACCCTGTTTATTAACAACTCGTTGCCAGGGCAAATCACTTGGGCCAGTATGCGCAATCTGGCCTACCTCCCAAGCAGCCCAGGCGGCGCCGCACAGCGCAGCAATCTGGCCGTAGGTCATAACCCGGCCCTTTGGGATCTGAGCGACAAGCTCATAAACTCTTTGATTGAAATCAGCATCAACTCTAGACATTAAAATACCTCCCCACCTCACTCCAGCTTTTTGCGCGGATTACGCCTGCTGGTAGTTCTTTAATATCTCTATTCCGCTTATATTCCCCGAAGAGCAAAGAGGTAACGCCAACAGCAGCTGCCCCATAGCAGTGTTTCGGCTGGTCATCTATCAAATAATCTGCCCCGAGCTCCTTAAGTAGCTCGGCTTTGGTATGCTGTAGTCTGGCATGTACATTACTCGCGTCACTTTTCTCAAAAAATCCAGCATACCGTATCTCCTCAAAAATCCCTGGGAAATGCCGCTCCACCCAAGCGTCAGTCTCTGGTTTTAGGAATACCCTTCTCGATGTTACAACGACAAGCTTATACCGTTTGGCAAGCCTTTGCAGAACGGGCAAGGCGTCATCAAAATGACGAAACCTGCCATGGGCGCCGGAGGCTAAATATTCATCAACACGTTTCAAAGCTTCCTCTAAAGGCACGCCCCAGGCCAAACCAAAATTTTCGGTGTAGTCTTCTGCGGTAATATTTGTGCCCCATCGCTCGTTACTAAAGGTCGCAAAACCTTCCGAGCCAGCTGCCAGGACGTCATCGATATCAACGGCTATTGTCTGCTGGGACATGAGCTGCCTACAGAGACGTTTTGTTGATGCGTGACTTGGTCTCGTGTGCAACGGTTTTCAAAAATTCATCGATGGTGTGCGGCTCGTGCTCGGCACTTACCTCGATATCTTTACGGACGCGTGGTGTCAGCTCGCCACTCTCAACTTCTTTTTGACCGATAACTACTGTGTATGGAACTTTCATGATCTCAGCATTACGGATCTTTTTACCAACCGACTCGTTGTCATCATCGACTGTTGCACGCAGCCCCAACTTCTTGGCCTGCGCAGCTACATCGCTAGCAAACTTCACGATCGCCTCATCCTGGTTCAGCGTAATGATACGCACCTGCTCCGGAGCAAGCCAGATCGGGAACTTGCCGGCTGAGTGCTCGATGTACACCGAGAGGAACCGGTCGATCGAACCCATAACAGCGGCGTGAATCATGAGTATGCGCTCACGGTCCCCGGTCTCATTGACGCAGGTAAGGTCAAAGCCTTCCGGTTGATTGAAGTCGAGCTGGATGGTGGCCACTTGATGTTCGCGACCAATGGCGTCCTTGGCCATAAAGTCGATCTTTGGGCCATAGAAGGCTGCTTCGCCTACGCCATCGATATAACTATCGCCAACCTTCTGCTTAATAATATTAAGCAACTGCCCTTCGGCGCTCTCCCACTTATCGGCACCACCAGAGTACGACTCCATGTTAGCCGGATCATGCGTGGAGAATCGAACCTTCAATTCAAACCCAAACGCTCCATAAAAACGATCTATGATATCCCAGATTTTGAGTGCTTCCTCTTCCACCTGGCTAATGCGGCAAAAGACATGGGCGTCGTCCTGGGTAAAGGCGCGTACGCGGCTCAAACCGCTCAGTTCACCAGATTGCTCATCGCGGTAACAAGTAGTCGTTTCGCGGTAACGGATTGGCAGCTCTTTATAAGAGCGTGAACGCGCAGCGTAAATCTGTGTATGGTGTGGGCAGTTCATTGGCTTCATAGCAAACTCATGCCCTTCGCGCGTGGTAATGCGGAACAACTCATCAGCGAATTTCTTCCAGTGACCGCTCGCGATATATGCGTCTTTTTTGGTGATATGCGGAATATTTACTTCTTGGTAGTCGTATTCGTCGCGCATTTCCTGGACAAAGTTATCGAGCTGGCGCCGCAGAACCGTTCCGCGGGGTGTGTACAGTGGTAGCCCCGGGCCAATCAGATCAGAGAACACGAACAGGTCGAGCTCCTGGCCCAGTTTGCGGTGATCACGCACCTTAGCCTCTTCCATCATTGCCAAGTATTCTTTTAACTTATCTGGCGTTTCAAAGGCTACGCCGTAGATCCGCTGCAATTGTTGCTTAGTTTGATCGGCCCGCCAGTAGGCGCCGCTGACTTTTGTTAGCTTAAATGACTTGGGGTTGATACTGTGCGCGTCGTCCACGTGACCACCGCGGCATAGGTCGACAAATTCACCTGAGGTGTAAATAGTAATGGCTTCACCGTTTTTAGCCAACTCCTCGAGCATCTCTAGCTTATAAGGGTTCCAGGCAAACACTTCGCGGCCTTCTTCGACAGTTGCCTCGCGACGCTCAAACTTCGACCATGTCTTTAATATATCGCGCATTTTCTGCTCGATCTTAGGTAGATCTTCTTCGGAAATAGGTTCGGGCATCTCAAAGTCGGTGTAAAAACCATTCTCGATAGCTGGCCCAATAGTATTTTTGGCGCCTGGGTACAGCTCAATTACTGCCGCAGCCATAAGGTGCGCCAGACTGTGGCGGATTGCCGATAGTTGGTCGTTCTGTTCATTTGCCATGACATGGCTCCTTTCTTATATATAGAAAAAGACGCGCCGTTGTCGATTCAATACTCTCGCAAATGTATTTAATCGATTCTGGTCGCGTCTCGGGCCCTAATTGTATTTGTACAGTTTCGGGTGGTTCCACCGGACTTCTTTTCCCGCTCCCGGGAAAAGCACTTGTGATAGCACGTTTCGTACGTTCTACCTGCCTACGGAGCTCGGCGGTTGGTGAGTCCGCTTCACTGCTCGCCTTGTATTATATCATACAACACATCGGCAAAACCTCATCTCGTCGTCTCTCACATACAACTATAACAATGTTAGTATCATACGGCTAGTACTAAATTGTTGTCATAATTGTTACGTTGCCTGTGGATAAAAAATACGAACATACTCTACCCTTTTTTACCTTGCATGATATATATCTAGACGCTCACGTGCCTCTGTTGTCCGAATACTCGGGCGCTTACCCATGGTTCAGGCCAAAAATAAAAAGCCCGCATGTGCGGACTTTATTGTTACGGAATGGTGGGCCCTGGAGGATTCGAACCTCCCACCTCTTCAACGTCAATGAAGCGCTCTAGCCAAATGAGCTAAGGGCCCAGGTCTGTAACAGGTTAAATATAGCGTATTTTCGCTCAATACGCAACCGTTATGGAGCCTCGAAGCATAAGCGTAACACCTTAGGGAGTCTTGACTTATAGGGGGTGTTGTGTTAACATAACCGGGTTAAGAGGCTTATATGTGAGTGCCAAAAAACAGAGCACGCTTGATGAATTCAAGCTGTTTTATGAGGAGTTATCATTCTCCTCACCCACCGGCCGCATTCGACGCTCACGCGCGCTTGCGGAAACCAAGTAGCTACCTAAATAGACAATCTGGGATCTTTTTGAGACCAGATTGTTTTATTTTTACCCTGTTATTGTGACTTCCCCACACCTTTTGTAGAGTTATCCACTAGCATTTACGCCAGTTTAATGACAATATGTTGACATGGTTTGTGTATACTGCGGATCACCAACACAGGTAGTAAACTCCCGCCAACAGAGGCGGAGCAATGATATTTGGCGACGTCGTACTTGCCTGCAATGCGGGAATACCTTTACGTCTATTGAAAGTGCAGCGCTGGCATCCGCTCTGCGTGTCGAGCACTCGCCTAATCACCTTGAACCGTTTGTACGCGACAAGCTCTTCATAAGCATCTACGAGAGTTGCAAGCATCGCCCTACCGCCACGCGTGACGCCGGGAATCTGACACAGCAAGTTATTGCCCACATTCTGAAAATGCAGCAATCAACGCCCGGCCTAATTGCCCGAGCACAAATCGTACAAGCCTGCCAAAAGGTCTTGAAGCCATTTGATGCTGCAGCGGCAACGTTCTATGTCGCCTACCACACAGACTGAACTATTTTTTGACAGCCTTTTCGGTCACATCGAACTTGGTCAAGTACCACCCGAACATCAAACGCGTTTGAGAATAAAGTGCGGCAAATGAACCGTAAGCAATGGTTGTGATTGGCATATATGCCCACTGAAGCAGCATAAAGATTGAGCGGTGACGCTTGTAACGGGCTGGCCGCGGCGGCAATGTCTTCATAGCAATGAACAGTGAGGCGAGCGCGCCGACAAGCCCAATGGTCTGTATGCGGCTCACGATAAGGGGCAATTCGTTCGCGGCGTAGCTCTCAGGGTTGATAAGCGCCGGTATGAACGCAGCAAATGCCAGGATCAAGGCGCCCGAAGCCCAGGTCACATGCCCCTCGAGGAGCCGGAAGAACTTCCCTACCAAATCAATCTTGCGCACGCCATTCTTCATAAAGAAGCCCTGCCGGGCGAGATAGGCAACATCGGACGCGCCGTATGTCCAGCGCCGCAACTGAATAAACTGGGCCTTGAGTGTCTTAATATACGTTTCGGCTAATACGGCATCACAGTAGACCGGTATAGACAACGGGTACACCCGGTAGTCACCGTCGAAGTGGAAATAACTGCGCCAAAAGTGGTGGCCATCCTCTACGATCGTCCGCATGCTCCAAAAATTCATATCTATAAGCGCCTGCAAGCATTGTGCGTGTGCAGAAAAATTGCGCTCCATGTGTGGGCGCTGGGTGAGCACGATGTAAAAGAAGTTGTTACCGGTCGCGATAACACGCGATGGTGCTGGGGCATCCCAAATATTGCTCGTGAACATCGGGAGCGGCTGATAGGAGGCTCGCAATGGATCGGGCGACACGCAGTACAAGTAGCTTAGTGCCGGCAGATACTTCTTGTCTGGACGGTTATCGGAGTCGAGCGTGGTCACCACGACATTCATGGGGTTGAGCCCATGCGCCTCAACGTATTCTTTCAGCTTATAGCCGGCATAGGTGATGTTGCTCCCCTTGCCTTTGACCTCACCGGGGATGCCATTGGGGTGCTCAACTAATATGACGTCGCGGAAATACTTGCGGTACTTCTCAATCAATTCTGCAGACTGCTTGGCTACACGTTCACCACCACGCTGCTCGTACGCCAGAATAAAAATGACCTGTTTCTTTACGTCGTATTCGGAATTAATAATTGACTGGATAGTGGGTTCGACCACCTCGCGAGCTTCGTTATAGGTGGCGATCATAACCGCGTGTACCAAGTCAGCCGGCTTCACAACTGGTGGTTGGACACTGAGGCGGAGCAAGTTATCATAATGCCACTTAGGCCGTTTGGCCTGGGGGTCGGCCACCTCACCTGCTTCGACTTCTGCGATGAGTTCATTCCAGTCTATCTTGGCATGCTCACGCATAGTCTTATACCCGCCGAGGGCCCGGATATCTACGGCGATCGAGCGCGTAAAGTAAATAAGAATGTAGAACAGTATAAAGAATGCGGCCAAGGTAACGTTTAAAAGACTCAGGACCAATGGCAACGCCAGCAGCGACCACGACAACAATGCCGGCAATATCTCAAAAAACCGGTACCACCCGTGCCTGTCCTTCTCGTACGGGATTTCGATACTTTTCATTTAATGCAGCACCAGTAGCGCATTACTCACGATGATCGTCAAAATAAGCAGGATAACACCTGCCGCCAGTACAGACACTGACAACTCCCGGCGCACATGGTACGTCCGGATGCTTAGAATAATATTCATAACGACGATGAGCAGCGCAAATAATACAAAGCTGAGGATGGCCATGATGCTGCCATTCTTAAATGGGCTAATGCCGAGGTTGGAACGATACTCCACAATATACCCGTCCCCGCCCTGTCCAACATTCAGGCGCAAGAAGACCAACGCGGCGCATATAAACGCCAAGAAGATATTGCCGCTTACGAGCAGCAGGATAAGTTTATCGTGCAGATACTTTTTAGATATAGGCATCATAACTAGGTAATATTGTATGCCTTTGGGAAGGTTTTTTACAGGGCGGATACAGGCTTGGTGCGGGTAGAGAGAATCGAACTCTCCTCTCAACCTTGGGAAGGTTGCATATTAACCACTATACGATACCCGCTAGCGTTTGGAGCCACCTTGGGGATTCGAACCCCAGACCCCCGCTTTACGAAAGCGGTGCTCTAGCCAACTGAGCTAAGGTGGCACATCCAAACTACGGCGTATTATAACAGATTGGCGGCTGGTGAAAATACCGCACTGCAATAGTTTTCATTCTGCTGCCGCGAGCAAGTGTACACATATTGTATTCACGATTAACCTGATTTTCTAGGGGTACGCCGGCTTGAATAACTAATTAATCACCCGTTGACCGTAGCGCCTGGCGGCAACAAAAAATGCACCACGTCGCTCCAGGCTTTATCTAGTACAGTGCGGTGTTCGTCATCCTCTGCTTGCAACTGCCGAGCTGGGCAGCCCGAGCCGTTCTTGAACAAATTTCTAATGAACGCTCTCGCGTCGTCAGTAAATCTTACTACCGGCCGCTCGCCCGTGCTGTCGATTACATAATGGCGCCCTGCCGCATATGGTGCGCCTAAGAATCGAACCATCTTTGCGGCGCTCGCCTTAGGTACGCCAGCAACGGTCAACAAGTCCGGGCTGTTGGCAATAATATCTGCATAGTCACCTTCTACTCCGTGTTCCTGTAATGCCCGCGCAGCGCCACCGCCTACAATACTCACATCACTAAATAATGCCGATCCAAGAGACCCCAAATACTCCGGTTGCTTCACTATTGCATGCCTGTCTTCGTCGGTCAAAAGTGGGGCAAGATATGCGTTCCCTTCATAAAATGACTGAAACAGCCTAGCCTCAGTCCCAATTTTTGCAGCCCGGTCGGCAAAATACTGGGCTATGGCCGCCCTGTCAGCTACCTCTAGAGGCAAGCGGTCCACGGCATACGGCAGCTCCAGGATAGACAACGTGGCATCTACTAAAACTTGTGTAACTGGGGCATAGAGCGCGGATTCATTGCCTCGCCGTACTGCACGACGGGTCTGTGCGGCGAGATAATTATACGGGAGCTGCGCCAGTAGCCTGCCAAATACAGGGTCAAGGCCCTGCCGAATCTGTAAGTACGATAGCTTGAAATCGCGCGGCCTGACTACCCGCTGTGGTTTTTCCTTGACTATAGGCGCAGGCGATACAGGAACTTCTACTGCGCGGCTGGCCTCTGGTTGGGCGCCAATGCTCACGCCATAAGAAGCGAATGCGCTATTTGCCATGCCTAGGGCAGCCCGCGCTTGTCCTAGACGATCATGGGCTGTATTTAGGCTTTCGCCCGCACTAATTAAGGCCGGCGCACTTGCCCCATTAACAGCGGCACGCACTGATTCGCGGGCTTCATCAAACTGAGCAGCGACTGCGTCCACCGATTCAACCGACAAGGAATCGCGTACAAACAAAAGTGCTGCGACGACGTTTTCAACGCCTGCAGCACCATGTTGGTCAGCAGCTGGTGGTAATTCTTGGTTCCCGGACATAGAGTTAGGATCTACCTATTTTACATGTTTAGGCAGAATGGTAAAGCTTATTCTGGGATGCGGGCATCACGCTTCGTAGAGTGATTTCTGCCTACTAAAGGTAACGCCTGGCGGCATTAAAAAGTTAACGAGGCCCCGCCACCCGTCATCGAACACGGTGTGCCCTTCCGCATTTTGCGACTGTAGTTGACGAGCCGGGCAGCCACCTCGCCCCAGACTTTTAAAAAAGGCATGTGCTTCAGGGCTAAAGCGTACGACCGGCCGCTCGCCACTCGTATCAACTACATAGTGGTGCACTGCGCCATATGGCTTACCTAAGAACTCGACCATGTCTGGAGCGTAATCTTTGTGGATGCCGGCAACTATCGCCAGGTCGAGGCTGTTGGAAATAATATCTGCATAGTTGCCCTGTACGCCGTGCGCTTGCAATGCCTGTGCCGCACCGCCGGCCACAATTTTGACGTCACTGAATGGCGCCGCCCCCAAACGATTTATGTAGTCGTCCTGGTTGTGTACCAAGGCGTATCGAAATTGGGGCGTCACTAATGGAGAGAGGTATGCATTCCCATCGTAAAAACGCTGCAGCACTCTACCTTTAGTTGCAACCGCAGTCACATCACGTACACAATTCTGCGCTACCATTGCCCGATCCTCCATCTCCAGCGGCAACCGGTCGGCGACTGCCGAGGGCCGCAGCATGTTCAAGGAAGCGTCGACTAAAAACTGCGTGACTGGCGAAAAAAACGCCATGGTATTGCCGCGCCGCATCGCCCGCCGCGTTTGCGCAGCCAGGTGATTGTAAGGTATTTGTGATAGCAAAGTTGCACAGCTGTTATCGATCCCTACTCTTTTCTCTTGATAGGTAAGCTGAAACTCACGAGCATCACGGGCCCGCTCAGGGCGCGATCTAGCCGGCGCACCCGGACCCTTTGCAATGGGCGCTACAGACAGGCCGGCCTCCGCTTCAACACCAATCGCAGCTCCGTACGAAGCAAATGCAGTATGTGCTGTGCCCAAAGCATCGCGCGCTCGCCTCAAGCGTTCACGAGCGGCGGATAAATTTTCAGTCACATTGGCGAGCGCTGTGACACCGGTGCCGTCAGCAACGGCGTGCACTAACTCGCGAGCTTGGTCAAGTTGCGTTATCGCTGGATCGCCAACCCCGGGCAGTAGTGCGTCACGCACAAACAAAAGCGCTGCTGCGATGTTCTCGACGCCTGGAGTACTGCTTTGAACAGTTGGTGGTAATTCTTGGTTCCCGGGCATAGAGTAGGATCTACCTATTTTACATGTTTAGGTAAAATGGTAAAGCTTATTTACTACTAATTTGTAACGTATTATAAGAGCATGGAAACATACGACACGATCCGGCAACACTACAAACCAAAACGTATAAAAGTGCTGTTGATTGCCGAATCACCTCCGCCGCCTGCAAGCGTAGGAGGCAGCCGACATTTTTACCGCACGGACAAACTGCGAAGCGATGACCGGCTTTTTACGAATACTATCCGGGCACTCTACCCGGAAGCTGTCGATGTTCCAGAAGCAGAACTTGAAGCGCACAAACAAGAGTGGCTTCAAAAATTTCAAGCTGCGGGTTGGTACATGATTGAGGCGCTCGAGGTCTCGCAACAACATGCAGTAACAAAGCCGGAACGTCAGGCAAAAATAAAAGAAAGCCTGCCCCGCCTCTTAGAACGCGTCCGCGAACTGGCTGGCCCTGACACGAAAATAATTCTTATTAAGTCTAATGTGTTCGACGTGGCCGCCGGACCGCTTCGCGAAGCCGGCTTTACTGTGCTCAACAAACAGTTGGTAGACTATCCGGGACGCTTCAACCAGCGCGCCTATCGAGAAAAACTCTCGCGCCTCGCGAGTATTAAAGCTAGCCCTGCCGACGACTAACTGCACGTACTTGAACCTGTGTCGCCTTGCTGCGATATTTCGTAATCGGTAACCATCTGTGCGCCGAGTTCTGAGGCAGAAACTGCCGATGTCTGGGGCACTATCATCTACCTTTCGTGGTGTTCCACGTGCCAGTACATGTCGTCGCGGGCAATATACCTAACCTTAGGCACTTCGCCCCAAGTACTACGAGTAAAGCTCAAACGCCGGGCCTCGGCGCGAGCCAATGGACCGCCCTCTAATTCGTATGCTGCCGGCAAAAATATTTCCTGGCCCTGGGCGCCATATGTCATATACGGGTTAGATACATCTACGAGATACCACTTGTCACCCGACCGCACCATATTAGCGGCATGGTTCTCAACGCTGGATGCGGTCATGCGAGGCCCTTTTATCACCCGGCTATCAAGGCCAATCGCCTGGCCCAAAACCTGAAAAATCAACGCTCTGTGGCGGCAAACGGCTTCTTCTATTTCGCTGAGTTTTATCTTACCGCCACCCAAGCCAAGATCACCGTCTTGAACATTCTCTGGGAGTGGTATCGACTGGTACACCTCCTTGGCAATGCTGTATGACATATTCAGCGGACGGTCGCCTTCAGACAAGTTGCTGTAGTCGTGCTGGAAAATTCTAGTTAGGAGTGGTTTATATTTTTCTAGGATCTCACGTTTGTCTACCCAGATCTGTTCACGATCGCGTACTGCCGGATCGTGACGAGCGTCGCGCCCCATGTCTACAAAACCGTCCGGTATGTAGCTCGGCACACGCTCATGATATGCCCCGGGTTCATCGTCTGAAAAGGCCGCTTGATCGAGTTTGATAGTCAGGTCAAAGTACGCGTCCAGGAACTCGCTGAGCCGGCTTGCACGGGCTTGCTCAGGCAGGCTTTCGTCTTTACTAATAGCGAATAATGCATCACGAGCCCAGCCTAACGATTCCACGGGGTCCGAAACAAAATTACCCACGAGCTCATGGAAGTCACCGCCGGTTAGCATGGGAGCGACTTGATCAGATTCAGAATCAGCGTCCATAGCATAGCGAATGGTTGCGTCGCCGATGCGGTGAAGCATGGCAACGGCTAAGGTATTTTCCTGGGCGGTTAAGGTTTGTTCTTGCTGAGCAACAGGCATATTATTTTTGTTTTTTAGTTTAAAGGTATAAAAATAATACCACAAAAGTGGTATTATTGCAAGATTATCATTCTGGCGGGCTCGACCGGTTTCGAACCGGCGATCTCCTCCGTGACAGGGAGGCGTGATAGACCACTTCACTACGAGCCCAAATTGTCGCTGTGCGGCATCCTGTCGCCTGGAGCGAAGCGTCTTACATAAAAGTGTAAAACTCTGCGCGCCAGCCACATTGAAGCACTACAACAGGGGTAATAATAGCAGGCTCCCGGTCAAAAAGCAACACCGATCACCCTTCCCTAAGGGGTAATGAAATGCGTTGGCTTTTGCTTTTGTTCTAGCGGGTCAAGGTAGGTTGTGATGCTCTTAAACTGGAAGAAAATGTGCGATGCGCGGACGGTGTTCCCATCTACCTCACGCTCTTTTACAATTTCGAGGCCTTGCGGCGTTTCGATCACGCCGGAATATTGGCCCGGCTGCAGCTTGAAGAGCGCGTCGACAACCTGCGGCGAAAGGTCACGATTATTCTTGTCTATCGCAAATCCATAGGCCCCGCCGGCATCTTTTGTACTCGTGTCTTCGGAAAATTGTTTGGCTAGCGCTGCAAAATCACCCCCGTTATTGAGTTGCGTGAGTACATTTTGTGCACGACTATGGGTGTCGGCATCCAGCACGGACACAACTTTCTGCGCGAGCATTTGCGACTTAAGTTCGCGCTTGAAATCGTCGAGCGACCAACCCCAGAATTCGCGCAGTACATCCTCGAATACTTCGTTGCTGCTACCCAACCGGTTCTGCCCGCGGAGCAGCGTAATTTCATCATTAAGTTCTTTGTCCGAAACCGAGACTTTGTGCTCGTCGGCTAGCTGCTTAATGTATGCCTGGTTTACGACTGTCTGCATTGCAACTTTACGGAATGCATCCAGCTGCTGCTTGCCTGCCGTGCTAGTAAAGTCGATCTTCTGTTGCGTTTGGTAATAGTGGATGTAGTGGCGCAGTTCAAACAAGTAGTTTTCGTAGGACACCCAATGCGAGCCAGCTTTTGCTATGGGGAATGGAATAACCTGTGTGACGCGATACATGAATGTCGAACTGGAGTTAAACTTATATAAGGCCAACACGCAGGACACAAAGAAAGCCACGACCAGCACAACGAAAATGCTGGCCGAAATGAGCACAATGCGGTGCACGGAATGCTGCAGCGGGTAGATATACTTGCGGGCGCTGCTGAGGACCTCTTCGCGGTGTTCGGCAACGGTCTCGTTCGTAATGCGCGGCAAATTATGAATCGCTTCTTCGAGTGATTTTTCTGGTTCCGACTTGCGGTACGGGCGCCGGGCTAATAGTTTTTTGAGTTTATGCTTCATCTTCTGCTAATTGTGGCGTATCTGCCATGGCCGGCGCTTGTTTGGTCGAGACCCCCTGCTGTTTTAGTACTTCCAGCAACTTTTTTTGGATCGCGGCCGGGTGGTGAATATCATGGATCACCAGATCCCCCACAAATGTCTGCATCATAATTGTACCAAATCCGAGCATAGTTTCCTGCAAACCGGACACTTGGTAGTTAACCATCTGGATCTGGGCCAACCCCATGTCTATGACGCTGCGGTGGAATAACCCCTTTTGGGTAATTTGGATAAGCCGCTGGTCGGTAACGATAAACACGCTAAAGTGCCAGGCAATCCACGAAGGCAGAAAAACGATAAACCCGAGTGCTAGGCCGCACAGCAGCCCAATAAAGTAGACAGAGTACTCTGGCTTAATAAGCGATGGCACAGTGCCAAGCAAAACCGCCAGCAATCCGAATATAAGCCCTTTGCGCATGACGATCGGGTGCTTGCGAAAAACAAATAACACCTCTTCGTCTTCAAATTGGTCTTCAAAGTACTTATCTGCCATAAGCGTATTGTATCAGGAACTAATGTAAAAAACTCTTGGTGCCCCCACCACGATTCGAACGTAGAGCTTCTCCTTAGGACGGAGTTGTTTTATCCATTGAACTACAGGGGCAAAGGAAGATACAAAAGGATGTGTTTACATATCCTTTTGTATCGACGTGCCCCGCTCTGGCTTGCCGACGGCAAGACAGACGGGGGCGAGGGGCCAATATCTACAAGTAGATTGGCGCGTAACTATACCTATTTAAAAGAGCTACTTCTTCTTACCCGGCTGCGTGAACTTCTCGTGCGTGGCTTCGTAGTCGAAGATTTCGCTGTCGCTAAACCAGTGAGCGACTTCTTTTACTGCTTCGGCTGAATCGGCTGAAGCGTGGATGATGTTCGCGACACCGCGGTTGATTTTGGCGGCTTGGCCAAATGTAGCGTGGGCATAATCGCCGCGGATGGTGCCAGGCAATGCAGCCTTGGGTTCGGTTGCGCCGACCATCTTGCGCACGAGTTCTACAGCTTCTACGCCTTCAAGTACCATGGCGAGCACTGGCCCTTCTTGCATCGATGCCAATGTGCTTTCAAAAATCTCGTCGCCTTTGCGGGTTTTGAGTGTACCAATACCTTCGTAGTGCTGGAAATAATGGTCGTAGTCGGGGTTGAGCATCTTGGCGCCGACAATCTTGAGGCCGACCCGTTCAAAGCGGCTTAAAATTTCGCCGATAATACCGCGTTGTACGGCGTCTGGTTTAAAAACAATCAGGGTGCGTTCCATGTTTTAGTGTGTTCCTTGTTTACGTATACCGCCCATTGTAACAGATGTAGGCTCGCTTTTACACCGTTTGCAGTACAATAAGATTATGCTATTTGCTAGAGCCAAGACTGATTTCCTTGAATATTTGGAAATTGAACAAAACCGCTCGCAAAAAACGATCGCCAATTATGACCATTACCTTACCCGGCTGGTAGATTTTGCCGGCGATGATCTAAAAATAAGTGAGATTGACCCTGAGCTTGTCCGCAAATGGCGGCTGTGGCTGGCGCGGCTCGGCACGAACGTTGCTGACGAATTGCAAAAAGTCACCCAGAATTATCATTTGATTGCGCTGCGCGGGTTCCTGCGGTTTTGCGCCAAGCGCAATATCCCTGCTCTCGCAGTCGATAAGATCGAGCTGGCGCGCATACCAGGCCGCAGCAAGGTTACCTTCCTGAATGAAGATGAGCTGTCGCGGATGTTTGCTGAACCTGACGTGGACACAATCAACGGGCTGCGCGACCGGGCCATCCTAGAGCTACTCTTCTCTAGTGGGCTGCGCGTTTCGGAACTCGTCGGGCTGGACCGCGACCATATTAACCTCAAACGGCGAGAGTTCATGGTCCGGGGCAAAGGCCAAAAAGACCGGCCGATCTTCATTAGCGTTGAGGCCGCCGAGTGGATAACTAAGTACCTGGATAAGCGCGACGATAACACGCGCCCGCTCTTCATACGCTACAACGGCACTAAGGCCGTCGACCTGACTGGTAACTTTCACCGCCTCACAGCGCGCAGTATACAGCGTCTAGTGGCACGCTATGCCCTGCTGGCCGGCATTACCAAGCACGTTAGCCCGCACACGCTTCGTCACTCATTTGCGACTGACTTGCTTATGAATGGCGCTGACCTGCGCAGCGTGCAAGCCATGCTGGGGCACAGTAATATCTCTACCACGCAAATCTACACGCATGTGACTGACCCACATCTAAAATCCATTCACGAACGCTTCCACGGCAAGCCATCTAAATAAGCACTGTGCCAAACAGCACCTGACTCCAAGAAGACCGTTACACGCGGGCGGCTTCAGGGGCGTTGCGCCCTGAAGACGTCCGGTTGCACTTCGCTTTTAGTCTTCTTGGAGTCAGGTGCTGTTTGGCACCGTTATTTGTTTACTGGCAAAGCGGGTTTGGAGGCGTGGTGATGCTGGTCAGGCCGCTGACGGCGCTGGCAGCATAGCTTTGGAAGTAGCCGTCCATGGTCACGAAGCGCTTACAGATAGCATCGGTGCTTTCAATGGCGTAGTCTGACAGCTGGTTGCTGCTAGAAGGAGTCAACGGAATGTGTACTTGTACACGGCGCAGTACGTCCTGGGCCTTGCCGGTGGTGTCGATAACTGCTTGGGCACCTTGTAGGCTTAAGGCACTTCCACCGCTGTCGCTAGCGGATACAATAAGGCTGACGTCTTTATAGACGGCACTCACCCGCATGTAGTATTGGTTGGTGCTCAGCCCACTAATGGTCATGCTGCACCCGGTTGCAGTGCAGGTAGTCGCAACGCGGTTGTTCGCGTTGGTTGAGCTGACAGGTGAAGTAGCCGGGTATGCGATTGTTGTTGTGCCGCCCGAGCTAACAGGCACGAGGAACGATGTCATGGTTTTATCCTGCAGGCCACTCATAGTCAGTGAGCCATTAGTGGGAACTAGGTCGAACCGGAGAACCCCATAGCCACACCCGGACGCCGTCCAGGCTGAAGTCGTTGAGAATACTGCACTCGCGGACGTTGGACAGCCGGAAGATGGGTTGGCCGTACCGTCTTTAGACAGGAACGTTAATTTGACTGATGCAAAGTTAGTACCGGTGGCCGAAATAAGCGGAATCACCGTGCTGCTGGTATGGATGTCGTTATAGAGTAATGTCTTTGGCGTAGGATCGACCATCAGACAGGTGTACGAAACATTGTTAGTTGAGTCGAGCGCCGGAGTAAGTGCACCGTAGAATGCAGCTGCAGCCCCGGACCCGTTGGTACAGTCAGTCTTGGCAGGCACTGCTGTGCCGCTGTTGATAGCGTTCTTAATAAGGTTACGGGCGTCGTTAATGCCGGCCTCGGCGGCGTAGAAAGCCTGCGTGCTTAACTGGCGGTCAAGGCTCTGTCGTTGGTTGCGGCGGGATATCTGTGCAAAGCCAAGTACGATCAGACTGATCACAATCATAAGAAGCATGGTCACCAGGATCGATACCATGCCACGCTGTTTCCATTGCTGCTTATCTGTAGTACTCATGCTTATCCCTTATTTTACTCTACTTATTACGACAGTGCTAAGATCTGATACTGCACAAAATTGACGGCCTGCTACACCCTTACATGCCGCAGTAGCGGTCGTTGGGCCAGTCAGCAAGTCGTCGTCACCGTATACTATCCTCACCTGTACTTGATATAGGTTCGGACCAACATTCTTTACGACCATATTAGCTAGACGCATGTTAGGCGCCAGTAGTTCCCTACCAGTAACTGGACCGCTCATGGTTTGGCCGGTGGGGCTGGAACAGGCCGAAACAGTACGAACTACGAGACTGTGATTGGTTTCGTTCGCACCTGGTGTGCTGTCCACGAGCTTGTAGCCGGGCCGATAGCTGTACTCCTGGTTGTTGATACAGAAGTCGTACGAGCCACCAGCGGCTGGAGCACCCACTGTATCGGTAACGGTGCCGCCACTGAATTGAATAGACTGCGCGACGGTATCCATGATATTGCGCGCGGTACTTTGGACATTCGCTTCGGTTACACCCTTGTAATAGACGCGACTTATCTGCAAAATTGCGGCCGTTACCACGACCAAAACAACCGAGAACACTGCCAGCGCCACAAGGAGCTCAACAATAGTGAACCCATGTGCGCCGCGTGTAGTTTGTTTGCTACGTGCCATTACGGATAGATCCTGTACTTAAGTTGCAGGTTATCGGTCACGTTGCCACTCAGATCGTTCCAGGTATTCTTAATCGTAAAGTCGTTGCCTGAGCGAGTAACCGACAGTTTAAACTTCGGCTCAGTGGTGGTAGCAGCGCCTGCGGTGTTCACGGTACAGTTCGCATTCGTGGCAGCTACGACGTTAAGCGTGCCGGCGTTGGCGTAAACACAAAACGGCGATGGCACTGCTCCTCCAAATATTGCATTGGGGTTTGTGGCAACCACTCCTTTGATCTGCTCCAGCTGCGATTCAGCCAGCTTTAAGGAGTTGCCGCGCTCTTGCGCCGACCTAGTTGCAATAAGGCTTTTGTTGGTTGTGACGTAGGCACCGCCAAGGATCAAACTAATGACGGTGATCGAAATGAGCACCTCGACGATGGTGTCGCCTGCTTGTGATCGCTTGGTGTGAGTGTGGCGGTTTATGAACATGTCTTGTTGCTCTTTATAGTCAAGTTTACCGATAATTGCCGGCCGTTACTACCTATTGTTATAAGCCCCGACTGGTTTGTGCCACCACTGACGAAGCAAATGAATACGCCGCCTGAGGGGTTGGTCGTTGCGGTAGGCAGCTTACTATTAAGAATATCGACTGCAGAGTTTTTGTCCTGCCCAAGTTTGCTTTTTACATTGCCGTCGTCAATCGGCGCAACATCTACTTGCTGCGAGCCGGAAACAATTGCACCAGTGGAAGCATCGTACTTTGCCAGACTGCTTACAAACCCGACGATACCAATATCTTTGTTGCCCGCGCCGTTGTTGTACCACATTTTGTACGTGGTCAGGCCGTCTTGCAGCGTGGCGCTCGTGGTTGAATCTGGCAGCGTTACCCCGGCTGTTGGGCTTGGGGCAATTACTTTGGGCTTAGCTTCGCTCAATGTTGATGACTCAGTGCCACCGGCACCGCCCTTTTGGAGTGCGGCAATACTGTAGACGTTAAAGGCCTCCGGGTCTGTGGTGCCTACTTGGAACTGTAAAGCCTTGCCTAAGAAAATACAGCCTGCGTTGGCGCCCTGGCCGGTTCCCGTAGCGTTCGTGAGTGTTACGGTGCCGCCAGTGCCGTTACATTGGACGTTGCCAAGGTTGGGGTAGAAACCGATCGAAACTTCATTCACTGTTTGCTGGATCTGGGATTGGATTTCGCGTATAGCCTGGTCAAAGGCAGTTTGGTTTTGCTTACCAGAAATGAGGGCCACACTGCTTATAAACAGAAGGCCGGTGACAGCCAGTACAATCATGACCTCGATAACCGTGAAACCGGGCATCGACGCCTTCAAGGAATGTTGCGCGTCGGTGCGTGCAACAGGATACTGGCCAGAGGTTCTTAGGCCACCCAACATAGCATCAGTATAGCATAAGCGGATCGGTCTCCTACGATATTTTTCAGACTGTGAGCAGGCTCATATACCAGTCAATCAGACCAGTACCAAAGAGTTGCACGATGATTATGCCAATTATCAGCAGCGGCCCAAATGGCAAATGGCTCTTGCGGTTCGCCTTCCCTTGCAGGACAAGCGGCAACGCTACCAGCGTACCGATCAACGACGCTGCCAGTAACACTAAGAGCGCTGGCAATGCGCCGCCCGCAAGCAGCCCCAGCACGATACCCAGTTTTACATCCCCAAATCCGATCCATTTGCCTTTAGAAAAGTAATGCAGCGCAAAGAACGTCCCACTAATAATCGCTGCTCCGATAGCCGGACCGGCCAGCTCATGCCAGGAATGGTTAAATAGCAGCCAATCGCCAGATACTTGTAATAAAGCCAGACAAATAAGCGGAAAAATGACCACATCTGGCAGTAGAAACCATTTAATGTCATAGGACGCGAGCGCCGTAAAGCCCACGAGCATAGCTAGCCAAAATACAAAGTCAAACAGCCCGCGGCCGGTAAGCACTTGCGGCCAGAATATATACGACACTACAAACAACACTGGCACGGTCAGCTCCACGATAGGACTGTCCTGAATGGGTTTGCCGCAGTACCGGCACTTACCACGCAGCCACAGCCAACTCAGGACAGGCACGAGGTCTTTGGCGGCAAGCTGGTGATGGCAGTGTGTGCATTCCGAGCGCTCGCTTACCCAGTTCTTCTTTTCGTGCAGCCGCCACACAAGTGCATTCACAAAACTGCCTAGAGCCAGGCCTAGAAGAACAAGCAAAAGCACAATCATGAAGGTATGGTACCACAAAAATAGAGCGGACCGTATTGGCCCGCTCTATCACTCCTTGATGGAGTACTTATTGTGACGCTCCTACTAGGATGCGCGACACTGGGTGACGCTGACTTCTAGCGTGTAGATGACAGCTGTGCTTCGCGAGTTACCGCTCGCAAGGGTGTTCCCCGTACAGGTTGCACCAGTAACGATGGTAAGAGTGTCGGTCGTGGTGGTTAGACCGGCAGCGTATGCCTTAACGGCTATGTTAGCTGCGTCGTAGTAACCGAGGTTAATCGGTACAGTGTTAACACCAGCACCGCTACCAAGCGTTGCAGCGCTACCGCTACCAAGGTTAGCCTGAACAGCTGGGAGGCTACCGTTGTTGTTAGCAATGAATTCGCTCACTGCGCTTAATAGGTTACCGGCGTCTTCGCGGCGTTGTGTGTTACGCGCGTTGCGCTGTAAGGCTGGTACAGCGAGGAAGACAACGAGCAAGATCAAACCGGCGATTGCCAGCACGATCATGACCTCGATAAGGGTGAATCCCCCTTGTGCCTTACGTTTACGAATGTTTGACAGCATGTGTAAGTGCCCCCTTGATTTTTTAGTGCTTATGCTTGAATGTTAAATGTTTATGCGCAGAATTGCAAGCGATTTATGCCCTATACACCTTGCACAAATGACTGGCCAGCAAGGCCGTAAATTGGCAACAGAACAGCGGCAACAATTATGAAAGCCATGATACCGAGCAGCACCATTAGCACTGGTTCGATGATGGTCGAAATCGACTTAACTTGGTCGTCAACTTCCTTCTCGTAGTAGTCGGCAGTCTTGCTCATCATTTGCTCCATGGAGCCGGATTGTTCACCAATACGAAGCATGTTCGGGACTAGTTCCAAGAAGTTAGGGTCGTGGGTCAAAGAATCGGCCAAAGACTTACCACCTTTCACTTTTTCGATAGCTTTGTTGATAGATGCACTGATGTGAAAGTTGTCGACTGCCTTAGCGGTAATTTCCAGCATCTGAATGAGCGGCACGCCGCTGGCTATCAGCGTAGTACCCGTGCGCGAAAACCGTGCCATGTACATCTTCATAAATAACGGACCAACGGGCCAGACGACCATTTTTACGCGGTCGATCACCCGCTTACCGCCAAACGTACGTGCCCAGCGAGTGGTAAAGAAGCCGAGCATCACCAAGACGAGTATTACTACCCACCAGAAGTGAATAATGAAATGCGATATGCCGAGCAAAACGCGCGTCAAAAGCGGCAGTGTTGCGCCTGGGATGCCGTCATACAGCGTTTGCACCTGCGGCAGCACCTTGACGATCATAAAGCCGACGACACCAAGCATCACGACCAAGACAATGATCGGGTAAATCATAGCGCCACGGACCTTGCTAATAAGGTCGGCGTCTTTTTCTTGCTGGATGGCAAGGCGTTCCAAGGCCTTATCGAGCGTACCGGAAGCTTCACCGGCGGCAATCAGGCTGATGTACACCTGGTTGAAAACCTGTGGATGCTTGGCCATGGCTGCAGACAACGTAGAGCCGGCCTCAACATCTGAAATTACTTTACTAATGACGATCTTGAGCGGCTTACTCTGTGTTTGGCCGTTTACGGTGCGCAATGATTGCACCAGCGGCAGCCCGGCGTTAATAAGCGTACTAAGCTGACGAGAGAAAATAACTTTGTCTTTGGTTTTGACGTGGTTGAACCGGCTACGGATCCCGGTCGCGCTCTTCTCTGCCAGCTTGATGTCGATCGGCACCAAGCCTTCTTTGCGGATCAGCTTACTGGCGGACTGTTCATCCTCGGCCTGTACTTCGGCCTTTACGTATTGGCCAGTGCTGGGGTCGCGGGCGGTGTATCGGAATGAAAGCATCGTTTTTTATCCTCGCATTAAGCGGTCAAGTTCCTCGATATCTACAGCAACCGATCGGGCGTCGTCGTAACTGATGGTACCGTTGTGGACCATATTTACGAGCGTCTTGTCCATTGATTGCATGCCGAACTCTGAACCAGTTTGAATTACCGCTTCGAGCTGGTGAGTCTTGCCTTCGCGGATAATGTTGCGCACTGCTGGTGTGGCAACCAGGATCTCGGCAGCAGCGATGCGCCCCCCGCCGATTTGCGGGATCAGGCGCTGTGATGCAACGGCCATCAGGATGTTAGACAGCTGTGAACGGATCTGGGGCTGCTGGTGCGGCGGGAAAACGTCGATCATACGGTCGATGGATTGCGCAGCACTGTTGGTGTGCAAGGTAGCGAAGACCAAGTGCCCGGTTTCGGCAATCGTAATGGCCGAGGCAATAGTTTCGAGGTCACGCATCTCACCGATGAGTACGACGTCGGGGTCCTGGCGCAAAGCACTGCGCAACGCAGCCGAGAACGAATAGGTGTCGTAGTGCACTTCGCGCTGGACGATCACCGATTTTTTGGAACGGTGGGTGTATTCGATTGGGTCTTCGATAGTGATGATGTGGTCGGAACGCTCCATGTTGATCTTGTGGATCATTGCAGCAAGCGTTGTGGACTTACCGGAGCCGGTCGGGCCGGTCACCAGGATAAGGCCGCGGGGGTAGTCGGCAAACTTGTTGACGATGGGCGGCAGGCCCAGTTGTTCGATAGTCAAAATCTCGTTCGGGATCAAGCGCAACGCAGCGGCCAGGTTACCCCGTTCGTGGAAGGCGTTCACCCGGAAACGGCCGAGTTCGCCAAAGGCGAAGCTAAAGTCGAACTCTTTGTCCTTTAGCAGAATCTGCTTCTGGTCTTCGTCGAGGATAGCAAAAATAAGCGTTTCGACAGCTTCGTCACTTAAAACATCGCCACCGGCGATCGGGATAAGTGCACCGTCGACGCGGAGCATAGGTGGGAGCCCTACCTGCAAGTGCAAGTCTGAAGCTTTACGCTTGACGACTTCTTCGAGGAGTACTTCTATTCTTGGTTGACCTTGCATGATGTCCTGTTGTCCACCTTTTCCTTTATGCGCCAGTTTCGGCACTTGCCACGCGGTTAATCTCGTTCAGGGTGGTGTGCCCTGCGAGAGCTTTCAGATAGCCATCTTCGCGCATGGTAACCATGCCTTGCGTCTCGGCGACCTTTTGGATCTCGGCACTTGTTGCACGCTTGAGTATCAACTCTTGGATTTGCTCAGAAATACTGAACACTTCGTAGATACCCATGCGCCCCTTGTAACCACCGGGCTGCTCGGGGCTATCTTTGCCCTTGGTTAAAGTATAAGCGTTTTGCCCTGCCAGTGGCAAGCTTTGATACCCTAAATCAGCAGCGACCTTTGGCATCTCCTCTGCTGTCTTGGGCAACAGGTGCCCAATTGTCTTGTGGATGGCTTCAGTTTCAACCTTGTCGGACTGGTAGGTTTCAGCGTCCTTGCCGATGCGGCGTACCAAGCGCTGCCCAATAACCGTACGCACTGTGCTGGCAATCAGGAACGGCTCAATACCCATGTCGAGCAAACGCGGCAGAATGCCGGCCGCACTGTTGGTGTGCAAGGTACTGAATACTAAGTGGCCGGTCAGCGAGGCCTGTACGGCCAGCTCGGCCGTCTCTTTGTCGCGGATCTCTCCCACCATGACAACGTCAGGGTCCTGGCGCAAGATGGACCGCAAACCGTTGGCAAACGACAAGCCTACTTCACCGTTCACTTGGATCTGGTTAATGCCAGGCATCTTATATTCAACCGGGTCTTCCAGAGTCACGATGTTGATGGCGTCACTCTTAACCTCTTGCAACAAGGCATAGAGTGAGGTGGACTTACCGGAACCGGTCGGACCGGAGGTCAGGATCATGCCGCTCGTGCCTTTGATGCCATCGCGGATGGCCCGTAGCGCGCGGCCCACGTAACCCATGTCTTCTAGCAGCAAGCTTGTCCCGGTCTTGTCGAGTAAACGAATGACCACTTGCTCGCCCCATACGGTTGGGCTGATGGCGATACGAAGGTCGATGTCCTTACCACCCGAGGCAATGCTGAACTCACCGTCCTGCGGTATACGGTGCTCGTCGATCTTTAGGTTCGACAAAATTTTGATGCGTGATACAAGCGGCGGCTCGGTGCTCTTAGGCAGCCGCAATATCTCGCGCAAAATGCCGTCGATGCGGCAGCGGATTTTTAGTGCATCCTGGAGCGGTTCAATGTGGATGTCGCTCGCGCCATTCTTGGCGGCGAAGTCTAAGATAGTCGACAGTGCCTTACTAATTGGCGAGTCTTGCACGATGGTCTTAATGTTGCTGTTGGGCTGCCCAGCAGTTGAAGCCGCTGTCTCGCCGCCTGCTGCTGCAGCAACTTCGGCAGAAGTCGGCAAGCCCAGGTCGCTCATTTCGCCAATCGCCTGCTTGGAAATATTGCCGGCGTATTGGTGCAGAATATTGCGAATACCGGCTTCGGACGCTGCATATACCTTTAAGGGGCGGCCGATCTTATTGCTCAAGAAGTCCACGGCCTGCACGTTGTCGGCATCAAGCATAGCCACAACCAGCCGGTTCTGCATTTCCCCAAGCGGCACGGCCATATACCGTTCAGCCACCTCTTGCGGCAGCAAATCCAAAATTTCGGAGTCGATCCTGGCGGCCGACAGGTTAACATACGGCACCTTGGTGACGTGCGCCACAGTTTTGGTCAGTGTCTCTTCGGATATGTGCCCGTCGCTGACAAGCGCGCTTAGCAGCGGCGTTCCCTGCTTGGTCGCCTTAGATTTTAGTTCGTCGAGTTTTGCTTGTGTTAAGGCACCCTGCGCCACCAGCATGTCCTCGACCTGCTTTTGGGCGGCGGTGGAAAGAACGCTCATTGCCTATGCCCGCACCTTCCTATTGTTTGCTATCGGTACCAAGGGTGATTGGCTGCGCCGGGTTAATAGCACTACTGTTGAAATACTTAGGCGGCGGTACCGGGAATTCGGATGTAATAACATCCACCACTTCAGCTTTTTGCTGCCGGTTCTTGGGTGACGAAAAGATTAAACGCGAAATCAACAGCGAAACAACCGCGCCAATAAATACCATGACGAGAATAAGTGCTAGATCTTTCTGTTTCATTTCACTACCTTCGACGTAATATTAAGGTTTTTCTCTGGCTGGTAGTATGTTTGCGCTGCAATGCGGGCGATCATGTTGCTCTGGTCGCCACTCAGCTCCAATGTTTGGATCTGGAACGGGCGGATGGAGCGCTGCATAACATCGACAAGATTCTGTACTGATTGGTACGAGCCGTTCACCTGGATTTGGAATGGCATAGCAATCGGCTGCGGGTTCGGGCTAGTAGCATTGGCGGACTGCGTTGCTTCTTCGTCGGTACCACTAATGCTCATAATCTTTAGATTCTGGTCGTTGATGATCTTCTCGAGGCTGGTAGTAAGCGCTGGGAAGTCGTAACGGCTCGGCAAGGCGTCCAAGACAATCTTGGCGTTATCGCCATTCTTGTCGCCAGTTGCTTTGGAGTCGCCGCCCAAAACATTCGGGTTTTCGGCAGTAAAGCTGTTGTATGACTGTTCTAGGCTGTTGCGGGCGTTCAGGTCGTCCTTGAGGTGCTTGAGCGCGGTCTTTTTGGCATCAATAACGCGGTTCTGGTACCCCATTTGGCCAACCAGCGACTTGCCTGCCACCAGGGTGAATACCACGACGAAGGCTGCGATCGTAGTCGCAAGGACCATGGCGCTGTTGGCTTTGCTAATCAGTGAACGTTTGGTGAATGCGGTGGTGCGTGCCATATTATTGCGCCCCCTCAGGTGTAGTTGTTTTTTCTACTGGTGCGATCGTAAAGGTTACGTTGTCGGCTTCACTAAAGATGACCGGGTCGAATTTAAGCGTGATTGTGTAGGTTGCGCTCTTGCTGTCGCGGCCGAAGGCCGAAAGCGTGACTTCGGATAGGGCTTTCTTCTCGGTCTTGTTGGCGCTGTCCGTGTGGTATGTGGTCGCCTTGAGGCGGTCGATGTACAGGTTAATTGTGTTCAGCGAGTCAGCCGTGCCACTCACGATCATGGAGTTCTGGGAGAAGTCAGTCAGCACCCGGGAGTTAGTCGAATTTGCTGGCGTAGCCTGCGTAAGGTAGCCGAATAAACGTGTCACCACTGGTTTTACGTCGTGTAAGCCGGTAAGGGCTTTGAGCTGGTTCTGCACGGTAAGGATGGTCGTCAGGTTTGGTGTGCTTTGCAATTCAGTGCTCGATTTTTGGATGTCACTATTCAAGTCGGCAATGTTTTTCTTTTGCAGCCCATATACAAGCGTCAGCAGAAAGGCTAGTACCGCCGAAGATACCACGATGGCCAATACAGACGCGAGCATTACAGTGTGCTTTTGACGGTTTGCCTTTAGGTACTGGATCTTGATGTCGGGGAGGAGGTTAAACTGAATCATTACTCTGCCCTCTCCGCCAAGCCGGCTGCCACACCAAAGTGGTTCGATACGGCCAGCAGTTCATTCTGCCGTTCAGGAGCGAACGATACATTCCGCCATGCGTTGCCAATCTCTACTTCTACAGCAAACTTGTTGGCGAGGTATAGCGGGAATTCCGGCAAAGCCGAAGCACCACCGGTAACAATAATGCGGCTCACCGGCATTTCGGTGTAGCGGCTCTGGAAGAACTTGATGGACTTGTCAATTTCGCCGGTCAGCAGGTCGACAGTGCCAATAATGGCGTCGTAGATGCGGCCCTCGAGTTTGTCGCGGCTCAGACCGAACTTAAATACGAATTGGCGGGCCTGCTTGTCGTCTATGTTGAGGTTCTGGGCGGCCGAGCGAATGATAGACTCAGCCCCGGTAGGAATTGCGCGAGTCAAACGAGGTGCACCGTTCATGGTCACCACAATATCAGTGCTCTTGCTACCGATGTCGATAACCATCTGTGGCTGCATTGAATCCTGAGCAACAAGTGCCCGGGTAAGTGCCAGGTTGTCTGGTTCAAAGGCAATAACGTCCAGCCCGATAGACTCAAGCATGTCGAGGCGCTGCTCTACAAAGTCGTTCTCTACGCTGGAAAGCAACACTTCAACCTTTGTTTTGTCCTTGGGAGAGTCGCCAATAACCGCCCAGTCGATCTTAGACTTCTCGAGCGGTGTCGGGATCAATGAATCCGCTTGGTAGCGGATAGCTTTTGCTAATTCGTTCGGTGGCAGACGGTCAAAGTCCACCACGCCCGTGAATACCCTTTGGGATGGGATGCCCACCGCAACGCTGCGCGTATTCATCCGTGCTTGGTCTAGAAGTTCTTTAATTACCTGCGCGAGGCGCTGCTGGTCTGTCTTGGAATCGCTCAGGACCAGTTTGCTGTCGACGGGTACGTACGCATAGCGCACAAGGCTTTTTACTGGGCCGCTGCCCCTAAGTTGGACAACTCTGATAGCTGTTGTCCCGATGTCCAGGCCAAAGAATGACGATACCCCGTTTAGCAAACTCATATTGCCTTGATTGTACCATAAGCACTATGGAAGGGTGCAAGTACAGATTATGAATATCTGGGGAAAACCTACAGAACTGGAGGTAAACCCGTGATAGCGTCGTAGTCACTGTCTGTCGTGGCACTGGGCGGCATCACCATCCAGTTTGCGGGGCCGTAATTAAATACTTCCCCGCCAAAGCCAGTAGCCGAAGTTTCACCCGCGGTACTCTGCGACAGCGTGCCATTGGTGCGCAGGAAGCGCACTTGCCGGGCGACAAAGGCGCCGTTTACGGTGAGCTTATTTTTGCATGTCGAGTAGAATGTTGCAAAGGCTTGGGATACGGCCGTGGCTGGCAGGGCTGGATTTGCACAGGTGTAAATAATGCCGCCGGCACTTCCGTTTGGCTGCGCTACAAAGGTGCCATTCAATGTCGTAACCGATTGGCTGACAAATATATTGCCCCTTGCTACTAGGACAAATAACGGAGGGTTGCCCGAGGTCCAGCTGGCAGGATACTGAATATTATTGTCGATGAGCACATCACCATCGACATATAACAGCACCTGCTGAGGAGTACCGCTGAAGTTTGAGCCGATGGTTCCGCCGAGGGTCGTTGGCCCGGTTAGGGCGTATACGCCGGTAGCCATATTCCCCACGTTCGAGCTGCCGCCTGGTGCGCCGGCCGGTTTTTCGGCATAGCGGTCCGGCACGCAGGTCACGGCGCCAAAGCTGCCGCCAAAATTGCTGCCGCTGGGCGCGGTGTTGGCAAAGGCCAGGCCGCTCGGTTTGGGAGCACCGCTGGTATTGCCGAGCGCGGTGGAAAAATCATTAATCTCACTGAGTGCCATGGCAGCAAACTGAACCCCGGAGCCAGCATAGCCAGATGCGCTGCCGCGGTTCCAACTTACAATCGCCGCGCCGCTATTATTCGAGCAAGTACTGGACCCTGCCCCGCTGGCAAAACCATTGCCCGCTGATACATCGCCGCCATAGACCCGCAGATATGGTTTGGCAGTAACCGCCACACAGACCTCGGCCGTAGCATCGGCTCCGGCCGGGTTAGCTGGGTTGACCAACAATGTGCGGCATAGTGTCTTATTAAGACTCGTAGCTGGCACCGCAGCAATCGTTTCGGTTACAAGCGTGGTATTGGCATTGGCCGGAAATGTCCGCGGACAGCCTGTGGCAGGCTGCACAAAACCAACGTCTGACGTACGGTCATTAGGAGTTGGTACAACGGCATAGCCGGTTTTAGATAAGCCGTACACTGTGCATGCAGTATTCATGCTTACCGTCGTGCCAACGTTATTGACGGCGTAGATGAACTCGAGTTTATCCCCTACCTCGACAGCACTGCCGGTGGTTGCCCCGTCGTTTATGTCGATGTTAATCGTGGGCGTCAGCGTAAAGTCATATCTGACCGTGGCGCAAACAATGGCACTGCGCCCGTCGCGCGCCCCGCTGCTGTTTACCGGGTCCCACCCCGTCTGCCTACATATCTGAGTATTCGGCGCCGTACCTGCCGGGACGGTGTAATTTTCGGTAAACACGTTCTTTTCCTGGCCGGAAGCGTACGTGCCACTGCTGGCCGCGCCGCCGACTGCCCCACCATTCGCGGTGTTAATCGCCACCCACCAAATAGGTGTTGGCGAGGTATCGGTTGGCCCGTTATTCTTCACATAATATTGGAATTGGATGGTGTCACCCGGCCGCGGCGTGGAATTGTTGACGGTGACGCGGCCGGAAGTGCTGAAATTAGCAAGCTGCGGCAAAGAGGTACCACCAACCGGGTTGCCACATTCCCGCCGGACGGCGTATTGGGCACCATTAGGGGCGGTGAATACGATTGAAGCGCCGTCGACAGAAGCGGCATAAAAAGTCACGTCGTTCGGAGAAGGCGTATTGTCGGTTCCCTGGTATAAGCTGTTAACGCCAAACGTATATGCCTGGGTATTCCAGTTTATTCTGCCGGCGGCAGCGTAGTCATTCACCAGATCCTCCCACGCAGCCAGCTGCGCGGCTGTAGGTGGCCGGTTACGTTGGCCAGTCGGCGTGCCGAGCATCGTATGTACGATCACCGCAGCGCCGGTTTTTGCACGCGGGTCACCGTATGTGCCGGTACTAAAGCCATAGCTACCATTCGGTATGCCGTTTGCCAGTCGTCCTTCAATGAAAGCGATAAACTCACCCGCACTGTTCAGGTCCCGAGGAATCGCATTACAGTACGTATTACCGTTGTTGTAGTTGTATGGGCCGTACTCGCCGCCGGTTGAACATGATACGTTTAACACTTCCCAGCCGGATGTATCTGAACCGCTGCCGCTAAAGTACCCTTGCCCAGGGCTTTGCCCGTAATATGCGTGCACGGCTGACGCCTTATACCCAACTACAAAACCTGAGACAAGTATACTTGCAATGATAATAAGCCGTTTCATTGGCCAGACCCCAGCGAGTCAATCATTTGCTGCAGCGTCCTGTTGTCTGAATCGTACGTTGGACTGTCTTTAGGGTCGAGCGTGATTGCTTTCTTATAGTAGTCGACTGCCTTGGCGTTATCGCCCAACTGCTGCCAAGTTGTACCCAGTTTACGGGCGACTTCGAACGTTTGTTTAATGCCCCATGCCTTTGCGTAGGCATCTGCCGCGGCTTGGTAATCACCCTTATCGATAGCCACTCGGCCCTTTTCAACATAGAGCAAATACCGCTCGTCGTTACTAAGGGGTTTATTGGCAAGAGCGCTGTCGATTTGCTTATTGGCTTCGTCCGGCTTACCGGAGGCAAGCAAACTACGGGCATCGAGTACCGAGTCGGGCGCATGGGGCGCTGTATTCACCGATATCGGTTTATTGTTACGGGTCTGCATCCAGTGCACTAAAGCCCCAGCCCCCAAGGCAACAATCGCAACCACTACAAGCGTCAGCACAAGCTGCCAGCGAGCGCCTTTTCTGCCACTCCCCCCTTCACCGACTTGCACCTGTTGTTCTGTCATAGTGTTGTGTTTAGCTAGCCCTGGTCGGGTATCCAACCCTTATAAAATCGGAGGCAGACTGGTAATCGAGTCGTAGTCATTCATAGTGCTTGATCCGGGCGGCATAGCCATCCATAGTGCTGGGCTGTAGTTGAAGACTTCTGCGGCGTGGCCAGTTGCGTCACCCTTTTCGCCGGCGCTGCTTTGCCGGAGTGTCCCATTAACGCGCAGGAACTGCACCGAAGTGGACACGAATGAACCGTTAATTATGAGCTGATTCTTACAGTTCGTGAACACATTGCCGCCGGTGGTGGTGACCGCAGTCGCCGGTAACCCTGGGTTTGCACAGGTGTAAATAATGCCGCCGGCTGCCCCACTGGGCTGTGCTACATAGATGCCATCAAGTTGGGTCACATTCTGGCTAATATATATGTTGCCTTTAGCTATCAGCTCAAACATTGGGGGCTGATCTGCAGTCCAGGCTCCCGGGTATTTGATATTGCCGGTAATGAGCACGTTGCCGTTTACATACACGACGACTTTCCGTCCGCCGCCAGGCAGCTGGCCACCAATTTGGACCGCTTGGCCTGCCGGTGCAGTACCGGTGTACGAGCCTGTCGCGAGTGTGGCGACATTAACCGGGCTGGCGGTATTGGTGGTCGTTCCCTTTGTGCCGTAGTAATCACTGGCGCACGGCACAGTACCAAAGTTGCCGCCAAATGTGCCACCGAGCGGCGTCTTGTTACCGAACGCCAAACCACTGCCCGCGGGTGCACCGCCGGTATTGCCGAGGGCCGTTGCCGAATCGTAAATTTTGCTGAGGGCGTATGTGGCGAACTGGGCGCCTGCGCCAGAGAATGTCGGACTTTCGTTATTCCAGCCGACAACTGCAGCTTGGTTGTTGCTTACACAGGTACCGGGCGAGGTCGAAAAGCCATTGCCGACAGACACATCCCCGCCATATACACGCAGGTATGGTTTATTTGCGATAGAGATACATACTTCAGTTGCTTTGGCGCCTGTTGTCGGGCTCGAAGGATTAACGGACAATGCGCGACAAAGTGTTTTATTGGCTGACGTGCCTGGTACCGAGGCAATTGTTTCGGTGGCAAGGGTGGTATTGGAATTAAGCGGGAAGGTCCGCGGACAGCCTGTGGCTGGGGGTACATACCCTGGGTCAGATGACGAATCTGGCGGTGCGGGCACTGTGCGGTAGCCATTGTATGCTTTGCCGTTAATGGTACAAGTTGTGGTCATACTGACAGTCGTCCCGACGTTATTCACAGAGTATACAAAGTCGATCTTGTCGCCCACTTCTGCGAAACTACTCGTTGGTGCGGTTCCGTTAACTACAATGTTAATACTGGGTGTTAGCCCAAAGTCGTAGGGTACCTTGGCGCACACGACCGCTCCGCGGCCATTGCGAGCCCCTGCCCCGTTAATCGGGTCATATCCAACGTTCCGGCAGTACTGGGTGTTTGGCAGCGTGCCGGCGGGTACAGTAAATGTCTCATTATTAACGTTAATTTCCTGACCCGCAGCATACGAGTTGGGTCCACCACTGGCAAGTCCGCCGCCAGTACTCGCATTAAATGTCGCCCACCACACTGCTGATGCACTATCTGGCCCGTTGTTCTTTACATAGTGGTGGAACGTCACCGACTGCCCAGGCTTAGGACTAGCGTTCGACACAGTAGTGCGCCCAGTCATATTGAAATTATTTCTTTTTTCGAGCGACCCGATATTACCATTACCCACCGGGTTAGCACACTGGCGGCGAATCGCGTATACAATGGCTCCGGAGCTGTCACGGAATACGATTGCTGGTGCACAACCACTGTTCGAGTAAAAGGCGTCATCGGCCGGGTTCGGCCCGGAACTAGTCCCCTGGTAATAGCTGTTAATGGTGTAACAGTAGTTAATATTCCAACTAATCGACGCATCATTAACGCGGTCTTCCCAGTCAGCTACCTGCGCGGCAGTCGGCGGTTTATTGGTCGCGTTACCGATCATCGTTTGGATAATAAAGGCGGCACCGGTTTTTTCTTGTGTCGATCCGCTGGCTAGGTCGTTCTTGATCTGGCTAATAAATGGACCCGGGCTGTTGGTAGAAGTAGGAATAGCCCAACCACCGCTATATTTATTCGGTAGTACGAACGTACCTTGGTCGTCGTAGGTGTTCGTGAAGTAACCGTGATACGGCTGACGGCCGTGTACCGGCCAGGCGTTGGCAATAACACCGTATCCAAAGAGGAAACCAGCCACCGCTAAACCGGTAATAACCATCAGCGGACGAATATAACGCCGACTCACTGCTGGCCCCCTAGGTCGCTAATTTTCTGTTCAAGCGCTGATTTATCATCACCAGCAACCGGGTTACCTGCTGTTGGGATAAGGTCAATGGCTTTCCTGTAATACGCGATTGCCTGAGTTTTGTCGCCCAGTTGTACGTAGGAATCACCGATAGAAGTTTCAAGGCTCTGTGTAGCTTGAATAGCCTCGGCCTGTTTGAAACTGTCGATCGCTTGCTGAGGCTTGTTTTCGTTCTGATACGTAACCCCTTGCTGGTAGTAGAGCGCATACTTGTCGCTATTAGAAAGGCCAGGCTTGCTGAGCGTATCTGTGATCTGTTTGTGAGCAGCGGCGTAGTCGCCACTTGCAGCTAAATCCTGGGCTTTACTGGCAGAAGCAGGCAGCTCAGCTGCGGCTGCAGGCTGGGCTTCGTTGCCTGGTTGCCCTTTGGTCATGAGCAGCACTACCCCGCCGACAATCGACAGCGCGACCAAAATAATCCCTGCAACAACCCACAGCGTCATACGTCGTTTCTGAACCGGGTCTCCGCCAACTACAGTCTTCATGTGCTTCCAATGGTTATGGTTTTAGTGTACCTCATTACAGTATGGGCGGTAAACTATTGATTGAATCATAGTCGGTTGTATTAGCTAGGCCGGGCGGGTACGGCATCCAGGCGGCCGGACCATAGTTGAATACTTCTGCAGCTTTGGAGGCGGCCGACGTTTCACCGGCGCTACTCTGGGCTACGCTGCCTGCTGCCCGGAGGAATTGGACCTGGTTCGCTATGAACGAGCCGTTGATCGTCAGTTTACTCCCACAGGTAGATGCTAACAGGTTGGTAGCAACCGCGGCTGCGCCTGTTGAACAGGTGTAGATCGTGCCGCCGGAGGCTCCGCTGGGCTGGGCTATGTATACGCCATCGAGCTGCGTAACATTACTCCCCACATATATATTGCCTTTGGCTACAATTTCGACGAGTGGCGCGTCGCCCGACGTCCAACTGGCTGGGTAAGTAATATTATTGTTGATAATCACATCGCCGAGCACATAGATACTCACCCGCTTCACGGCCGTAAGCGTGCCGCTGAGCGTTACCGGCCCTGTCTTGTTATATGCACCAGTCACCAAGCTGGCTGAACCTAGGTCGGTGACAGTCAAAGCTGCGGTAGTGGGGGCTAATCCGTAATAGTCACTTATACAAGGGAGCGAGCCGACAGTACCGCCAAAGTTGCCGCCGCTGGGCGTGGTATTAGTAAAGGCCAAACCACTGCCCGCGGGTGCACCGCCGGTATTACCAAGAGCAGTTGCCACATCATAAATCTGGTCCAGGGCATACACGGCAAACTGTGCGCCTGCGCCGGCAAAACTTCCGGCACTTTCTTTATTCCAACCCACGACAGCTGCTTCGCTGTTTATCGTGCAGGTACTGCCCGTACCGCTGCTAAAGCCGTTGCCAGCCGATACGTCACCACCGTAGGCGCGGAGGTATGGCTTATTTGTTACGAGTACACAAACTTCTGTACCTTTCGATGTCCCGCCAGTCGTTGAAGGGTTCACCCAAAGCGCCCGACAAATAGTGCGGTTGCCTGTGGAGGCAGGAATCGTTTCAGTAACCAGTGTTGTGTTGCCCGTGGGGAAAGCCCGCGGGCAGCCTGTGCCTGGAGGCACGTACCCCGCATCCGAGCTTGAATCCGGCGGTGCCGGCACCGACTGATACCCGGTATACACCTTGCCATATATGTTACAGGTAACTGATACACTGCCGGTCGAACCGGTATTATTCACGGCATATGTAAAGGCCACAGTATCGTTCACTTCAGCAACATTCCCCGCGCTCGCGCCGCCGTTGACGGTGACGTTAATGTTTGGCTGCAGGTTAAAATTGCCGGTCTGACAGGCGCGATAATAATAAATACTGTCGAATGGGATCTTAAACTGCAGTGTGTTGTCGTAGAAGACGCTGTCGACCTGCCACTGGTAGACCATGTCTTTATTCAAGGTGTAGTCGAGGAATATGCGGTGGGCGTTGCCGCCACCAAATATGTCGTACCAGCCTCCAGCTACGGTACCAGACGTACCGCCGCCATCCGGTAATGTAATTGTCGGCGTCACGTCGCGCTGATACACACCTGCCCTGCTGAATTCCTGCAACCTAACCAAGAACGGCTGCGGCTGTACGTCCCAGTTATTGTGGTTGTCGTCGTCGAATATTTCGATCCGCTTTGTGACAGTTGGCGTTGTGACGGTACAGTCAGGCCCAAAACGAATAATCCCGTTCCAATAATCTTTATATGGGTTTGGCTGCACTTGGACATTCGTAGGGTTGTCCCCCGCCGGAATAGGCGACGTCTCGTTCAAACCAAAAGCCGAAGTCGACTGCGAGCTGTCCTGGGATATATAGGAACCTGCTGGTGATGTCAGAAAGTAGGTGTCCATATACTTGTCGCCAGCAGCATTAGCAACGACATTCAGCGTGTATTTGTACATACCGGTGCTCAAATCGATCGAGGCGCCGCTCAGGTTAAACGTAAGAGTCGGACTGTCGCAAGTGCCGGCATTGTCGAAGTAGCCCCACTGCGTTGAACCATTCATCGAAAAACTTACGGCATTGCCCCAGTTCGCGCCGGTGCCGTCGTCAATTTGGTCATAGTTACGGCCACCGTTACGGAATGTGCCGTAACAAATATTCGGGTCATGCACCACGACAGTACCACTAGCCGCGGGCAAATACACGTTGAGCGTGTTAGTCAAAATAGTGTTGTAGGCACTCGTCGCTACCGTGTAATCCACCGTACGGTCTTGCCCCGGATACGAACTGCCGTAGCGGGTACTCTCACTAAAATCCCCTTGGTCAGGGCCGTCATTGGTCGCTGCAGAAGCATGCCCAACAGAAAGTCCCAGGCAGCAAACCGCCGCCAGCAAACTTAGTTTTAGGATGGCGCCCGCCCGTAACCTCATAGTTCTTTTATTTGCTCCTCAACGGCTGTTATCGTCTGGCCGATACTGGTGGCCTGTTCGGGGTGCTCAGCTACAAATTGGTTCAAGTAGCCGATCTCTTTCTCAAAATACATCTTGGCGTTAGTCTTGTCTCCGCGCTGCTTATAGAGGTTGGCGATCGGCATGTAGAATGCAATCTGTGTTAATTTGTTATCGTCGGCAACCTTTTGTGCCTTCAAGTAGTTCTTGAGGGCATCGTCCCGGTTATTTAAATCTTCGTAATGTTGAGCCAACTGACTGTAGTACGACAGCTGCTGTGACGGATCAGTCGGCACTGTCTGGCGCTCAAGTGAATTGATTTGTTCACGGTGGGCGTTATACGGGGCCGCTGCCGGCTTAGGCTGTTTGTGGATAAAGGCAAAATATATTACTAACGCGGCAACCGCGATACATAAAACTACGCCTATACCGACGAACCACTTCTTTGAGTTGGTGTAGGGTTGGAATGTCTCACCCATAATGTTTACGCTTACCTACGGGTACTATATGCGAAATGCGGCTTAAAAGCCAGGTATAATACGACGCATGAGTTCCCCGATCGGCGCGCTTAAGATTGTCCGATCTTTCCCGCACCGCGCAGCATGGCTTGCCCGTATTTCGGGCCTGGTAGCGCTCCTTAGCGTGCCTATTAAACATTTACCTGAACGGATTGAATCCTTTCTCCCCATAGATCCCGACCGCCTCTCTAATATTGTGGCGATCATTGTCGGGTTACTATTGTTCTACATCGGTGGGCAGCTCGCTAAACGGAAACAGCGCGCATATTATATTGCCATCCTCAGCCTCACGGTCCTTATCGGCACCGAGTCGCTATACTTCCGCAGCCCGCCCCTGCTGGCGCTCTATTTTGTCACCTTGGTGATCCTCTTGCCGCACAAAAAAGACTTTACCGTTAGAAGCGACCAAGCCAGCCTACGGCAAGGATTACTACTTGCGGGTGCCCTCATTGGTGCTGCGCTGCTTTTTGGCCTCGTCGCTTTTAGTTTTATCGACCAGCGGGACTTTGGCCGGGAATACACCACCGGCCAATCATTAAATTTTACGGCGCGCTGGCTGGTCGGGCTTCCTAACCCAACCCTTACCCCGCTAACCCGCCAAGATGTTGGCATTATCGATTCGTTGCGTATAGCCGGAATCACGGCCGTTCTCTTGGCGCTGGCAAGTCTGTTCCGGCCGATCCGATTCCGGTTCAAACCCAACTCGCACGACGTCAACCGCGCTGCTGCACTCCTCGAAACGTACAGCGATTCCTGCGAAGACTTTTTCAAAATTTGGCCAGCCGACAAACATTTCTTTTTCCATGGAGATAGTTTTATTGCTTATACCGTAAAACAGGGTGTCGCACTCGTGTTGGACGGTCCGACTGGCAGCGCCGTACAAATACCCACACTCATGAAAAACTTTATGGAGTTCTGCGAACAGAACGACTGGATGGTTGCCGTGATTCACGCTGGCGACCAATACGATCAATTATTGGGGCGCGAGCTTTCTATGAACCGTCTGTTCATTGGCAATGAGGCGTTCGTCGACATCAACAGCTTCAAGCGCGATAACGAACGCAACAAACACTTCCGCTACGTACGAAACAAAGCCGCTAAGGAAGGCTTGTCGGTCCAATTTTGGCCGCCGCCCTTAACGACGTCACAGCTCGCGACGCTCCGGCATATTTCTGATACCTGGCTGACCCATGGCAACCGGCGCGAATACACCTTTACGATGGGGTATTTTGACGACAGCTATCTTGCCCAGTGCCATCAGGCAGTGCTCATGCAGCACGACAAACCTGTCGCCTACGTCAACTTCATCCCCACCTACCGCAATAGCGTAGCCAGCATCGACCACATGCGTTACACGCCTGGTGTCTCGTCGGTCAGCATGCACTTCCTGCTGCTCGAATCGATTTTGCACCTGCACGCACGGGGGCGCAAAACACTTAACCTAGGCCTTTCCCCGCTTTCCGGTATCGAAAAGCGTGACGACGCAACGCTGTACGAAAAAGCACTAAAAGTAGTCAAGTGGCTCGGCAGTCGCTATTACTCATTTGGTGGCCTAGAACAGTTCAAAAGTAAATTTTCGCCAGAATGGCAGGCGCGATATATCTACTACCAAGGCGGGCCGCAACAGTTAATGCGGACCGTAGCAGCGCTCAACCAAGCTACCACCTATGTTACGCCGCGCCGCCGTCACCGCTTGCCGGTACTTGTCGCGCTCCTCGCCGGGCTAGCCTACGCTTCCTTCCCGCTCGCCATATGGCTTAATGCGCCCTATGCCTTTCATGGGCTGGTAAGCGTTCTGGGTGAGGCCGGCCAGCCGAACGCTGGAATTTTTAATATCCTGGATGTGGTGTCTGGATTATTGTTTGTCGGGCTGACAGCGTACCTGCTTGTCCGCCACCGGCCTTTTACAAAGCACTGGCGATGGGCGATCGCTTGGTTCGGAATATCAGCCGTTGGGGCAATCATCGCCGCGGTCGTTTCGCTCCCTGTCGGATTTGTGTTCAACGGCAACCTCGTTGAGGCGCTCCGCACAATCAACATGTCTATTGCGTTGCACGGCGTAGCCAGTTTTGTGAACACTGGCGGTTTTATTGTTAGTACCCTCCTCTGGCTACGAATTGAGCACGCCGGTTCAAGGCGCGACATACGACGCCTATTACTGGGCTGGAGCATTATCGCGTTCGTAACACTTGGGCCAATTCTGAGTTACCTGGTGCCGAGCACCGGAGGTGCTATCCAGCGGCTCTTTATTGCCCTATTTGCCATCTGGGCAGTCGTGTTTGTACACGACGCGCTCCACCGCAGCGGCAAATAGATTTCGCAACAGCTCATTGGTCGTTTTGCGATACTGCCTACCTCTGTTAGAATAGGCACATATGAGTTCGCTTCAAATCGGCATTGTCGGCCTGCCTAACGTCGGTAAGTCAACACTATTCAACGCCCTGACCAATAACAACATTCTGGCGGCCAATTACCCGTTTGCCACTATCGAGCCCAACACTGGCATTGTGCCAGTCCCTGACCCGCGGCTGGCTAAGCTCGGGGCACTCTACCAAACCAAAAAAATCGTGCCAGCAACAGTTACTTTCGTGGATATTGCCGGGCTTGTGGCCGGGGCTAGCAAAGGTGAAGGCCTGGGCAACCAGTTCCTGAGCCACATCCGCTCCTGCAATGCCATCGTACAAGTGGTGCGCGCCTTTGCCGACCCGAACGTCATCCACGTCGATGACGACCACGACCCCAAAAAGGACATCGAAGTCATCAACACCGAGCTGGTACTTGCCGACTTACAGACTGTTGAAAAACGCCTGCCCAAGCTAGAAAAAGAATCACGGGCCAACCCCAAGCTGCGCCCGGAGTTCGATACCCTGCAGCGCGCCCATGACCTGCTCAACGACAATCAACCACTCTCCAGCGTTGACGACCTGGAACTCGAGCACTTGCAAGATCTGCACCTACTGACTGCCAAGCCGGTTATATACTTGTTTAACTTGGACGAAGCCGGGCTGCAAGATGACGCGCGTAAGGCAGAACTTGGTGCCTTGGTGGCCCCGGCCCGCGCCTTGTTCGTATGCGCCCAGCTCGAAAGCGAGCTGCGCGGATTGGACGAAGCTGACGCCAGCGAACTACTCGAAAGCTATGGTCAGACTGAATCAGGGCTCGTGCAGCTTATTCACACTGCCTACGACGTACTCGGCTTGCAAAGCTACCTGACAGCCGGCGCCGACGAAGTGCGGGCCTGGACGATAAAAAAAGGCTACACTGCGCCGCAGGCCGCCGGGGTTATCCATGGTGATTTTGAACGGGGATTTATCGCGGCCGAAATCGTCAGCTACCCGGATCTTATGACCGCTGGCTCAGAACAAGCCGCCAAGGCTGCCGGCAAAGTTCGCACCGAGGGCAAAACGTATACCATGCAGCCCGACGACATCGTCAACTTCCGCTTTAACGTCTAGTTTTAGAACCCGGTTCTAGGTTCCCGCCTAGTAGAACTTAGGGTAACGGCGCCTGCGCATGAGTAGCGGCGTTTTTGTGTACGGGTTGGGGTATGGCGCCATTGGTACTGCTGTTTGTTGCGGGCCATTCCCCTGCATTGCCAACCCTCCCACCAGCGACGCACTGTACTGCGGGTTGGGCTGGGGCTGTTGCTGGAACTGTTGCATCATGTAGTGCTGGCGGATTTCCATGACTCGTTGCTGCGTATAGTTGAGTATTTGGCGCAGGCGGTGTTGGCTCCAGCTATTAAAGGTCAGCTTGTGGTTCGGCGTTTGAATGTGTACTGTGGCGTCCAGTAAGTGGGCGCTGTAGTCGATTTCGGAAATCATGTCGAATCGGATATCTTCGAGTGTCAGGAACATTGGTTTTTTGTCGACCAGCAGCATGCGGTGGTTAGTCACGCAGAGCAGCGCGAACCCGCCCTCGTAGCGGCCATTGACGCAGCCTGCAATAATTTCATCTTGCATTAGTATATTTGCCAGTTCTCGGACCTCTGGTCTTCCCCAGAATCGGAAGTTACAGCCTGCTTTTTTGAGCTGCTCTTCGACGTTTGCTAGTGTAATCATCCGTCCTCCCTTTTCTCTAGCATCACCTTGCTAGTACTCTTATCATAAAAGAAACAGGGCACTGCCCGCGGCAATGTTCGTCACACGTCCAATGCGATCTTAATCACATGATTGCTGTTTGATAACACCTATGAGATAATGCAAGAGTATGTTGACGAACGATGGCCAAATTGCGGCACTCGTCAATCTGTTCCACCAAGGAACAAGGCTGGTGTATGAGAAAGGCGAATTCGTAATTCGCCCTGGTAGTGTGCCCAATGGCGTGTACTACATCTTAAGTGGGCTTGTTAAAGCCTACGACATCACCAAATACGGCGAGGAAAACCTGCTCATCATCCGTAAGCCAGGCGAAATCCTTGGCCTGACATGGGCAGTAACTGGTGAAGACCGGCACATCATCTACTCTACCCTTGCCAAAACTGAACTGTTACAGATCCCCCGCGAACTGTTCACAGATTTCGTCCGCACCAACCCCTCCGCCGCCTTACCCTTGGTAGATATGCTTGTCGATATGTACCGCATGCACTCTGAACGGATCATAAACCTGGAATACCGCACCGTGCGGGAACGCCTGGTTTCGTTCCTATTAAGCATGGGCCGCCGCTTTGGCAAAGAGACTGCCGACGGCTTGGTACTCGAGGTACCGTTACGTCACCAGGACATTGCCAGCTCTATTAGCGCCACGCGCGAGACCACTGGCCGTGAACTGTCCGCCCTGGAACGCCAAGGCCTGCTCACCAGCAAACAGTCAACGATCACGCTCAAAGATATCGAAAAACTACAAAAGTACCTGGCTTAGGATTCTGGCTTAGCAACTGGCTCTTCTTTCCAGTGCGTTACGATCTGTTCGATGGTCTTAACGACCTTTTCGTGTGTGGGCACGTCTTGGGTGTCGTAGTAGTGATCGGTGGTGATGTAATCTTCCAGCACGCTTAAACAAAAGATTTCGTCGGCCAAAATGTGCATCCGGTCGACCGCTTTTACACTGGCAAATGGCGTAGCCACGATTAATTTTTTGACGTGTATGGGTTTGAGAAACTCGGCAGCAATATCGAGCGAGAAGCCATTGCTCAGGCCGTCCGACACCAAAATAACATTGTGCTCACGCAGCAGGTCCTTGCGGATCAAGCCGGTGTGCCCGTGCAAATGGTGCTGCATGTCCTGCATTTTCTGCATTTTTTCTTGCTCAATAAGGTTGTGGTATTCGCCAATTAGGTCTTCGAGTTCACCGGGCGAATAGGTGTTGTTGTAGCTGAATGAACCATCCTGGTTGATCCCGGCGATAGCGTCTGGCTCGCGCGGCAGTTCAATCGGTTCAGAAAGCAGCATCGTGAGCACGCAGTGCAGCTGCATGGCGATCTGCGCACCAACCATTACCCCGCCGTCGCTCAGTGCGATAACGGCGCAGCGTTGTCCCTGATATTTTTTGATTATTTGTTCTGCGAGTTTTTGGCCGGCCTCGACACGGCTTTTGAAGTACATATCAGGAGTGTAGCACTGTAACGGTTATAAGCTCAACCTTTTTGGAGTTTGTAAAATCGCTCCAAATTACCTTTGGAGCCAGCAATTTCTGAATCTGCTTTGTCGATTACGACAAAATACTGCCGCGCCCACGATTCAAAATCTTTCAGAATATCGCGCCGCATACGGTCGTTCTTTATGACACCCTTGTGCTTGAGACTCGACATCTGTGCTTCGAATTGCGGCTTAACCATGGCGACGATGACGGTTTGCTTGCTGCTCAGGTCCGCGACATGCGGCAGGATATCACGGAGCGAAATAAACGACACGTCGATCACCACAATGTCTGGCGTGCTCGACAGTTCGTGCATGTCCCGGATATCGGTCTGCTCGTGCAGTTCTATTTGCGGATGGCCGTGCAGGCTGGGGTGCAGTTGGTCGGTGCCAACTTCTACGGCAATGACTTTGGTGGCCCCGCGCCGCAGGGCGTAATCGGTAAAACCGCCGGTGGAGCTGCCCACGTCCAACATGACTTTGCCCTTAAAGTCGAGCTTAAGCGCCTGCGCAACAGATGCCAGTTTGAGTCCAGCCCGGCTAACGTACTGTTCGGACGCCACGAGTTCGATAGCCGCAGTGCTATCTACCATAAAGCCGGTTTTGGTTTGAGCATGGCCGTTGACCAGCACTTTGCCGAGCCGGATCCAGCTCTCGGCCTGTGAACGCGACACGACCAGCCCCCTGCCCACTACTGCTTGGTCGAGCCGCTGCTTCATATTATTCCTTAACGCGTTCGCGGTAAGCGCCGGTCGCGGTGTCTACCGAAATAAGGTCGCCGGTTTTTACAAACGCTGGCACGCGGATGGTGATGCCGGTTTCGAGTGTGGCGTCCTTGGTGACTGCGTTGGCGGTATCGCCCTTTACCACGCTTTCGGCGTAGGTAACTTTGAGCGGAACGTTCTTAGGCAGTTCAACGTTAATCGGGCGGTTGTCGAAAAACTGCAGCTGCAGTGTGTCGCCTTCCTTCATGTAGCCGGCGCCGTCGCCCACGAGGTCGGCTGGAACTTCGAACTGCTCGAAGGTGTCTTCGTTCATAAAATGGAACGTGGTGCCGTCGTTGTATAGGTACTGCACGTTCTGGGTGCCTACGTCGGCACTATCGATTTGTTCGTTACCTTTAAAAGTCTTCTCGAGTACTTTGCCATCGAGCAAACTTTTAATACGAACGTTCACGATTGAACCGCCGCGGCCCATCACTTTTTGCGAGTATTCAACCACGCGGTATGGCACGCCGTCCTGTTGGAAAATCGTACCTTTTTTGAGATCAGTAATGCTTAGTGCCATCACTCCTCCTATAAATCTGACATTAGTTGTTGAGTTGTTGCCGACAGTTGGGCGACATCGGCCGCTCCCATAAGGTTGAGGCTGCCGGCCTGCAGAATCGCTTCATCCAACTGCTTGAGGCGCTCACGCATTTCGCGGGCTAACCGTTGCTGCTCGGCGGCTGTTTCGGCTGTGCCGTAAGCCCTGATGTCCAATCGCACATCAGTTGCCAGCCGCCTTAGGAGCAACAGGAGCGTTCGCTCTGCCGCCGGCAAACTGTCGACGTCAAAGGCGGATACGATCCGCCGTACCTGGCCTTGCAGGTCACTAGCGAGTTCGAATGGTGACTTTTGCTTCACCCTTCTAGCTTACTAATTGTTAGCAACAAAAGGTAGCAGTGCAATGTGGCGAGCGCGCTTGATAGCGGTTGCCAAACGGCGTTGCTGACTCTCGGTCAGGCCGGTCTTTTTGCGGGTTTCAATCTGCCCGTAGACATTTACGAAACGCTGCAGCGTTTTAACGTCTTTGTAGTCGAAGTACGGGACGTCGGTCTTGTGTTTAAAAATCTTTGCCATAAGTTATGAATCCTTGGTTAATTAAAATGGGATGTCATCGAGGTTGATTGGCTCGTCGCCAATGTCGTCGACAACGACGTCATCTTTTTTCTTAGGAGCTGGTGCGGGCTTGCTGCTCGGGCTGCTTGGAGCCCCGCCGTCGCCACCTTCGTTACCGCCGTAGCTACTGCCACCGCCGGTTCCGCCTTCACCACCGCGGCTGTCGACGAATGTTACGTCGTTGGCCAGCACTTCTACTTTACTGTGCTTTTGGCCGTCCTTTTCCCAGGTGCGGCTCTGTAAACGGCCCTGTACCAAGGCACGGCGGCCTTTGGTCAGGTATTGTGATACGCGTTCAGCCAGTGGGCCCCAGGCGACGATGTCGATGTAGTCGGTTGCTTCTTGCCACTCACCGCTCTGGCTCTTGTAAGCCCGGTTCAGTGCGAGACTAAAGCTGACGACGCTCTGGCCGCTTGGCGTTTGCCGGAGTTCCGGATCCCGCGTTAAGTTCCCCAGTAAGATGACTTGGTTGACACTGCGTGCCATAGTTTTTACCCTCCTTAGGCTAGGGCAATCGCCCTACGCCTGCTTATGCTAACTACTCTTCGTTCTTTTCTTCAACAGTTTCGCCGCGCTCAGCTGCCTTTTTAGCCTTTTCGGCCTTCAGCGCTTCTGCCTTGGCGATAGCCTTGAGGTCTGGGCGAGTGATCAAGAAGCGGATTACCTCGTCGGTAATGTTCAAGATGCCTTCAACTTTGCGGACAGCCTCGGCTGGCAGCTCTACGGTGTAAATAACATACACAGCAGATTCGTTTTTCTTAATTGGGTATGCCAGCTTGCGCTTGCCCCAATTGTCGGCGTTTACTACTTTACCCTTGTTGTCGGTAAAGATTTTTTCGACTTTAGCAGTCGGCTTGTCCAGATCAATTTCGAGATCTGGGTGGTACAGTACTGCGATTTCGTACTGGTTCATTGGTCCTCCCTTTGGAATCACGCCGTTTTAGCGACGGATGCATGCGGATCCCTCCACACGCAGGTTAATTAATAACAGAGGTATTTTACTACAATTACCCCTTAAGAGCAAACTATGGCGGGACATATAAAACACAACAGGCCATCGGTTGTGGCACCTGCCTCAAGCTGGTACCATAGGCGGGTGCGGAACACACCTCCAATAGTTATCTCCGGGTCGATTGCTATCGACCGTATCATGAGCTTTAGCGGCAAGTACCGCGAGCATATCCGGCCCGAAAAACTCGATTCTCTTTCGATATCCATATTCCTGAACGACCTCAAAGACGCCTACGGCGGCGTTGGCGCCAATATTGCCTACTCACTTGCCTTGTTGGGCGACGAACCGATTTTACTTGGTTCGGTTGGCAAAGACGGGCTGCTCTACATGGAAAAACTGGCGCACGATGGTGTAAACATCGCGCACGTATTTGAAAGCGCCCTGCCCACCGCATCATTCAATGTGATTACCGACGCCGACCAAAACCAGGTCGGCGGTTTTTACCCTGGTGCAATGTTCGACAGCGACGCGCTGAGCTTTGCTCCATGGAAGAATAAAAACCCGATCGTCGTAGTATCTCCGCACGATCCCAAGGCCATGAAGCGCCAAGTTGCAGAATGCCAAAAATGGGCACTGCGCCTGTGCTACGACATCGGCCAGCAGGTCAGCAACCTGCCCGGCGATGAGATGGCCGACGGCGTCCGTGCTGCCGAAATACTCATCCTAAACGACTACGAAATCACTGTGCTGAGCGAAAAGGCCGGCATAAGCATCGCCGAGATTAAGAAGATCGTACCGATCGTCATTACTACCCTGGGTAAAAAAGGGTCGGTTATCGAAGGTACGAAAGTCGCCAAGCCGATCCACGTCGGCGTTGCCACCCCCAAGAAGGTTGCCGACCCGACCGGCGCCGGCGACGCCTTCCGTTCCGGCTTCCTCTACGGCTACGTCCGCGACTGGCCGCTCAAAGCCTGCGCTCAACTTGGCGCGGTGTGTGGGACCTATGCCATCGAAGCTGTGGGCACTCAAAATCATTCGTTTACTACAAGTGAAGTTACTAAACGCTACAAGGAAGCCTTCCAGGAGGCACTGCCAGAGAGCTTAACAAAGGAGTAATTATGGCTGACTACAAAGTCAAAGATATCAAACTGGCCGACTGGGGCCGCAAAGAAATTGAACTGGCCGAAAAAGAAATGCCCGGCCTGATGAGCATCCGCGCCGAATACAAAGGCAAACTGCCGCTCAAGGGCGCCCGCATTGCCGGTTCCCTGCACATGACTATCCAAACCGCTGTGCTCATCGAAACGCTTGTTGAGCTTGGCGCCGAAGTCCGCTGGGCTTCCTGTAATATCTTTAGCACCCAAGACCACGCTGCTGCCGCTGTGGCCAAGGCCGGCGTACCGGTCTTTGCCTGGAAGGGTGAAACCGAAAAAGAATACTGGGAGTGCACCGAACAAACCCTGAAGTTCAAGGGCGGCAAAGGTCCGAACCTGCTGTTGGACGACGGCGGTGACCTGACCGGCTGGGTCCACAGCAAGCACCCCGAAATGCTCAAAGACATCAAGGGCGTTTCCGAAGAAACCACCACTGGCGTACACCACCTGTACCAAATGCTCACCAACGAAACGCTTAAAATCCCAGCAATCAACGTCAACGACTCTGTTACTAAGAGCAAGTTCGACAACAAATATGGTTGCCGCGAATCACTGGTCGATGGCATCAAGCGCGCCACCGACGTCATGCTCGCTGGCAAAGTCGCTGTTGTGGCCGGCTATGGCGATGTCGGCAAGGGCTGCGCTCAGTCCCTCGACACCTACGGCTGCCGCGTACTCGTCACCGAAATCGACCCGATCTGTGCCCTGCAGGCCATGATGGAAGGCTACGAAGTCGTTACCATGGAAGAGGCCATTAAAGAGGGTGACATCTACGTCACCACCACCGGCTGCAAGGACATCATCACCCTTGACCACATGAAGAAAATGAAGGATACGGCCATTGTTTGTAACATCGGCCACTTTGACGTCGAAATCCAGGTTGAACCGCTCAACCAAATGAAGGGCATCAAAAAAGTAGAGATCAAACCACAAGTTGACCTCTACACCTTCCCTGACGGCCACCGCATCATTATGCTGGCCGAAGGCCGCCTGGTGAACCTCGGTTGCGGCACTGGCCACCCGTCATTCGTGATGAGCAACTCATTCAGCAACCAAGTACTTGCCCAGCTCGAACTCTGGGAAAAGCCGCACGACGTCGGCGTCTATCGCCTGCCCAAGGAACTCGACGAAAAAGTCGCCAAACTGCACGTTGAAGCACTCGGCGGCAAGCTGACCAAACTCAGCAAAGAACAATCTGACTACATCGGCATCCCCACCAAGGGGCCATACAAGCCAGAACACTACCGCTACTAGCCCTACGAACGGCGCAAATTTTCCATGTAGCGGGTATAGGCACGTGTCGTAGGTGCTGCCATACGGGGGAAATGCTGGACAAATAACGTGTAACGGCGCAGGAGCTGGTCGATGTCTTCATCAGGCCAACCCCGGGTATCAAGCCGGATCACTGTTTGCCAATGGTCGTAGTCGTGAGCGCGAATATCGACATCCACTGCGCCCAAATGCAGAGGCGGTTGGTTCTTAGCATTCCACCACCTGCCCCGGCCTGCAACCCTTTGTGCTAAGTCTGGTGGCAACGTAGCTGCAAAGAGATAATTAATCTCTTGGTCATTCGATGGGAGGCTACCCGCTAGTTCAGGCGAGGCAACGATTGCCTCAACCATAGCTTCGGTCTCAGGGTCCAGCTGCCGTTTGCGGCTACTCCATCCGGCTTTCATAAGACCTTTGCGGATAAGCACGGCACGCTGTGCATCGGTAATCTGGGCTCCTTCTCGCGCGGCAACGGCTAGCGATTCCCAGCTGTACACGAGCTCCTCGCCAAAACTATGGAAGTTATCAAAAGTGACTTCTTCAACATGCCCATCGGCGACTTCTGTATGTACAGAAACACTAGAGTATCTAACACCTTCTGTGTTCTGGTACAAAAAACTGTGCGTGCCCCGGGTAGTACGTTGGTGGCCGCTTTGCGCAATAGCCGCTTCTGTAGCCGCACGCCGTTGACGCATTTCCTCGACGACCTCATCTGCGGTCATAGTCAGCGTGTTTATTTCGTGCCTGCTCATCCGACCATCAAAAGGATTGAAGTAGCCAGAAGCATACCGCCGTACCGCCCCCTGCAGTTCTTCGGCACGCCGTGAAAAATGCGAATCAGCACTGCCGTAGCCACGGGCTTGCATGCGGTCATAGCGTTCATACACTGCTGTGGCTTGAGCGCGGATCTCGGTCATTCGCGGGCTGTTAAGAAATGCTGAAAGTGTATCCCGAAAGGCCTCCTCTACGATCTCTTGGCGCGCACGGGTACGTAAACTAAAGTGAGCAGCCCTGCGCTGGTCGGCCACTTTTTCTGCCTCAGCACGAACCATATCAAATACCACGACTCCTGAAACAACGTCGCCGATCATACCGTAAATGCTTTGCGGTACCCTGTCTAATCCCGCTTGTTCACCTGCATAAAATATTGGTGGCGCTTGGAACTCATCGGACAGAATAGGAGCGGCAGCCGCACTGCGGGCGGCGACTATCGGCTGGGCAGGTGCTGCATCGCCAGTAGCGCCTATCTGTTCAAGATAGTCACCCAGATGCTCGCGGGCCGTAACTATAGCGCTGGCTGCGTTACCAACTTTTTCCTGGGCTTCGCCCAGATGCCCGATGCTCGCATGCAGCTCCGGAGCGGTTGACTCATCACCTACGGCCTCGACACCCGCAACGCCAGCTTGCAACACGTCGGCCGCTTGTAACAGCTCTGCAACCGGTAAACCATGCATAGCATCACGGACTGAAGCTGATATACCTTCAATAGAACTCATAAAACAATATATTATACCATATAATTTGCGTAAAATCTATACTTCGGGAGTAGGGTCACTGGCCGGTTCAACCTCGGCACCACCACCAAAGACTTCGTCGAGTGATTTGACGAGTACCTCGCGCGGGCGCGCACCGTCAGCAGGGCCGACAATGCCCTGTTCTTCCATAGTCTCAATCAAGCGTGCTGCCCGGCCATAGCCAATCCGCAAGCGGCGCTGCAGCAGGCTTGTGCTGGCTTTGCGGCCTTCAATAACACAGCGGACAGCGTCGCGGAACATTTCATCGTCACCGTCCATGCTTTCCATCGGCGCCACTACCCCGCCCTTGCCGTTCAGCTGAACCGGTTGGCTGATGATCTCGTCATCGTACTGTGGCGGGCGTTGCATGCGGATAAAGTCTGTAACCTTGCTGGTTTCGTCGTCACCAATAAATGCACCCTGAACACGCTTTGGCTTTGGCATGTCGGCAGTCAGCAATAGCATGTCACCCATGCCCAGCAATTTTTCGGCACCAACTTGGTCGATGATCGTACGGGAGTCAACCTGGCTCGCCGTAGTAAAGGCGATGCGCGCTGGCACGTTGGCCTTGATCAAACCGGTAATAACGTCCACTGAGGGCCTCTGGGTCGCCAGCACTAAGTGGATACCAACAGCGCGAGCCTTTTGGGCAATACGCACAATCAAGGCTTCAACATCACGGGCCGCCATCATCATAAGGTCGGCCAACTCGTCAATAACAATCACGATGTACGGCATGCCTTCGCCCTGCTTGACGAGGTTGTATTCAGCGATGTTGCGCTTGCTGACGTCGGCCAGCGCCTTGTAGCGGCGCTCCATTTCAGCCACAGCCCATTTCAGCGCGCTAATACACTTCTCTGGTTCGACAATAACCGGCGTCAAAAGGTGCGGAATGTCGTCGTATGGCTTCAATTCAACTTGCTTGGGGTCGACCAAAATTAACTTAAGATCCGACGGGCTATTGCGGTACAGCAAGCTGGTCAAAATAGCGTTGATCATCACCGACTTACCAGAGCCAGTTTGACCGGCGACGAGTAAGTGAGGCATTTTGGTCAGGTCCAAAGCGACCGGCTTGCCGGCAATGTCGCGGCCAATTGCAAACCCAAGCGGACCCTTAATTTCTGCCCAGTCGTGGGATTCAAAAATTGACCGGATACGCACCATAGCGGCTTTTACGTTCGGGACTTCGATACCCACTGCCCGCTTGCCCGGGATTGGCGCTTCCATACGGATGGAGTGTGCAGCTAAGTCGAGCGCCAGGTTGTTTTCCAGGGCGGTAATCTTGGTTAGCTTAACACCAGTCGGCGGCTTAAGTGTGTACTGGGTAACGCGCGGGCCAACATTGGCGCCTTCCATCTCAACTTCAATATTAAAGTTGGCGAATGTTTCTTTAATAGCTTTAGCATTGCCTTCGACGTCACCGGCGTCGGCTTTATCTTGCTTTTGGTCAAGCAGCGTGAGTGCCGGCAGCTGCCAGTTAGGGTCGCTGGCCAGCGTGAGCGCTTCGTGGTCATCGGCTGGCGTCAGTTTCTCGGCTGAGTTCTTCATAGCTGCGAACGGACGGCTGGCGTGATGTTCAACCGGCACGCCTTCGTTCAGTTTGAACCCGCTTTGTTCGGCATGCGCCTTAAGTTGGCCAAGTTCAGACTCGTCACGTTCAGGCCGCTTAAACAAATTACCGAGCTTCAGCAGTACGGCAAGGTTGAGCCCGAAGGCGAAAAACACACACAAACCAACAAAAATACCGAACATCAGTGATGCCGGGAATGTATCAAGCGCTTGGAGTACTGCAGCGCCGATAGTTTGACCAACGTGTCCGCCGTGGCCGCCGCCCCAGCTGCCGTCAGGCTGCTTGCCGGCAAAGGCGGTCATCAGCCAACAGGATACGAACACAATAATGCCGGTCATGCTCAAGCCCTTGCCAAATGGTATGCGGTGTTCTTCAGCTACGAATTTAATAACAGCAAAATAGACGAACGCGATCGGCAGCAAGTATGCCGCCCATCCAAACGCCCAGTAGGCGCCGTTGAACATGCCCTTTGGCAGTGGACCACCGGTCCCAAACCCGCCGAACAATAAGAATAGTGCTATCACGCACAGCAGGATGCCGCCAGCCAGTGGCCAGAACGGTGAACGCTCGGTGATTTCTTCTTCTTTTTTGCGACGGTTCGATTTTTTCTTTTTGGCCATATCGTTTTGATTATACCACCCTTAGACATAAGGGGTATTACAAAACCAATTATAGCAAAAATTACAACTATTGTCAAAAAGCTTGCGCTTACTAATCGACGCGAGCGTCTTGGCCCAGGAGCTTCTCGCGCATGCGCTGGAAGCGCTGCTGCTGCTCGGCTGCAACCTGCTCCGGGGTCTTCTCTGCTTCGCCAGGATTGCCGCCTTGTGAGCCGCCTTGGCCTTGAGGCTGACCAGGCTTGCCTTCGCCCTTACCGCCGCCAATCACGTTAACCACTGGGATAACGATCGGACTGCGCTGGGTTTGTTCAAACAGATAGTGTGTAATGTGGTCTTTGAGTTCAACCTTAAAGCGGTCGAGGTCAACACGCTTGAAGCGTTGGCCTACGGCGCGGCGCAGTTCGGTGCGTAGGCCATTCATAAGGTCTTCGTTGTCGCGCATGTATATGAAGCCGCGGCTGATGATGTCTGGGCTGGTCAGCAGGTTGCCGTTCTTTTTATCAACGGTCAGTACAACGGCTACCAGGCCTTCTTCGGCCAGCAATACGCGGTCTTTGACCACAATGCTGTTCACTAGAGCACCAGTTTGGTCAACCAGGATGGTACCGTGCGGCACCTCGCCAATGGTTTCCATTTTGTCTTCGGTAAAGGCTACCACTTGCCCGTTTTCGGTGTTAATGCAGTTCTTGCGTGGAACGCCGACTTCAACGGCTTTTTCGATGTGGTAGTGCTTGGAGCGGTAGGCGCCGTAAATAGGCATGAAGAACTTCGGCTTGGTCATTTCGATCATTTCGCCGAATTCGTCCATGCTGGCGTGGCCGGAAACGTGCAACGGACCACAGCCGTCAACGTCGCGGTGATCGTGACGGAAGACGTGGACGCCTGATTTCATCAGGTTGTCGACCATGTCGCCGATGAGTTTGTCGTTGCCGCTCTCTGGGATTGGTGTCGCAGACAGGATCACCGTGTCTTGCGGCTTGAGCTTGACATATTTGTGATCGCCGCTAGCCATGCGCTGCAAGGCACTGCTTGGTTCACCTTGTGCACCGGTGCTGATAACGACGATTTCTTCGTCCTTGAGGTTGGCAACATTAGCGATAGGTACGAATGTACCCTTTGGAATACGGATCATGCCGAGCTTTACCGCCACTTCGAGGGTGCTCATCATGCTGCGGCCATCCATGGCGATTTTGCGGCCATGCTGGGTGGCGGCATTCACGAGCATCTGGATACGGTTAATGTTGCTCGAGAACAAGGCGACAAACACGCGTCCTGGTGAGCGGCCAAAGAGGTCGACGAATGTCGGTTCAATGGTGCTTTCTGACGGGGTGCGGCCAGGGCGGTCGCTGGTGGTACTGTCGCTCATAAGCAGCAGCACGCCTTCGTTTCCAAGTTCCATCAAACGGGCGGTGTCGCTGCGTTCGTGGTCAAGCGGGTTAGGGTCTAAGCGGAAGTCGCCGGTGTTGATGATGCGCCCAACAGGCGTGTCTACTACAACACAGGTTGAACCAGGGATAGAGTGCGTAATGCGCACCAGCTCCACAAAGAACGGCCCGATCTTGAGGCGTTCGTGGGTTTCTTCGTTCATGGTGATCGTTTGGTTTACAAAACCTTCGGGCATTGGCAAGCCAAAGTTCTCGAAGATTTTTTCGACCATACCGATAGTAAAGCGTGAGCCATAGATTGGCGCCGGGATGCGGGGCACGATGTGCGGCAGGCCGCCAATGTGGTCAAGGTGGCCGTGGGTAATCACGTAGCCGCGGAGTTTATGCTTAATGCTCTCCAGGTATGCGACGTCGGCAATGCCATAGTTAATGCCCGGCAAGTCGACCCCAAGGTCGTTACCACAGTCGATAACGAGCGCGTCGTTCATATATTCCAGCAGCACCATGTTTTTGGAGCCACCGCCGTCCATACCACCAAGGCCGATAACTTTCAGCCGAGGCGTGTCGTCAATAAAGTTAGCGCGGCGCTCGGCGTTTGCTACCTGCTGCGGGTTAGCTGCTGAGTACTGGTTAGCGATCTTCTGGGCGTCTGCCTGAGAGCGCTTCTGGGCGCGCACTGCTGCACCACGAGACATCGTGGCGCCAGGAACGCTGAGTTGCAGGGCGGGTTTTTGGCCGCCTCCGCCGCGGCGTTGGCCGCCGCCTTGTTGTTTTTGCCCACCATTACCGCCATTATTCGGGCGCTGAGGGCGACCTCTGCGGTCCCCTCGCGGGTTTGGGTTTGGATTGTTTTCCATTGTTATATATGGATCCTTTCTTTGTTGGTCAAGAGTTACTTTTGATCTACGTAATAATTTTGGCGATTGCGGCAAAATCGTCTAGTAAGGTCTGCCGCATACTGCCGTTGTATAATGCCGCCGCCGGGTGATACAGCGGTAAAAGGGTGTACCCCTTCCACTGTAGCGGCTGGCCATGGACTTTGCTGATTTGCACGTCCGGCAGGAAGCAATTGGTGCTGTGTCGCCCGAGCGTCACGATCAATTGTGGCACGATAACCTCCAGCTGGGCTGACAAATATGGCCAAAACTCAGTCTTTTCTTCCGGTTTCGGGTCGCGATTGTCTGGCGGGCGATATTTAAGGATGCTGGTAACGTAGACGTCTTGTCGTCTGAGCCCGATGCTCTCCAGTAACTCATCCAGAACCCTGCCTGCTGCGCCGATAAACGGACGGCCGGTTTCGTCTTCGTTTCTACCAGGTGCTTCCCCGATAAATACTATCTTTGCGTCCGGGCTGCCTTCCCCGAACACCAGGTGCTTGGCTGTTTTGGCCAAATCTGGGCAGACATTGTTAGCTACAATCTCTGCCGCAATCTGGTCAAGTTTTCGCTGTTTGGCGGTGGTGCCGTCCACTGTGCAAAGCCTTTACGAACTCGATAAAACTACGCCCGCCGAGTACGACCAGCAGCGCTGCCGAGGCATATTGCCACAGGCTGCCGCTGTTGATAGCAAGTGACAAAAACCCGTAAGCCGTAGCAAACTCGGCCAAGGCTAGCGCGAGGGCAATATACTTGCCCCGGCGCGTCAGGCCTTGTTTGGATGTTTTGATACGCTGTGCCATATCGTTCTCGTATGTTCCTATTTTCCTGCTAATTCGTGAGCAGCAGCTTTCATGCTGAGCTGCAAACGTCCACGGTCATCAATGGCGATCAATTTAACGGTTACTTTGTCGCCTTCTTTGACGACGTCACTTGGTTTTTCAACCCGTTCATCTTTCATCTCGCTGACATGTACCAAGCCGTCTTTGCCAGGCAGGATCTGTACGAATGCCCCGAAGTCCATGACGCTCACGACCGGCTTGTCGTAGTAGATAGTGCCGACTTCTGGTTCTTGAGTCAAGTCTTTTATCCACTGAATAGCCTTCTTGATGCTTTCGCCGTCAGGGCTGGCAATCATGACCGTACCGTCATCTTTAATGTCGATTTCGGTGCCGGTTTCACCGGTAATGCGCTGGATGGTTTCGCCGCCCTTGCCGATAACTTCGCGGATTTTGTCTGGGTTAATCTTGATGCTCTCAACGCGCGGTGCGTATGGGCTGAGTTCCTTACGTGGTTCAGCAAGCGTGGTGAGCATGTGCTCAAGGATGTGGGCGCGGCCTTCTTTGCCCTGCAACAGAGCTTTCTTAAGGGTTTCGACGGGCAGGCCGTGGACTTTCATGTCCATCTGCAGCGCGGTGATACCCTTGCTAGTTCCGGCGGTCTTGAAGTCCATGTCGCCGGCAAAGTCTTCAGCGTCGGCAATGTCGCTCAGAATAATCGTCTTGTCGCCTTCGATCATCAGGCCCATCGCGATACCGCTTACTGGAGCGGTCAGCGGTACACCGGCGTCCATCATGGCCAAACAGCTACTACAAATTGCAGCCTGGCTGGTTGAACCGTTCTGACTCATAATTTCGGTGACGCTGCGGATTGCGTATGGGAAAACATCTTCTGCAGGAATTACCGGGAGGAGTGCGCGCTCTGCAAGGGCGCTGTGGCCAATTTCGCGGCGGCCGGGGCTGCCCAGGCGCTTGATTTCGCCAACAGTGTAGCCAGGAGCGTTGTAGTGGTGCATGAAGCGCTTTTCTTCGTTGCGTCCCATGGTGTCTACTAGCTGAGCGTAGCTCAACGGCGCCAAAGTTACGACGTTCAAGCCTTGGGTAAGGCCTCTGGTGAACAGTGCTGAACCGTGGGCGCGCGGCAGGAAGCCGACTTCGCTGCTGAGCGGGCGGACTTCTTCGAACTTGCGGCCGTCTGGGCGCACGCCGTCGGTCAGGATGCCCTTGCGGACGTCCTTGTTGGCGGCGGTAGCAAAGGCATCTTCGTAGTCGCGCTTTACTTTGTCCCATTCGTCACCGAGCTTTTCAGCAAAGTGAGCCAGCAAGTCTTCGCGCAGCACGTGCATACGCTGGTGGCGTTCAGCCATTGGTGCGCGCAGTTTCTCGCCCATTTTGCCGTCTAGGAAGGCGTCGACTTCTTTTTGGATGTCTTCGCTCGGCAGGCTGAGTTCAAATTCTTTGGCAGTTACGCCAACTTTGGCAACCAGGTCTTTTTGCAGTTGGATAGCAGGTTGGATAGCTTCTTGTGCCCAGGCCAGAATTTCAACAACCTGTTCTTCGGACACTTCGCTGGCGCCAGCTTCGACCATCATAATGCCGTGCTCAGAGCCGGCTACCACGAGGTCAAGGTCATTCTTAGTCATTTCTTCGAGCGACATGAAGGCTTCGGGTTTGCCGTCCTTCAGGCCAATGCGCAGGCCAGCTACTGGGCCGTCAAACGGTGCGCCAGTCAGCATAAAGGCGGTGCTCATGGCGATCATAGCGATCATGTCCGGGCGGAAGGCTGGGTCGGAGCTCAATACTGTCGCAACACCCTGGGCCTCGTGACGGTAGCCTTTAGGCCACAGCGGGCGAATTGGGCGGTCAATCAAACGGCCGATCAAAATAGCTTCGTCAGACGGGCGGCCTTCGCGCTTAATAAAGCGGCTGCCGCTGATTTTGCCAGTAGCGTAAAACTTCTCTTCGTAATCAATACTTAGCGGAAAGTAGTCAAAACCAGCCAGCGGTTTATCGCTGACCATTGCCGTACCAAGCACGACAGTATCGCCATAGCGTACGATGACGCTGGCGCTCGTGCGGAATCCGACGCGATTTACCTCAAGCGACAGCTTGCGGCCGCAGAAGTCGGTTTCTACGATTGTTATATCTTTTCCATAAGGGTTTATTGTCTGTCCCATCCGTTCCCTTTCAATAAGATCTGTAAGATAACGAGCACAGTGCAAATATATGGCAGCCCTTGTGCGTTATACGGCGCTATATATCTGACCTTTGCCCGCTAGCTAAAATCTAGGTAGTTAATGTGCACAAGCTTGGCGCCTCGATGTTCGAGGCTGCCGGTCTATGCACTAGCGGCGAATGCCGAGCTTCTTGATGAGGTCCAAGTATGCTTGGCCGTCTTTGTCGGCTACGTACTGGAGGGCGCGCTTGCGCTTGCCAACCAATTGCAGCAGACCGCGACGTGCAGCAAAGTCATGCTTGTTAACCTTCAGGTGCTCGGTTAATTCTTTGATACGCTCAGTAAAAATGCCTGCTTGAACAGCGGCCGAACCAGTGTCGTTTTTGCTAGATTGCAGGTTAGTAACGACTACCTGCTTTTTCTCACTTGAAATCATACTAGAGCGATTGTACCAGATGGGGGAGGTATTCGCAAGGTGTTTTATCTTAAGACAATGGATAGACCATGCCGTCCAACGGGACGACATTATTAGAGTTGGCCAGCGCTGAACTGCAGGTGATAGTGCCGTCGGTGTTGATGGTCAGGAACGCCCCTGCTGCCCCTGTTCCGGCGAATCGAATGGAAATCCGGACAGTGGCGGGTGGACGATATCCGGCAGGGATTGTCGCGAGCGTTGCATCGGCCGAGAAACCAGGTGCGGTAATCTGGATCGCTCCCCGGAGACGGCCAAGGTCATACAGCGGTTCGCGCCGCACCCCGGCAGTGGCAAACCCAGCAGCAGCCGCAGCGTTCGCCGGGTACGAGAATGTCTGCCAAGCCGAGGCATCAAGGTTCGGTGCGTGAATCTGACCATCAAACGCAACATACGACAATATAGTGTTGTCGGTCTGCGTCCACTCTGTTAGGTTGGCGCTTTGGGTATTAGAACGCTGCTGCACACGCAGCGGGATGGAGTTATCGGCCGCAGGCCGCGCGCGTAGTTCCCCTTTCTCGTTGTGGTAGCCGGTGCGCACGCCGTTGTAATAGAACGACAAGGAGTCAGGCGTGCTGCCATTAGCAGTGTAGTTAAGGTTTACCTGCATAAAGCCATTGGTCAGGGCGTTGTTAGTCAAAGTGGCTGAATTGCCGCCGGCCAGCGCTACCTTGCCCGATAGGTCACTCGTGAGATTGGTAACAGCCGACTCCGGAATACCGCTAAAGTTAGCTTCGTTGACATCTATTGTAGGGTTGCCCCCAGCCCCGGAGCCGTTCGAGATTGTCACCTTGGTAGTACCGGCCGTGAGCGTTCGCTTTGTAAAGGTGTCGGCGCCAGTTTCCACGACCAGGCCCGCTGTGCTGTCGAGGCCGGCCAGCGCAGTCAGTGTCGCATCTGAGTCCTGCTTACTGCTAAGCGCGGCTGTCAGCCCGGTGATTTTACTCTGTGATATGGCCGAAACGTCGGCGTCAACAATAGCTAACGAGGCAAGCTTGCTCTTGGCAATGCCCGCTGAGGCCGATACCTTTGCATCGGTAATCGCGCCAGCGGAAATGACCGGTGCAGTGGCAGCGGTGCCCGAGCCGCCAAGGTCACCGGCAAGCTGCACCAAGCCGGGCGTTGACGTGGTTGCGTTAGCCGCTCCCCCGCTCAGCGTGCCATCGGTGCGTATTTTAAGAGAACCGTCGGCGGCATGCTCAATAAGCAGAAAATCATTGAGCAATTGACCCCAAGTACCGTCATCTGAACCTGGAATAGGAAGTCGCGATGGCATGCACCCTCACTTTATATAACGCTTACGATTATACACTGCGGAGGGCTGAATATTAAGCTTGGCGCAATACTTCGGCGATAGCTTCGGGCGTCAGCCCGTCCACCACAATGGCGTCTTCAATACGAAAGCCGCCCACCCGCGTACGCCGCAGTGCCGGCATATACGCACCAGTGCCTAACACTTTGCCCATGTCCTCTACCAGCGAACGGATATACGTGCCGCTGCCGACGTGGGTTGTAAAGTGCACGTCCGGATATTCGTATTTGGTCAGGATAATCCGGTCGATGTGGGCTGGGCGGGGTTCCATTTTGGGAGTCTTGCCTTCGCGGGCTAGTTTGTAGGCGCGTTGGCCGTCTATCTTAATGGCCGAGAACATCGGGGGTGTCTGCATGATGTCACCTTCAAAACGGGCCAAAGCAATATGAATCTCTTCGATGGTCGGCTGGCGGTCAGACACGACAGTCTTTTCGCCCTCTTCGTCGCCAGTCGTACTGGTTTGGCCCAAGCGCATTACGACTTCGTATGTTTTATCGAGCTTGGTGAGCTGTGTGGCTTTCTTGGTGTAGTTGCCGAGCAACAGCACAAGCAAACCGGTTGCTAAGGGGTCGAGCGTGCCCGTGTGCCCTACCGGGAAGCGTTTTTTATGTGTCGTGTTGAACTCTGAATGAGTTACCAGGCGCCGGACCCGGCCGACAACGTCAAAACTGGTCCAGCCAGAGGGTTTATCTACTAGGAGTATGCCGTTCATTACCGCTAGCATACCACGAGAACGGCCAACTTACTGGGGCTGAGGGGGGATCATTGGTGGTGGCACTTGCGGTGGTGCGGTCGTATCGCCGCTATTCCCACCTTGCGGGTCGCGCAATGGGTCGCCGAGCGGCTGGGCGTTCAAAGCCTGGATTGGGCCAGGTTGGCCTGGCTGAGCGGCAATTGCCTGCATAACAGCGTCACGAGCACTGTTGACATCAGGTACGCCCGCTAGCGGAGCAGATGCAGCCGAAATTGTCATATCTGGAACTGCCTGCGCTGGCGCAAGAGCATCCAGGGCCGCGTGCGGGCTGTGAACGTTTTGCTCAATTTCGCTCAACGTTTGTGTTGGCGGCGGCGTAATGGTGTCTGGAGTGGGTGCCGGAATCGGCGGCTGTGGTGCGGGCGGAGTAACCGTAGGCGTAACGACTACTGGCTGAGACGGAGCTAAAGCACCTGGGGTGTCATAGGGTGAAGTGACCGGGGTCGAAGCTTGTGGCTGGGGCGCCGGAAGCGTAGTTGCCGGTGCAGACTGGCCATTATCATTCATAAACGGCAATGATGGTGCTGAGGCTGGAGGTGCGAGTGGCGCAGAACGTTGTAGGAGCCCGCTGCTGTTGCCGGCACCGCCGTTAGGGTTGAGCGGATCGCCTGCTGGCTTTTCTTCGTCTTCGTCTGGCACACCGCTGGCGGTAAGTTGGCCGCCTAATGACGGTGGTTCCAAAATCATATGCTGCGTTTCCATGTGCTTGGTTGGATCAGTATTGCCGGTGCCATGTTGCCCGCGCTGCATATCGCGCAAGTTCTGGAGGGAGCCCTGCTCATCGATATTGATTTGAGCCAGTTCGGGTTCTTTAGGCTCTTCGTGATCTTCGAGCGTTGATAAGTCTGTATTGTGCGAGATTTCCAGCGTACCGTCGCTAGAAGCTTCCGACTGGGCAGTCGGTAATGTCTTGATAGGCGCCTCGCCCTGCACTGCCTGTGGTGGTTGTTGCATGACAACAGGCTGCGGTGGTGGCGGTGGCGGAGCTACTGGTTTAGGCGGCTCTAGCTTGGTTGCAACCAGTTGCTGGTTTGCACCGGCAGACATAAGTTCTGCGCTGATAGTCATGGTCATTGGCGATGTCCGGTCGTTACTGAACCGCTTGGTTTCAGACACAATACCGGTAAGTAGGGCCGTGGACATTTGCGCGTCGAGTAATTCAGTACCAAGGTCAGTGACCAGTTCAGTGATAAGTTCCGAAAGGCTGCTGGCACGGGTCTCGAGCCAATTAATAGTCCCAAATTCCCCGCCCGGCTTGACGTTAATCGTCGTCAGTGTCGCGTCGTGCAAAATACGGCCGTGCGCGGTAATAGCTTGGTCAAGTTCAGCTTGGTTGTGTACGCCAATGGCCACAACGGCATCAACATTAAAGTCCCCTTGCGAAAATTCCAGGTCTTTGTCGCTAATAGATGTGCGGTATGGCGTGATGAAAATCTTTACGACTTTGTCTTCTACCTTATAACGCAGCTTGTCAGCCTTGGATTTGTCTAACGAAATAATAAAGTCACGGAGCGAGTCGGTGTTCTTTTCGATGGTTTTGTCAGGTTCAAGGAACTCAATCGTACTCGGGACTTCCCCGCTAAATACAGCAGTAGCGTGCTTGTTGAGCTTATTAAGCGCCAACGTTAGACCAATGCATGAGGCAAGTTGGTCTACCGACGGGTTATTGCTTACCGTCACTAGTATGTTGTTTGCTTGTTTGAGTCGGTCAGCGAGTGCCTGTTTTGGATCCATGTTTTTGTTTAAACCTATCTGTAAAGTCAGCGTACCACATAAGCATAAGCCTGTCGATAGTTTTAACCAAAATTACATTACGACGGAAGTTCGAAGTCGTCCTGTACAATCATACCGCCCAGGTATTGCTCGAGTAGCATTGTACAGCCGCTCACGTTTTCATCAGTCGCGGCCAGCACATCCGCAAGGCCCATGATCGCCAACTGCAGTTCTTCAATGGCGTTTAGGACTTCCCTGCGGCGCGCTGGGAGAGTCGAAGCCGCTGAGTCCGCCGCCCACACGAAAGCCAAAGCGTCTTGGGAGACCGTATTTCCTCCCTCGAGTGATTTAGTAAGGCCGGTCGCTGCAAACCTGACTTCGTTCGCGATGTGCTCAGCCGGGATTCCCTCTACGGTCTTTGTCAATTCATTGGCTACATCAATAATGTCCGTGGCTATCGTACCCACGCCTGGGGCATACTGTTCCAACCCCAGCTCGTTCAAAGCGGCCATATGGCCAGAGGCCTGTATATACACTTCTCCAACACTCATACTGCTTTCGTTACTCCGCTATTAGCTCAGGATCGGTGCAGTGCATAGCCGCCCCGAAAAGGTCTATTCAGTAAAAATAATATGCTGCGTGTCAAAAAGCAACGGTAATATACTTTTGCGGCCGGTCACTTTACAACACTGTTCCACTCCTGTATAGTTTATCTTCGACAATTTAACAACAAAGGTACGAAGATGCCCATTATCAAATCAGCAAAAAAGCGCGTTCGTGTCAGCACTAAGGCTGCCGTTCGCAATAGTAAGACTAAGCGCACTCTTAAAGGCGCTTTGAAGGCCGTTGCCAAGGCAATTACCGGCGGTGCTAAAGACGCCCGTAAGCTCGAGAGCAAAGCTCACAGCGAACTCGACAAGGCTGCTAAGAAGGGTATCCTGCACAAGAACAAAGTAGCCCGCAAGAAGAGCCAACTGGCCCGCGCTGCCAAGGCTACTGCTGCTGCACCTGTTAAAAAGGCTGCTGCAAAGAAGCCAGCTGCTAAAAAAGCTCCGGCCAAAAAGACTACTGCAAAAAAGAAGTAACTAACGCCGAGCGTGACGTACTGCCGCAGCCCCTACATGGGGCTGCGTTTTTTGATTCCGGCCAAATACCAGTGCGGGGTTGGTGCGCAGTGCCTCGCTTACCTGGACAGCAGCCCATTCTTCGTATTGGATTGGCGGATAGCCAGGATATTCGTCGGCCAAAGCTGTTTGGCGAGCGGCCACTGCCTCATTCACCTGCCGGAAAGCGCCGGGTACTCCCCATGCATAGTCTATGTGACCGATGAACTCACGATATTCAGGGCTGTCGCTGCTCCGGTTATTGCTGGTAGCTGCGCGCATAAAGTTCGCTGCTACCGTAGGGCCTTCGAGGCGGCCCGCCGGAGATGCATATGCGAGCACATGCAGCAATGTGCGCTGGCCTGTAGCCCGCTCACTATTTACATGGCGTTCTGCAGGGTTAAAGGTAAACTGCTGTGCTGGCATGCGGCTAGCGGTGCTGTGCACGCTGTCACTTATGTGTTCAGCAAAGGCGTGGGATGCCCAGTTGGGCATAGAGCGAGCAAATACGTGAGCCATCTCGCTGTAGGCATTGGCATGTAAACGGTCTCTAACTTCTGCTGCCCGGTCGGCTTGGGTAGTACCCAAGCTTTGCGCCACCACCACAGCCGCGTTTGGTGAATCAAAGGCGGATTCTTCGCCGCGCCAGGTAGTATCGCGGGCTTCACCTACCCGGACATGTGCCCTGCTTAAGGTCTCTACAAAAGCGTTGCGGCCGCTGCTATGACTAGTGGGTGTAATCCAGCCCTCTTGCATGCCGTGACGCAGCCAACCAATGAAATAATCGCGGTACTGCCCAAAAGGCCGTTCAAGCGTAGATTCCTGCCCGGCGATATCAGCCTGTTGGCGTGCCAAGTAGCCTTCAACAGCGGTATCTGGGGCTTCACTGAGCCAATCGGCCATACCTGTGCGGCTGCGGCGGCCAACGGGCGCTTCTTCATCCCGATATAGTGAACGGGCATACGGGCTGAACTCCTCGGCTTGTTGCTCGGTCAATTGAGCCATGATAGTGCGGAACTCATTAAGTTCATAGGCAGCGTCCGAGGCGTGAATAGCATCCCAACCGCCACCAGCGCCATCGCGGAGATCGGCGAGGAATCCGAGGTCGTTGGCTAGTACTTGTTGGTCAGCGCGTGCCATAGTACTTATGTTTATAGCACAAAATTGCGTCAAAAGCAATAAGGTTACGCTTGTTTGCTATCTGTTCGCGAGGCGCAGAAGGTACAGCTGCATTGCTTCGTCGGCATCGATCGAAACCGATTTCATCTTCCGGTCAAGGGTGAGCAAATCGGCAATCATGCGCTTAACCTGTTCGAGCGACAGGTTGTGTGTAAGACCTTGGGTTTTGCGGACAACATACGGATTTATCTTGCCTTCACGGGCAATAGCATCCGCCGTCCGCGTCCCGGCGCTGGCCACCAAGGCCAGTACATGGAGCTGCCAGGCCAGCATCGCGATAATGGCCTGGGGTTCAACTTTTAACGCACGCTGCTCTTTATATAACGCTAGGGCGCGTGCTGCTCGGCCGGCAAATGCGGCGTCGAGCAGCTCAAACACCGTACTTTGGGGCATGGGCTCAACAAGCAACTCAATGGCCTGCTTACTTACCTGGGGGTCATACGCGACCAGCTTTTCTACTTCTGCAGCCAGCAGCTGTTGGTTCGGGCCAATGCGGTCAACAAGCACCCGGGCGTCGGTGGCGCTCAAGGTGCCGCCCCGCTCTTTAGCGTAGCCAGCCGCCCAGTGCGCTAAGCCATTGGCGTCCAGGTCGGCAAACTCGCGGAAGTCGGTCTCTTTTTTAAGCGTCTTGTAGTAGCTCAGCCGCTTATCAAGTTTTGGTTCAACGATAATAAGGTCGGTGGTGTCGGCGACGTCCTTGAGGATATCCGGAAGCTGCTCGGCAAATGCTTTCTGTTTGCTCGGCTCCCGTAACACGATTAGTTTGCGGGCTGTCAAAAACGGCAGCGAGGCCGCGCCGCCACGCATAACCGCTGCGTCGGTTTCTTCACCGTCAAACCGCTCCACTGCCATGTCGGTATGTTCGGCAATAAAATCGGCCGTCAGCTTCTGCAGCTCGCGCCCGCGCGCAAAATCATTACTCCCCGTTAACGTCACAATCATTCTGTAAACATGATACCATTGTCAGGTATGAAAACCCCGGCAAAGCCCCCAATAAAACCTGTTGTTACCATCTGTAGCAGTGTGAGCTTTTACCGCCAAGCAATCGACGTTAAGGCGCAGCTTGAAGCGTTGGGCGTCACGGTAGTTGTTCCGCTGGTTGCCTTAAAAATGCAGGAAAGCGGCGACTTTGAAGTCAGCCATTACAAAACCTGGTTTGCCGATGAAAATGACTATGGCAAAAAGGCCGAGCTGATGCGCACTCATTTTGATAAAGTTGCAGCCGGCGATGCAACATTGGTGCTGAATTACGAAAAACACGGGCACAAGAACTACATTGGCGCCAATGTCCTCATGGAGATGTCCCTGGCCTTTTATCTCAAGCAGCCCATTTTTGTAATCAATGAGCTGCCGGCTGACTCCCCGTTTGAGGAAGAATTGAAGGGCATGGCCCCGACGCTGCTCCGCGGCGACATCACGCTGCTGCCAGCGCTGCTTGCCAAACTGCCAACAGCGTAGCTATCTAGAGCACCGGAGACCGCTGGCAATGCGGGCAAATATGCGTGCCGCGCCCGGCGACGCGCAGTTTTACAATCGGCGTACCGCAGCGCGGACAGGGCTTGCCCTCGCGCCGGAACACGTTGGCGAACGTTAGGTAGCTCCCCCGCTTGCCTTCGTGGTTTACATAATTGCGGTCGGTGCTGCCACCCTTCTCGATAGACAGTTTGAGCACAGCTTGCAACGCCGTATATAACGCCTTTACCTTGGACGCCGGAATGTCTGCCACTTTTGTTTCCGGGTGAATTTTAGCTCCCCACAAACTTTCATCAGCGTAAATATTACCAATACCTGCTACCACTGTTTGATCTAGTAAGACGGCTTTTATGCCGCTTTTACTACGGCGCTTAAGCCGGTCAGCAAAGTCAGCGGCTGTGAAATCGTCGGCCAGTGGCTCAGGACCAGCTTTTTGGAAAAAACTAAGCTGCTCCACTTCGGTTGTCGGCACGAGGCGCATCCAACCGAACTTGCGTTGGTCGTTAAAAAACAAATTACTTTGGTCCGTGAAAGTCAGCACGACGCGCGTCGATTTATCTGGCAGGTCACCCACTAAACTGTCGCTCGGGTGGCCGGCGCCAAACCGTTCAGTAGCGCTCCGGAACACCAATTGGCCGGTCATTTTAAGATGGACGACCAACGAGTAACCGCTCGACAAGTCAATAATGAGCACTTTTGCACGACGGCGGACCGTGGTGACAGCAGCGCCAATAACAAACTGTTCGATTTCGCTCGGGACATTTGGGAAGCTCTTGGGCCAATCGTGCCATACTTTACTAATCTGACGGCCTGGCAGCAGTTCGCTTAACCCAATACGGACCGTTTCAACTTCAGGTAATTCGGGCATGTACCTATTGTAGCTTGGTACTAAACAGCGGCACAACGGCCATCACTGGCGCAGCTACAGCCTGGACGAGGCTGCCTACCCATGCTGGCATGCTCCGCTCTGTAACCTGCGCGGCATCGATCATGGCGATTGCCTGCTCAGGGCCCACTTCGTACACCAGAATATCGGCGGCCTCGCGCCGGGTCACGTCATCTTCGTGGCGTGCAGCCTGCAGGGCCAAAGCCCGGACCCCAATAATGTCATCCACACCACTGCCGATGTCTTCTAGCAGATCAGTTTCTTCGTCGCCGAACTCATCAAGAAACGCGGGTATTTGATCCTGTACTGCGGCTGTTGCAGCTAAAGTAGCTCGCCGTATACGCCAACTACCATAGTGATGAGCCAGGGGCTCAGCCTGCTCAGTAAGTGCGCGGGCCACGGCCAAACCGAACCCCATAGCGGTTACTTCTCCGGTCTCCTGGTTGATGCCGCCTACGATTGTCCTACCTAGAGATGTCATAAAAATGCTTAAAATACAAATACATTGAATTAGGCATACATTACCACTAGTAGTATGGCATGTCAAGGCGCGCCCCTTCCCTTACACCCTAGGGTGTCATATAGTGTGCGCATGGAGAGTCTGCAAAACCTTTTGGGAAAGTATAGTTCACGAGCGCCAGATGAGCTGGCCGCTATCAAGCAATACATTGCAGATGAGTTTAGTGCTCAGTCTACGGTTGGGCAGCAAGGAGATAATGCGCTAATCATTACGGTAGCCAGCGCATCGCTTGCTAATACCCTCCGCTTGCGGACCACTGCCATACAGGCGGCAGCTGGAACGAAAAAACGGTTAGTGTTCAGGATTGGCTAAAACTAGAGCTGGACACCGGCGGTAAGCTTGTTGAAGTCCGGAATTTGGCGCATAAAGAGCGTCCGGGCTGCAGACGAGTTGCCATGGAAGGTGCCGCCGCCGCAGCTGGTTGTCCAGTAGTGCTGGACTTCTTGACCGGCTGTTTCAATTTCGTACGAATACCGGCTGCCGTTCGGGCAATAGCCGCGGGTGTCGGCGAGCTTGGGGTCAGGGTTGCCCTTAGTAAAGTTGAGCAACTGCAGCGCGCGCAAAAAGTCAGCATAGGCGCTGTTATTGTTGGCGTACGTTTGCGCGTTCACCACTTCGTATTTGTAGCCATTCATGACTTCGATGGTATTAGCGTCGCGGCCGATGGTAATACGGTAGCTGCGGTGGAGGTTGTCGGCGGTTACCCGGCCTTCAACAAAGAGGCGCACAACAGTTTTACTGTTGGCGTAATCGAGCAAATTAATGGCGTTCTTGGGCTTAGCAGGACCGCTAAAACCCTTCAATACCAGTATAAATACTAGTACGACGAGGGTGACTACGGCCAAAAAACCTAAAAAGTATTTCATATCTGTTACTCACCTCTTGAGTGTGTATAAACAATACCACAATAGGGGCTTAATTGCAACCTTCTAACTGATCTGCCGGATGTAGGCATCGGTCGAGTCAATCGCCCAACGCTGCGCACGGAAACCATCCTGAGCAGCGCCTGCGGCGGTCTCCCATGCCTGGTCATACAGCTGCATGCTTGCAGTAAAAGCTGCCAGATGACCCAGCGCCGTGTTAAGGTGGCTATCCATTGTGTCCACGGCGATCGTTATAGTGTCGGCTTCGGTTGACATGGCAGATGCACCGGCCAGGGCGTCAGCAACCAATTTAGGGGGCGGCGTCCCGTCCGGGTCTTCGGCAGCGGCGCTAATTTGGGCTCGCCCCTCGCCTGCCTTTTCTTTTGCTTTGTATGCGTCAGTGACGTATGCGGGCAAAAGCTGGGAGATCGCCATCAGGGCGGCGACTCCTTCGTACACGGATGCCTCGGCCGCTACGGTGCGGGCCGCTGCGAGTCCTCTCAATATGCCAAAGTATGGTGCTTGATTAAGGGTGGTTCTTGCTGTCTCTAGCTCGGCTCTGACTTCTTCAATGCTGCTCAAATCTGTAACCCTCTTACTAGAAAAAGTATTATAGCAAACCAGGCCACTGCCTATTTGGAGAGAACACGCTGCCGGTAAGCTTCAAGGGCGCGGGCTTCGGCCGGCAACAAATCTAGCCCGCCGCTGTTTTCGGGGTCAATCCATTCGGCCTCGTCGTGCTCATCGCTCACTACTGCATCGCCGCTGCCCTTGAGTTTACAGAGCATGAACACCGCAATAATGTGGTGCGGCACATCGTGGATAACTGGCCGCCACTCATCAACATGCAAGGGGTATAGCGGCTCGGCCGTTAGCCCGGTTTCTTCCTTGATTTCGCGGGCCAAGCCATCTAAAAAGGCTTCGCCCGGATCAAGCCGGCCACCAGGCACATGATATTTACCTACGTTAGTACCATCTTTATACGTGGCGGCTTCGCGGAGTACTAACACCTTACCCTCATCATTGACGATTACGGCCTTGGCAGCTATCTGTGAAACTAAATCTGGCATGTCTTAATCTTCCCTTTCCTTGGTGGCGCCGTTAATAAGCACGCGCAGCGGCGATTTTTTAACCTCTAGGTAAAACTTCAGCGTGTTAATAAGGCCGCCGGTAAAATGTTCGGGGTGGTGGTTAATCATATCAACAACGTCTTCTAGCAGCATGGGCATAATGTTATCCACTTCGTCGTTTGGCGCAAAGACCCAATCTTTGGGTACAAAGCACTCGTAAATGCCGAACATGTGTTGACGGCCAGGCTCGTGGGAGCGGACACTGGTACCAAGTTCATGAAACGGGACGTTGACCAGCCCGAGCTCTTCTGCGGCTTCGCGCTTGGCGGCAGTGGCATAGTCTTCGCCAGTGTCTACATGACCGCCAACTGAATGGTCGAGCAAACCGCTCTTCTTGTGCGTTTGCAAGTACATGCGGCCCTCTGGGTCGAATGCGTACACGCCAACACAGCGGTGCAGCACATCGCTCGTGCCATTGCCGCACACTTCATTGCGCACTACTAAACGCCCAGTGGGCCGATCTTGCTCGTCTACTTCGTCTAACATAGGATCCATGGTGTTACTGCGGGGATGCTGCCTGGAGTGCTTCAAATAATTGCGGATAGTAGTTACCGGCGCGCGGGTGGTATGTTGCCGCGGTGTCGGTCGCGCCCACATCAGACATCACCTGCACTAGCGGCTTCCAGGCTAGTTGAACAATTTTTTCGGGGTCTACGGTGCAATCTGCCAGGTCAAGATCGCGCTTGAGCAAAAAAACGTGCCCGAGTACGCGGTGCAGCTTGGCATCGCCAACCGGGTTGGCTGACTGGATATTAAACAAGTGTTGGAGCTGGTCGGCAGCGATGGTCAGGCCGAGCTCAGATTGCAAACAGCGCTGAGCTGCCACAGTCGGGTCTTCGTCCGGGCGAACGTGCGTACCAACGGCCACGTCCCATACGTTCGGGTATAGGTCGACATTCGGGCCGCGCAGCTGGAGTAGCACATCACCCTTGTTGTTGATAATCCATACGTTGACCACCTCGTGCCACAACTGCTGGTCGTGCACCGTCTTGCGGTCCAGAACCTGGCCGGTCTTGTGGCCTTCTTCGTCAAGCACTTCAAACAGTTGGGTGGTATCTTGGCTGTTCATATACGTATCTATCGTACACCACTCTGGCAAAAGAATATGATCTTTTGGTTAAGACTTCAGGGCTAAATACTGGCGATAGACTTTCAGGTTTAATTTAGTGGTGATCGACAGCGGCGACGGCAGATTGTCGGTGGCGAACCACCCTAGGCCGTCGCACTTTTCTGGCTCCAAAATTTGCGGCACCTGGCCTTTTTTGATCTTTACCAAAAACGGCGTAGCCACCCAGTGCTGGCCCTCGGCCGGGATTAGGTGGTCGATACTAAATAATTGCTGGACGACCGTAACGTCGATGCCCATTTCTTCCTTGGCCTCGCGCACTGCAGCCTGCGCCAATGTCTCGCCAAACTCCACGCCCCCGCCCGGCACTTCCCAGCAGCCGCGTTCGTTCTTAGCCCCCTGCCCGCGCTTGGTCAGCAGCAGCTCACCCTTGTCGTTAAAAATCATCACCCCGACCCCAACACCGATGAAATCTTTACCGTTTTTCATCTACTGTCTTAGAGTTCGCCCCAGTTGTGGCCGGTCTTTACGTCGACGGCGAGTTTTACTGGGAGCTTGTAGACGTTTTCCATGGTTTCTTTGAGGATTTGGCTGACTTTTTCGGCGTTTTCTTTGGGGGTTTCTACCAGGATACTGTCGTGGATTTGCAGGAGTTGTTCGCCCAGGCCATCCAGCTTTTCTTCTACTTTTATCATCGCCAGCTTCATGAGGTCGGCTTCGGTGCCTTGGATGGGCATGTTGATCGCGGCGCGTTTGGCGGCTTCGCGGATGACCCAGTTGGCGGCTTTCATATCTGGCGTCGGGCGGCGGCGGCCAAAAATGGTTTGTACGTAGCCATCTTTGAGTGCCTTGTCGGCGGTGTCGGTCATGTATTGCTGCAGCGGTTTGCGTAGCTCAAAATATTTGTCGATAAATTCTTTAGACTCTACAAGATTCATGCCAGTGGCGATGCTGAGCCCGTGCGGACTCATGCCGTACAAAATGCCAAAGTTCACGGCCTTGGCGCGGCGGCGCATTTCTTTGCTGACCTGGTCGAGCGGCACACCCTGCACTTGCGCGGCAGTGGCCGTGTGGATGTCGATGTCTTTATTAAAGTCGTCGATCATCTGCTGGTCGCCGGCCATGTAGGCAGCCAAGCGAAGTTCAAACTGCGAGTAGTCGGCGCTGACGAACACGTTGCCCTTGGCGGGTACGAACGCGGTGCGGATCGCCTGCCCCAGTTCGGTGCGGGTTGGAATGTTTTGTAAATTAGGGTCGTGCGAGCTCAAACGGCCAGTGGCGGCGACATCTAGGGCAAACGTGGTGTGCAATTTGCCTTCGGTGTCGACCAGCTTGGGCAACGCATCGATGTACGTGCTCTTGAGCTTGGTGTATTCGCGGTACTGGGTAATGAGGTCGATGATCGGGTGCAGTTCGCGCAGGCGGGCCAGTTCGGTGGCGCCGGTTGAATACCCGGTTTTACCCTTTTTAACACCTTGCGTAGGCAGCCCGAGTTTTTCAAACAAAATCGTGCCGAGCTGCGACGGTGAAGCGATGTTAAATTCCTGCCCGGCTTTGGCGTAGATATTGCGCTCCAGCACGGCAATTTTTTTAGCAAATTCCTCGCTCATTTTTTCTAGATATGCGCTGTCCAGCAAAATGCCCCGGTGCTCGATTTTAGCAAGCAGCGGAATCGACGGGAATTCGATTTCTTTGGCGAGCTTATCGATGGACGGTAGCTCTTTGAATTGCTGGCGCTGCTGGGCACAGACTTTCCAGATGGCGGCGACGGTTTCGGACGGATCTTCGAGCTTGATCGGCCGCCCCAAAATGTCGCTCAGCTCGCGCGAGCGCTCCAACGAATTCAGCAAAAAAGCGCCAATGCGCGTGTCGTGCGCGACTTCACCCTGCCAATCGTGGCCAAAAGCGAGCAGCGCCCGGAACACTGCCTTGAGGTTGTGCCCCACGAGCGGCCCGTTCTGCAACGCAGCGTCATGTTCAGGTTTGAGGTCTTCCAATCGCACAACCGAATACGTATCCGGCGCCGCGCTCAGCCACAGTTCACTGGCTTCGGGATTCAGGGCTGCAACACGGGGCTTGCCGGCTACAAAATCGGCGGCCGCAAATGGCACCTCTTTTACGGTGGGCAATGCCATTTCAGGCGACATAGCCGCTTCAGCGTGGGCGTCTTTGGCCAATTGGGCTTCAGCTTCGCGCAGCAATGTGCGGAACTCCAGCTTGCGCAACATGGCGACAAATTCCGGAGTTGGGCCGTCGTGCAGCCGGGCTTTTTTAAGGTCAATTTCGATTGGCGCGTCGACCATAAGGGTCACGAGCTTTTGGCTCAAGTAGGCCATATCTTTATCTTTAAGCAGCTTGTCGCGCAGGGCCGGCTTTAACAATTCGACGTTCTCGTACACGCCGTCGAGCGTTTTATACTTTTGGATAAGTTCGATGGCGGTTTTTTCGCCAATACCGGCAACGCCGGGAATGTTGTCGGACGAGTCGCCCTTCAAAGCCTTAACATCCACCCACTGGTGCGCGTCCACGCCGTATTTTTCAGTGAACGATGCTTCGTTGAACAGCTCGATGTTACTCAGGCCTTTTTTGAGCGTATATATATGCGTGTGCGAATTAATGAGCTGCAAAACATCGAGATCAGAGGTGATCAAATAGCTTTCGATCCCCTTCTTGCCGGCCTGTTTGGCAAACGCGCCCATAATGTCGTCGGCCTCGTAGTCATCCATTTCGTACAGCGGCCAGCCAAGGGCTTCCAGCAATTCGTGCAAAATCGGCACCTGCTCGTAAAAGTCGTCTGGCGCAGCCTTGCGGTTGCCTTTGTACTGCGGGTATAGCAGCAAGCGCGAACGGATATTAGTGTGCTGTTTATCCCAGGCCACACAAACATAGTTCGGCTTAAGCCGCTTAATGACTTCGAGCGCCATAACGGCAAAACCATACACACCGCCCGTTGACACACCATCTTTGGTGCTCAGGTTGGGCATGGCATAGTAGCCGCGATAAAACACACTCTTGCCGTCAATAATTACCAGGCGCTCACTCATGCCTTACAGTATACGGCAACAGATGGAACGAGCCTAGATCTAGCCGGCGTGGACAGAAGTGAGGGCGCCGTCCTGCCAAACGCTGACAACTTCGCCACAGGCGACAGTCTGCGCAGGGTTACCTTCGGTAGCCACGGTTGTCACTTCGACCTTAGCGTGGGCTTCGCCGTCATTATTGTCATAGGGGGTTGGTGCAAACTGGGCGTCAGCAACAGTGTTGCCTGCTTCGGCGTCGAGCGGGTTGGCGTTTACCTTGGAAACTGTGGCAGTGTTTTTGCCAATCGAGGTGAAGACTACTAAGCCAGGCACGCCGTTCGCAACACGGAAGATAGTGCGCACTGTACCGGGCTGTGTACCTTCGACACCATCGTTGAGTAATACTTCGATGAGGGCACAGCTGGCAGCGGCACGGTGCGTAGCAGACACTGAAGGGCTAGCCCCGCTGCCCGCTGGTGCTTCTGTGTTGTCACCATTTTGCGGGTGTGTAGGGTCATACCCGGCATTACCGTCGCCAGATGGGTTGTTACTTTCGGCCACAGAACCTGGGCCAACTTCGTTGTAAGCAACAACGCCAGTCACGGCGAATGCTGTAGTGGCGACTAAGGCCACGGCAGTACGTTTACGCATAAAAGGATCCTCTACACAATTAATTAGTAATATTATATAACTTATGCTCTAAAACTTCAACTACTCTAGTTTATTCGTTGTTCGGTATACTGCTTATAGTATGAGGGAAAATCCTACGTCCGATCAGCTCGACTACTACCGCATGACCCCGGAAGAGGTGCTAACTGCCGTACGAAGCCGCGCCGACGGATTGACCAAGCGCGAAGCTGCTGACCGCTTAGAACAAAACGGCCCGAACATCTTAAGCGCCAAACATAAAGACTCTCCGCTGTTTAAATACCTGCGGCAATTTAAAGATCTTATGATTTTATTATTGGTCGCCAGCAGCGTTATTGCCTTCTACTTAGGCGACGGCCGCACCGCAATCGTGCTCCTCGCAATCGTGCTGTTTAACACCGCCATCGGCTTCTTGCAGGAGTTCAAGGCAGAACGCGTCATGGAATCGCTTGAAAAGCTGGTTGTGGCCTCGGCCCAGGTATTGCGCGGCGGTAAGCTGGTCGAAATACCCTCTTCTGAACTCGTTCTCGGCGACATTGTCTATGTAGAAGAGGGCGATTCCGTACCGGCAGACTTGCGCACCCTGAATGAAGAAGAACTGAGCACAAACGACTTTGCCTTAACCGGCGAAAGCAACCCAACCCGCAAATTTATTCATGCACTGAGTGCCGACGTACCGCTTTCGTCTCGCCAGAACATGGTATTTATGGGCACGACGGTAGCTACAGGGCGCGGTTATGGCATTGTGGTGGGCACGAGCCAACACACTGAACTTGGCCGCATTGCCTCGCTTAGCCAAGATACTGTTAAAGAAGACAGCCCGTTGCAAAAAGAAATGAACAACATTGCTAAGCGGGTCACCCAAGGCACGGTCGTGTTATGTGCCATCCTGCTGCCCATCTCGATCCACGGCGGCCTTGGCATAAAAGACGCGTTCCTGTTTGCCATTGGGATCGCCGCATCGATTATCCCGCAGGGGCTGCCGGCCGAGATTAACACTGCCCTGGCCCGCGCCGCTGGCCAATTGGCTAAAGCCCGCGCCCTGATTAAAAAGCTTTCCGCAGTAGAAGGCCTCGGTGCTACCAGCGTTATATGCACCGACAAAACCGGCACACTGACCGAAAACCAAATGACCGTCGAGCAACTGTTGGTCAGCCACACGAGCTACCTAGTTACCGGCAAAGGCTACGAGCCGCAAGGCATTGTTATAGATACCCGCAAGGAGCCTGTCGACGCCGCTACGCTCAAGGAACTCGACCTCTTTTTTACCGCAGCCGCTATGGCCTGCAACGCCCATGTTAGCCCTCCAGACAACGAGCACAGCGTATGGTATTGCCTCGGTGACCCGACAGAAGGCGCAATTATTACCTTGGCTAAAAAGGTCGGCATCGACAATGCTGTGCTCGACAAAAAATACCCGGAACTGCACGAGTTTGGATTTGATTCCGCGCGCAAGCGCATGAGTTCAATCCGTAAATACGGCCCGCACAAAGAACTGCATTTATTTGTAAAGGGAGCGCCCGAAAGCGTGCTGGCACAGTGCACCAAAATATGGGACCGCGGCAAAGTCCGCAAACTGCACCCCGCCGACCGCAAGTTCCTGCTCGGCAGGAACGAAGAACTTGCCACCCAGGCTATGCGCAACCTGGCTGTTGCCTACCGGATACTGCCCGCTGGCGTCAAACCGAACAGCCTTGAGCTAAACGACGCCGAGACTGAACTGGTATGGCTCGGCATGGTGTCGATGATCGACCCGCTCCGCCCCGAGGTGCCAGACGCTATGGATGCTGCCCGCCGGGCACACATAAAGGTTTCGATCGTAACCGGTGACTTTGCGCCAACTGCCAAAGCAATTGCCATGCGTGCCCGCTTGACCGAAGACCCGAAAGACATTGTGGTCGTTTCGGGCGAAGAACTGGCGCACCTCAGCGACAGCCGAGTGCTCGACCTGGCGGTGCGCGGCGGTGTAATCTTCTCGCGCGTAGCGCCGGAAGATAAATTGCGTATCGTGGGCTTAGTACAAGAAAGCGGCCGGGTCGTGGCCGTAACCGGCGACGGCATCAACGATGCCCCAGCGCTCAAAAAGGCTGACATTGGCGTGGCCATGGGCGTGACCGGCACAGACGTTGCCAAACAATCGGCCGAAATTATTTTGCTCGATGACAGCTTCCACACGCTGGTCGGCACCGTCCAACAGGGCCGGGTCGTGTTCCAGAACATTCGTAAAGGTACGCTCAGCTGCTTTACATCCAACTCGGCTGAACTTGTCGTAAACTTGGTCGGCCTGGCTGCCGCCACCCTGTTTGGGCTACCGCTGGCGCTGTCTGTGATGGAGATCCTCGCCATCGACCTCATTGCCGAACTTTTCCCGATTGCCGCGCTGGGCGCCGATAAAGCCGACCGTGACCTTATGGACGAACCACCGCGCAACCCCAAAGACCACATCCTCAATGGCAGGGCAATCACTGACCTGCTGTGGTGTGGCATACTCATCGGCGGGTTCGCCTTTGCTAACTTCCTGTGGTTCTTCCACCGCCATGGCGTAGGAGGCTCCTCTGTGGCCACAGGCAGCATCCTGCACATGAAGGCCACTGCCCTTACCTACCTCACCATCGTACTGTGTCAGTTGTTCAATATCCTGCAACGGCGCAGCCAACAAGGCTTGTTTACGCGCTACCAGTTCCACAACAAATCACTCTGGTTGGCCATGCTACTCTCGATATTCTGCGTCTTTAACATCATCTACAATCCCTGGATTGCGCCATACTTCCACGCGAGTAGTCTGGGGCTCGTTGATTGGCTATATGCCTTTGGTGCAGCTGCCCTATTCATTGCTATCCGCGAATTCCAGCGCTTCAGCAAAAAGCACAGCCGCAAAGCTGTGCTCACGCTGCACCGCGAATTGCGGGCTATCAAAAATTAACCGTCGTTATCGGCGCAAACGGCGAACAGCTGTGGAATGCTGAGCGGCAGACATTTGGGTTTGTGTTATCTCCGAAAAGTACGTGTCTGGGGTGCGAGCATCGATAACCGACTGGCGTGACGGCACACCCACAACGTCTACCTCAACACCAAGCGGCGTGCCAATGGCCCGGCTTTTGTGTATCTTGAACGGAACATATAGGGCTGTCGTAACAACGGCGATGCGTCCACCGGCACGAACGCCTTCACGCAAAATAGCCTCATTAACTGCTGCACGCTGGTCCGGCTTACGAGACTGCAAGTGTAGCGCGCTCAGGGCGGCATCGCTTTCGCCGTATACATCGGGATATTCGGCGCGCATCCTGTCGACGGCGGCCGTTGCCATACCAAAGGCAGTCGTAACGTGCGGCGGCACCCAGTCACCAATAGCCGGGCGCTCCCGCTTTTCGTCTATACGACGCGGCTCGCCGATTACCACAGTTTTCTTAACCTCAATGAGGCCACTCTCTAGCGCTTTTGCTCCATACAGGCCGCGGTCAATCAGCGCATTACGGGCGCCACCGGCAATAATCATAAGGTCGTATTCTCTACCCAATTCAAACGGATATTCCGGTTCCTTAATGCCCAAATCTTCAGATGTCTGATGAATTAATGCTTCGTCTTCAGGAGTCCATTCAGTTGTCGCCTCTTCCAGTTCAAGGCGGAGCATACCTTTAGCCGTACGCGGGTTCAGCGCGTACATAGCCTCTTCGTAGGCAAGCGGCTGGGTTAGAGGGTCGGCGGTTACGCCAAAGCGTTCAGCAAACGGTGCACCGGCCTGAAACGTAAAATCCGGGTCTTGTAGTTGGTCGAGTGTAGGCATGTTCTCTCCTGATTAGGACAATATTATTGCAGATTTTGCCTACTTTGAACAGGGCCCCAGCGGTATTATTTTGGCGCTAATCTAGCTTGCCGGCACAAATTCGCGCTGGGCGATTTCTGGCAGTACGTGCATTTTCAGGCCAGCCACCATGCCGCGCATGTCTGTAACCACACCGCTGCGCAAGTCAGCAATACGATCATTGGCGTGCGCCTGGACTGCCACCGCAGCAACGAGTTTGGCAGCGATTGGTTTCACGCCCATCGCCAGCACATCACGCTCATCGCAGCGTACCGGCACCTTACCGGCGGGCACAGCACCAGGTTCACGGTTGTAGAGAGCATGCGTAAACCGCCGTCCTAGGGCGCCTTGGATAATACTTAGGTAATCAACCACTTCCAGCCCGGTCGTGTTGCGGTCTTCGGTCAAGTTAACAAGGGCGGCGAGCGCACCAGGGTTCTCGCGGCTGCCCTGCGCCCGCACCGCTTCAGGGACACCCCCGGCGCCCGTAATTGCCAGCGTGGACGTAAAGAGACTAGCGTGGCCGAATAGCACGACGTCGGCCATAGTGAAAGAGCCGATTGCGGCGGCTGTGGCAAGCGGCGGCGGCCCGTCTACCTCTGTCTCCAACCAGAGGCGTGCATGGCGAGGATCGACAATATCTCGCCGGTCAATTTCGTCTTCGCCCCGGACCGTCTTGCCTGCATCCCATAAGACCAAGTCGTGGCGGCTGTCGGTAACGGGAATCACCCGCGCCCGCGCCCGTAACCACTCGCTAGCTTCGGCAACGGCTTTGCTCGTACTCCCGAGGTCGAGCTGGAGCGCCGTAAGCAACAAACCCCCAAGCGTGTAGCCTCGGAGGCCGTTCGGCAGGTCGCTGCCCAATTCAGCGGCCCGAGTAAAAATGCTGTGCACCCGGTCCATATTCGCACCAGTGCCGGCAATGATTTCTAGCAGGCCGTCGGTATCCCGTTTGATAGTATCTACCGTGGCTGTGTCGCCATATTTGGAATCGGACTTAAATGCTGCGCCAGCGGCATTCCCGCTGACTGCACCAAGGACATTCCGGGCATCGCCTGCCGACGGTAGATTATGAAGCGTGGCAATCTCGCCGCTGCAGCTGCCACTATCACCGGTGGGCACTACAATATCAACCGAGGCTTCGATTCCGGCATCTTGCAAGGCGTCAACAATTCCTTCACCCATGTTGGCACCGCTGGTGCCGCCAGCGCCGAAGGAAAGATGGATTGGATGTTCTGATGTGTGGGCGTACATAATAGATGCGTTAGCAACACCCCTTTATACCAGACCCCAGACGCCCCGCCAAGGGTGAATGGCAACAAAAAAATGACAAACTTTGATCTGTAGTGTGCTACTATTAGATAATGAAGCTTGACAAAAAACTGCAAGACTTGCTTGGTACCCTGGACCTCACCCGTTCCGAGGCGCTTACCTACACCGCGCTGCTCCAAATCGAATCGGTCTCTATCCGCAAAGTGGCCGCCTTTACGGGCATTAACAGAGGTACGACATATGAGGCGCTCAAGCACTTAGTTACTCTTGGTCTGGCCAGCGTCAAAACGCGCGGCGAACGCGAATATTACACGGCTGAATCGCCAGAACGTATCTATGACCTGATCCGGGATAAACGTCGTGACTTACTCGATGCCAGTACTGCCGCTAAGGCACTTGTCCCACATTTGTTGAGCCAGCATGCCCGGCCCGAAGGCCGGCCTGTGGTCCGCTACTACGAAGGGGATGATGGCGTTGTCGCCATCCTAAAAGACGTCCTCGAAACCTGCCGCGTGCTCAAAAATCCCTACTATTACTGCTACTCCTCCAGCCGCATCCGGCAATATTTGTACCGCAAATTCCCTCAATTTACTGACCGCCGGGTCGCTAACAATATTAGTGTTAAGGTGATCGCCGTAGGCGAAGGCGGCGACATGGCCAGCCAGGCCGAACGCAAATGGCTGCCCGGCCCAGGTAGTGCCGACGCCTCCAGCTACACGCTCATATACGGTGACAAAGTCGCGATCATATCTATCTCGAACGACTTCACCCCGTACGGAGTGGTCATCGAAGAAAAAGGCACGGCTAATATGCAGCGCTTGGTATTTGACCAGCTTTGGAGTTTTTTGTAGGCTCGGGTTACTTACGTCGTTGGGTCATTTTTTTCGCAAGTTCACGCAGAAACTGTACGTCAGCGGCCGGCCAACGGTGCGCAACCGTGTCCAATTCCCGTAACGCTACATCGACTTCTTGAGCCGCACGCTCTTGGGCGTATTCCACTGCCCCGCTGGCTTTGACGATTTCCTGGCAGCGAGTGAACTCAGCCGCGGTAAGGTCCTGGTTGCCAAGCATCTTGCGCAAAAAAGTTACGTCTTTGGCCGGAGAATTTTTTATCGCGTGCGCCATAAGCACGGTCATTTTACCCTCACGCATATCGTCCATCGGGCTCTTGCCAAGTTCCTTTTCGTCCCCAAAAAGTCCAAGTAAATCATCGGCAATCTGGAACCCTTTGCCGACGTGCAGCGCGTAGGGCGTAATTGCGTCAGTGTCTTGGCAACCAGCGCCGGCCAATACCATGCCCACATGCAATGGGTTGATAAAACTGTACAGCGCTGTTTTCCATTCCATTACATTGTCGAGGTCGGCAGGCTCCGGGTCTTCGACAATCTCGTTCATAATGTCGCACGACTGGCCATGGGAAGTAATCATGAGCGTGCGGTTCGTAATGCTCAGCGCATTGAGCTTGAGCTGCGGGTCGGCGTTCAAATTCGCCAGCACAATTTGTGCCGCGTGGTTACCAGCGGCTGCTACGTTGATTGCTAGGCTCAAGCCGGTATGTTCGCCGTCACCTTTAAGGTGATGTTTGCGGTGGTACTCTTCAAGCATTTTATGGGCAGCCGGCTTGCCGCGGCGCACCGCAGCCCGGTCCTGGATATCATCCAGGATAAGCATATAGGCGTGCAGCATTTCTAGGGCGCGGGCGGCTTGTACAATCATGGCCTGGTCCTTGCCACCGCACATCTCGTAACCAAGCATAACCAATGCACCGCGGATACGCTTGCCGCCGCGGGCCAGGATATCTAGGAACGCGTCAACTTCCAACGTAGCGTACTTGTCGTAACGTGCGCGGGCGCTTTCCTGCGCAAATGCCGCATAGCTAGCGATGTCATCATCAATTGCCTGCTTGTAGGCGGCGAGGCGGTCATCAAAAGATTTCGGCGCGGGCATATGTTATTGCACCATGAGCGGCGCAATTTTGTGGTTGAGCTCCAACTGCAATTCAGGGAGACCGGCGTTATTCAAAATAACGACGTCTGCGCTCTCGATAATCGATTTAATACCGCGGCCTGGGCCTTGGTCGCTAATACCGCGGTTTTCGCGGGTATCTTGTTCCATAAACTCTTCCAAAGTTTTTTGCGTTTCGGCGTCACGGCCGCGCGCAAAAATACGATCATAGCGGATGTGCGGGTCGGCGTCGATTACGACGATAATGCCGCCAGCGGCACGCACTGCCTGGGCTTCACCCATCGAACGCAGGCCAGTAATAATGGCCCGGTCAATTTTGAGGACTTCGGCCTGGAGGATACATAGCTCCACTAATGCTGCCGGGTTGATAACCGTGCGGATGTGGTTCCCCACTTCGTACAACTGGTCGCGCACTGGGTTATAGGTTTGGTCCAGGTGGTACACGTACCGTGTAATCGCCCGCAACGCGTCACCCGAAGAAAGGTTCTGCATCCCAAACATTTTGCACATAATGTCCGCGGCCGTGTCTTTGCCCGCGCCCGCCGTACCGGCCAGGCCAATAAGATGTAAACTGCTCATAAGGGGTATTGTAGCGTATTTGGGATGTTAAAGCACCAACGTACCCCATAGTGCTAACGCCGAACTCGTCGGGCCAACATCTCAAACGCCAAAATCCCGCCAATGCAGCATAGTGACAGCCAAATTGCGATCCCATGATGCAGTGCTAATTTCAGTATGTACCCGCCGCCGGGCATTGGTATTTTATCTATGGAAGCAACTTGCAACGGCCCAATATAAGCATATGTATCTGCATAGGGTGCCGACGATCGCACTTGGCCGGCAATGTGAATCAGTGTCGCAAAAACCAGAAGGACACCTATAGATGCACCGAAAATAAATCCCCTGACCCAGCGCTGCCGGCTAAGACTATTTTTGAAATATGGTTGCATGTTTATTCCTTCCTTACTGTTGTTGCCCACCGTGTTCTTTCCCAAACATACGAAGCACTTAAGCAAATGACAATCAGGCTAATTGTTATTAGCATTTGCTCGTTACGTTGTGTATGCCCTATGGTGCGGAACACACACCAAGCTAACGCGCTGTATATGGCTGCCCCACCTATTTGGGCAAGCATATCGTTTTTCTGAGGCACTACAAGGCTGGCGGCCATGATGGCAGTACTCACCAAACCGATACAAACACAGGCTGCTTGTATAAAACCTATATTGATGTCGAGACCCAACAAAGCCGAAGTGCCATATATTGTGGCTAGCCAGGCGACAGCATTGAGAAAGGCTAGAGCCCAAGACGCTATCAGCCAACGATTAAAAAGCCCATACCGCACCTGTTCGATTGTGTAACGGCACTTACTTATGGACCGGGCCTCCTGCCCGAAAGTGCCCACCAGTAGGATGGTTATTGCTACCACGGGATCAAAAAGCAAAGTAGGACTTGCCCGCGCGACACAGGCCAAGCCAAAAAAGGTTGCTGCTAGCGTAAAATTTGCACCTCTGTAACGACCAGTCCGCAGAGCACGGAGTATCAAAGCTGTAGAAATACCCAGCCTCATATATTCCCTAACCGGGCGGGACACTGATGAATAATTCATTTTTGGCCGACATCGGAGCAAAAACACAACCAAGCCCACGTGAAAAAACACTATGCCAAGGACAAGTCCTTGTAGTACATAATCGGGGCCGCCAGATGCTGCCATCTTCCAAGCAAGCAGCAGACCTAAGAACAAACTCACCAACCCTGCTGGTTGTACGTATTTATTGAATCTAAATTCTGTGGTCCGTGCGAGTATGGTACTCGTGGCGACAAGTGTAAAACACACAAGCGCGCTAAAAATTGTCGCAACGGCTCCTAGCCTTCCCCTAAAAACACTGCAGGCAGCCGGCACAATAACGGCGCATCCTAATAAAGTGACGGGCGCATATGCTAGCGCTAACAGGTAGCGTATCTGTACTCTCCTGAGCGGTAGTTGGTTCACAACTTCTAAGCGTCGTAAGAATACTCTTTGCGCGCCGGCTGTAAAAATATACAGTGATGTCGTGAACAAAAAAGTAAGGACAAAGAGTAAGGAAAAAACTGCAGTGATATCGTAGCCGAACACAGTCTGGGGAGTTAACTTATAGGTCAGTGCGGCGACCAGACACAAACCAACACTAAACAGCACTATGCGGAGCCTCGCTGCGCGGCCGGAGTTCCTGCCGGCGAAGAGATGGTACAGGGCAGCTCTTGCCAGCGTCATGAGTCCTCCCTGAGAATACGGAAAAAGGCCGTCTGAAAATCCGGTTCACCCTTTTTCCGCAGCTGTTTACCCGTGCCTGCGGCAATGACTCTCCCCCGGTTAAGCACATAAATATACTTTGCGAATCGCTCTGCCCACCAAAGGTCATGGGTTGCAGCCAGTACCGCCATACCTTGGTCACACTCTGCTTGTATTAATTCCTCCGCTTGTTTGATCGCAAGCGGATCCAATCCATTATGTAATTCGTCAGCGATCAATATTTGCGGCTGCCCTACCAAAGCGTCAACAATTTGAGTTTTTTTGCGCATCCCGTGGCTGTAGTCGCGAGCTAGCTGCGGAGGCGGGTTAAAAGAAATCGCACGCGCTAAAGTTTCGGCGCGCTCAATTAACTGCGCACGATTTACTAACTGCGTAAGGTCGGCATGTACTGAAGCAGATACCGACCATTGCTCGCGAGCAGAGAGTTCTTCAAATAACAGCTCCGGGTCATCCGGTATAAAACCTATCTTCGCTTTCAATAAGGGGTCTGTCCCATCGTACGGTTTGCCCGTTACAAAACAGTCGCCCTTATGCGGCAAGAGCCCCAGTATGGTGAGCAGTAACGTTGTCTTGCCACAACCATTCGGCCCAACTATGCAAGTAACCTCACCGCTCCGCAGCTCAAGCTCATGTATTTTTAGCGTAAAGCTGTCTCGCTTTACCTCCAGGCCATGTAATGAAAGTGCGGTATTTCGTTCGCGTTTGGTCATAAACTCCTCCAGATAGTTTTTCCGTCTTCCAAAAATGGCAACATACTACAGGCATGAATTAAACCAGCTGCTGCCCATACGATTCGCTCCATAGGTTCATGCAGAAAAAGTGCAGCTATGGTGCAGAGCAGCATGGCAGTGGCTGGACCGCAAAAAGCTATCCAAAAAGCCTGCGTACCAGGCTGGGCCGTATGCATTATGGCTGCAGCCCCGCGTCTTGCGAGCAAGACAAAAGGAGTTCCTTGCACATATGCGCAGCAAGCATGACCGGCCTCATGCACAACACACGTAGCCAGAAGTGCTGCCGGCGTCACCATCCAAAAAAGCGTAAACCCCTGTCCAAGTACTGCCTTGAACACGAACGCTGCCGCCATGCTCAACAAAATGTAGAGGCCGTATGCACGCGCCATACTTTGGATAAAGCCAGAAACTGTGGCGGGATAGCGGATTCGCCACATCCGCTGCATCCCGAGCCAACTAGTTAAGCCAGCAGTGCACCCGGCTTTAACCCTAATCCCTCCATATTCATCCATTATTCCGAGAAAGGTATAGATCGCCCGCCGAGCATCCTGTCTGCTCAGGCGCTGGTGCCGAACTACAACCGACACCAGCCGTTCAACCTCAGGTTCCCGCCTTATTTGGTTGAAAAGCCACGCCGCATCCCTTGTCAGGAAAAGCCGCACAGTAAGTCGTGAGTCAACTACTGTCGTTCCCGACAGCTCCAGGTCCGGGTGGATCTCGACGCGCATTATCTAACTTACTTACATTGGATCTTAACTTGTGCCTTCCAGAAATCAACCGAAGCCATATTGACGTGGCCCCAACCGCAGATAGCCGTCGCTACTGCATATGCTCCACCTAAGGCAATAACAAAGGCTAGACCGAACACAAGAATAGGTGCCACCTCGTTCAGGGTAGCCCCCTGTCCATCAGACGATACTGCAATATACATCAAACACTCCTTACGCACCGTATTACATGGTAAGTTCGCGCCGGTTCCGGATCGACGCGCGAATAGTACGTAAGGCTGATCGGGTATGCAAGTACTTTTTTAAAAATTTTATTCTTTGCATCCCGACCAATTTTCCCTATTATCTCTAGATTATGACTGAGATAGCCCCGCCTATTGCCCCTGTGCCCAACCGTTATCCGGATATGTATGTGCCGGAATTCCACCGCGTGCCTACAGATACTACCGACGAATACATAACTACGTTCTGGCTGCCTACAGAGGCTGAGCCAGGCGTGATGATTAGTCAGCGGGCCGAAAACAGCTACCATCATGGCTATTGCGGCCACTACTGGTTCGAGATAGGGTTTTTGCACGAAGTAAGCGAAGCGGGCCTGAGCGGCGCGTTGGCGGAAGCCGGGGTAACGATTACGGAATCTTCAGCTCCTGCCGGCGGAGGCTTTGGTACTAGAGAAATGCGCTACCCGCTTGCGCCAGAATATTGTGCTGGCGCCAACCGGCACTTTGCCGCCCACACACCGCCAGGTTGTGAGCCGTTCCGTTTTGTGGTGCACGAACAATCAAAATTCACTGCCGAACTCATGACGCGGGCACTTGCAGCTGGTACCATGCTCTTTTCTATAGATAACCGTGCTGCGCCTATATACACCAATTACGGGTACCACGACGTGCAGGGACACAGCGTGTGGATGGCGCTGCCGTACGAAATCCTCGATGCCTTGAAAACTCACGCCCAAACTATTTGCGCCATACCGGAATACCACGCAAGGATTGATGCCATGAAAGACTTTGCGCGGATATTAGACAGCGGCGTGGTAAGCGCCGCATTTGCACGGATAGTAAGAGGCGGACGGCCAGATGAGGATCTGCGCAACTTGTTTGACGAGCTCGGCATTCGCAACCCTGCCGATCTCATACGTGGCCACCTACAGACGCTGCGCGCCGTGCCATCTCAAAGTACGCACGAAACCGGCATCGCCGCAGCGCCTGCAGATTCGATTGAACAAATAGGCGCGCAGCTCGTTGCTGGTGCCGCGGCGTTACAAGAAACCGTGGCTACACTGACGACAGCTGGCGAAAACCTGCGAAGCGGAGCTGAGCAAGCCGCGGCCACAATTGGCACTGAAACAAATAGCGACGCAGCAAATAGATTGCTTGCGTCGCTACAGATTGCAGCCGATAGGACCGGCGCAGCCGCCCGGGCCGCTGGGCAGGCAGCAGGTAACTTTACCAACTATGCCCGAGACGGCCTGCTCTACACCGGCGAATAGCTAAAATACTAAGCTAAGGTCGGCTCATTTAATATAGTCGTGCAGCTTGCGGGCGTCTTTGTGCTTGCGCAGCTTGGCAAGGGCCTTGGCTTCGATTTGGCGGATACGTTCGCGGGTAACCGAGAACTCCTGCCCTACTTCTTCCAAGGTGTGTTGCTTGCCGTCTTCCAAACCAAAACGCAGCTTGATGATCTTCTGCTCGCGTTCGGTGAGTGCAGCCAGCATGTCTTTGACCTGCTCTTTTAGGAGCTGGTTGGTGGCGGATTCTTCTGGGCTAATCGTGTCTTCGTCTTCGATGAAGTCGGCCAAAACAGATTCTTCTTCGTCGTCGCGGATTGAAGCATCAAGCGAGCTAATGTCCTGCTTGATCTTCATAATGTGTTCGACTTTGTCGACTTCGATTTCCATGGCCGCAGCGATTTCTTCGTTAGAAGGCTCGCGGTTCAGTTCCTGGGTCAAACGGCGCTGGGTGCGCAGCAGTTTGTTGATCGTTTCAACCATGTGCACTGGGATACGAATGGTGCGGGCCTGGTCGGCGATTGCACGGGTAATGGCCTGGCGGATCCACCACGTCGCGTAGGTGCTGAACTTAAAGCCCTTTTCCGGGTCAAATTTTTCAACAGCGCGGAGCAAACCGGTGTTGCCTTCCTGGATCAGGTCCAAGAGGTCCAACCCACGGCCGACGTAACGCTTAGCGATCGAAACTACCAAACGCATGTTGGCTTCGGCCATTTTGTCTTTGGCGTCTTTGTCGCCGGCAACCACGCGCTTAGCCAGTGCCAGTTCTTCTTCGGCGCTCAAAAGCGGGATCTTACCGATTTCGCGCAAGTACAAACGAACGGAGTCGTCGGCAATGTCGTCCAGGTAGTGCTGGTCTTCGGCAATGACTTCTTCGCCTTCTTCGGCCACCCACTCGTCGCTGAGTTCGACCGGTTCGTCTTCGGTCGGGACTGCGGCAGCCGTAACCTGCACGTTGATGTCGGCCAGTTCGGTGTACAACTTATCTAAAATGTCGGCGTTTTCGGGGACGTCGGCAATTGCGTTCGTAATGTCTTGTTGGTCAATTTGGCCAGCTTTTTTCGCCTTCGCAACCAGGTCTTTTTTGATCTGGTCGAAGTCGGGGGCTGCGCCGTCCGCTGCTGCGGCTTTCTTTGGTTTGGGCATTAAGCTCCTCCTTTATAGGTTTTTAATAGATTATTCAGCTTTTTATCTGCTTCTTGGAGTTGCGCCACACGACTTTCGTCGGCAGTATGCATCTCGTGGCTAATGCGTGCTTTTTGGACTTTTACGTATTTATCTACCAGGTGGGCCTGCAATCGAGCGACTTCGTATTGAAGTTCTGTAAGCTCGAGGTCTTGGTAGAGCTCTTCAAACAATAATAGTAGTATTTTACCATAGTCTGCCAGGGGGCGCCAATCTGTTGGCTCAGGCCCGTCAATCCGGAAGTCCGGATTTGCCAAAAGGAACGCCCGCAGCAGCTTGGCGTCGGCATCAACAAGCAAAACCGGTTCCAGCGTTTGCAGCTTTTCGCGGAACGACGGCTGCATCAATATGATACTGAGGATGTTGTTCTGCAACTTGCGTATCTCGTTGATTTTCTTCTCGTCCATTGAAGGCAGCCGCTTAATAACTTTGGTTGGCCCAGCAAAGGTCGTCTTGCCTTCTTTGAAGAGTTTCAGTTCCTCGCGGATCGCTTCAACGCTATAGCCAAGTATCTCGGCAATTTTTTTGGCGTATAGGTCTTGCTCACCCGAACTCTCCACTTTTTTGAGTGACGTAAGCACAGCTTGCTTGAATTCTTTGCGCCCCATCTCGGTATTGAGGTCAGACAAGTGCGCATAGCGGGAAATAAGCCATTCGATAACATCCTGCTTACTTTCGATTGTTTTCTTCCAAAGTTCGGGGTCTTGCTTGATGAGTTCATCCGGGTCTTTGCCGCTCGGAATCGTAATGATACTTAGCGAAACACCGACTTTATTCGCGATAGGAATAGCTCGCTCGGTAGCGTTCAGGCCGGCACTGTCAGCATCAAAACAAAGGCGGATATCGTTCGTAAAACGGCTCAATGTTTTAAGATGTTGTTCGGTTAGGGCCGTACCTGCTGTGGCAACTACTTGGCGAACCCCTGCTTGGTGGCTGGAAATAACATCCAGATTCCCCTCAGCTACAACTACATACTTACATTTTCGTATCGCTTCTTTAGCTAAATGAAAGCCGAATACATGGCGCGATTTATCGTAGAGCAAGGTCTGCGGAGTATTAATATATTTTGGCGCCTTAGGGTCGTCGTCGAGCAATCGGGCAGTAAAACCTATGACTCTTCCCTGCGCATCCTGGAGTGAAATCATCAGCCGTCCGCGGAACATATCGCCGATGCCGCTGTACCGTTCCGAACTCAGCCCCGCACCTTTTATTTCATCAATAGAAAAATTCTTTTTGCGCAAGAAATCAATTAACGCGGTGCCGGTATTCGGGCTATAGCCTAACAACCACTCCCTGACTATGTCCCGCGAAAATTTCCGCTTTTTAGAAACGTATTCGACTGCTCGTTGGCTGTTCTTGAACTGCGCCTGATAGAATTTGGCAGCCAGTTCCAAAATCTCGTACAGCCGCTCCTTCTCTTTAGTATTTGAAGTCCGGCTGCCGCGGTATTGGTCAAGGTCAACGCCGGCCTTGCGGGCGAGGAGCTCCAGCGCACCCCTAAAGTCCAGGCCTTCCATCTCCATAACGAAGCTGAACATGTTGCCGCCCTTGCCGCTGCTAAAGTCGTGCCAGATCTGTTTTTCCGGACTCACCACAAAGCTCGGCGTGCGCTCGTTGCCAAACGGGCTCAGGCCTTTAAAATTGCGCCCGGCACGCTTTAGTTCCACATACTGGCTGATCACGTCTTCAATGCTCAACCGGCTCTTGATATCCTCAACCGCATCCATTGCTTACATTGTACGCCAAATTACCTCTGTCCAACAGGGGACGGCCACACTGCCCCAGATAGACGTACTGTACGCAAAAAGTTTATACTATGCTCCTTGTATGCCCGAACAACTACAGACCGACGAACTTCCTCCTGGCTCGCTTGAAGCATATGCCGCAACGCTTGATGCCATGGCCTTGGAATTGCCCGAGGTCAAAGAAGGGCGCGACTACCTCGAACAAAGCGGCCGTGAACTTATAGAAACGTTTGGCCTAGAGGCTTCGTTTTTTGAAAATGAAGGCCGCGCCCGTCTTTTAGTCGGTCTGGCCGCACGGCAGGGCCGCGCCTCAATATTCACAGGTGATGCGCAATTTATAGCCGATGCCGAACGAAAATTTGTCAGTGACTTCGTAACCGTCATAGGATCCGAACACAGCACCAAATTAGCCGATGCCGACGAGGAAATTACCCAGCAGTTCTATGAAACAAATGGTCGCCCGACAGCCGAAGTACAAGCCGCAGCATACGAAAAGCACACCGACAAAGCCAAAAGCCGAGCCGTTCAAGACCTCATAGATGAGCGCGACCTATTTGGTGAGCAACGGGCTGGCATGGGGCTGCGCGCCGAGGACGAACAACCTTACACCGTCCGCGTTATAGATATTCGGTCTTCAAAGCCAGCAGACGTCGCTGCACTCGCCTCTTTCCAGCGCGCTACTGGTTTAATCGCGCTTAGCGGATTGCCGGCTGGTTGGATCGTCCAAGGTGAAGAACGAGTAATGTGCCTAGCCGAAGATGTGGCGGACGATATCCTGAGGCTCCAACCGGGAGATTCCCCAATCTTAAACGATGGTGTTGCCACCCTGCGTCACGAAAAAGCGCATCTTGAGCGATCATGGCGCCTCAAGGGCAGCTCAATCGGTGCAGGGCTCAATGAGTTGGGAGCCGAGGTCCTTTCCAGAGCATCCCCCTCCCGGTGGGCCTATGTATCGCTCCAAAGAATAAAAGATCACTACAATCAAATCGCGAGTGATCCCTATGGGTTCGTTTCCTTCATTATCCCTGAAAAATCGCCATCAGAAGACTTAGATGCTGAACCGACAGATACAGACTTAGATGAAATCAACGACACCATAACGCTTGCTGGCACCGCTATACCAACAGCCTTCCTAGAAGAGGTCTTTTTGAGCACTCCGGCTGACGCAGACGGCTTTGCGCATGTGATAACGCATATCGCCCGCCAGATTGGGCTGCAAAATATGGTAATGTTTGCGGCCCTGATCCCAGAGGGCGGCTGGAACCAGCTGCAGGATCGCTTCCATAACGGCCTCCGCAAGTACGTGGGCGACTTAAACGATCAAATGTTTTCCATGAGCCCCTTGCCGGTTGAAATGCGCTACCCTCATTACACGGCCCAATACGAATCAGCAGCCAACAATAGTGTTGCTGGCGTGATTGGAGAACTCATTAGCGCTCAGGCTATACTGGCCACAACACGCGAAGAGAGCATGACAGACTGCGTAGAGCAGCTCGATGCTGCCGTTGAGGAGCTCAGGGCCACGCTCGACGGCAGCACAAACCCCCGCAGCCAAGACCTGCTTGTCCACGCCGCAACATCATTTGAACGCCTCCACGCGGCAAGTTTACAAATCGGCCGGGCGCTTCTATTATTCGATGACTACCTGCGCATGGTCGCATAGCTTCGGAACGTAAACTATTTGTGGTTAAATACTTCATATGAATCCGCAACAGCCGTATCAAGCACTACCTCCGGTACCGGCACCAGGGCAGCCTAATCTCCCGCCCCTGCCGCCTAACGGGCCTATGGACCCCTACGGTTTTATCGTAGACCCGCCAAAAAAGCCCAAATTAAAGGGTGTGGGTATTAGCAGCAATCCATTTATAGTGAAGATCGTTTTCATCCTCGGGGGCGTTGTTGTGTTAATGATTGTGGCAGCCATTGCCATTAATATTTTCTTCGGCAGCAAGACTAACATCCAGGATATCGTCGACATTACCGCCGTTGAGCAAGAAATCATCCGCGTTGGCGCCCAAGGCGCAACCGCTTCAAGCGAATCGGTAAAAGACGCCGCTATCAACACCCAGGCATCATTAGTTACCGAACAGCAAAACTGGATAAAATTCCTGGCCAAACGCAGCCACAAGGTAGAAAGCAAGCAGCTCGTCGTCAAAAAAAACCTCGATACCGACAAGCGCCTAACCCAGGCCCAACAAACCAGTACGTTCGACATAACATTTACCCAGATCATGCGTTCGCAGCTCGAGGCCTACAGCACGCAGCTCAAAAACGCCTACACCAATGCCACCAACACCGAAGAAAAGAAATTACTCGCCAGCAACTACCACGATGTGCAGCTCTTGCTTGAGCAATGGCCAAAGAACCCGACGCCGTAACTCGTAGCTATTGCGTGACGAGGTCGTAAGAGTGCCGGATAAGGTCCTGCACTTCTTCCCAGCTTAGTTGTCCGGTAAGTACCAGTGTGTTCCAGTGTTTTTTATTAAGATGGTAGCCGGGCATAACGGTCTCGTATTTTTCGCGCAGCGTTACAGCCAGCACCGGGTCACATTTAAGGCTAAGCCGAATAGGGCTGCTTTTTTCGGTCACTAGGGCGAACATTTTATCGTGCGCCTTATACACGGCCACGCCTTCGCCAAATGGGTAGTCAAGACGGCTACCGGGGAAACTTAACAGGTATTCTTCAATCTCTTTGTGCGTCTTCATGTTTTTACTCTAGCACGTCTAAAACGCCCGGGATATCTTCTACGATATGGTCAGCCGGGGCAAAGTGCCCATCAGCCACAGCTGGGCCGTGAGCTACCCGGATTGTCTTGGCCAGGCCGGCGTGTTTGCCCAGCACAATGTCACGGTGGGCATGGCTTACCAGCGCGACCTGGTGGCGTTCAACGCCCATTTCGTTCATCAGGCGCAATACTCCTTGCGGGTCTTTTGGCTCCGGAAGGTGGTCGCTACACAGCACATTGTCGAAATGCTTGGCAATGCCGGCTTCGCTGAGACGAACAAGCACGCGGTGGTCGCCGCTGGCGAGCGCGCCAATTTTAACACCCAAGCGATGCAAAATAGCCAGCAGGTCGACGACACCTTCATGCAGCACGCCTTCGGCCGCAAACAGCGTATCGTCCAGGTCAAATATTACTGCTTGCATATTATTGCAAACTCACAAAATTCATGACCTTAGTATACTCCCCTAGCCTACCTCTGTAAAGCTGGGGGTCACCTACCTAGGCGGACTTTTTGAACCACTCCAAATAAAATTGGAGTTCAGCAATCGAAGCCTGGATATCATCGAATGCGCGGTGAGCATCTTTTTTATCAAACGACACGCCGTATTTGCCTTGCATGACAATCTTGAGCGAACTGACGTCGAGCATGCGATAGTGCAGCAGTTCGTCGACCTCCGGCCACCAGTATTTGATGAAATTCCGGTCGTTGTGGATGGAGTTCCCGGCTAATATTGCGGGTTCATCGCCAAACTGCGCCTTAATAAAACCAATAAGTTCGTGTTTGACGTCGTCTTCTGGCCTGCCCTGTTCGCGGATGCGATCAGTAAGCCCGCTGGCGGCGTGCTGGGCTGCGGCCCACTCATTCATAGCACCGAGCTTGTCTTCCGGCTGCTTAATAATGGCCTCGTAGCTTGCCAGAGTCTTGAAGGTAAAGTCAGTAACCTCTGCAGCAATTTCGATGATGACGTCTTTATTGACGTCCAAGCCAGTCATTTCCAGGTCCACCCAAAGTAGCTTAGTGGGTACTGCGTTTTTGTCGATGTTCATAGCCGCATTATAGCAGCTTGCTTCTCATCTTTTTTTGTCTTTTGGCAAGAACTGCAGCGCAGCCGAATTAACGCAGAAACGCATACCGCCGGGTTGGTCAGGCGCATCTGGGAACACATGACCTAAATGCCCGCCGCAATTCGCACACGTAACTTCGTCGCGGATCATACCGTGGGAGGTATCGCGATTTATTTTCACGCTACCTTCGATGGCATCATAAAAACTCGGCCACCCGCAGTCTGTCTCAAATTTTGTTTTCGAATCAAAGAGCACATTGCCGCACGCTGCACAGGTATAACTGCCGGCTGCATCGTTATACAAAAGTTTGCCGGTAAACGGCATCTCTGTACCCTTTTCGCGGAGCACATGAAATTGTTCAGGTGTCAGCTTTTGTTCCCACTCTTTGTCACTCAACTGCACGTGGCTAGTCTTTCTTTTTAGCTAGTTTGTCCAATTTAAGCATTTTATAGATGGCGTAGACGATGATGGCCACCATGATGAAGCTGAACAGCGAGTACGCAATCGCACCCCATCCGATTGGTGCCGAACGAGGCCCGATGTGCACAGTCACAACTTTGTCGGTCAAGGCCTGCTCACCAGGCAAGAATAGCGAAGTTACCGGGTCGACAAATGATTTCATGATTTTATCGACAACGTCCTTGATTTGAGTACCGAGTACTAAACCAATACCGATGCCAATAACACTTTGTTCGCGCAAAAAATTCGTAAACCCGCTGACCTGCCGGCTGACCTGTTGGTTCACAACCTGATTTACGACTTCGGCCTTAGCGACAGGCCCCATATGACGGAGCTTGGTGGTCACTTCCCTTACTTCGCGGCGTTTATTGGCTTCGACGGTAAGCTCTGCGTTCTTGGCAGAGCTTACTTTGGCTTTAGGAGTGGTCTTCGATTTTTTTGCTGTCATATTTATGTAATTAGATACATTCACAATACCACTAAAGTGGTTAAAAAGCAATAGCGTTACCGCTGGCGTGCTCGGCTATTTGCTGCTGGTTTTATAGAATGTTACGCCGTAGGCCACAAGCGCTACGATAAAACCAATGGCCATCATGAACGAGTCTTTATCGGCACCACCCCTGTTTAGGAACGACAGGCCGCCAGAGCCAGCCATCAGAATGAACAGAAAACCCACTGAGCTTCCGACAATATAGGCTTTGCGGCGGCTTAAAATGGCCCGCACGAGCACGGCAATGCCGCCAACTGTCAGCAGTATCCAAACTATGACATGAATAACCAGCGCAAGGCCGGCGTGGTTAGCCAGCACCCACGGGATACTTGGCGCAAAGGAGCCGCTCGTACCCGGGTGACTATCTGGCAGTTCGGTATAAAAATTCAGATACATACCGACGATAAATTGGACCACTAACAGCACAAGCAGCCCGGCTACATTGTGCCGGATCATGCTGTCACTCGTTTGTGGTTTTGCTGTTTGTTTCATCGTGCCCTCCCCCCTTACGTTACATATATTTTACAGCTGTTCGGGTGCGGTAATGCCCAACAAACCCAGTCCGTCTTTGAGAACATCGGCATAGAGTGTTACTAAGCGCAGCCGTGTGGCTTCGCGCGGGTCGCCCACTACTTTGGCATGTTCGTAAAAACGGTTAAATGCTTGGGCAAGTTCATACAGATAGGTGCAGATGTGGTGCGGCAGCAGGTCATCGACTGCCTTTTTAACGACCTCAGGGTATTCGCCGATCTTGCGGGCGAGGCTGCGCTCGGCAGCATCGAGGTCAGCTATGGCTCCGTCGGCCTGGGCCTGACCCTTGCGCAGCACGCTGCGGGCCCGGGCGTGGGCATACTGCAGGTACGGGCCGGAATTGCCTTCTAGGCTTACAGACTCGGCGGGGTCGTAAATAATATCGGCACCAATGCGCGGGCGGAGGAACGCATATTTAACCGCGCCGAGGATAGCCTGTTCGTCATCGCGGCCAGTCGCGGCTTTGTTTGCCTCGTTTGCGGCATCGAGCACGTCCACAGCACGCAGAATGTTACCCTTGCGCGAGCTCATTTTGACACCGCCCTGCAGCTTTACTAAACCGTGGGTTAAATGAGTTGTAGCCTGGGTTAACTCTGGCTTGAACTGTTCAATGCTCTTGAGTACAACAGCCATATATTGGGCTTGTTCGTTACCGGTAATAACGACTGAACGGTCAAAGTGGTAGTCTTGCCATTTCTGCATGATGAGTCCGACGTCTTTGGCCTCATAGGTGGGCAGCCCTTGCGAGTTGATAAACACACGGGTATGCAGGCCATACGGCTCGCCTTCAAAGACAACGGCGCCGTCGCTTTCTTTGTACACACCTTTGACAAGTTGTTCACGCACAGTGTTTATACCAAGGGTGGAGACTTCGCTTTCTGGGTAATACTTCTCGAAAGGCGTACCAATACGGGCATAGAATTCGTCAAAATAATCGTAGCTCCACTGGCGGCAGGTCCAATATATTTGTGCAAACGGCGAATCGTGGTCATTGTCAGCAAAGAGCTGGTACACTCGTTTGTTCAAATCGATGATTACAGCCTTGGCTGCTTCGTCATCTTCATAGGCATTTGTTCCGGCGACATAGCAAGCGGCCATCCACTCGGCGTGGCGTTCACTAGGGATTTCTTGTAGTTTTTCTGGGTTCTCGCCGCCCAATTCCTGGAGCACGGCCCACATGGTTTTGCCTACATGCAAGCCAACGTCACCACCAAAATTAACACGGTGCACTTCCCCGCCAGCGGCGGCGATTATATTAGAAATGGCGGCACCGACTACGCTGGTGTAAATGTGCCCAGCGTGAAGCACCTTGAATGGATTAGGGTCAGAGTATTCAGCAACGACCACCTGATCTTTAAATGTCGTGGGTTTGTTAGTTGGTGCGGCATTTGCCATAGCCACAAGAGCCTGGTCACTCAGTGCAATGTTAATAAAGCCTGGGCCAGCGACAGAGACATCCCGAACTGTATCACTGAGCGATTCGCGCAGCGCAGCAGCAAGCGATTCAGCTATTTCACGCGGGGGTTTTTGCAAACGGCCGGCGAGCTGCATGGCAACATTGGTTGCGTAGTCACCAAATTGTTCCTGGGTACGCGTCAACTCCGCAGACAAATCTACGTTGAATGTTTCTTGGATCGTGCGGTTTACCGCTTGCTGTATCTCTTCCATACCAGGGGTATTATACCAGTAAACCTGGCGGCTCGGAGTTACTCAGGAATTTTTTGCTGGCGGAGGGCCCGGGCGAGATACCAAATGACGACATATGTGCTCGTTATGAGTGCAAAAAACCCGAGCGTAGTCGTAAATAGCTCCGGATGCTGCAGCGGAGCCAGTAGCCGGTCAGAAACCTCAAATAAAATACTCGCTGGGTTAAGCAAAATATCCCAGGTATTCCAGCGCAGGTCCCTACCAATATAGATGGCGAAACTGGCCAAGAATAGTAGACCAAGCAAGAACGACCAACTCTTTACGACACTCAAACGCTTGCGCAGTTCGACGTGGAACATAAACACCGCAATGAGGCCAAGCAGGAACGCATTTAGGATAAACGACATGAGCATTATGAGATCAAAAATAAGGTCGACGCGCGGCACTTCACGCAAGTGGATGATGTCGGTCGTCAGGTAAAACGTGTTGGGCAAAAACGCAACAAAGGCCGCAGTAATCAGCAACGCCTGCCAGCTTGACCAAATTTTGCGGCGCAGTATTTTTTCGAGCCAAAGCATGAGCAAAAGCGGAATCCAGGCTAAGAAAAGGTTCCACGACAAGTAGGCATAGCCCCAGCTATCATTACGCAGGGCGGCGACTGCCCATAGGCCGACGCTCACCAAACTCGCAGCTCCGAGGGCCAGCTCTAGCCGTGCCCGCGTGGAAATATACCACTTCATACTTCCCCTATTATACCGTATGCCTGGCCGTGGCCGCTACAGCGTGCTTATGATTACTTAACTACAGGGATGCGAACCATCAGACAAGCACCTGTTTTGGTGTTAACCGCACGGATCTCCGCGCCGTTTGCTCCGGCAATCGCCCGGGCCAAGCTCAGGCCTAACCCATAGCCGCCAGCTTTACTGGTGCGCGCCGTGTCACCGCGGTACAAACGCTCAAAAATATGCGGCAAGTCTTGTTCGGCAATACCAGGGCCCTCATCTTGCACCCATAGCAAATATTGGCCATCCTCTACCCGGCCGCCAATTGTTACTGTGCCCTTTTCTGGGCCATACTTTATGGCATTGTCGAGCAAGATATTCAATAACTGCGCCAGGCTGTCGTGGTGCCCGCGGATCATTGCCACGGCCGCTTCGTTTTTTAGTTGGACTTTCTTCTTTGCAGCAACCGGAGCGGCTAATTTAACAGCCGAATCTACCAGCCGTTTGGCCGGCACTCCCCCTAGTTTGAGCGGGGTGTTACCGTACTGAGTCAGCGCCAATAAGTTAGACGACAACCCTTCAAGGCGCTGCACTTCCTCGAGATTACTAGCAATCAGCTCGCGCGCCTCTTGTTCAGTGAAAGTCTTTTGGCGGAGGAACACCTCGTTTTCCAGTTTTAGGCTCGTGAGCGGCGTCCGCAGTTCGTGGCTGGCATCAGCAGCAAACCGGGCCTGCGCCTTGTGCGCTTCTTCGATCGGCTTAAGCGTGCGCCCGGCAAACCAGTAGCTAAAGGCAACGCTGACAATTAATGCGCTGATGTTGATATACAGCAGATCTTGGTTTAATTGGCTGCGGACCTGCGCCTCTTGGTCCTGCTGAAAATCGACAAAGTCATCGGTAGGACGGTTGAACCGGGCATACCCTGGCAGCTTTACAATGATCTGATGAACCTCACCGCGCTGGACGAGGTTAGACTGGAGGTATTCGCGCTCGGCAAGAATACGGATACTGAATGTGACTACCAAACTAAAAGCCACCAAAACAGCCAGGTAAAACAGCGTTAACTTGATGCGTGCGGATTTAAACATGCTGGCCTAGCTTACCTTATATCCGTGACCCCTAACGGTTACAATAACAGCCTCGCCGATCTTCTTGCGGACATTTGCAACAAATGTCTCGACCGTGTTGTGCTGGACGCGTGCTTCGTCAGCCCAAATATGGTCGAGCAGCTGATCCTTGCTAATAACTTCATTTTTGTGCCGGAGCAAATACTCGAGCAGCTGGAATTCCTTGGCAGTAAGGTGCACGGGCTGGTCGTTTACCACGACTTCTTTAGAGACGACATCTAGGGTGAGGATACCGCTCTTAAAAACATTGCCGGTGTTTGCCTGCGGGCGCCTCAGGAGAGCGCGGACGCGGGCGAGTAACTCATCGAACGAAAACGGCTTGGGCAGGTAGTCGTCAGCCCCTGCGTCCAACCCTTGCACACGGTCGCCGATAGTAGTGCGAGCCGTCAGCATCAAAACGGGCATTTGTTTTCCCTGCTCACGCCAAGCGCGGATAAGCGCCGGGCCGTCATTATGGCCGGGGATCATCCAGTCCAACAGCACTGCATCGTACCCATTGGCGTCGGCCAGCGTTTCGGCCACGTCGGAATCATGGGCCACGTCGACCACATACCCCTCAGCAGTCAGACCCTTCTCAAGGCTGGCGGCAATTTTGGCTTCATCTTCAACAACTAGTATTTTCATACTCCCATTGTACGCTGTTCAAACTGTGTAGAACCTGAAGATGTGCCGAAAACTTGACCCCACCTTTATTTTCTGTTGAACGATGCATCTACAAAAAATTCCCACTCCAGGGCCTGCTCTACCGTATCGCGTGGCACCTTCGTAAACAGTGCGTCAGTCTGGGAAGGCATCGCGGCCAGAGCCAGGCATTTTTGCTGCAAAATGCCTGGCGGCAAACGGAAGCAAATGCTGCACTGCGACGGCTCGGCAAATGGTGGCTCGTCTATCATGAAAAAAATATTCATAACGTCGTCCACTGCCTTGAGTGCTTTCTGGTAATTCTCCTGCGTTTGGATGGCGTAGTACACATGGGGCGGCTTACTAACCCGCTTGATCGCCGTCCCCACCCAATCGCACGCTTTTTTGTGGTCCGGGTGGCCAGTCATCCCGTCCGGCCCAAAGGTCAAAATTGTATCTGGCAGGTACCGTTCAATTATGCCGCATAAACCGCTCACAGCCTGGTCGGCTGGCGAATCAGCACAGTGCCCGTCGGTGTAGCCAAAAAAGTAATGGTGCGTCACGCCCAGTTCTTTGAGCCCGGTCATCAACTCTTCTTCGCGTATTGCGCCGAGCTTGGCCTTGGGCCACCGTGCCTCATCCTGGGTGCTACCGGCTTCGCCCCGTGTCGCAGTTACACATAGTACAAGCTGGCCGTTGGCCACAGCAGCAGCCATAACCCCGCCGGCCATAAATGATTCATCGTCAGGGTGGGCAGCGACGAATAGAATGGTGCCAAGGCGCCTAATATCGTCGGTTGTCCGCACCTGTCTCATTATTTGTTCAGGGCGACCTTAAATTCTTCAACCAAATCGACTGGGGTCGGGTTCAGCCCGTTCAATAGGGCTAAGTACAGGCTAACAAAATCGCCGAGCGACGCAGTCCATAGCAACTGCTGCGCGAGGGTTTCGCCCTCAACGTTCACGACTTCTGCGGCTGGGCGCATGCCAGATAACAGACGGTTGGTGACTTCGAATCGCTTCTGCACGCGCGGGTGTTCCAGTGTGGAACGCAATTCAACAACGGCGTAAGGTTTATCGACTGGGTGGCTTGTCCAGCCCACAAATTCGTTGTGATTGAACTCTGGCAGTTGGTTGCACCAAGCCACGTTCTTGGCGTTCTCGTTCATGCAAATTTTCCACTTGTTGGCTGCTGGGAAAAGTTTAGGCCCGCTATATACCACCACGCTCTTGCCCATAAGTTCCTGAGCGAGCTGCTTGGCTTGGTTGTTAGATGACGGGACAGTTGGCAGCCAGCCTGGCACCGCCTTACTTAACCACTCACCCGCTTCGCGCAGCTCGTTCAAGCTTCCCTCTGGGATAAGACCAACTGGTTCGAGTAGCTGCATGAGCGCGGCTAGCATGTAAAAAGATGACATGCGCGGCTGGATACCGTCCGGCACCAAAAATAGTGGGTAGCCGGCCTGTTTGGCGCGTTCTACAAGCTTGCCGCCCGCGGCGATAACTACAATCTGCGCCTTTTTGGCTTCGGCTTCATCAAGAGCTGACAGCGTTTCTTCGGTATTGCCTGAATAGCTGGAAGAAATGAATAATGTGTTCTCGTTTACATACTTTGGCGCTGTGTAATTACGCACTATCTCAAAGGGCACCGACAAGCCCGGCCACGATGTAATAAACACAGAATACAACGCCGAGCCGCCCATGCCGGCAAGCACAACATTTTGGATTTGACCCTTAGGCTGGAAACTAACACCATAGTCGTGCTGCAGTTGCTTCCATTGGTTTTCGGCCACCCCGAGTGCGTCATCTGTGTCTTTTTCGTGAATGTATTTGAGATCATCGAGCATGTGTTCAAACCCCTTGTGCTAAAATATGAAAGTATCATATAGTATATAGCAATAAGCGAGGGGACTACTATGTTTGGAGGGGGTAATGATAATGCTACTGTGCAACCAGGTGAACACCAGGACGCTGCACAAGATAGCGCTTTAATGGACGCGCCGAGTAGCGGCTTAACGCCAGGCGACGCACCAATGTCCGGCACTTATGATGGCGGTGGCTTTGCAGATCCTGCAGCAGCCCCGGCCGCACCTGCGCCCGCAGACGATCCGGTTGCTCCAGCTGCCGCACCTGCACCTGTTGCTGCCGCAGCACCAGCCGATGATGTACTCACGGCTGTGCCCGACGACCTCATAAACATCAAGCAACAAGCACTTCAGCAGCTTTCCCCGCTCGTTGGCCACCTGGAACAAACGCCGGAAGAAAAATTCCGCACCACCATGATGATGATTCAGGCCTCAGACAACTCCGAACTCATCAAAGACGCCTACGCTGCTGCGCAACAAATTCCCGACGAAAAATCCCGTGCCCAAGCACTGCTCGATGTCGTGAACGAAATCAACTACTTCACCCAGCACCACGACCAACAGCAATAAGCCGAGATCCAGCGTGAAGCTTTCTCGTATCAATACGCTGCTTGTCATCGCTATTATTGGGATTAACACCTACGTTATCGTGCTCCCCTTCACGCCGCAGGCTGTTTTTTGGTGGCGCAGCCACCACTCTACTACCCAAAAAGATTTAGCCCGTAAGCTGGCCGCGCCTGCACCTGTGCAGCCAAATACACAGGACACAGAAACCGGCGACCGTGTCGTCATACCAACCATGCTCCTCGACCAACCCATAAACCAGGGCAAGGACGCGCGGACACTGAATAAAGGCCTGTGGCTGCGCCCCCAAGGCAGCACTCCAGACAAAGGTAGCAACACAGTCATTGCCGGACACCGTTTTACCTACACCAACCCTCGGGGAACGTTCTATTTCTTAGATAAAGTGAAGGTCGGTGATGAGATCGCAGTTTTTTGGAGCAACAAAAAATACGTCTACCGCGTGAATAAAACCATGGTTGTACCACCAACCGCTCTCGAAGTAGAGGCACCCACCAAAACTTCGCAGCTCACGCTCTATACATGCACGCCGTTATGGAACCCTAAGGACAGGTTGGTAGTAGTTGCCACCCTTGAGGAGCAAGAGCCATGAGCGACCGAACACGCCTCATTATATTGTCTGTGTTATTCGTGCTTAGCTTAGCCTTGTTATATATCGCCACCCACAACTGGGGGCATTTGAGCTTTGCACCGTAGTCTCACAGCAGCTTAACGCTCGTCGTCGGGGTCCTGCGATGAGGGGTCGCCATTAAGTTCGGCGTCTTCTTCTTGAGGCACAGCCTTAGCTGGCCGGCGCCAAAAGCGCACCAGCACGGCAACGAGTGCAATCAGGCAAGCGAGCGTTACAATGCCAGCCACAGCGACACCAGTGTTTACGAGCGAACCGTTCCCGGAACCAGAACCCGAAGTGTTCTGACAATTGGTGCCGTTATACGTACAGCTGTTGTATGCCCCGCTGCCGTATGCTTGTCCAAAATGAATGTATCTATAGTTGCCCATCGCGTTGACCCCTTACAAGGTATATCGTGCTTATGATATCATGAGAACGGTAAGTACCGTAAAGGTTAAAGAGGTAATATGATTGTCAACCAAGTAGCATTTCTGGATCTAGGCGCTCCGGAGCTGATCATAATTCTAGCGATTGTTTTGCTGCTCTTCGGCGGCCGCAAGCTGCCAGAACTTTCTCGCAGTCTGGGCACTTCGATGCGTGAATTACGTAACGGAATGAACGGTAGCGGGAATGAGAAGAGCGAAAAGCAGGCTGAAAAGCCAGGCTCAGAGTCGACTCAGTAAGCCTCAGAACCCTAAACTCCCCTTCATTGAACATCTGTACGAGTTACGGAGGCGATTATTCTATGTAGCGCTTTCTGTGGGGTTGTGGGCGACAGGTGCTTATTTTGTGCAGCAGTACATCGTTGCGGCACTTCTTAAGCCTGCCGCACATCAGCAATTTATATATACATCGGTCGGTGGCGGTATCGACTTTCTATTCCGCGTTTGCATCTATACCGGGATCATTTTTAGCATCCCGGTCATCGTCTTCCAAATACTCAAATATCTTGAACCACTCATAAAAAAGGACGCCATCCGTTTTATGACGCTTGGCAGCCTTGCTTCGGGCGTGCTGGCGGTTGCAGGCATGGCATTTGGATATTTCGTAGGCCTGCCTGCAGCGCTACACTTTTTGCTGCACCAGTTTACTACTGACCAAATCCACCCTTTGCTCACTATTCAGTCGTACATGTCGTTTGTGACGCTGTATATGCTGGGCGCTGCCCTGCTTTTCCAGCTACCATTATTACTCGTGCTTATTAACCGCATTAAGCCGCTTAAACCCAAAAAACTTCTTGGCATGGAGCGCTGGGTTATTTTGATAGCCTTTGTACTTGGCGGCATCATGAACCCCTCACCGCGAATCCAAGACCAAGTGTTACTAGCTGGGCCGATGATTATTACCTACCAGATCGGCATACTCATCATTTGGCTGGGCGGCCGGGGCAAAAAACGGCCAGCACACGTGTACAGCCTGCTCGAAAAAGATGAACAGGCCCGGGCCGAACGCCTAGCCCGCTTCCAGGCTGCACGAGCTGCATTGGGCAAGCGCGCCCCTGCCGCACAGATGAATAAGGTCGCGGCGCAGGCGCAGGCTGTGCGCCAGGTTGCTGTCGCTCCAGCTCCCGCTCCAGTAAAAAGCCCTTCGCAGACGCCGGTGGCCGTAGCCGCAGCACCCCAACTCCCAGGGCGGGCGTCCTCGGCCAGCAGTCGGAGTTCCAAGCTGCCAATTACTCGCCGGAATAATTATGCGAATGATTTTACACCTCGCCAGACGAATATCCTCAGACCACTGACGCCGCCGGAAGACCAGCTCGCCGGGTAACAAACTTGACAACCAAAAGCAGTTTGGCCTACACTTTTTATGTAAACGTAAAAAATAAAAAGATTACTACTATGAACAAACATCTCGGCGCACTTATGCAAAAAGAAATGACCCGAAAAGAATTCCTGGGCACTCTCGGCCTTGGCATCGCAACACTGCTCGGGTTCGGTTCAGTTATCCGTCTCCTCAGCAATAAGGACCACGGCTCCTCACCCATGGGCTACGGCGCAAGCGTGTACGGCGGCCGCAAGTAGCATTGATACTACCCTATCAAAAAAGCCGGGCGCTTCTCAGGCCCGACTTTTTCAATGCATGTTTGTTTTAACTTATTGTAGCACTACATCATGCCCATGCCACCCATGTCGGGGGCACCAGCTGCTTCTTTCTTTTCAGGTACTTCGACAACAAGCGCGCCCATGGTCATGCTCGTCCCGGCGATGCTCACGGCGTTGACTAATGCTTCTTTGGTGACGCGAGCAGGGTCAACAATACCGCTGGCCTTGAGGTCAACGAGCTTGCCCGGGTTGTTGACATTCACACCGTGGCCAGGCTTGGCAGCCCGCACTTGCGGCAGCCACTCGTCTGGGTTTAGGCCAGCGTTGCTCAGCAAAATGCGGAACGGCTGTTCGAGGGCCCGCTTCAGCACCATCTTACCGGCGCTTACCGCAGCGTCATCGTCGCTTGCGGTAGTGATAGCTGCCGACAGGTTGATCAGCGTAACACCACCACCAGGCACAATACCTTCGGTCAAAGCGGCCTTAACGGCAGCGACGGCGTCGTCTACACGGAACTTCTTTTCTTCGATTTCGGTCTCAGTAGCACCACCGACTTTAATAACGGCAACCTTGCCGCTCAATGCAGCGCGGCGCTTTTCGAGTTGTTCTTTGTCGTACTCGCTGCTTGCAGCGGCGATCTGGGCGTTGATTTGCTTGATGCGGGCAGCGACTTCGGCCGCAGCGCCAGCACCTTCGATAACGGTGGTTGAGTCTTTGCCAACAATCACCTTGCGGGCGGAACCAATCATGCTGAGTTCAGCGTTTTCGAACGTGTAGCCCCGCTCTTCGCTAATAACGGTCGCACCGGTCAGTACGGCCAGGTCGTCCAAAATTTCCTTGCGGCGGTCGCCGTAGCTTGGAGCCTTGATGGCAACAGTGTTGAACACGCCCTTCAGGCGGTTGAGGATCAGCGTACCAAGTACTTCGCCTTCAACGTCTTCGGCAACAATAACCAAGTCCTTCTTGCCAGACTGAGCCAATTTTTCGAGGATTGGCAGGAATTCCTGAACGGAAGTAATCTTTTTATCAGTAATAAGAACTGCTGGCTTAGTGTACACAGCTTCCATGCGGGCGGTGTCGGTTACCATGTAGGCGCTCACAAAGCCGCGGTCAAAGGTAAAGCCCTCGACGACTTCTTTTTCCATGGCTAAGCCCTGGCCTTCTTCGACAGTAACCACACCTTCGCGGCCAATAGAGTCCATGACTTCAGCGATCAGTGCACCAATTTCGGCATCACCGGCGCTAATAGTCGCCACTTCGGCGATCCGGCCCTTTTTGCCCTGAATGTCTTCGCGCATACCTTCGAGCTTAGCCAGCACATCTTGTGCGGCAGCTTCCAGACCTTTGCGGAGCAACATTGGGTTGTGACCAGCAGCGATCAGCTTGTTGGCCTCGTTCAAAATGTGGTACGTCAGGACCGTTACGGTGGTTGTACCGTCACCGGCTACGTCATTCATCTTGGAAGCAGCCTGCTTGATAAGCTCAGCGCCGACTTTGTAGCCCAGGGTTTCGTCGTCAACGTCGCCAATGTCTACACCCTTAGCAACGGTGACACCGTCGTGGGTAACGGTTGGCGCGCCATAGCTTTTGCTAATGACCACGTTACGGCCCTTTGGCCCCATAGTTGTCTTAACTGCATTGTACAGAATTTCGGCGCCGGCCAGCACTCGCTTGCGGGCGTCATCATCGTAGAATACTTTTTTTGCCATCGTGATTTCTCCTATTTAAGCGTTGCGAGTACGTCTTCTTCTTTAACAAGCAAGTACTCTTTGCCGTCGATTTTTACTTCGGTTGGGCTGTAGCTTTTGTACAGAATCCGGTCGCCGACCTTGATCTGCTTGGCATCCTTACCAGCAGCCAAAACTTTGGCTACCTTTGGTTTTTCAGCAGTTTTTTCTGGCAAGTACAAGCCGCTAGCCGTTTTGGTTGGGGCTTCTTCTGGTTCGGCTACAACGTAATCACCGAGTGGTTGTATGTTTACGCTCATACGAGTTTAACTCCTCCTTTATATGTCCGTAAGATATAAATTAGCACTTACATGTTGCGAGTGCTAATTTTCACGTTTCACTATAGCGAGGACTCAACTTCTCTGTCAAGACTAGCGGTGATTTACTGTTGGGCCAGCGAGTTAATATGCGCCGCACTGAGGTGCGCCGCTTGTGGTAGTAACGTACCAGAACCTTGGGCGATGCGCAGATATTGCGGTACAAAAATCTGGGCAACCGGTTCGGTATAATCGCGCTCGGGTATTTGGCCATTGATTTCGTCCGGGTGCAGCAAGGAACCTAAATAGACACCGAGGTCGGCAGCCGCATACTCATGGCTGTTAGCAAGCGTCATGCGCTCGGCGTCGGCAAGGTCCACTAGCCGGAAACCGCGGTTATCGCGCCCTACATTCTTTGCTTGTGCGTCGCGGTGAGCTACACCATACCGGTGCATGCCGCCTAGGCTCAGAGCCGCCACCGAGAAAGCCCGGCTAACCTCGGCGTCGGTCGGCACACGGTCAGGGTTCCAAAAAAGCAGATCCTGCGTAAGCACCGGACCATCGAACCGAGTGATAAGCCCCACTTGACCATCTGGATATTTATAGAAACCGAGCGGCTCAAAGGACAATGGACGGCCGCGCCGGCCATCCAAATTGTTTGCCATAGTCATGGCCCCTGCCTCATGGGCTGCGCTCTGGGCGCTATGGAACGGCTTAATTGCAGCTTCTTCCATAATGAATGGCTCTTGGTCGGTCTCAATAACAAGCTGCCCGAACACCACCCCTTGCCGGCCATTTTCACGGCCCTTGCTCATACCCGGCACATGATTAAAATGCGCAACAACACCTGAGTCATTCGCTATTTGGCCAAGCGGTTCATCAAGTAGCAAAAAATCGCCTGGTTCCAGCGACTTCACGTCGCGTGTTAAACCTTTGGGAGCAAACCCTTTGTCTGATTCAGTGGGGATGGCATCACTGGCCGGTACAAAATACACGTCCCCCGTCGGAATCGTTGGAGCGGCTTGTTCTGACCAGTTGATGTTTGTTTCTGCCATAATTTGCCTACATTATATCATATTTAACGCTTATGGTCAAAGCTGATAATACGCTACAATAGGTGGATGTCTAAAAAGATTTTGATGTGCCCGGCCGACTATTTCGGCATCGAATACGAAATTAACGCCTGGATGCACGAGGAAAACCAGGTAGACCGCGCCGTTGCCCAGCAGCAATGGCAAAAGCTACACGACATTTATACGCAGCAGCTTGGCTGGGACGTGCAGCTTGCCACGCCCGTTGAGCACTTGCCTGACCTGGTATTTGCCACTGACTGCTGCCTGATGATCGATGGCAAGGTACTGCTCAGCAACTTCCGCTATCCGGAACGCCAGGGTGAATCAGCCCACTACGAAGCCTGGTTCCGCGAACATGGCATCGGCCACATCAAACAAACTAAGCACCGCTTTGAGGGCGGCGGCGATAACCTGGTGTGCGGCAATAAGATCCTCGCTGGCCATGGCTTCCGCTCCGACGCCGAAGCAGCTGCCGAAATTCAAGAATACTTTGGGCTGGAAGTCGTACCGCTGAAGATCGTTGACCCGTTCTTTTATCACCTCGACACTTCCTTGGCCGTACTGAGCGACGACACGATCGCTTTCTACCCGGGCGCCATCGATGAAGCCAGCCAGAAACGCCTGCGGGCAGCGATTCCGAACGTTATCGAGGCAACGCTCGAAGAAGCCCAGGGCTTCGGCCTCAACGCCGTCAGCGACGGCCAAACCGTTATAACCAGCGATGAATCGGCCAGCCTGCTGCAAAAATACCAGGGCGCTGGCTTTAAGACCATTGGCACGCCAATCTTGGAGTTCCGCAAATCCGGCGGCGGGGTCAAATGTATGACGCTTGAACTACGCGGCTAGCTGAGCAGACTGGTCGGCAACGTCCAGCGGCCCTTCCAAGCACTGGCCAATTATATTGATGCGGTATGGTTCTGCTGGGTCGAGATACTCCCGCAGCACGTGGTCAACCAGGCCAGTAGCGGCTAGCACTGCCGGCGGCACTTCTAGCGGACGGATTTCGCCCTCAGCTAATTCGCCCTCTGCCAGTACGTCCAAGTACCACGCTTCGTAACGGTGCGTGTTCATAGCCGTCAGCTTATAAACGCCGGCCTCGCCGCCTTCGAGCGGTTCTGCCACCACGCGGAACTCGGCCTCAACTTCGCGGCCTCGTTCGTCTGTTAAGACGCCGTCTACTTCCCCTTCGATTAATCGCAATTGACCAATTGCAAGCATGATTACATTATATCAGCTTGCCGCAAACTACTCTGTTATTTTCCGCCCATCAGGTCAAAGAAACGGCGTTCAGAAGCCGGATCTTTTGTGGCAGTTATCATACCCAGTACAGGTATGCGGTCGTTACCTTCGCGCAAGTCACCGACACGCGTCATAAACACATGCGGGCGCAAGCCGTTACCGCGCGAGGTTGCGTAGTAAATGGTGTTTGGGAAGAAATCACTGCGGTGCAAGTGGTGCAGCCCTTGGGCGCCACTGGTATCGAGCATCTTAACAGCGCTGTCAAAGGCCATGCCCTGGATGCGCTCTTCCATGCCGCCACGGGAACGGACGGTATCGCGATACGACCGGTCCAGCCGGGCGTCGGTAGTGTGCAGGTCAACCAACCGGGCACGGTTGCCCCGGAAAGTCTCCACTGCTAGTGACGGCAATACGATCCGGTCACCGGTGCCGCCATTGCCGTCCATATAATCTGGCAAAGAGATGTGGCCACCCTGCTCAACACTGGCAAACACACCTTCGGGCGCCGTGTCTGGCGTGGCAATCATTTGATCCACGATAAACCGCGCGTCGATGCGCCGGAGGTCTGGTACTGGTGCGAGTTCTGCTGCTTTCATAGTGAGTACATTTATGGATATATTTTTGTATTCGGAACTACTTAAACATTACCATAATTTTATGGTATGGTCAATATCATTTTAGAGTAGTGGTCGTCAGCTGCGCTTGGCGCGTTTTTGGAGCGCGGCACGTGCGGCCGAAACTTCATCATAGTCGCGTTTTACCACGCGTTCCGGGTTGGTGTCGTCTTGTTGCAAGTGACGCAATTCGGCAGCGCGCGGGCCGTTGCTGAGGATAGATTTTTCATGCCCTTTACCGAGTAACAAGATGATGTCGCCTTTTTGGGCCATATCGACTGCTGCTTGCACAGCATCCTCGCGGTCGTGAACCAGCAGCAAGTCCTTGCCGCGGGTTTTGCCGGACTGCTCTGCCCCGGCGGCAATTTGGTCTAGGATTTCTTGGCCGTCGATATCGCGGTCGTCTTCTTCGGTCACTATCACCACGTCGCAGTCGCGGCCGGCGATCTTGCCTTGCTGGCCACGCTTAATTTCGTCGCGGCGGCCAGCTGAACCAAATACAGCAATCAAGCGGCCGGTGGCAAGCGGCCGGACTTCGGCAAAAATTTTCTCAAAGCTTTCGGGCGTGTGGGCGTAGTCGACAATCACGCCAAAGTCCTGGCCTTCATCAACCTGTGTCATACGTCCTTCAACAGATTTTAGGCTGGCGATGCCTTTTTCGATTTGCGGAATAGTCAGGCCGATGGCGCGGCCAGCGGCAACTGCCGCCAACGAGTTATAGACGTTAAAGCTACCGGGCAAATTGCAGGTAATGCGGTATTTATCGCTGCCGATTTTAGCGGTATACATACTGCCGGCCGGGGTCAGTTTGATATCCACAGCTTTCAGGTTTCCCTTTTTTACACCGTAGAGGATTGGATTTTTTACCGCCTGGGCGAAAAGCTCACCGCTGGGGTCGTCGGCATTGGCAATGCCCACGCGCAGGCCGCGCCGGTTGTGGTCGGTCTGGGTAAATAGCATTTTTTTAGCGTCGCGGTAGCGCTCAAATGTGCCATGGTAATCAAGATGTTCGTGCCCAATGTTGGTCATCACCGCCACAGTATAGGGAACCTTCCATACACGGTGCTGGGCCAGGGCGTGGCTCGTCGTTTCCAACACCAACCATTCAGCGCCAGCCTCTTGGACTTTTTTTAGATTGCGGATGAGGCCGGCAGCGCCCATGGTGGTCAGGCGGGTTGGGTTGGGGCGCTCACCCTTGCCGTCGCCGTAGTCTACGGAAATCGTCGTCATCATGGCCACTTTGTAACCATTAGCCCGGAGCATGTGCGCAATAAGCGTACAGGTACTCGTTTTGCCATCAGTGCCAGTAACGCCAATAACTTTCAAGTTTTTAGCAGGAAAGCCATATTTAGCCTGCATAAGCATGGCTTCGCCAAGGTGGCCATATGGTTCAACTTTACGGAAGACTTCAGTTGGAACCACCTTTTTAACGATACGACGCAGCATAGCAAACCCTCTTTATGGCTTTAGTATATCGCAGTTGGGCGTACTGGGGCATTGGCAGCTGTTAGCCTCTGGTGATATCCTACAAATAATGAAAGTTTTGGGCATTGAGACAAGTTGCGACGAAACTGCTGCGGCGGTCGTCGAAGATGGCAAGCGGCTGCTGAGCAACGTCATATCGAGCAGCATGGACCTCCACACTAAGTACGGTGGTGTGGTGCCAGAGATCGCCGCCCGCAGCCACATTGAAGCAATCAACCCGGTTATCCAACAAGCGCTCGACGACGCCCACTGCACCTGGGATGACATTGACGCCATTGCCGTTACCTACGGTGCTGGTCTGAACGGCAGCCTGCTCATCGGCGTACTTGCCGCCCGCACTCTAGCTATTGCCAAAAAGAAGCCCCTGTACGCGGTCAACCATGTCGAAGGCCACCTGTACGCCAATTTCATAACCGAAACCACCCTGCCCGGCCTTACGCTGCCCACAGCGCAGCCTGAGTTCCCTATCCTTGGCCTGATTGTTTCCGGCGGCCACAGCCAGCTCGTGTTATTCCGCGACCACTTTGACTACACGCTGCTCGGCCAAACCCAGGACGATGCCATTGGCGAAGCATTTGACAAGGTCGCCAAAATCCTCGGCCTCCCCTACCCTGGCGGTATAAGTGTTGGCAAATTGGCCGACACCGGTAACGACCACGCTTATTCATTGCCCAAAGCCCATATGGCCAGCAAGTATGACTTTAGCTTCTCCGGTGTTAAAACTGCGGTGCTGCGGCTTTCCCAGGAACTGGTTGGCAAGGACTACTCCTTGCCGTCAATAGCCCTGCCCGATCTGTTAAACGACACACAAAAAGCAAATATTGCAGCCACCTTCCGGCGCATTGCCTGCGAAACTGTCGTTGACAAGACTGTGCTGGCATACAAAGAATTCCAGCCTAAAAGCGTTATTATTGGCGGCGGCGTAGCTGCCGACCCTGAATTGCGCCGTCAACTTGCCGAGGCCCTCCCCTGCTCCATCGAATACACCGACCGCAAACTATGTACCGATAATGGTGCGATGATCGCCACGCTCGGCTGCTACAAAGCCATGCTCGACGCTCCGCAGGCCGACCCCTACACGCTCGAGACCGCCCCTAACCTATCGATGTAATTACCCTGCTTATCGCAAGCTCAAGCCTGGTGCCGCGCGTACCCCTGCGCCATGCAACGCCAGGCTAGCGCTTCGGATAATCAAGAACTCGGAAGGTACCGGCGGGCGGACCAGCCGCATGCGCTCACGCAACCGTGCCCGCGGCGGCTGGCTGAACAGCACTGCCTGGTTATCACCATACCCTAAGTGGACGGCGTGGACGACTGTTTCCAGATCCCCTGACGCTGCCATCAACATTCGTCCGCCGTGCCGGGCTATCCGCTGCAGTTTGCCTTTCATCGTGCTATCCGTCGGCTGACGGGTGTCTAGTATGCTGGCCCGATCAATGGTAATGGTGTATGCGGCTACTTGGTCGCACTGTACGGCCCTGCCCGCAACCGCCTGCGCTGTGTTGTAGAGGCGCCAGCCAACCCCTTTCCCCTGTAGGTCAATCGTCTGATCCTGGGGATCCAAGTCGGCATATTCGGTCACAGAATAGGCAGTAGCAGGCAGCCCGGCGGCCCTGTCCAGGGGCGAAAACCCCAACACAGTCACTGCGTCCCCTTCCATTCCGGTAGTCAGAAAGCCCAACTCTGGTTCATACCCCAAGCGCGCCTTTAATGCAGGGTCCTGAAAGACCATACCCTGAACTATTGCTTCTACCGGTGTTTGAGCCACTCGCCTACTCCTTACGTTTCAAATGTGTATATCTTATCGCATTTTCGCATTGACATGCCGACGAGGTGCGCCTATGCTTTGGCGGCAAAAACAAAAACGTCCGTAAAAAAACAAAAAACACCCCTGTTAAATACCTCTATTTGGCGTGGGTGGCAGCTTGCGTTTATATACAAAAAGCAAACAAGACTGCCTCAATTTGGTGGTGCATTTTGGGCAACTTTTCACATGGAAAGTCTTATTTGCGTTGGGCGCGGTTTCTCGTGAAAGTTACTTCTTTATTGAGCGAGGCCGCCGCACTAATGAATCTTCTCGAGCGAATATATCAGGTCGAAGGAATTTTTATACCGTTCGTCTGAGTCCTCAGCAATCGTTCTTCTCCCAGGGGTAATACCATCGAACATAAACATATTGCTCAAAAAGTTGTGGTACGGCGGTCCTGCCGGGTGGTTAAATGGCGCTACCCCGCGCTCCCACCATTGCTCAGCTTCCGGGCCTGCGATATCGATGTAGAACGTACGCATGAGTTGGCGCAAAATGGTACGGTCCTGCCGGGCTGCCTGCCTGAGCACCTCCGCATCTTTGGCAGGCAATAGTATCGTAAAGCCTGCCGAACCTCCCATGCGGGGGCCAGTCATTTCTTTGTATGACGGCTTCTGGTTATAGGCACCGGCACTATGCACTACTGGAGATAGTTGTGTGTTGAAGGTGTAGTCCACCTTGACCATCCCCTGCCCGCCCGTGTTAGCATCCAGCTGCGTAAAGGCTACTGCTTCTATTGGAACATCATCTATGGTATCGGCTTCGGTGGCAGCCTTGCCAATCGTGCTGTATTTGAGTCCGTTCCAGGGGTCAGTCGCATAGTTGTGCTTGTGTCGTTTCCCCAAAGTGTAGGTGCCTTGTGGTATGGGGACTTGTACCATAACTTCGTCTCGCGTGAGTTCGACGATACGATTATGTAGTTGCTTGCGCCTCTCTGATACTGAGGGAGGAGCGACCACTGGCGCTGGCACTGGCACTTCTATTGCTTCTCGCTGAGCAGGCGGCCTCTGAAGATCCTCTTCGCGGTCGGTGATCTCCCAAAAGGCCTCTCTATTTGGCACACGGCTTAAGCCGGATGTGATCGTACGGATGAGAGAGACTGTTAGGGTAGCCTGTTCCCTACTGCCGAGCATTCGAGCCAGTGCGGCCGGATCCTCGCTCAACAGTGCTTGCTGGTACTGGTCCAGACGTTCGACGAGCTCGGATATAGGCACCAGATTCCCTTGGCCATCTCGTGCATGCGCCATAAGCTCCTCACGGATATCACCTGCTGCCATCCGAAGGTTAGTGGCCTCTGGCTCACGTATACCCCGCCCCATTACCCTACGGAGATAAGAGTCTAAGAAGAGCGTAAGTTCACCAGCAAATCCCCAATCCTCGTATGCTGTTGGCACAGCTTCTTCGTGAGTAACGGCCACTTCTTGACCGCCGCCGCCCACACCGATACCGCTCAGGTACGAGGTAAGATGCTCCTTCCCCGCAGCAAGCGCGCCTGCCGCGCGCTGAGCGGCCTCGCTACCCGCTGCTAAGTGAGCCGCAACCTCTCCGAGCGCCGAGGATTCATCACCCGCGCTTAAAACTCCCTGGGCGGCACCCTCTAATTGAGCGGCTGCCCGCGCTGCTTCTTCTGGTTGGGGTAGTCCGTTCATACCGCCCGTAAGCTCTCCGGCCATATTCTCCACTGAGTCCATAAGGGTTAATAGTATCGCGCTCCTCCTGAATCTTCAAGGTGCCTCAATAACAGAGGTAGAAATTACCTCATTAAGGTGATATGCTGGGGGTTGAAATAATTAACGTGAAGGACACGACTATGAAGCTACCAAAGGTGTACGAACCTGCGGCCTATGAGGCCGACATGTATGCGCTCTGGGAAAAAGCCCACGCTTTTCGCCCAAGCAAAACAGGGAACAGCTACTCGGTCGTCGTCCCTCCGCCTAACGCTAATGGCAACCTACACTTGGGGCACGCGATTACGCTTGGCCTCGAAGATATTGCCGTACGCTACCACCGGCTGATCGGTGACAGTGCCTTATTGCTGCCGGGTGCAGACCACGCTGGGTTCGAAACCCAGGCCGTGTACGAAAAGCACTTGGCCAAGGAAGGGAAGAGCCGCTTCGACTTCACCCGCGAAGAACTCTACAGCCAGATCTGGGACTTCGTAGCCCAGAACCGCGAAAACTACCAGAACCAGTTCCGCCAGCTCGGTGCCGGTGCTGACTGGAGCCGCTTTACCTTTACGCTAGACGAAAAAATCGTCAAGCGGGCCTATGCCAGCTTCAAAAAAATGTGGGACGAAGGGCTTATTTACAGAGGTGAGCGCCTGGTAAACTACTGCACCTTCCACCGCACCGGCTTTGCTGACATCGAAGTGGCTTACAAGGAATCTAAAACTCCGTTGTACTACATGAAGTACGGCCCGTTCACCCTGGCGACCACCCGCCCAGAGACGAAATTCGGCGACACTGCCGTTGCTGTACACCCGGACGACAAACGCTACAAGAAATACGTAGGGAAGGTGATTGAGGTCGAAGGGGTCAACGGCCCATTTGAAGTGCAAGTTATCGCCGATGAAATGGTTGACCCTAACTTCGGTACAGGCGTAGTAAAGATTACACCAGCTCACTCCTTTGATGACTGGGAAGTCGCCCAGCGGCACAACCTGCCTGCCAAGCGCGTTATCGACCACGACGGCACGCTAAACCACCTCACTGGCCGCTTTGCTGGCATGACAGTTATGGAAGCCCGCGCCGCGGTCGTACAGGCCCTAGAAGAGAAGGGGTTGCTCGTTAAAACCGACAAAGACTATGTCAACCGCGTTGGCCACTGCTACAAGTGCGACACGGTCATTGAGCCAATGCTCATGGACCAGTGGTTTGTAGATATGCAGCCGCTTGCCAAGCCAGCGATCAAGGCGCTCAAGGCCAATAAAATAGCGTTCCACCCGGAGCGTAAGAAAACGCAGTTAATCAACTACCTAGAGAACCTAAAAGATTGGAACATCTCCCGCCAAATTGCTTGGGGTATTCCAATCCCAGCCTTCCAAAACGTCGACGACACTGACGACTGGATTTACGACGAGCGCGTGACTGAAGAAATCATCACCGTCGATGGCAAAACCTACCGCCGTGACCCGGACGTGTTTGACACCTGGTTCAGCAGCAGCTCCTGGCCATACGCCACGCTCGAGTTCCCGGACGGGGAAGACTACAAAAACTTCTACCCACTCAGCCTGATGGAAACCGGCTTCGACATCTTGTTTGCCTGGGTCAGCCGCATGCTGATGCTTGGCCTATACGTTACCGGCGAAGTGCCGTTCACTACGGTGTATTTGCATGGCCTCATCCTGGACGAACATGGCCAAAAGATGAGCAAAAGCAAAGGCAATGTGATTAACCCGATCGACATTGCCAACGAATATGGCTCCGACGCGCTGCGTATGGGCATCATCACTGGCATGTCGGCCGGCAACAACCAACCCTTTGGCTTACCGAAAGTGGTGGGCGCCCGCAACTTCTGCAACAAACTGTGGAACATCGCGCGCTATGTCGAAGACAAGGTCGGTGATAAGAAAACCGTTGCCGAACCCACTCCGCAGACCGATGCCGACCACTGGATCATCGCCAAGCTCAAGCAAACTGCCGAACAAGTGGGCAGCGACATCGAAAACTACCGCTTTGCCGAAGCCTACGACACGCTCTACCACTTTGTATGGGACGACTTTGCTGACTGGTACATCGAGGGCAGCAAGGCCGAAGAAAACCTGCCGCTCTTGGCGTATGTACTTGAATCGACCCTCAAGATCGCCCATCCGTTTGCTCCATTCCTGACAGAAACGATCTGGCAAACGCTCGCTTGGGCACCAGATACACTGCTGGTAACATCCAGTTGGCCGCAGGTCGCTGCCGCAGACAAAAAACACGCCAGCAACTTCGAAGAAGTTAAAACGGTCGTGACTGAAGCCCGCGCCATTATGAAAGCCGTCGGCGCCACTAAAACGACGATGTTGTACACCAAGGCTCCGGTTATCAAGGCCAGCGAGGCCCTGATTGCACGCCTGGCGCGCTTAGAGAGCCTCCAGGAAAGCCCGGTGCCAGCCGGCGTCAAACTGACCCAGACAAAACATGAAGTCCGCTTAGGGATCAGCGACACCGATGCCGCCGCCTATGTCCAGCGGCTCACCGTGAAGCGCGCCGAGGAAGAAAAGGCCATTGCCCAGCTAGAAGGCCGCCTCAAGAATAAAAGTTACGTGGACCATGCACCCGAAGCCGTGGTTGCGCAAACCCGGACGCAGCTTGAAGAAGCGCAGGCACGCCTGCAAAACATCAAGCAAGAAATGCTGCGCTTCGGCGCATAGCAGCGCTCTCGATCTGTTATTGCAAAATTGTCGCAATTAGTGCTATATTCACAGGTATGGCTTCGCACAACGAAGAGTTCCGGCAACTCCTTAAAGACCACGGGCAGAGTGTTACTAAAGCCCGCTTGGCCGTGTTTAATGCGCTCCTAGGCAAGGAACCGCTCAGTATGCACGAGCTGGTCAACCACGTACCGGAGATTGACCGGGCCAGCGCCTACCGGACGGTTGAACTGTTCGAACAGCTTGGCATTGTGCAGCGGCTCAACACCGGCTGGAAATACAAACTAGAGCTCAGTGACAAGTTTGCCGAGCACCACCACCATTTAACCTGCACGCACTGCGGCCGCACGATTCCGATGAACGAAACCGAGCTAGAGCGGGTGATTGACCGCCTGGCTCAGGCACACGATTTTACGCCCACCGCTCACCAGATCGAAATCCAAGGTCTGTGCAGCAACTGCCGCTAGCCGCGGGGAACGGGAGCCAGCGCGTCTTTGACGCGGCCGGCGGATTCATCCGGACGATAATCGTCAAACCATAGCACGTGCCAGCCGTGCTTTTCGGCGGCCATGAGGTTAATACGCGAGTCGTCGACTAACAAAATTTCGGCGGCCGGGCAGTGGGCCTTTTGCGTGGCAATGGTGTAGATCTTGGCTTCGGGCTTGATCGCTTTCACTTGTGAAGAGTCGATAATCGCGTCGTAGTGCACGTCCGGGATCAGGCCGCGCTTAATCAGCACGTCAACAAACCCGGGCATGATATTCGTAAGCAGTCCGATGCTGTAATGTTCAGAAGCCCAGGTTACTAAGTCGTGCATAATCGGGATCGGTTCGATGGAGTCGATATAATAATCGAGCCAGTTTACCGGCCCGGTTGTGTTGAGCTCTTCCGCTATCTTACGGTTAAAGGTCTCCATGTCCATTTCGCCGCGGCAGACTTGGTCGTTGTAGTGCCAGAATAGCGTTTCAACAACGTCGGCCGGCGCACCGGTGACTTGGCTCAGCCGAGTGAAAGCCCGGTGGAAGAAACGCACTAAACATCCATTGATATCAAAGTAAACAAAGCTAACGCCGCTCTGGGAGTGCCCCTTCGTGGCCGCATGGTGGGCAACAGCGGCACCCATGAGTTCATCAAGGCTCAGCCCCAAGGCCGAGGCAATACTCTGAATCGTAAAAATTGAGGGGGATTTAATCGCACCGCGCTCAATCTTCGTCAGTGTCGAGTAGCTCAAATGCGCCTTTTGACACAACGCCTGTTGCGTTAACCCTGCTGTTGCACGCGCCTCTTGCAGGCGTCGCCCGAGCCCCTTCTCATCCATAGCCACATAATACCATCCCTTGCTGTAAAACACCAAAAACTAGCCGGAAGTTACCATAGGGTACAATGAGCTTATGCATATACTTAAAAAGGTACTCGTGGGTCTTTGCGCTACGCTCCTGGCGCCCATACTCCTTACCTTAGGCCTCGTGTGGAGTCTTCATCAAGTAGTCGGTACGCCAGCGCCTATCGAGGCAGCGCTCAAACAAAGTGGCATTTACGAAACCGGGGTAGGGGCCGCCTTAGACCAAGCCCAAAAGGACCAATCCAACGACAGCACCAATAAGGATTCTGTGCCAGTCAACAAACCCGAAGTCCGGGCCATCATCGAACAAACATTTCCGCCGGCATTTCTACAGACTCAGGTTGAACATGCGCTGGGGAGTATCTACGACTGGCTGAATGGCAAGCAACCTAAGCTGGCATTCACGGTCGACCTGGCTGACTCCAAAACCCGGCTGGCTGATGGCGTCGGTACATACGTTGACCAGCATTTAAAGTCACTGCCGGTTTGCACAGCCGCCAATATGCCAAGCAACATGAACGACGTTGACGCCTTTAACGCCACGTGTGTGCCGCCCGGGTACAACATTGCCGACGCCAGCGCCAAAGCTAAGGCTCAAATCCTCAATGGCGATTTCCTAAAGGACGCCAAGTTTGACGCTGACACCACCAAAAACGACCAGGGCAAAACCCTGAGCGAGCAGTTAAAGAATGTGCCGCGTGTATACCAGCGCGCCAAAACGACGCTGTACTTGGCCATCGTCTCGGCCATCGTGCTGGCAGCAGCTGTTGTGTTCCTCAGCAGCAAATGGCGCAGCGGCGTAAAGCGTGTGGCAATCATCGCCATCAGCACCGGCACCATGAGTGCGCTCACGGGCTGGCTAGCCGGCTGGGGAGTGCACCGTGCAGCTATTGAGTTTGCCAAGAACCAATCCAGTACTCAGCCACTACAACAAAAACTTATTCACATCACCGAAATCCTGGCAGGGGACTTACGCACTGCGTGGATGGGCTACGGCATTTTGCTCATCGTTTTGGGCGTGGGGGCACTCGTGGCCCTGCATTTCATAAAACCGGCAGCAGCAGAGCAGGCCGATGTCTTAGCACACAAGCCGTCACCAGTCGAAAAAGAACTGAAGCCGGACTCGAAGCCGCTCAAGCCAAAACTCCCCGAAATAAAAGAATAACCTGGCGCCCATGCCATTTGGGCCAACTAAAAACCCGCGCGTCTTGCTGCGGGTTTTTAGTTGGCGGAGAGGGAGGGATTCGAACCCTCGATAGGTTGCCCTATACTGCATTTCGAGTGCAGCGCACTAGACCAACTATGCGACCTCTCCCTAAATACCGCCTTATTCTACCACATAAACACTGGTAATTAGATGGTAGGTATGGTAAGATTACCCCTGTTACTCACTATCCTTATAAGGATAGCCGTATATGCACCCGTAGCTCAGCTGGATAGAGCGTTGGCTTGCGGAGCCAAAGGTCGTAGGTTCGAATCCTGTCGGGTGTACCAAATTGTATTGTACTGAGAGACCATCAAGGTCTCTCTTTGTTTATTAAGTCGTGTTCACTCGTCCCGCCTATGCTTGCAAAAACAGGGTAAAGAGTTTTTACTTGACGCATGCGTTACGCCGCCGAAACTATATACCGCGAACATGTAGCTGCCGGGCCTGAATGTCTGGAGCAGGCACTTGACGCTGTTTTACCAGCCGATAGCAGCGCCGATAACCCGGCCAACCGCTTAACCCGCGAGTTATGCTTTGGCGAGACAGAGTACTACGACACCACCCGGCCGGCGTTCGCTGAACAATGCGAGGGCATGCTCGACCATGGCGTCCGGCAGGTAGCACTCGCCGCAGAAGTATTAGCAGACGACGAAATACGCGACCGGCTCCCGGCCTGGTTTGACCTCCGGTTATTTTCCCAGGCTTTGGTGGTCGCCGACGCCGGCCTAGCATTTGTTTCGAAACAAGAAATAGAGGTCGTGCACGAATTCGGCCCAAAATATTCCCGGGACTACACCAATCACCCTGAGTATGGTTATGGCATGGCCCGGGCTATTGGCGCGCCCGATGCCGCCAGCCAGACTATCGCCGCCTTTATGGCCCGCCACCACATGATCCAGGCCAGAAACGCATACGGCCTCGACTGGTGGCAAATTGACCACAGCCTGATTAGTCCAAGTCAAATCGACCTTATGGTCGCTTTGCAAAAGCCATTTGATTACTTTGACGACTGCTTTGACCGGCCGAATGGCGGCGACGAAACATACGACACGCTGGTTGCTGCGCCGCTGGGAAAGTTCATCCGAAGCTCTGGCCAGTTACTCTGCGCCAACCTGAGCCTGGTTGCTGCCATGGATCGGACTAACTTCGACCCGGGTTTGCCGAACCAAATTGCGGCAAAAATCGAAGAAGCAGTGCTCGGGCAGACCGCTATTGGCGACGTTTACCGAGGCCTCAAGGCCGGCCTTATATCGACTTAGCGTAACACAGCTTATTCAACAGTGATTGTGCCGCCCTTTACGTGGTCGTAGTGGTTGTGGAAGCCCCATGTACCTTTGGTGTTGAGTGTAAATGTTTTGCTCGCGCCCGGGTCAACGTCACCCCTATTTAGTTCTGGATTGTCCGTGTGGACAGGGTGGGGGTTAGAGGCAAGCTCTATCTTTGCTTTTGAATTGTTAGTGATCTTAACCTTTGAGCCAGACTTAACTGTGCTCGGCGACACGCTAAACCCATCATCGTTGTACGTTATAGTAGCGGCCACAGCCTGGTTGTCGCTTTGGTTTGCACTCTGCGAGGTGTTCGCCGGCTTATCCGATTTGCCAGTGAACATCCATACGCCTCCGGCTATGATTGCCACTACAATAATTGCTGCAATAATTTTGCTGATTGAATTCATCCCACCCCCTTTAAAACCCAAGCTTAGTGCTTACGGCTATATTTAATCATCGTCCAGCCCAGTGTATGATGTCAATATGACGAGCATGGCGAAACTACTACCTAAAATTGATACGTTTTTAGAGAGTAAGCCCGCGTTAACACCGCTATTCCTGCGTTTAGGGCTCGCAACCGTATTCCTGTATGCAGCGATCTCGGGTACAGTCAGCCCGAACGAATGGATTGGATATCTGCCGCACGTTTTGACTAATCACTTTGAACCAACGACCGTCCTTAAATTCTTCTCGGGGTACGAATTAATTCTCGCCGTTTGGCTGTTGAGCGGGGTACGAGTACGGTATGCCGGGCTGCTGTGCGCAGCGACGCTTGGCGGCATTGTTGCATCGAACGTTAGTTTGCTTGCCATCAGCTTCCGTGACATTGGCCTGCTATTTGCCGCGCTTGCGCTTGCGTTCAGCAAAAAAGCATAGCTTATAGGGGCAATAGCCCCTATTTTTGACGTCCGAACTTATAGCTCGGTATACTTCCACGCCATCAGATTGACAAAAGAGGTAATTAGTGCTAATGTTTATATGATACTTAAAACAAAAATATGCCCGAGCACGAGCCTCTCTCACCACTGGTGGACCCCCAAATATTGGCGGCCGAACCCCAGCCAAACCCGCTGCATCACGACGTGCAGGCTCATTTAGGCAAGGTTGCGTTTGAACAAAAAATCGACCTCTTAGACCCTGACAGCTTCGTGGACTCCGATGAACCATACGCACTGCCCGATGCACCCATCGACACCTTAACCGACGATCTGTACAGCTTCTCCCTCGGGATCGATGAATTAGAAGCCCCAGAGGAACGGGCGGTTTACAGCACCGGAGTGATAAATTTTATTAATGATAGTTCGATACGAGAAGTCCTAAGCGAAGGGGGCTACGACGCAGGGCAGCTAGGCAGATTGGTCAGAGAATTGAGCTACCTGGAGGAACTCACACCGGTTACCCTAGGCAACTTGCTCAGCTTTGCTAAAGCTGAAACACTCCAGGAACTCTATCAGGCAGGAGACGAACATCTCATCGCTATGTTTGAGCGGGGCATTGCGAACAACATCCCTAGCGCCGAAGCCGGCAGTTTCTTTCAAAACTTGGCGCTAGCGATGGAAAAAGCCCTAAGCCCAACGCATGGTCGTATGATTACATGGCTGCGCGATGGTCATACAGCCAAGGAAGGCCTGCCCCGGTTTGCCAAAGACATGGCGCTCCATGCCGAATTCGCACGGGCGTGCGCCACATCTGAGGTATCACGTATCGAAGAAGAAAGCACTGGAAACGAACTACAAAACCGTCTGAAACTTCGCCGCGTTGAAGGCGAAATCCTGAAACACATAGTCGGCGTTTCAGCCGACATGAGCCGTGACTTCCGTCTAGGCATGCGTGCCAGAACCGTTCCGCTTACCGATTCAAAAGTGGTCTCGCACAAGTTTGGCGGAATCGATACCGCAGGGTGGGTAAAGTTGTTAGGAGACTATGGCCACACCGTGGATGGGATTGGCCTATACACGGCGCAGTGGCTTTATGACAATGCAGGCATAGTCAACTTTGACCGGTACACCGATTCGCAAATGGAAAGAAACTACGAGATCTTAAGTGGTCACATTCCTGAATTATTAGAAAGGCTAGCGGCAGCAGACGTTACCGTTATGATGGCTGACGCCCTCGGGGATCACAACGGAGCACTTAACAACACTCCGGCCCAGTTTGAAGACGACAACACTATCTTCTTTGAGATACGCCGCCCGTCTGACTTTTATCGCCACTTTGCTCTGCTGCGTAAGCTGGGCATTCAGCCCTCAACGCTTGTGCTAACCACGCACGGTAGTATTGGCCTGCAGGGGTATGGCGCTGGCGATGAAGCATTCTACCTGACAAGCGACGAGCGTCGGTATAAGAACGCACATAATGTGCGCAGATCGAGCCTTGGCCGGTTACTCCGTGAATATATGCGGCCTCATTCAGAAACAGGTGAGCGTATTGTTATTCTCGATGCCTGCCGCCAAGCGCTGGGGGGCAAATTGTCCATGGCTGAAACCGTCGCAAGGCAGACCGAGGTTGAAGATAGAGTAGTGGTGAAGGCCGCCGACGAAAGCATTAATGTCAGAAAAACCGAACGCGGACCGGTATTCATTAGCGCCGGACGAAAGCACAACGGCAAAACAGCCCAGACTATCGAGCACCGCCGCGTTAACAAACTTTTCAGAAAAGTATCACGCACTAGACCAGAGAGAGGAACTCCGCTAAGGTAACACTATGGAAGGCATGCGCTTTGAAATCAGACGAACAACCACCTTTACCGCCGAGTGCGCAGCTGCGCGCCAGCGTGTCGTTGAAGAAATAGGGTATATCCGGGTTCGCCACGAGATGCCGGACGACCAGCCGCACGAAGAAACGCAACGATTTCCGGTAGACCGCCGCGAAAGTGACGTTACTGTTTCGAGTGCACGGTATGGTGCAGCGAGAGTAAAAATAGAACCTATCGAACAGAACGGCGAGGGATCCACCAACTATCAGTTTGACGGTGCTGAGCTGACAGTCCATGCATACGACGCAGATGGGCAGGTGACTGCCGTGTACCGGGCAGGTGAAGATGCTGCAGGCCTTGCCCGGCTTAATAAATTGCACGCACTACTGCTTGATTTTAACGACACTGCAGACAACATATAAGTTGGACCGCGCCCTAAATAGTGGTACATTAAAAGAACATTAACAATAATAAGTATATAGAGTGCAGCGAGAGATCTAGCTCATTGACCTGCCAGCAACCTGTCCCAGCGATAAGGTGCTCCGTCTAGCCCGCCAGGAGCGGGGAAGATAGTACACTGTTGTATCCTTTCCCGCCACTAGAGCAGAAAGGATATTTTTATGTCAAAACCCTCTAACCGTCCATCCCCGAAAGGTCTTCTCGAAAGACTGCAAGAGGGTATTGTGTTGGGCGCCGAAGGATACATTTTTGAGTTGGAACGGCGCGGTTTTGTAAAAGCCGGCGCATTTGTGCCAGAGGTGCTAGTCGATTACCCGTCAGCCGTCAGGGAATTGCACCGTGAATTCTTGCGTGCCGGCAGCGACGTGATGGTGGCGCTTACTTATTACGCGCACCGTGAAAAACTCAGGGTCATCGGGCGCGAAGACGAACTGGAGGCCATGAACCGGACCGCTGTGCGTCTGGCTAATGAAGTTGCTCGCGAAGGCGGGGCCTTGGTGGCTGGCAACATTTGCAACACATGGGCGTACGATCTCGCTAACAAAGCGGCTTCGTCTAAAGAAGTACGGCGGCAATATACCGAGCAACTTACCTGGGCTGCTGAAGAGGGGATAGATTTTGTGCTGGCCGAAACGCTGGAGTATGTCGGCGAGGCGTTGATTGCCTTGGACGTCATCAAAAGCTTTAACGTGCCGGCGGTCATTAATTTTTCGCCGATCTACGAAAAGAGCAAGGACGGCTACGATTGGATAGAGGCCTGCAGGATCCTAAAAGACAACGGCGCCGACGTTGTCGGCTTTAACTGCGCACGCGGCCCGGCAACTCTTCTGCCATTATTATGCAAATTGCGCGAAAACGTCGAAGGCCCGATTGCTGCCGTGCCAGTGCCATACCACACCACTCCAAAAGAACCTTCGTTCCAGTTCTTGAAAAACCTGGACGGAACCAGCGCGTATACGCTTGGCCTGGACCAGCATCTGCTCACTCGCCTAGAAACTGCTGCGTTTGCCACCGAGGCCGAGGAAATAGGCATTAACTACATAGGGCTTTGCTGCGGGGCAGGGCCACACCACATCCGCGCCATGGCCGAGGCCCTCGGCCGCACCACCACAGCTAGCAAATACTCTCCTGACATGTCGCAACACGGGCTGCTAGGCCTCGACGGGGTAGTAAAAAAGTCCGAAAAGCAATTCCTGAAGCACTGGAAGTAACATAAGCGTTTTCTGTTACTATGGGTGTATGGATAAACGGATTTGGCTTGGCGCAGCAGTAGCCGTTACTTTCTTCTTCGGTATTCTCTACGTTGCAGTGCAGCAAGCGCTCCGGCTTGGCGCTAATGATCCGCAAATATCAATGGTTCAGGATGCCGCGGCTGCACTAAAGCAAAACCGCAAACCAGCAGACTTATTCTCCGGGCATGTTGAAATGAGTTACAGCATGGCGCCTTTCGTGATTGTCTACGATAAACTTGGGAACGCGGTGGCTAGTAACGGATATTTGGATGGCAAAATCCCCACCATACCATTCGGTGTACTCCAACACACGCCAGAACAAGGCGCGCACGCGGTCACCTGGGAACCAAAACCAGGTGTCCGTATCGCCAGTGTGAGCGCTCAGGCCGGTGATTACTACGCCGTAGGCGGACGCTCGTTGACTGTCGTGGAAGGCCACATAGAAAGTCTTACGGCCTACATGCTCGGCGCTTGGCTACTGACAATGGTAGCCGGCGGTGCGGCTTGTTTCTTCATAACCCAGCCGCTTAAAAGCAAAAACCAGAAATAACTAAGAAGAAATTCTCTTAAAAACGAATCCGGCGAGCAAAGTTTTCTGCCAATGAATTATTGGGCTGCTCGTATGGGACATGCTGGGAAAGAAGGGTGAGGATGTCGTCCTCGTTGTCTGGGGAGCAGTATATGCTCGTCATTGGCATAAAACGCTTCAGCGGGAGGAGTTCGATGTTAGCAAACACGCCTTCGCGGCGGACTGTGAAAGCGCGATATTCACCAAAGGAGTGCAGATTGGCGCCGATCGTTATACCGTCTCGCCCCAGCGCATACGTGATAACACGCGGCTTCCGGGCGGCAGCGACGGTAAAGAGCAGGGCAACAACGACGACGGTAACGGTTGAAATTTTGTCATGCGTAAGTAGAAAAACAATCGCTGCAAATAAAACCGCGCCGCCGATTACTCCGGCGTACCACCCAGCACTTTTGTTGTGGGCAATATACTCAGAGGCCGTCCAGGTGATGTCTGGCTCAGCTGGTGCGACCGGCGGTTTTTTTAGCGGTGATGTATCGCCCGCTACTGGAGGAGAGTCACCCGGTTTATACTGCCACCCCGCGGATGGGGCCTGTTGTTCAGAATCCTCACTCATAAGCGGTATTGTAGCACTCTCGCAGGGTGGAACACAAAATATAGCAGGTACTAAAACGCCCACTTTTTTACGGTGGGCGTTTTAGCTTGGCGGAGAGGGAGGGATTCGAACCCTCGCGGGAGCTTGCGCCCCCCTATTGATTTAGCAAACCAACCCCTTCAGCCACTTGGGTACCTCTCCAGACCAGGCTATTGTACTACATTCCTTCTCTGTTGACGAGTGTCTTATCGGTCTTCTTCCAGCAATGCCTGGAAGCGAGAACACTGACCATTACCCTTGTATAGCAGCGCCCGGTTACCGACACAGGTAATTGTCCCGATTGTGGCGCAGCCGGATACCGGGCAGGGGCCTTCAAATTTCCGTGTTTGCCCATCATCAGGTAGTACATCTGCTGCCCGGCGGCCGTCTGGCAGCAGACCTTCAAAAATCATGCGGTCACTGGCCAAATCAAGGCATTCAGCGGGAAGATTACGGGGTGTGGCACGCCGCTCGGGTTCTTTACTGGCATAGGTAGCCACGTGGCCGCTGCCACCAAGCAAGGTGACATAGGCAGAAAAATTTTCTTGGGCGGTCGTCAGAAGACCAACGGCCCGGCTCAACCGGTCCTTAGCCAACCCAAGCGCTTCTTGCATTCCAGTGCTCGTGCTATCTGTTTCTAAAGTCTGGCCAACAATACCAATTGCTGATTCCAGGCGCGCCTGGGGTTCAACGAGCCCGGCTGGCGAGGAGCTGTTCTGTACTTCGGTAACGGTTTGTATGATTTGCGCAACAGAAGGCGCGGACTCTGCAGACATAGGACATACCCCACATTGATACGCTCTGGCGGAAGGGGTGGGATTCGAACCCACGGTGAGTTGCCCCACGACGGTTTTCAAGACCGTTGCCATCGACCACTCGGCCACCCTTCCACAAAGGCAGTTTTGTTTATGTAACAGGGGTGATTATAGCAGTACCCGGCATGTTTTAAAAGCTCAAGCAGCCGCGAATACTGCGGCGCTCACGGAACGGGCGCCATTTGCGCGCAATACCGCCGCGGCTGCTTCGACGGTTCCACCCGTTGTAAGAACATCATCAACGAGTAAAATCGGCGCACCTTCCATTGTTTGGTGGCGGAGCGGCCGGAAGGCGTCGTACATCTGTTCTTTACGCACTGCACGAGTGGCGCCCACCTGGCGAGTACTACTTACGCGAGCGAGCAAGGGGAGGTACAAGAGGTTGTTCTGGGTGGCTAGGGCGCGGGCTATAAGGCGCGATTGGTCGTAGCCCCGTTGACGCACCCGTTCCACGGCCGTTGGCACAGAGGTGACAATCCATTGCCCGGCGGGGAGCTGGCGCGCCATTGCCCTGGCAATGTCGTCAGCCGCCGCAGCAGCACGTTCAAACTTCAGCATGTGAACAAGCGTTTTAGCAACGCCTTCGTAGCGAGTAACCGCCCACACTGTGTCGATACCTTTATATTTCTCCCTGATTACCGCCGCGGGCAAGGCACCGGCACACTGATTGCACAATAAATTGTCTTCTGCACCGCAGTTCAGGCACTCATTTGGGGCGATTAGGCGCAAAATGTGTTCAATTAGGCTCATGTTGTATTTATTGTGTTGTAAATAACTCTGTTTGCGGTTGCATGCTAATTATTACCTAAGCTATACTACCATTAACACAAACAATCGAACACGGAACAACTAAATACGTGGAGGGTAACAACTATGGCGCGACGCACTAGTGGCGACGACGACCTGCTGATGGAAGAGGATGAACTCACCGCCGCCTTTTTGGGTGACGACGACAGCGCTCCAGTGGCAGGCGACCCGGCAACGGGCGCACAACCAACGGTGGCTTCTGATGAGTGGGATGAAAACGAGGACCTACCTGGTCAACTCGCAGTTGATGTATATGAGACTCGCGAGAAACTGGTAGTAAAGGCTCGAACGGCCGGGGTCAACAAGAGTGACCTGGACGTAAGTATTTCTGACAACACGCTCAGTATCCGCGGTACACTTTCTGCTGGTAATGAAGATGATGTCGAAAACTACTTTGTCCAAGAGTGTTACTGGGGTGAATTCTCCCGTAGCATCGCACTGCAGGTTCCGGTTAAAGAAGATGAGATTGAAGCTGTCCTGAAGGACGGCGTTCTGACCATCAGCTTTGCTAAGGTCAAGCAAGACACAGTTAAGAAAATCCAAGTCTTATAACAGCCTCGGGTTACGCGAAAATACCACTCTCCGGAGTGGTATTTTTATTTCAGGCAGGCGCGATAGGGAAGCAACAAAAAAACCGCCCTGTGTAGAGCGGTTTTTTCGTAAAGGATTGTCGCAGCTATTGAGCGTTGATAACTTTGTTTAGTACGAACTGTACGATGAACTGCGCCATAGCGACCACAACCAAACCGATAACGGCGTAGATGATGGTGTTCTTGGCACTTTGTACGTTTCCGGAGTCGCCGCCAGATGAAATGTACTTGAAACCACCATAGATGATCATGATGACCGAGACGATGCCGACGATTGCCGAGAAGAAGTTAATAACGGTTGTTATTGTCTTGTTGACGGTATCGCTACCAGCAGTAATCTTGTCAGTACAACCACCGGTACCATCGGTAACGAGTGTCGTACCACATTGTAAGTTATTCTGAATGTCGCTTGCTGCCGCGGAGGCAACAACCGGCAGTGCCATAGGGGCGAGGGTCAGTGTTAGACCGGCCAAAACGACAACGATCCTTTTACGAAAAGTTTTCAGCATTTTATGTTCCTTTCTTAAGCGTTTTGTTTATTTTATAGCACACGGGACACACGGATTCAACTTGGCGTTAACGAAAACCTCCTACGCAGCCTTGTTTTTATTAGTTCGGGTCTTGGATTGCAACTTTTGTAACATGGCTACTTAGTAACTTGTTTCAGGACGAATTGCGTTATGAACTGGGCAAAAGCAACAATAACCAAACCGATGATGGCGTAGGTGAGTGTGCTGCGAGCAGCCGACACCTTGCTGGCATCTCCACCGGCGGTAACGAACTTAAATCCGGAGACCATGACCATGACCACGGCCACAATACCAATCAAGGCACTCAGGAGGTTCAGGACGGTTTTAATGATTTCGTTCACCGATTTGCCTGGTGCAGTACAGCCACCTGATGCAGCCGACCCGTTAATGCCGGAGCAAACCTGATTCTTTGCATTGGAAGAATTAAAGGCGTCGGCGTATACCGTTCCCGATGACAAAACAGCAGCTGCCGGAACTAACGACGAAGCGATAACCGCCAATGTGAGTAGTATTTTTTTCATGCGCGTTAACACCTCCTTATACCTTACTTAATACTAATGCGACGATTGCCTGGGCAACGAGCGCAATCATTAGTGCTGTGACCGCGTATATGACGGTGCGCCGGGCTGCGGCAGCCGCATTGGCGTCGCCTCCGGCCAGGACCATCCGGAAACCAGCAATCACAATAACTACTACAGAAATGATGCCCACTGCCAACGACATAAGGTTTATGACCGCCGTCAGTATGCCGTTCGGGCCGGTTATAGGGCTGCTGCCTGAGCTGCTTTGGTTGTCGTTACACAATTCCGGTTTGCTGGTGGCGTTCGGGTTATTACAAGGGCCCTGCGTACCGCTTGGGTTAAGTACGTCGATTGCCGCAGCAGAAGGGATGTGCACGGCGGCGACACCGAGCATTGCAAAGATCGAAATAATTATGGCGAACTTTTTCATTACAGCTTACCCACTACAAAGGTTACGATCGCTTCGGCGCTCAGCGCAACCGCCAGGCCAACGGCGGCAAAAACAATTGTTTGGCGGGCGCGGGCCATTTTGCCCGGGTCACCCTGGGCGGTAGCCATATATATAGAGCCCATAATAATGAAGATAACGGCAACCGCGCCAAGTACGCCAAATACGATCTGGGTAACGATCTGGACCTGACCATTAGTGGCCTGAACTGTCGGCAGGCCAGTGTTGCAGGGCGTACCTTCAAAACATTCAACTTTTGCATCAGCAGCAAGCTGCCATAGGCTTGAAAAACTCAATTGAACCTCCCCGCTATAAACGTTACGAGCACCGTGGCGCCAATGGCAATCGTCAACCCGACAAGCGCGTTAATAATCGTCTGGAGGGCGCCGCTTGTCTTATCTGGTTCACCCCGGCTGGCAATATACTGGAAGCCGCCGTAAATGATAAAGGAGATTGCGGCCAAACCGGCGATGCGTAGGAGTATTTCGAGCAACGCGGCAGCGATAAGCCAAATGTCATTAAGCTGGACCACCTTTGGCAGGCATACGTTGGCGCTCGTTTGTCCGTTCACGGTCTCGATGCCGCTCAGGTACTTATACCAGGTAGGGAAGCCCAAAAAACTACCGCCGTGCGGAGTACATTTGTCGCCGACGGCAGAGAGTATATAAAAAACGTGGTACATATAAATGCCTACTTAAAGAACCCAGCGGGTATTAGATAGTTTAATATGGCGTACGAAAATATAAATATAATCAGGGCGTACATGCTGTTATAAATGCGCTCTTTGGCCTTATTGGTCGCACCTGGGTCGTCGCGGGCTGACGCGTATTGGATACCGGCCCATATGATTGAACCGATCACAATAATGCCCACACCCGCAGATAGGAAACGGATAATGGCGAATGTCGCATCGAGCAGGGCGCTACAACCGTCCTTATTAGACGTGGTACAACTTGCGCCCTTACAACCAATGTTAATACTCGTCTTGACGGTGTTCTTGCCACTGCCGCACTGGTAGGGGGCCTTGGCCATGGGCGACTGGATGGCATATGCCGGGGCCGGGACTAACACCGCGGCAAAACTGCTGATCGCCAGGAATAGCAAACCGACGAGGATTCCTCGTTTGGCAAAGCTGTGGTTTTTCTGTTTTACGCCTTTACTCATGTGCAACGCTTTTACTACCCCCAACTATACTCACTTTATGTTTGTTTTACAAAGGGGCACGTAGGGAAGTGCACTCCAAGATTGCAAGCATTAGGGCGACAGCATATAATACGAAGCATGAATAAAAGGCTGGTTGCTGCTCTTGTGGCCTTGGTCCTGGTTATACTGATAGTCTTATTAAACGCCATCTTTAACCGCAGCAATTCAAGCGGCGACATTTGCAAAGACTTCATCACGAACATCCAGCAGGGCAAGGCTAAAAAAACTTTTGGCATGTTGTCTGAGAAAACTCAGGGCATTACGACATCCTCCAAATGGGAAGAAGAAGTCACCTCGCTTAAAATTGCTTACTTTAATGGCACTGTCACTAAAAAAAGCACCGACACTACGACGATACCTGGTAATGAGAAACCCCAAACCCGAGAAGTCTTTACTGTAAAGAGTGGCGGCTCCACCTATCAAGCCACCTGTTTCATAACCGATTCTAAACTTGACGCATTTGATAGTCAGCCGGTTTATTAACGTGAGATATAATTAATAGTGAAAATGCGCGGACAAATATTTAAACGATTCGGTTTCCTGAGCGCCCTGGCGGTTATTCTTGCCGGAATGTTCTTTAGTTCATTCCTGCCTATTCTAACTGAGCACGCATCTGCCGCTGCCAGTGCAGTCAACTTTATGCACCGGCAAACATTCCAGCCGGCTCAAAAACCTTCCAAGCCGGGTTTCCAGTCCTGTAGCGGTACGTTCACGACCGTGACAAAATCGGCGACCATGCTTATTAATGAGGTCTTCGTCAACGCCGACGACTATAACTACCTGTCTAAGAGCTCACAGCAAGACCGTGACAATATAAAGAATAACGGCCAAGGGTTCCCGACTCGGTCTGGTACAAGCTGGAATATCGACGACCTATATAAGCTGACTCAGGGCATAAACAGCGACATCAACGTCATTAAATTCAAGGCAGCCGACGGTGGCGCCTCCCCAGTCAACGGCGGCTACGCCAGCACCGACGGTGGCATATGTACCGAAATGACGCTCGTTCAGATCAACAACTCGGACTACGGCGGCTGGGTAGCTCAGCGTGGCGGTCCCGCCCCTGGTTGGGAACACGTAATCTTCCACATAAACACACCTGGCGCCGAAACAAGCGGCCAGCTCAAGTACTTTAGCTACTACGACAGCGACTGTAACGGCCATGGCCAATCCGACGACAACAACCTCTGTACTGCCGACAACTTCATCATGACCGGACAGCCAAAAACTACTACTGGCGGGGGCGGCGGAACGCAGCTTGGCAACCAGACAGGGAACTGGGTTGATGCGGCCACGATTAAACTTCAGGGCGGCACCGATGGCCGCGACGGCGAAGTCTACACCAAGTTTAGTTGGTATGCCGACAACGTTAACGGCGAAGAGAACTGGTCTCTATATTATCTTACCGAAGCAAAAGGCGACCGGGCAAAGATAACCTGGGCTTCGGGTAACGGCTGTACTAATCCGATCAGTAACGGTACGACCAATTCGCCATGTACCGCAGTCAATGGCAGTGACCGCAACTGTGTGCCATTTATTGCCGTACACCAAGGCATAAACCTCAGCACAAAGGACAATAAACCGAACATTCCGCAGCTGCAAGGCCGTATCAACGCGCTCGGCGGTGCTGGTGCGTGGCTATACGACTACAACACTGACGCCAACTGTACCTATAAAGGTAATGCGGCAATGACTATCAACGCCATAATGAATTCCCGGATTTGGTTTTACTATAGCGCCACCAGCAACCAGGTAGTTACGGTGTTTGCCGATGGCGCCGGCAACGAAAAGAAATACGTTGGCGTGTATAACAACTTTGGCACTAACGCCTTCCGCGGTGGCGGTACTGAGTGTCAGGGCCAGGCGTTTCCGGTTATCACCCCCAACCCTGGGGCATATGCTACCTACAGCACAACCTGGAAGTTTACGGACGGTAACTGTTCGGCTGGCAACAACCCCTATGGAACGATCGATAACATCTATACGGTCGGCGGCACCAACGCCGAAGCCAGGTTCTCGGTCCTGGCCGGTACCGCACAGCAAAATGCCCAACCATCCAAGAACACCGACGACGAAGAAAAGCCGGTCTGTGAAGCAAGCAGCAGCGCTATGTCGTGGTTGCTCTGTCCTATATATAACGGCCTATCCGAAATGTCTGACTGGATACTCCAGAACATCCTGGTGCCATTCCTGCGCACCAGCCCTGTCGGCTTAGACCCGAACGATAAAGTCACTGGCTCCACGTTTAAGATCTGGTCTGCCTTCCGCGTCTATGGCGACATCATCCTGGTTATCTTGCTGATTATCGCTGTCATGGGCCAGGCGTTCGGTGGGGGAGTATTTGAAGCCTATGCTGCCCGTAAGATGCTGCCCAGGATACTTATCGCGGCCATTCTTATTAACATATCGATATATGTGGTGGCGTTCGCTATCGACCTCTCTAACATAATCGGAACAGGCATTGCAGACCTTATAACCACGCCACTGGTCCAAACCGGAACGTTCAAATTTAGTCCGAATAACGTGCAGGCGTTTGGTATTAGCGCCATCGGTCTTGTGCTGGCTGGAATTACGGCATTCCTTATTTCTGCCGGTACGCTCAGCGCCATTGTGCCGTTCATATTACTGTTCGTGGTATTGCCGGCGTTCCTAGCGCTGCTCGGAGCCTTTATTACGCTTATATTCCTGCAGGCGCTTATCATGGCGTTGGTCATTAGCAGCCCGGTGGCGTTCGCGCTCTATTGTTTACCGAATACTGAAAAATACTTCAGAATATGGTGGGATTGGCTGCTCCGTGCATTGCTGGTGTACCCCATATTTATGACGATTGTTGGGCTGTCCGACGTCTTTACCGTACTTATCCAGCAGGCCAACGGTATTAGCGGTGGCGACAAGCCATTCGTATTTACCGAGATCAACCAGGTAACTGCAGCCATTGTGGCGTTCTTTGTACAGTTCCTGCCGTTACTGCTCGTGCCATTCGCGTTCAAGCTAGCTGGTGGACTCGTGGGCAAGGTGAACGGCCTGTTGAGTGGCTACGGCAGCAAGCTTGGCGAAGCCATTAAAGGCAACCCGAACGACCCAGACAGCTTGCGTAATGTGACGCGTAAAAACCTGCAGGGTGCCACTAACCGGGTACGGGCACAGCGCTTCCGCTCTTTGAACACTGCTAGCAAGCGCGGCGGCGTGGGTGGTTGGGTGGCTGGTAGAGCCGCACGCCTTGCCGCGTCAGGCAACATCCTTGCCAAAGAGGCCGAGCTAAACGAAGCTGCCAAGAAGCGCATTTATGGCACCAAGGACAACGGCGATGACTCTATCTTGAACGCACGTACTTCAACGGTTGACCCGGATGGCGTGCGCAGGACGTTGGACGGCAAGGAAGTCTCCGACACCGAATGGGCATTGTCAAAGAAATACTACAAGACTATGCCAGAACTCCAGGCTATTGAAGCGTATCGCGACACTAAGACCCTCAGCACCGACGACGCCAACAACTTTGTCCGCCGCTTTGGTCAGCTCGCCCAGCAAGAGGGCTGGAGCGACGACGAAGTTGCCGGCCACTGGATTTCAACCGGCTTTGCCCGCCAAGACGAACGCGGCGAATACAAGCACGGTACGTGGAAGCGCGACCCGGCCACTGGTTCACTCGGCTTTACCCGCGTTGGTGCCCAAGGCAGCATGTACGACAGCGGCAAGGGCGCTGGGCGTGCTGGTGAAGGCAAGGCCGACGACTTCTTGAACGAGGCATACTACAAGAAGGGTTCCTTCAAGGGCGGCCAGATGATGTCTTCGTACTTCGACAGCATGGGTAAACTAAAGCAAGGTTACCTCGACCGTTTGAGCGACCCGACAGTAACCGGCGACGCGCGCACCAACGCAAAAGCTCGCCTGAAACAGATTACCGAAATCGAAGCAGCCATGGAATCGCAGCGCATTAATCCAGACACCGGCCAGTACGAAAACGGCCTGGTGGGGGCGTCTGCCGGTACGATGGCGGCCTTCAACGCCATGAAGCAAATTGGCGTTACCGGAGTCACGCCAGGTACACCAGCGGCTCCAGGCGTTCCTGGTACAGCCGCTACCACCAACTACGAGCCAGAGCTGCAAACTATCCGCAGCGAAATCGCCGCTGGCCAGACTCACGAAAAAGAACGCGAAGACATACTTGCGCCGTACCCGGTTGGAACACTGCCGCCAACCTATCTTCCAAAATAGTACTTCTGTCTGTTTACGCTAGGTGTCGCGGAACGTAGGCAGACTCTTCGGCTGTTGGCGCCAGACTATGAGCAAGAGCAAACATGACTAGTGCATTCCGCGGATTTGGATGGTTATGGTCACTGAGCCAATCGAACTGCTCGACTGTTAAAACATGGCCATCCGTAACGCGGCTAGTTGGACCCCCCAACCGCCTTTCTGAGTCGTGTAGGTGAGTTTGTACAGGGAGCCACTTGTCTCTAGCACCAAATCATGATGCCCGACCACACCACGTACATAGCCAGCCTCGAGCCTTACTGACCCCGAAGGCCTCGAGTCAAAGCCCGTCTCACCCCACGTCGTGGTTGCTTCGCGCCATACCTGACCCATTGCAGTAGCCTGATCAAGCCGCCAGCCTACCACCTGTCTCTCTTCAACTCTCGCATTCACACTTACCCCCACCCCCTTGGCAAGCGCTAGGGACGCAACCGCCTGGGCGTCAGTGAGCAACACTTCGATCATTCGCTCATAATCTTTGCGCGGTTCGATCTGCCGACGAAATTCAGGACTTAGTGGCATATGTGCACTCCTTAGATGTGCTACTTATAACATATGCTGCTTGCTAATACAAACCAGTGACTCGTACTGGCCCTTGCCAGCGTTTTGTGGATAATTCATACTGTACGTAATGGCTACGTATAAGGTCATCCAGGACGTTGAGGCGGAGGACAAAATCCTTGGGCCGCTCACGCTCCGGCAATTCATATATGCCGGTATTGCTGCTGTATGTCTGTATCTCACGTACTTTGCCGCCACACACAAGGCAGGCTTTCTTGCCGCGGTCTTTATTCCGTTCGCCGTAATCACCGGTTTCTTTGCCTTCCCATGGGGAAGGGACCAGCCGACCGAAGTCTGGGCACTAGCCAAAATTCGTTATCTGCTTAAGCCGCGCCGCCGTATTTGGGACCAAAGCGGTGTTAAAGAACTCGTGACAGTCACTGCGCCAAAACGAACACAGACCGATTACACCAACGGTTTATCCGAGACTGAGGTCAACAGCCGCTTGCGGGCACTGGCCGACACGCTTGATAGCCGTGGCTGGGCGATTAAGAACGCTAACGTCAACTTATACTCTCAGCCGGCACTGGTCATGGCCGAACCAAGCTCTGACCGCCTGGTGAGTCTAAACGACTTCCCGCAGCAAGTTGCCGCTGCCGATGTCCGGCCTGCCGACGACATGTTGGACACGCAAAATAACGCCGCTGCCAAAGAAATGGACAGCAAAATTAATGCCAGCGCAAAAGCACACCGCGAGAAAATCATGGAAAGCTTGCGCCAGCCGGCCGAGCCCACACCACCACCGGCACCTGTTGCTGCGCCAACACCTGCCGCTCCGCCCGCCAACAATTACTGGTTCTTGAATCAGCCGGGGCAGGCAGCAAGCGTACCGAACGATATGGTCACATTTAACACACAGGTAGTCACACCAGGTGCACCAGGCCCAGAAGCTCCGGCCGCTCCAACCGCGCCGGCGATCAGCCCTTCAGAAGAGCAACAGCTCGTCCAAACACTAGAAGCCAAAAAACGTGAGCTGCCAATGGCCTCGTACTACGGGCACCTCCACGTTGTCCAGCCACTTTCGGCCCAGCAGCAGGCTGCACAGAACAGCCAAACAGCACAACTGCCAGTCAATGCCGTTCCAAGTATGTCCCAAACTATTCCGGCCCAGCCAGGGGCAGTACAAGCACCGCAAGGAACGCCAGCAACATCTACACAACCCGCACAAGCACCAGTGACACCCACACAGCAGGCTGCTATACTACAACTGGCAAACAACGATGATCTCAACGTGGCAACATTAGCCCGTGAGGCACAGCGTTCCGGCCTGCCGGACGGTGAAGTGGTGATTAAACTGCATTAACGGCGGCCGAGGGGATAGTTACACATTACATGGATCCTTCATCCTACAATCCACAAGCACAAGCACCGCAACCGGTTGCGCCAAATCAGGCTCCTCCGGGTGTTCCATTTGTGCCGAGCCAAGTCATGCCAGACGCTTCCGTTGGCCGTTCAGTCATGCCCGGTCAAATACCACAACAAGCCGCTCCTCAGCCAGTTCAACCAGGCACGATTAACATTCCTGCCCAGCAAGGTTACCCAACCCAACCAGGCCAGCCTCCTGTAGTCGGCGGCATGGTTGGCGCTGCACCTGCACCAGGAACTCCAGGGCCAGGCGGCCACAACCAAACTGGTACCCACGCTGTACACAGCAACCCGAACAGCACCCAAAACACGCTCCTGATTGCCGAGATCCGTGACGGCATCGTCATCATGAACGACGGCTCCTTCCGTTCGGTGGTAATGGTGAAGTCTGTCAACTTTGACCTTATGAGCCCGCAGGAACAAGAGGCGGTCGAATATTCGTACCAGGGCTTCTTGAACTCGCTCTATTTCCCAATCCAAATCTTCATCCGTTCCCAAAAGGTCGACTTGCAGCCGTACATCGAAAAGCTCGACAAAATCCGCACCGAGCACGACAACATGTTGCTCGCCATGCTCATGGATGACTACATCAACTACATCGACCAGTTGAGCCAGCAAACCAACATTATGGACAAGCGTTTTTACGTGGTCATTCCGTATTTCCCAACCGTTGATGTCCAGAAGGCGTTCAGCCAAAGCAAGAACTTCATTACTGGCTTCATGGGGCTCTTTAACAATAAAGAGCAGCACGTGGTTATTAACGAAGCCGAACTGGAGAAGGCAAAGACCGAACTGCGCAACCGCGTCCAGGCCGTCCTGCAGGGGTTGCTCCAATCTGGCGTACAGGGGTTGCCGCTGGACACCCAGGAACTTATTGAGCTGTACTACGACACGTACAACCCGGACACAGCTACCCGCCAACAGTTAAAGAATTTTAATAACCTGACCGCTGACGTTATCACGAAAGGTTCAGGCGTTGCCACGCAGGCACACTTACAGCGGGAGTTACTATAATGGCACGAACTCAAAAACTTGACCCGGTGGCGCTCGCGCAAGCCCAGCAGCAACGCGAACAGCAAGAGGTCAGTGCCGCATTCCAGAAGGGCATTACCGCCCTCCGGGACTTTATTGCGCCAAGTTCTATCGAGCTGCAAAGCTCGTACTTCCGCCTTGGCACGCGCGTAGCCCGGACTTACTACGTCTATGGCTACCCCCGGCAGCTTTACACCGGCTGGATGAGCGCCATGGTCAACCTCGACGAAGTCATCGACATTTCGGTATTTATCTACCCTGTAGAGAGCCAGGTCGTGCTTGAGAACCTGCGCAAAAAGGTAACCCAACTCGAGGCCGGTATTCAGATTGACGCCGAAAAGGGCCGCGTCCGCGACCCGGGCAAGCAAGCTGCCATCCTCGACGCCGAAGAAATGCGCGACAAATTACAGGTGGGTGAAGAGCGCTTCTTCCGCTTTGGCCTGTATTTTACGGTCTACGCCGGCAGCGTTGAAGAGCTTGAGTTCATTGGGCACAAAGTAGAATCGATGCTCGGCCAGCAATTGGTGTACTCGAAGCCAGCCAGTTCACAACAAGAGCAGGGGCTAAACAGCACTGTGCCGCAATTCATGGACCAATTACAAATCCGCCGCAACATGAGCACTGGTGCTATTTCTACCAGCTTCCCATTCACCAGCGCCGACCTTTCCCAAGACAACGGCATCTTGTACGGCATCAACATGCACAACTCTGGGTTAGTAATTTTCGACCGGTTCTCGCTAGAAAACGGCAACTCGGTGGTTTTTGCTAAGTCTGGTGCTGGTAAGTCGTTCACCGTGAAACTTGAAGCATTGCGTTCTATGATGATGGGCACCGAGATCTTTATTATCGACCCCGAAAACGAATATGAGCGCATGAGCGACGCTGTTGCCGGTTCATATGTCCGCTTGAGCTTGAACTCTGCTACCCGCATCAACCCATTCGACCTGCCGCGTGTTGTCGACACCGAAGAAGCCGACAACGCCTTGCGCAGCAACCTTATCACCCTGCACGGACTGCTGCGCTTGATGATGGGCGGCGCTCAGGCACAAATGATGGGCGGCCAGCAAATGGTTATGCCCGCGCTGTCACCGGTTGAAGAATCAGACTTAGACACCGCACTTATTGAAACCTACGCCCGCGCCGGGATCACTAACGACCCGCTGACCCACACTGGCTTGCCGCCAACAATTGCCGACCTATACGACACGCTGCTGCACATGGGCGGCACTGGCCCGCAATTAGCACAACGCCTGCGCAAGTACACCACCGGTACATTCGCCGGCATCTTTAGCCAGCAGAGCAACATCGACATCAACAACCCGCTTGTTGTCTTCAACATCCGCGACCTCGAAGACGAACTCCGGCCGGTTGCCATGTACATTGTCCTTAACTACATCTGGAACAAGACCAAAACTGACCGCAAGCGCCGCTTGCTGATCGTTGACGAGGCCTGGCAGCTCATGAAGTACGAAGACTCGGCCAACTTCATGTTCAGCCTGGCTAAACGCGCCCGCAAATACAACCTTGGCATTACGACCATCACCCAGGACGTTGAAGACTTCATGGGCAGTCGCATGGGCCGGGCAATTGTTGCCAACGCCAGCATGCAGTTCCTGCTCAAGCAGTCACCGTCGGCTGTCGACGTCCTTGCTGACGTATTCAAACTAACCAGCGAAGAAAAGAAGCGCTTGAGCCAATTCCCGGTAGGGCAGGGCTTATTCTTTGCCGGCCAAAATCACGTGCACATTCAAGTCGTGGCAAGCCCCACAGAAACTGGCTTAATTACTACTAACCCCCAGCAAGCGGCACCGGCCCAGCAGGGTGAACTTAGCCAACCACAAGGTACAATTGACTTAACCAATCAACTCAGTCCAGGAATGTAGGGTAGGCGACTATGGCGGATGTATACGACAAACAGCGGAGCGACGAAGAGCTTCGTCACGTAAACGGTATTGAAGCCGGCGAAGAACGTCGCATGGAAGAAGCCGCCCACAGCGGCCACAGTCGCGATCAAATCAAAGACCTTGAAGACAACCTTGCGGCCCCAAGCGCTACACAATCGGGCGAAGTACCTTCCGAAGACCTTGCTAAAAGCGAAGAGAACGAAGGCCAATCTGGCGGCAGTGGCGGCATCAAGGACCGCATGGCTAAGTTCAGCAACAAGCTGCAGAGTTCAGTCAAATCAGCCGTACTAAACCCCAAAAAGGCGCTGATCGGCGGCGGCATGCTTAGTTTCTTAATCGTCTTGTTCTTAACCTTCTCGGGCTTTAGCGCTTTTGAACTTATAAACTTGCGTGAAAACTTGCTGGGCCACGGCAACCGTTTCTCGAATAACGTTCTGGCCCGCAGGCGAGCCAAGACCTTTGCCCGCATGCTCCAAAAAATGAACAAGGGTACGTTCGAAGAAAACATCAACAAAGAAAAGTTCCAAAAGGCGTTTGAAAAACGCGGCTTTAAGATGGCGTTCGATGAGAAGGGCAAACTGACAGAGTTTAAGTTCACCGCCAAGGATGGCACCACGCGGGCGTTCGACCTGAATAGTAAAGACGGTCTGAAGGCGACAAATGAGTTCTTTGGAGATAACAAGTTCGGACTGGAGGCGTCGAGAGCCTACGACAGAGTATTGTCCAGCAAGGGGGCGATGTGGCGCGGTCCGGCTGCCAGGGGTGTTTATTCTGCATACAAGTTCCTGTTTTATGATTGGCTCGACAGAAAACCGTCAGATAAAGCTAAAACTAACAAGCAGAAATTAGCCGATAATCTACGTAATGCTGACACGCCGCCGGTAGATGCCAGCACAGATGCCGGCAAAACCAAAGAGCAGATTGCCGAAGAAAACGCCACCGGCAAGGACGCTAACGGCAACCCGATAAAACCAGACGTTTCTGATCCGGCAGGTGCAATGGCCGGGGAACTTAACCAGGGCGTGAATTCGGCCGACTATGCCGCCAAGATGCGCGCCGACCCCACCGCGACCGATGAAATACTCGGCGTCGGTAACAACGCTGACGTTGACGCGCTATCCAAGGGCACTGGTGCTGCTATTGAAGGCGGACTCAAGGACGTGTCGATCGACAAGATTGGCGGCGCGGCCTTTAAGGGCAGCCTGGATGGCATTATTAAAGGCTTCAACATCATCGGCATAGCCCAGGGGGCATGTGAAATTAAAGGCGTCATAAACTTTGTTAATAACGCCCGCAATGTATTGCTGACTATTGAACTGGCACGCTTCTCGATGCGCATGCTGAACGCCGCAGACGATCAAAAGGCCGGCATCCTGAGCAGTGAAGGGCTTAACATCTTTATGATCTACCTGCACACACCCAATCCGCAAAACGGCAAATCGTACTATGCGTCCGGAGGTATGCGCCATATCTTTGGCGACAAGACCGCCAAACCAAATAGCGCAAACCTTGCCCGGTATAGCGTCGGTAGGGCCAACTCGGGGATTCTCGCCACCATCGGAAGCTTTATTAACAGCATACCTGGCATTAACCACTGTAAGATCGTGAACAATGGCTTTGTGACTGCCGGAGGCTTTATCGTCGGCATTGGCGCGGCCATATTTAGCGGAGGTACCGAAGCGGCGGCCAACATTGCCACGATGATTACCTTGAGCGCGGTAAAAGAAATCGCCATCCAAATCGCCATCCCAATCCTTATTAAGGCTGGCGCTCACATGATTATGAATGGGTACGAAAACGGTGAGATGGTGGGGGATGCCGGAGCGTCCGGGTTCGGTGCGCTATCTGGAATGATTGGTGGAGGAAACGGCCTCAGGCCAAGTACCAACACGCAGATTGCCGCTATGGAACCGCAGATCCAGGAGCAGGAACGCCAGGACATTGCCGAGCAAAGCCTGTTCTATCGTTACCTAAGCCCGCACAACAGCGAGTCGCTCGCAACCAGGGTTGCTATGTCTATGCCGCACGGGCTAACCGGGTTTATGGCCTCGATCACCAACGGCGGACTGCAGCTATTCGGCAATGCGACAAGCTTCAACGTATTCAGTTACTTCTCGCCTAAAGTCGACGCCGCCAGCGACGCCTGCGACGATCCGCAAATAAAGAAACTCAATATAGCTACCGACCCATTCTGTAACCCAATCATGGCCAACTCTCCTGATCTTGACCAGGGCCAAACAGAGGACATCCTGCGCCAAAATGGCATGATCGACGACAAAGGCAACCCGACCGACAAGCAAGTCGGCCAAGGCCTAAGCTTTATGGAGTACGCCAAAGACTGCTTTAGCGGCCGCCCTGGCGTCCTGTACACAGCCAGCCCAGACCAAGCGGGCAACGACTCACCAGAAGATGACACCTGTACCCAAGCTGGCACAGCACTGCCCGGCGACAACGTCGGCAAGTACGACCGCTTTGCTGCCTTCTTTGGATACCTGCAAGATCGTGATGCGATGACGGAGAAATTACAGTGAGCACCGTAGCCAAAAAAATACGCACCTTTATTGAGCGGACTATTATCGTTCTTGTCGGGATCTTGTTTGTCTTGTCGCCAGCTACCGCTCACGCCCGCGGCTATTCCAACCTCAGCCCCCAAGAACTTGAACAGCTTGGCATCTATTTCGTATATGGCGATTACACCTGCGGCGACAACTCTAATACGGGCAATGTGGTCAGTTCTAGTAACTCCGGCAACTCCAACGCCGGCAGCTGGAACAGCGGCGTCACTGCACCGTACATTCTTGAGTCAATGATGATTGAAGCCTTAAAAGATATTGCCGCTAAACGGGGCGTTGAGGCGTCCAAAACCGTTACCCAGGAGCATGTCATAGCGCTGGTGGCGTTTGCTATCGGCGAGGGCGGGGACATCAACAACAACGACATCTTTAACCCGCTTAACACTGGTATCAACGCTCCGGACTTGGCATCTACCGCGCACAACGCCAGCGGGCTGCAGTCGTTTAAATCGTTTGACGCCGGCGTAGAAGCCCTAGGGCGCGTTATGACCGGTAACAACCAGCGGCGCCTGTCTGACATCTTGATCCGCCCGGAATCAAGCGCCGAAGACTTCATGAAGGCGCTCACATACTACCAGAACTACCCCGGTAACAAACTGTGGGCCGAAGCATCACAACCGCCGCACCAAGACAGCTACTATAAGGAGCGCTTGGACCTGGTGGCGCAGACCCGTTCAAATTACAACTTCTACGCCGCATTACAGATTGGCTTGCCAGAGTTTGAACAAAAAACCAAAAAGACCGCACCAGAAAAACTCCAGTTCCACCCAGCCGGAAGTGCGGCACCGCCAGCCTCTAGCCAAAGCGGCGCGGGCGGAGACGGCGGGTCAACCGCCTGCACCTGTGCAGCTGGCGGAGCGGCAGCCGGTAAAAACAACGTCATTGTTATCGACCCCGGCCACAGCGGCGACAACAGCACCCAAAAGAATGGCGGCAAAGCGGTTATCGACCCCGCAACCCAGCTGCGCGACTACGACTATCCCAACGTCCCAGAAATCGACGATGTATTCCACGTCTCACAAAAGGTGCAAGCCAAACTCACCGCAGATGGATATAAAGTACTCATGACTAAAGATTCCGCCAGGGCTGACGCCAGCTTCCGCCAGCGGGCCGACCTAGCCAACAACAACCATGCCGCCTTGGCTTTAAGTATCCACGACGACACCAGCCTCGAATTCGATAAGGGAAACAACTTCGTCTATGTACAAAAAGTGGGATTACACCGTGACCTAGATGACGGCACACAGATTAAGTTTGGCACGAAGCCGGCTGCCGGCAGTCAAGCCGTTGCAGACCTCAGCGCTCAGTATGGCGCCGCGTTCACCGAAGCCCGGACTGCAGCCGAAGGACACAAAGTAAGCATCACTGACGCAAGCATTCACCGCGATTCAAACTTCTCGCCAGGCAACATCTGGATGGTACAACTGTTCTCTGACGTGCCGTGGATTTACAACGAGGCAGGTGGCCGAAGCGCCGGTCAAGGCGGCCTAAGCGAAGCTGACCAAACCAAGTACGCCAATGGTCTGATTGCCGCTGTTGAAAAAGCCGTCCCTATCACCAAGTCAACGACAAGCAACAGCGACGGAAACTCTGCGGGCTGCCAGGCGGCAAGCGACGGCAGTATCGTCAAGGAAGCCGCACGCTTGGCCTGGCCCAGCGGCAGCCACGGCCAATACAAGAAGGATGCGACTCAGGCTTACCAAACCACCGAACCGTCCCCTAAGGGTGCTGGATTCACAAGCGACAGCGCCGGCGACCCATCCTTTAGTGACTGTGGCGTGTTTGTGGCAACGGTCATGAGATCAAGCGGAGCCGATCCGGACTACCAAAGACGCGGCACTGCGGTCCAGTTAAAATACCTCCAAAGTTCGCCAAAGTTCGTCGAGGTTCGTGAACCGGGTAATAAAGACATTAGCAGCACTAAATACCTGGCCCCGGGCGATATCATGGTCACCACCTCTGGTGTGGGGCACACCTATATCTACTCTGGCAAGCAGGCTTCCGGTGGTAAAGACGCCTACAGCGGCTCGTACTTTAACCATGTTCCACAGGCCTCACCGTTCTATCAAGAAGGTGCTGGTGGTCAACACTTTGCTGCATTCCGCTTAAAGACCGCTACGGTGAACCCACAATAACCAGGCGAGGAGAAATATATGGACAAGAGAAAAAAACTGAAGTTAGTAATCATTGCAGCGCTGGCTGCAGTCACTTTTCTGATTGTCGTTATTTTGGCCGTTGGTGCTAAGCACGGCAAAATGGGACACCTGACGATCAACGCCGCGCCAACCGAAATCACCCTGACGATCGATGGTAAAAAGGTTAAGAACGTCGGTGCTATGTACATTGCGCCAGGCGACCACAAATGGGACGCCAAATTCGCCAACTTCACTGGTAAGACGGGGTCATTTAGCATCAAGGCCGGCGAAGAGCAGTCGCTTGACGTCTTTTTGGAGCCGGCAAACCCAGCGGGCGAACAATACCTCGCAACACACCCTACGGAAGCCTCTCGCATAGAAGGCCTGGTAGGCAAACACATTGAAAACTTGGGTGCCCAGGCTGTCAAACAAACACCGCTTATAGATCAGCTGCCGTATATCGAAGCAGGCTACGAATTCCGTATCGACTACGGCACCGACACCGTGGACGGCAAACCTAAGGTTACAATCTACATCGAATCAATTAGCGACCAGGCTACACAAGACGCCCTGGATTGGATCAAGCAGCAGGGAACCGACCCGAGCACGCTTACGATCGTCTACAGCCACCGCGAGCCAGACAACTACAACGTCGGCCACCAATAATTATTTAGCCGGGTTGCTGCCGGTTGGAATGATGTTGCTGGTGGTGAAGTGCTGCACGACCACATCGGCGTCGGTCGTGGTAATGAACGTTTGGTAGTCTGCTACGAACGTAGTCAGCGCTTGCCGGCGCCTGCCGTCGAGTTCGCTAAATACGTCGTCCAGCAGCAGCATTGGCCGCTGGCCGCGCATTTGTTCTAATAGCTGGAGCTCAAGTATTTTCAGAGTTAAGACAAGTGTGCGGGTTTCGCCGCGTGAGGCGCTTTCTGAGGCCGGGTGGCCATCTATCGACACACCAAGGTCATCACGGTGCGGGCCAGAAGCAGTAAAACCACGGAGCTTGTCTAGTTCCGTGTTGGCTTCCAGTTTTTTGAGCAGAGCGCTTTCGTATTCCTGTATCGGGAATTGGGTAGTGTAGGTGAGCGCGACGTCGTACTGTTTTTGGGCTAGGCCGGCATACAGCTCGCTCATGCGCTCAGCAAAGCGTTCGGTTAGCGCCGCCCGTTCCTTGGCAATTTTACCGCCGAGTTCACTGAGCCGCAGGTTCCATACAAATAGTTGTTCGTGCAGGTCCCGGGGCTGGTGCTTTAAGAGTGCGTTGCGGTGCGCCAGCACGCGGCGGTAGTGCCGCCTGGTGGCACCGTACCCAGTAATTGTCTGCTCTAACAGATCGTCAAGGAATGTGCGCCGCAAATCCGGGGCACCGCCTAGCAGCAGCAAGTGATTCGGTTCAAATAGTACAACCGGGATTGTCCGCGCTTGGAGCAGGCGGGCTAGCTTCTGGTTGTCTATCTCAAAGCTTTTGAGCACCTTTCCAGACGGGTCGGCCTGCAATTTGATAACACGTGCGCCGTGCGGGGTATCGGCGTCCAGACGAGCCCAGGGCGCGTCGTATTGCACCAGCTCGCTGTCTTTGGCCCGGTACGATCCGCCGGTGGCCAGCACCAGCACAGCCTCCAGGATATTTGTTTTGCCACTGGCGTTTGGCCCCACGATAATATTAACGCCGCTCGCCAACTCAAATGACGCGTCGGTGTATGACCGGAAGTGTTGCAACCGTAGGTCGGTGATCATGGTTCTATTTTAGCTTTTCAGCGGCATGATGATGTGCACATAATCGGTCGCACTAGCGTCTTTGAGCACTACTGCTTCTAGCTTGCCGTTAAAGGCGAACTCGACTTCGTCGCCGCTCAGCGCATGCAGTGCATCAAGTAAGTACCGGGAGTTAAGGGTAATAACACCGTCGCCAGTCACTTTTGCAGCTGCTTTAGCAGTGTTTTCACCGAGCTGGGAGGCTACCGAACGAATACTCAGCTCCTGGGCGGCTTCATCCACGTTCAGCGTAATGCTGCCGGCGCTCTCACGGGCAAACAAGCTCGAAACCTTGGCGGCATTCAGAAGGTCGGCGCGCTTCAAGATAGCGCTGGTTGCAAAGCTAGCAGGGATAAGTTTGCGGTAGTCAGGGTATTTACCCTCGATAAGGCGTGCTACCAGCTCAACGTCACCAACCTTGAACAGCACTTGTTGGTCGTCGCTTGTCACCGTTACGTTTTCTTCGGCGTCGCTTACGATACGCAACAGGTCTTGCATGGCCGAGACCGGTACAAGCAAGCTCACTTCGTCTTTAGTGGCCACGAGCTGCTTTTCTGCCAGGCGATAGCTGTCGGTAGCTGCCATGTAGAGTTTGCCCTCGTTGGTGTGGATGAACACACCGGTAAGCACCGGCCGCGCCTCGTCACTGGAGGCGGCAATAATAACTTGCTGGAGCGTTTTCTTAAGTACGTTGGCTGGTACTGTCCAGGTCTTGCCGTCGCTAATCGCTGGCATCACCGGGAACTCTTCGGCCGATACGCCGTTAATAACAGATTGGTACTGGTCGGTGGCGATGTGTAGCTTGTAGTCGTCTAGCTTTAAGTCGATGACACCTGCTGGCAAGCTACTCACAAAGTCCTGCATTAGACGGGCAGGGACGGTGATAGCACCTTCGCTGGCAACCTTTGCACCAATGTACTGGGTGATAGCAATATCTAGGTTGGTAGCAGCAATGCTCAGCCGGTTGTTTACGGTTTTAATAAGTACGTTAGCTAGAACTGGTAGGGTACCGCGTGCGTTAGCAACACGGGCGACAGTACCGAGAGCCTTATTCAAATTTTCTTGGGTGACTTGCAAATGCATGGTTAGGACGCTCCTTACTAACAATAATATAACTAATTAATATAGATAGTTGTCGTAGTTGTAGGCCCTGTGGATAGTGGGGACAAACTACGGGCTAACAGTGGGAAAAAAGCAATATTTGGGTGTGGGAAAGCAGTGCATACTAGGCGGGTAGAATGTGCGAAAATACGGGCTTGTACCCATGCCTGCTGCATGAACCGGCCAAGGGCTGTGCACATAATGTGTTCACGTCCACGGCCCAGGCACAGTATTTCCACCAGTTTTGCACAGCTTTTACGCATACAATTTCCCCTTGATGCTGGAGATTGCCGAACGTATATCAACATCTACCAACGCCTCGCGCTCTATTTTTTCAATCGAGTGGATGGCGGTGGTGTGGTCTTTGCGGCCAAGTTCCCGGGCGATTTTAGGGAAGCTGAGGTGCAGCTCGCTCCGTAGCATATACATAGCAACCTGGCGGGGGACGACAATGTCCTTGTCGCGCTTAGGCCCCAAGATGTCTTCCATAGGAATCTGGAAGTGGCGAGCGGTGCGCTCGATGATTTGCCGGGCGCTAATATGTTTCGGCCTGGTTTGGGCGCTGCCGAGCAGGCTGCTGGCAATACCCATGCTGGGCTCTAAGGCGCGCATTTCACAGAAGGCCAACAATTGGTTGAGTGCGCCCTCTAGCTCGCGGATGTTTGTTTGGACGTTAGTAGCCAGGTAGTCGGTCACATCGGTCGGCAGTTCAATGCCATGACTTTGCGCCTTTGTCTGCAAAATGGCACAGCGGGTTTCAAAGTCGGGCGTCTGCATGTCGATGCTCATGCCCCACACAAAGCGGGAGCGCAAGCGTTCTTCGAGTGTGGGGATGTCACGCGGCGGTTTATCGCTGGTGATAATGATTTGCTTGCTGCCTTGGTGCAGGGCATTGAAGGTGTGGAAGAATTCTTCCTGGGCCTTTTCCTTGCCAGCAATGAACTGTACGTCGTCGACGATTAACACGTCGGCGCTGCGGTAAAAGTCAGTAAAGTCGCTGATTTTCTTGTAGCGCAGGGCGTCCACGAACTCCTGCAAGAACTGCTCGCTACTTATATATACAACCCGCGCGCCTGGTTTGGCAGCCAAAACGGCGTTACCCACAGCCTGAATAAGGTGAGTCTTGCCAATGCCGACCCCTCCATATAAGAAAAGCGGGTTGTATTTAGTGCCGGGCTGGCCGGCAACGGCTTGGCAGGCGGCGTAGGCGAGTTCGTTGCCGGACCCGACAATGAAGTTCTCGAAGGTGTATCGTTCGTTCAAACCTTGGCGATAGGTGTGGGTCAACGGGGTTGCCTGAGTTCTTGGCGCGGTGGCTGCGACCTGGTTGGTGGGCGTGTTGTGCGGGCTGACGAGCGGGTCTTCCTCTCGCTGTACAGGGGTAAGCGAAGAATGAATCTTATATTCTATGATCTCGGGCGTAATGCCGTTTTTGACAAGTGTTTCTTTTATAAGGTCGTTGTACTTGCGTTCCAGCTGTTGCTTAATAAAGACATTAGGAACGCCAATAACGAAATGTTCGGGGTCGTCTTTGAGCAGGCAAGTGTTTTTGAACCACGTTACAAAGTTACCACGGGAAATCGATAGTTCGATCTCTCCTAAAACTGCCTGCCATAGACTAGACGACTGCATACCCCTCACTCACAAGTTATACGAACGACTATAACCCAGTTCCACAGACTTTTCCACATATTTTATGAAGTTCTTGTTAAATGAAGCCAAAATCCAGCCAACACGAGGCAAGTTATACACAGATATTACTAACACCTATGAAACTGTGGAAAGAACTTGAGATTGTGTGGAAAAGTTGGTATGATTAGTGGGTTAAATATTGTTATTTTCACCAAAAACAACAATGTAAACTAAGTAAGGACGGGGTTGTCGGAACACCTTGTGTGATCTGGCTATATCCTGTAGAGTGAGAGCATATGCCAAAACGAACGTATCAGCCCAAAAAACGTCACCGCGCACGCGTGCACGGCTTTATGAAGCGCATGGCCAGCCACGCTGGTCGTCTAGTATTACGCCGGCGCCGCAACAAGGGCCGCAAACTACTGTCGCGCTAATAGTCTGCGTCTCTCCGTGTCGCATAAATAGGAAGGGAGGACGGCCGCGATGATTCATTCGACACATCGGTTCCATGGCCGTAACAGTCTTCGATTTGTGTATCAGCATGGCCGCCAAGTCCGCGGCGAAATGCTGAGTTTGCGCGCAACCCGCAATGGCCGCCAAGAAGTATGGCGCGCTGCGGTAGTCGTAAGTCGTAAGGTGAGCAAGTCAGCCGTAGTCCGCAACCGTATCCGGCGGCGGGTGTTCGAGATCTTGCGCACTGTTGCCAGCCGTATCGACGGCCCATACGACCTCGTATTCACGGTATATGCCGAAGGTGTGGCCACATTAAGCACCGATGACCTGCGGCGCACCATCCTCGACCAGCTCGAGAAAGCCGCGGTGTTGAAGGCCTCCGCATCCGCACCAGATCATGCTATAGTAATTGATAAGGAGACCCTGTAATTCATGGTTGCAAATGTGTTTACGACGTTGATCGTCCAGCCGATCTTTAACCTGCTGGTACTCATTTACTCAATTCTGCCGGGGCACAACTTCGGGCTAGCTATCATCATCTTTACGATCGTGGTGCGCTTGCTCATGTGGCCGTTGGTTAAGAAGCAGTTACATCAAGTAAAGGTGATGCGCGACCTCCAGCCAGAGATCAAGCGCATTAAAAAAGCAGCTGGCGGCAGCAAGCAGCAAGAATCGCTGATGATGATGGAGCTATACAAAGAACGCGGCATTAGCCCGTTCGGTTCCATCGGCATTCTTATACTACAGATCCCAATTCTTATTGGCCTATATAGCGGATTGCAGCGTGTGCTGCACGACCCGCACCAATTAATTAGCTTTGCGTACCCAGCTTTGCAGAATTTGCCATGGCTGCACACGCTCGGCCAAGACATCCACCGATTCGACGCCACGCTGTTTGGTGTTGTTGACCTGACACGCGGCGCACTCGGCCCCAAGGGCTTTTACTTGCCAGCGATGCTGATCGTTCTTGCCAGCGCAGTTGTACAGTTCTTCCAGAGCAAGCAGCTATCGCCAAGTAGCAAGGACGCCCGCAGTCTCCGCACCATCCTAAAGGATGCAGGCAAGGGCAAGCAGGCTGACCAAAGCGAGTTGAACGCGGCTACCGCCCGCAGTACGCGCTACTTATTGCCAGCTATGATCTTCTTCTTTACGGTGAACATCGCTTCGGCTTTGGCGCTGTACTGGCTGGTGAGCGGGGTGACCGCCCTTATCCAGCAAACCATGGTGCTTCGCAGTGACACCGAAGAAATGGAAGCCGAAGCAGATGGCAAGCCCGCCGACAGTAAAACAGTAATCGAAGGCGAAGTAATCGAAAAGCCTGCGGCCAAGAAGCCTGCTAAGAAGAAAGCTGCTGCCAAGAAACGGAGGAAGAAGTAGTGGAAGACTCGATCCGATACGCCAAGAAGTACCTTGAAGACCTATTGTCGTTTTTCGGCTTAAACACCGACGTCCACGCCACCAGCGAGGATGATGTGATCGAGCTTGAGGTGCCGTCGACGCACCTGAACGGCTTCCTTATCGGCCAAAAAGGCGAGAACATGCGCTCAATGCAGTTCCTCGTCAGTAGTGCCCTTAAGAACCAGGGCTACGAATTTACTCGCGTAAATGTTGATGTTGCCGAATACAAGAAGCAGCGTGCCCAGCGCTTAAGCGAACGCGCCGAAGAGTGGATGAAAAAGGTCAAGGAAACCGGCGAACCTATGGAACTCAAACCCATGAGTGCCGCCGACCGCCGCACCGTGCACAAACTTGCCCAGGACTGGGGTGTGGTCAGCGACAGCGACGGCGAAGGCCGCGACCGCCACATTGTACTCAAACCTGCTGAATAAGACGGCGAAACAGAGTTTTAGCTATCAAAATCCGGTTCTTTAGCCGGATTTTTTGCTGCCAGTACGTCCTGGTAGGCGTCCAGGGTTTCGCCGGCCATCTTGGTCCAGGAGTATTTTGCTAGGACCCCGGATTCATTTTTGACGAGTTTGTCGCGCAGTGTTTTGCTGCTGATAACTTCGGCCACCTTTTTGGCGATGTCTTGAGGGCTGGTGGCGTCAAAGTAGTGGGCGGCGTTGCCATATAACTCCGGCAGGCAGGTGGCGTCGCTCGACACAACCGGCGCGCCATAGCCCATGGCTTCTAGGGCGGGCAGTCCAAAACCCTCGCTTAAACTCGGGAAAACATAGGCTTTGGTGTGTTGGTAGAGCCATTTGGCTTCGTCGTCCGGCAGGAATCCGGTGATGATAATATCCTCGGCGTGTGGTTGATTGCTGGCAAACTTGGCTAGGTCTTCGTAATGTTTCTCGGTCTTACCAACAAGCACCAGTTTGAGTTTTGGATGTGCGGCCTTGATGATCTCGAAAGCCTCAACGAGCCGGGGCAGGTTTTTGTGGGGGAAGGCAGTGCCCAAGTACATGATGAATTCGTCGTTTTCGCCAACTGCAGTCGGCCTTTTTGCTGCGCCGGTTTTGGGCAGCTCACCTGATTCGTAGGTCACGACGATCTTGTGCTTGGTTGAGGGTTGGTAGGCGGCTAGGTCGTCTGCTACATACCGGGTGGGCACGATAATCCGGTCGGACTTCATATGGCTCCACTTAAATAAGAAGCGGTACAGCCCCATTTTGACCGCAAAGACTGGCTTGGATGTTTGGCCGCGGCGTACAAAGCGGAACATAGTCAGGTCGTGGGTGGTGGTGACGATCTTACCAAAGTAGAGCAGTGGTTGCTGGGTCATCGAGAAATGGACGAGGTCGGGCCTGAGTTTATAGAGTTGCAACGCAAATTTTAGGTCGGGCAGGGGACTCATTGAAAACTGAGGGAAGGGGCAGGGGAGGGTTTTGAAATTAGCGGCCTTCATCTGCCAATTGTCGTCTGGCTGCACCAGAATGGTGTAAGAATTATAGCGATCTATATCCTGTAAATGGTCAACCAGCCGGTCGACGTAACGGCCAGTACTGGTGCGGCGGATGCGCGCATCGATCACAATGTGCTTAGGCATTGCTATAATTATACCTAATATGCCAATATTGCGCCGATTGTCAGCCTGGAGTGCGCTCGCACTTCTTATATATATGCCGTTCCACGTCTTCTTATCTCAGTGGCTGAGCCTTGCTACAGGCGGCCTGGATGCTTGGAAGCTCGGCAAAGACGTCTTCCTGTTTTTGGTAATGATGTTCACAATTTGTTTAGTATGGGCAAAAAAGCGGGGGACGAGGGAATTTACTATCCTGGTAGCGGTGTCGGCTGCGTACGCCGCGCTGCATTTTATTGTTTGGGTGGTCCACCCCGCCATCTTCACAGACAGCGCTCTTCTTGGCATTATTTACAACGATCGTGTGTTTGGCTACTTGCTGCTCGGTATGGGCGCCGGTCTTTTACTGGGTTCTGAACAGAAAAGCTTAACCATGTTAAGTAAGGTTGTCCTCGGTGTAAGTACCCTTGTTGCCCTGCTTGGCGTGCTGCAGTACTTTTTGCCCAAAGACATCCTGACCCATTTCGGGTATGGCCTGCAGCGCGGTACACTGCCAGCATTTTTCATCGATAATAAACCGGACTTTCCTCGCGTTATGTCTACCCTGCGCGATCCTAACTCCTTGGGGGCCTACCTTATTTTGCCTATGACCTGGTTGACCGCCCTGCTGGTGGGCGCCCGCGACAACAAGCGGCGGGTTTTGCTGGCTGGTCTGCTTGGTTTGCACAGCCTGGCGTTGTTCCTGACATTTTCGCGCGGAGCATGGGCTGCTGCCCTGCTTGCGGTCGGCCTACTGCTGGCTTGGCAGTTCAGGAAGGTTATTCTGGTGCTCACTAAACGTTTTTGGCCGGTTCTGGCGGTGCTCTGTGTGTTGGGTGTTTGCGGCCTGTTTGCAGCGCGCAACACCTATGTGTTTAAGAGTTACGTGACGCACAGTACTGGGGCGCCCCAGGCTGCGTACGATTCAAACGGGTTCCACTGGGTGTTTGCCAAGCGCGGGCTTGAGGGGATTGTTCATAATCCGTTCGGTCACGGGCCAGGGACGGCAGGTCTGGCGTCGATCCAAAACCCGGCCGGTAGTTTTCTAACAGAGAACTACTACATACAAATTGGGTATGAGGTGGGCGTGCTTGGTCTGCTGTTGTTTGTGGCGATCAACGTGCTGGTCTATCGAGCTTTGTGGCGCCGCCGCGGCACGCTATTGCCTGTTGTGCTGATCGCAAGCTTTTGGGCATACGTGCTCATGAATATGCTATTCCATATGTGGAGCAACGAAGCAGTTGCGGCCCAATGGTGGATATTGGCCGGTCTGGCAATTGCCCTGCCGGTGGCTAATACCAAGAAACCACGAACCGCCTAGGCTTGCTGGTCTAGTGCGGCTTTGATTTTTTCGTAGACACTGGCGGCAACCTTTTCCCAACTGTATGAGTCGGCGTGGGCTTGGCCAGCCAGGCCGAGGCGTTCGGCTTCGTCTGGGTGTGTGAGTTGGTATTGTATGGTGCGGGCGATATCGTTTGAGTCGTGGCAGTCAAAGTAAGCGGCGGCGTCACCAGCGATCTCTTTAAAGACCGGTATGTCACTGATGGCACACGGCGTTCCGTAGCTCATAGCCTCTAGGATGGGCATGCCAAAGCCCTCGTACTGGCTGGCCGTCACAAATAAGGCGGCGTTCTGGTACAAGATGTCTTTTGCCCGGTCGGTGACGTATCCGAGATGTATCACATCGTGGCCATTTTTTGCAGCGGCCTCTAGCTGGGCGACCTCGGTCTCGCAGTTCCAGCCAATGCGGCCGACAATTACCAGGGTATGGGCGTCCCGGATATCTTTCGGTAACCGGAGGTAGGCATCGATGAGTCCGGGGATATTTTTGCGTGGCTCAATGGTTCCTACGAACAATATGTAGGGTTTGTCGATGCCGTACTTTTTTAGGACTTTGTAACGCTCCCCTGCTGGCACGGGTGCGGGTGGTGGTGGCGGGATAGGGGTGACTAGAATGTCGTTGGCTGGTACGTGGTAGTTGTGTTCGAGGCCGCGCTTGCTGAACTCTGAAACGGTAACGACAAACGCTGAGCGCTTGATGGCTTTGGGCACGAATCTCACCAGGTCGGAGCGTAGCTTAGCCGAAACATATTCGGGCAGGTCGATGTAGGTGAGGTCGTGTATGACCGGGGCGCTGGGTGTGCCGCGCAGGCTGGGGTAGCTCAGGAAGTTCGGGTAGAGAATGAAGTCGGAGCGCGTCAGGCTCAAGATTTCGATGGGGAACTCAATCCCCCACCGCCGCAGCTGGTAAACAATTTTGCTGGGTATGATCGACGCCCGTGTGTAGCGGAGGTTTTTGAACCGCGGCAGGTGCGATGAGTCGCGGCGCCCCAAGAAGTTGTAGTAAAAACCTGTTAATTGGATGTCGTCTGGGTACTGCTGGGCCAAGTGGGTTACCAGCCGCTCGGTGTAATAGGCGACACCGGTACGCTCGACAAGCATGGCTGTGGCGTCGAACGTTATTTTTATGGGTTTACGGTGGTTTGTCATAAGTGTAATTGTGCTAGTATAATGCCACAGTAAAGGTACGTAATTCAAATTGCCGAGCCGGGTACACGCCCGCCGGCCGTTGACAAAGCAACACATTGCACATGGCATCCCAAACATTTAAGAAATTCCAAGCCCGCTACCACTACTCCTATATTTTGCTTCAGCAGTTGGTTAAGTCTGACTTTAAACTGCGCTACCAAGGTTCGGTGCTTGGCTACTTGTGGTCGCTGCTGCGGCCGTTAGCTATCTTCTTAATCATGTATATCGTGTTCCTGAAGTTTTTGCGTTTCAACTACGGTGTGCCGCACAGCACGGTCTACTTGCTGCTTGGTATTGTGCTCTGGAACTTCTTTACCGAAGTTACGTCCACTGGGCTGAGTTCAATTGTTGGTAAGGGTGACCTGCTGCGCAAGATCAACTTCCCTAAGTATGTTGTGGTGCTGGCCGTGTCGTTCAGCGCACTCATCAACCTGATACTGAACTTCGTGGTGATCGCCGTATTTATGGTGGCCGACCACGTGTCGATAACGCCACATATTTTATGGGCTCTGCCGCTTCTAGCCGAGCTGTTCGTTATTGCCCTGGCCTTTGCCTTTATGCTCAGTGCGGTATTTGTAAAGCTGCGCGACATGAGCTACATATGGGAAGTGTTGCTGCAGGGTGCATTTTACGCCACGCCAATCTTTTACCCGCTTATTTTGGTGCCGGCTAAATACGCTAAGTTCATGATGCTGAACCCGATCGCCCAGATTATCCAAGATTTGCGCCATGTAATCGTCACGCCTAAGACGCCCACGATCACTACCTATTGGCACAGTGGCTATATCCGGCTCGTCCCCATTAGTATTGTGGTTGCCATCGCCGTTGTTTCAGTCTACTACTTCCGTAAGAACTCCAAGAACTTTGCAGAGGATATTTAGGCTATGGACAACAACACCGCAATAAAAGTTGAAAACGTTTACAAGGACTTTGTGCTGCCGCACGAAAAACGTACGTCGGTAAAGAGTGCGGTGACCGGGTTGTTCAAGAAGCGCAACAAGGGCAGCGAACTGCAACACGCCCTGCAGGATATCTCGTTCGAGATTAAGAAGGGCGAGTTCTTTGGCATTGTCGGCCGTAACGGCAGCGGCAAGAGCACCATGCTTAAGATTTTGGCCGGCATTTACCAGCCCACCAAAGGCAAGGTGGCGGTGCAGGGCAAGTTGGTGCCGTTTATCGAACTGGGCGTTGGCTTTAACCCGGAGCTGACTGGCCGCGAAAATGTTTTCCTGAACGGTGCCCTGCTCGGCTTTTCTAAAAAACAGGTCAGCGATATGTACGACGAAATCGTGCAGTTTGCCGAACTGGAACGGTTTATGGACCAGAAGCTGAAGAATTACTCGTCGGGTATGCAGGTGCGGCTGGCGTTTTCGCTGGCGGTGCGCGCCGAAGCCGACATTTTGCTAGTAGACGAAGTGTTGGCCGTTGGCGACGCCGATTTCCAACGCAAGTGTTTTGACTACTTCCGTAAACTAAAGCGCAACAACAAGACCGTTGTGTTTGTGAGCCACGACATGAGTGCGGTGCGGGAATACTGCGACCGGGCCATATTCATTGAGAAGAGCGAACTGATCCTGGAGGGTAGCGCCAACAAGATCGCTACCGCTTACACCAAGATATTTACCCCGAAAGATGAATCGAACGAAGGCAAAGAAGGCGGTCGTTGGGGCGATGGCGGCATGCGCCAGACCAAAGTCACCATTACGCCCAAAGTCTGCAAGCAAGAAGATCAGGAACTGACGCTGCGTATCGACTACGAGGCAAACACCGACGTACATAACCCGGTATTTGGTCTGCTAATTAAAAACGCTACAGGTGCGCATATTCTTGGCACAAACACTAAGATCAAGCTCATGGACACCGGCAGCTACAAAAAAGGTGACAAGGGTTCTTTGGAATGGCGTATGCCGAACATCTTTAATGACGGCGAATACTTTATAACAGTGGCAATTAGTCACGAAGACGCAGTTACGCAGCACGACTGGATCGAGGACGCAGTGCGCTTTAGAGTGTACCGCGAAGACCGCACCGCATTTGTAGTGAATCCATTCATTGACGCGAAACTAACGAAGTAACTTATTTGTAAGCGATAACGGCGTAGTCTTGTGGGCCGTAGATGCGTTCGGCCATCTCTTTGACGAGTGGGTCTTTATCGGAGATGTCTGCTTTGATAGGGTGCAGGCGCTTAACCTCGGTTTTGTTAAAGCCGCGGGTTTTCATGGCGAAGTCGAGGAAGGCTGGGGGCAAGGGGTGTAAGTGTGACGGGTCAGAGTAGAAGTTGCACGAGCCGACAATAATGTTTTCGGGGTTAGGCGTTTCAAAGATAACAAAACCGCCAGGCTGCAGGGTGCGGTAACATTCGTCAAAAATGCGCACGAGGTCTAGGAACGGGATGTGCTCCACAATGTGGAAGCCGGTGATGGCCATAAGGGAGTTGGTCTTTTGGGCGCGCAAGTAGGTAAGCGCGTCCCCTGCCTCGGCCTCGAGACCTTTTTCCAGGGCGCGATCAACCATGGCTTTGTTCAGGTCGAGTCCGATGGCACGGACGTCGTGCTCCTTTAAGAGTTGGACGAACTCGCCGCGGCCGCAGCCGATGTCGATAACTGGGTATTTTTGGGAGTCGATTTTTGATTTGGTGAAGTACGGCATGTAAACTTTTTGCCGTTCTTTGATCTCTTCGTCGGTGCCGCGGAACCAGCGTTCAAACTCAACGTAGAAGCTGTCGAGCAGGTGTTCGTCGGCTAATAATTCGCTGGTCGGCGCAGCAGCCTCAACGGCTTTTTTAGGGGCGGCAACAGATGCCCGGCGTTCCTCGTTCATGATGGTCAGTTGGTGCATCATATCGCTCAGGCGGTGATCGAGCTGCTCAAGCCGGTGCTTGGTGTCTTCTTGGTGGAGTTCCTTGGCTTCGGCTTTGTTGCGTAAGTGTGCGGCCTCTTCCTGGAGCAGTGCCACAGTTTGGGCTAGCTTTTCTATTGAGTCGCGGAGTGCTCGGGTGTCGCGTTCGAGGTTTGTGGTCGAATGCGGCAGGTTATAAATATGTTTTGCGATGCGCAGCGGATAACGGCCGATGCGTAGGGGTTTGGATGGTTCTTTTTGAGAGCTCATAGCTTGCTCATACTATATCATAGCCAGGGTTGCGAGGTTTAAAGAAGTGTGTAGTTGCAGTATACTGGGTTCATGCGGCAGCCGGCTGGTCATGCGCCAGCCGTGATTCCGTATCTATGCATATGAACCGAACAATTATAGATGTTACACAACTAGTACACTGGCCTGGCAAGCTAGCTGGGATACCGCGCGTTATGAACGAGCTGGCCGTTCGGTTTGAACGCGAGCAGAGCCCGAATATTGTATTTGCAACTTGGGTGAAAGATCTGCAAGCGATGTGTGAAATTGACTTTGCTGCCACCATGATGCAACGCGGCCAGGGAATTGTGTATCTGAAGCACGGCCAAGAAGCTGCGGTTGCGCCAGCGCCAAGCCCTGCCCCGGCTGCACCAAACGCCCCGCGCAAGATTACCCTCAAACGGGTGGCAAAATACGGCATCCGGCAGACAGCGCGGGTCAGTCAGCGGTTATCGGACAAGCTCGAACAGCGCGCCAAAATGTTCACCATGAGCAGCTACAAACAAGTAGAGTTTGTGAAAGGCGACGTGCTGTTTATCCCGTGGGGTGAATGGTGGGACCCGAACTTTATACAGAAGCTGAAAGATTGGAACAAGGCTGGTACGCACCTCGTGCCGCTCATCCACGATATCGGCCCAATGGTTGTACCGCAGTTCTCGGGCCATTCTACAGAGAGCCTTACGGACTACACGCGCAACATTGTGCCTATTTCTGCCATGACACTCGCTGTGTCCCAAAACACCAAGAAAGACCTGACTACGTGGCTCAAGGAGCAAAAGCTGCCTGTTCCGCGCATTGAGGTCTTCCGGCTCGGCGAGGATTTTGAATTCTCGGCTGCAACAAAGCCTGTTGACCCGCTTTTTACAAACAGCGGCTTAAAAGGCCACGACTACATTATGTGTATGGGTACGGTTGAATTAAAGAAAAACCACATGCTGCTGTACTATGCCTACAAATTAGCCAAACAGCGGGGGCTTAAACTGCCAAAACTATTAATTGTCGGCCGCCGCGGATGGAAGACCGAGACGTTCCTGGAGCTTATTGCCGAGGACCCCGAAACTAATAAGGACATGCTAGCCCTGCACGATATTAGCGATGAGGAATTGGCGTGGCTGTATGGGCACTGTATGTTTACGGTGTTGCCAAGCGTGTACGAAGGCTGGGGGATCCCGATTGCCGAAAGTCTGGCTTGGGGCGTGCCGTGCGCCTGCAGCAATACGAGCAGCATGACTGAGATTGGTGAGGGAATTGTGGAGCACTTTTCGCCCTACTCTACCGAAGAATGTTTGGCGGCAATTGAGCGTTGGCTTGACCCTAAGGCATTACGTGCAGCAGTCGAACGTACCAAGCAGTACAAACAGACGTCCTGGGATGATTCATACAAACAAGTTAAGAACTATCTGGAGCAGCTATGAGTGATCAACAATCGATAAAGGTTTTACATTTCAGTTCGCGCTATGAGGAATGTGGCGTCGCCAAGTATTTGGACCATTACGTAAAAGGCATGGAAGACGCGCCGAATATTGTCAATGAATACTTTGACGTGTCACCCTATGCTACGCATCACATGTCCGAGGCCGAGATTCACAAGATGGCCGACGACCTGTACAAACAGCTTAAAGACTTTGACGTACTGCATGTGCAGCATGAATTCGCCCTCTATGGCCACGATTCGTTCCGGCAAATTGTGAACGCTGCGAAGCGGGCGCACAAAAAGATTGTTATTACAGTCCACACCTCACCGAACCTCGGTACTAAGCCCGCGAAACTAAAGGGAATTGGGCCACGCAGCATCGTGCAATACTTCCGCGAAAAGCGGCACTTTGTTTACTTTGTGCGGACGCACATCGTTCCCTTCCAAATGGCTGACTTGCTGCTCGTGCATAATGATCCGACTGCCGAAAGCCTACAAAGCTTTGGGGTCCCGAAAGAACGGATCAAAAAGATTCTGCACCCAGTGCAGGTTTTTGATCCGCCCAAACACCCGTCGCACCGCATTGCCGAAGCGCTCAACAAACAACCAGGTGATGTCATTTATTGCACAATCGGGTTCTTCCATCGCTACAAGGGAATTATTGAAGCGGTTAAGGCGCTCAAGTTTTTGCCGCCAAACTACAAGCTGGCTATTTTGGGCGGCATGAAAGCGGACAGCGACGACGTCGCCTTTTACGACAAGGTGTGCGACTTGATCGACACGCTAGGTGTCCAGGATAGAGTTCATATTACTGGCTACGTGCCCACAGACGACGAGTTGAATGCACTTATTCGCGAGTGTGACGTTTGCGTGTACCCATATAACGGCGTGTACTACGGGCAAGTGTCATCCGGTTCGGTAAACCTAGCATTTGCAAATGGTGTTCCGGCTATCGCCTACCCCACAGCTTCAATCAAAGAACTTGCAGCAGTCGCCGACGGTGCTCTGGTACTTTGCGAAACATTCGCTTACTACGAGCTGGCCCGCGAACTCAAACGAATCGACGTCAAGAAACAGTCCGAACTTTCCAAGGCGTTTGCCGAAAAAATGGCCTGGCCGATAGTATCAAAAGACCTTGTTGCGATATATGAAGCAGTTGTTCAAGAGTAGGCCGCTCCTGCTGCCTGCAGTCATCCTGGGCGTATCGTTTGTTTTGTACGCTGCGGGAATTACACTGCTGTTTGTCCCGGCTGTTGTCGGCTGTCTGGTTTACTATCTGCCGTACCCACGCTTATTCCGCAGTATTGTGTCAAAGGTAGTTGCTGGCTTCATGATTGCCTGCGGGCTGATAACTGTGGCTGCCGTAGGGCAGTTTTTGGTTGTGCCGCACACCGGGTTCCGTATGTTATCGCTGTTAGCAGCGCTATTGACGATGGGGGCAGTAGTATTTGGGTCAAAACATCTCCCGTCAAAGCCGGCTCCAGTGGTGTGGTATGAGAAAAAGGACGTGGCGGCTTTGGTGACAGTTATGTTTTTTGCTCTGCCGGTTATTGTGCTCACTGGCATGTGGCGCGGCGGTGATGTACTGAGTATTGCCAAATTCGGCAGCGTACAGAGCGCTGATGGCGCCAATCATTTTGTTATGCTGACGCAGATTTCCAAGGAACAGCATTTGGACTACGCCGCGACGTCGTACTACCCGAAAGGCTTCCATATTGTTACAGCATTTGTCGAAGACTCGTTCTACGCCAACCAGTCCCAGCTCCGTTTTGGCCTCAACGCCCGGCTCTTCGTAGTGCAGTATTTGGTGTATGGTATGGCATTGGCCTACCTAGTGTTTTACCTGTGCCGGATGATTGCCGACATAATTGGCGACCGCCTAAAACGCCGGGCCGATTTTGTGCTGGCTATTTGCTTGGGTCTGCCGCTCGGGTTTTTCTACTTGATACCGTTCATGTACCAAGGGTTTATTAACTACTATTATGTACTTGCCCTGTTCGTACTCGGCCTTATATATGTCCACGAATTCTACGAACTTAGCCAAACGAAACAACGCGCCACGGGCGAATGGTTCTTGCTCACGTACATGGTATTTATATTTGGGATAGGGATGAGCTGGCCGCTCCTATTGCCGCCGCTCCTGTTGATTCCGGCGCTATATATCTTGCCGCAAAAATGGGTAGTTAAGGATATTCCGGTGTTAGTGCGGGCCGTGTTGGCACGACGCCATTGGCCAGTGCTTGGCGCAGTAGTGCTGCAGCTTACGCCGATATATTTGCAGCTAAAGTACGCCACGATAAACACTGGCGAACAATTCAATGCCCTGGGGAGTGTGCGCGCCTTCCACTTCGGGGTTTTTGTACTTGGCTTGGCCGCGATGATTTATTTCGCGCTTTCTGAGCGGTTCCCCGAAACGTGTAAACGATTCATAAATAACACGTTCCTGCCGCTGTATTTGTTCATGCTGCTGTTGATCGCGTTCCAGTATTTTTCTTCTGGAGAGATCCGCTACTACTCTATAAAGAGCGGGTATCTTATTGAACTCTTGGTCCTGGCCCTGACTACGGTTCTAGCTGTTTATATTTTTATCGGTGCCAAGATTGGCCGCTTACAGCAACTGGTTATGCCGGTTATTGTGGTGGTTGGAGCCTTCACGCTACTGATTGGAATGAGCACTAATCCGCTGCAAGGCGCACGGGAAATGTTTAGGAGCATCTCTGGCTTCGGCGTGCCAGATTTCTTTGACTCGGATGTTAGGCAGCTGGTAAATGTAGGGAGCAGCGGCAATTTGTATGGCGACAACGCCATTATCCTGCACTACGACCCGCCGAGTGATAAGCTTGTTGGCGATATGATGATTTCAAACTGGAATGTTGTTATGGCGCGCGACGACACGCCGAATACAGCCGCCCATAATTGTGGCAGCGACATATTTGGCATTGCTATGTACAAGGAACCAAACAAGGGACAGCAGCGCGAACTGAAAGAAACAGTCAGGAAGTGTTCAAATATGGTTCTGTCGCATAACCGCAACTACTACATTATTACCGACGACCGTTCCGTGCCGTACTTGCGGCAGTTCTTCGGTGACAAAGTGGTCATTTCCCACTTCCATCTATAGTTTAGACTGGGTTAGTGTTGGCTGCCGCGTTCGTGGGTGGCCACGAAGTCGGCAATGTAATCGAGGATTTCAACAGTGGGCGACCAACCGAGCTCGTCGCGCGCCTTAGTTGGTGTATTGCCTGAGTGGGTGCGGCCAGGGTAGCCGTCAATCATGGCGATCTCCCCGCCAAAAGCCTTGGCTACATCGAGCACGGACAATGATTGCTCGCTGCCGAGTACGTAGCCGTCGCCGTGGCCGCGTTCGCCAACCATGATTAGCCCGCGGGCTAGGTCAGTTACGTAGGTGAAGTTACGGCGCTGCGTACCAGGTTTGACCACGGTTAGTGGTTCGCCCTTTAGGTAGGCTCGTTCTAGGCGGCCAATGAGCGTTACGTTTCCCTCGCGTGGCCCAAAGGCGTTGTTGAAGTAGGCGATGGCGTAGGGCAACTTGTACCACTTGCCGTAGTCTTTAATAAGGTCTACGTTCACAGCTTTAGTAAACGAGTAAGGGTTTTGGTGGCGGCCTTTGCCGCTGGCTGCGTAGCGGGTGCTAGAGCCGGCGTATACTAGCTTCTTAACACCGCGTTCGCGGCAAAATTCTAATACGGCAAACGTGCCGGTGATATTTGATTTGTAGACTCTTTTAACATCCTCAAAAGACGGAGCGATCCGGGCGTATTCCCCAAGGTGGTAAATGACGTCTGGGGTTTCGGGGATGAGTTTGTCGATGTCCCAGGTTGAGCCGGTCCGGTATTCAGCGCCATCAATGTGGTTGTCTTTGCTGCCGGCAGAGTAATCGTCCAAACAAATGACGCGGCAATTACCCTGTTTGACTAGTAATTCTATAACGTGTGACCCAACATGGCCCGCGCCGCCGGTTACCAGGATAGTTTGCACGGTATTTTATCTCCCTCGTCCCATGCTTATGTACGTCAGGCCGGCTTTAGCCATGGTTTCGGGGTCGAATATGTTGCGGCCGTCGAAGACGAGTTTACTGGTAAGTGCGCTGTGAAGCGTTTCCGGTTCAATGGCGATGAACTCTTTCCATTCGGTCACAATCAACAGTGCATCAGCGCCCTTGAGGGCTTTAGTGGCGCTGGTGGAGTAGGTAATCTCGGTTGGGAATACGCGCTTTACGTTTTCGGCTGCCTCGGGGTCATAGGCCTGAATCCGGGCGCCGCGACCAATGAGCTCGCGGATAATTTCGAGCGATGGTGCTTCGCGGATGTCGTCGGTGTCTGGTTTAAAGGCTAGACCCCATAGCGCAAACGTCTTGCCGGTCAGGTCTTCGCCCATCCGTTCAACGACTTTTTGCACCAGGATTTTCTTTTGGCGGGCATTGACGTCCATGACGGCCGATAGGATTTTGAAGTCATAGTCGTGGCTGTTGGCAGCGTGGTTGAGGGCCATGACGTCTTTAGGGAAGCAGCTGCCGCCGTAGCCGATACCGGCGTACAAGAAGCGCTTGCCAATGCGTTCGTCGGCGCCGATGCCTTCGCGCACTTTGTCGACGTTAGCGCCAAGGAGTTCGCACAAATTGGCGATTTCGTTCATGTAGCTGATTTTTGTAGCCAGGAAGGAGTTGGCAGCGTATTTGGTCATTTCTGATGATGCTTCGTCCATGGTGATAAGCGGGACGCCTTCGGTGGTGAACGGCTGGTAGAGTTCTTCCATTACTTGGAGCGCTTTTTCGGACGAGCTGCCCACCACAATGCGGTCGGCGTTCATAAAGTCGCTCACCGCAAACCCCTCTTTTAGGAACTCGGGGTTAGAAACAACATCGAAACCAATTTTGGTTTCGGCAGCTACTACGTCACGCACTTTTTGGGCGGTACCGACGGGTACGGTGCTTTTGTTAACGAGCACCGTGTAGTTCTTTAGGATGCCGGCCACGTCTTTTGCTGCCGACAGTACATAACTCAGGTCGGCATCGCCGTCACCATTTGGAGGTGTTGGTAAGGCAAAGAAAATGACGGCTGGTTCACCAAGTTCTTGTAAGTCCGTGGTGAAGTGCAGCCGCCCGGCAGCGCTGTTCTTTTGGACCAAGGCAGCGAGCCCGGGTTCATAAATAGGGGTTTCGCCCTGCCGCAATTTGTCTACTTTAGCTTGGTCGATATCCATACAAGTGACGTCGTGCCCGACCTCGGAAAGACAAGTCCCGGTAACTAATCCGACGTACCCCGTACCAATAACTGCTACTTTCATGAAACTTCCTCTGATTGATCTGATTTTTCTATTGGTGCATGCTTGCGCCAAATAACGAATTTAGACCACCCAAAGTTCCACATCATGGCCAGGCCAGCTGATATGACCAGGGCCGGGAAGTAGTGCAGGTGAAGAATGTTCACCCCAGCGCTCACGATCAGCGCACTCCCAATAACGGCAACCCATGAGGTTAGGTGAAACTGGACGATAAGCTTTGTTAGCGTTTTACGCACCTTGCTGGCTTTGTATGTCCAGTGGTGGTGAAACATAAAGTTGCTAAAGAGGGCAATCTCAGCAGCAATTATCTGGGAAATGAATAGCGGAGAGCCAAGCACTTTATAGAGGAGCGTCAGGATTATGAAATTGATTACAAAGCCAAGAGCGCCAACTATACAGAACCGTATGAAGTCACTCTTCAATAATCGTCGCATCTACTTCCTCTTACGTGTGACAAGCTTGATGCATGTATGATAGCATGTTTTTAGCGTAAGTAAGGTGAGAAGACGAATGGGTAAAACCAAGAAACTGTCGATTGTTATGCCCTGCTACAACGAGGAAGCAACGATCAAGAAGATCATCGCGGAAGTGATGGCCGTAGATTTAGGTTCGACTAAGAAAGAACTAATTATTGTTGACGACGGGTCAAAGGATGCCACCCGCGATATTCTAACAAAGCTGGCAACCAAACACCCCGAGATTAAGCTCGTTTTCCAAAAGGTCAACCAGGGCAAGGGTGCCGCACTCAAAAAGGGTATTCTAGAAACCACCGGTGACGTTGTGGTTATTCAGGACGCCGATTTGGAATACGACCCCGAAGAGTATAAACGCCTGCTCTACCCAATGGAACGCGGCCACGCCGACGTCGTGTACGGCTCCCGGTTTATTGGCGGCGAACCGCACCGCATTATTTATTACCGCAATCAAATCGCTAACAAGTTCCTAACCGGCATGTCTAACCTATTCACCGGCCTGAACTTGACCGATATGGAAACCTGCTACAAGATGTTCCGCGGCGATCTAGTCCGCGAAATTGCCCAGCACCTTAAGGCGAAGCGTTTTGGCTTTGAGCCTGAAATAACTGCCCGTGTCGCCAGGAGTAAGGCGCCGGTGTACGAAATTGGCATCTCATATTATGGCCGCAGTAAAGAAGAGGGTAAGAAGATAGGGGTTAAAGATGGGGTCAAAGCGGTCTGGGAAATCATCTATTTCAACGTCGTCGCCAAGTAAGACAAGCCAGGGCGTCCACCAGGAGCAGGACATGTTTGAGCGTGGTATAGCCATGCTTAAAACAGCAGGGCTTGCCTCGTTGCGTTGCACCACAGAGTTTTTCCGCAAGCATTGGATTGGCACAGTGCTGCTATTGGCAGCCACGATGATTTTCTTCTGGCCAATGATCACGCGCCTTGATTCGTATAGCCCGGGCGGCGACGCTATGTTCAATGCCTGGATTATCCAGCGCAACCAGCACTGTATATTGCAGCAAGAGTGCCCGAATTATTTCGACGCTAATATTTATTTCCCGAATAAAGACACCATGCTATATTCGGAAACACAGTTTACCCCCGGGTTACTGACGCTTCCGCTGCACTGGCTGAACGATAACCCGCTCTTTGCATACAATACCTACACGATACTCATGTTCTTCTTTAATGGCTGGTTTATGTACCTGCTTGTTAAGCGGTTGAGCAAGGGGAATGAATTTGTTTCGGTACTGGCTGGGTTTGTATTTGCGTTTGCGCCGTTTAAGATGGCTGCCATATTCCACATGCAGAATATGAGCATTTACTTCTTGCCTTTGGCCACGCTCATTACGCTGAAATTCTTCGAAAAAAAGAATAAATGGTATTTGCTCGGGTTACTTATAGTGCTGAGTCTGCTGTTCTATTCATCGTGGAATCAGATGGTATTTGCCGGTGCAATATTCGCGCTTATTTTGCTTGGCATGCTGTACTTTAAGCTGGCCAACTGGAAGTTGATTGCCATGGTCGGAGTGACGGTGGCGATGGCGGCCCTGACCACGGCGCCGATGGCCGTGCAGTATTTGCGTTTTTCTAAGGAGCACAACGCCAGCTTCCCGTTAAGCGAGCAGCTGCTGTATGAATCGAGCCTGGCCGATTACACTAAACCGCACGACGGGACGCTCCTAGGCAAGCTGTATTACAAACTGCACCCGGCGGCGATTCACAACGCCTACAACCTGGATAGCTATTCGTACCACGGCCTTGTACTGTACCTTACGGCCATAGTTTTGATTGTGGTGGCGTTCCGCAGGCGCAAGCAATCAGCAGATGAACGCCTTGCCTATAAGTGGATTGTTATATTTGCAGTAACAGCCTTAGTTGGGTTCGTGTTGTCGCTTGGCCCGCTGTTGAAAATTCACGGCACATATTTGTATAGTGCATTGCCAGACGGGCAGCACGCCACCATCATGATGCCGTACATGCTGATTGATAAGTTCCTGCCGCAGCTGTCGTTTATACGGGCAGTTGGGCGGTGGAGCATCTTGGTATTGTTTGCGCTCTGTTGCCTGCTTGCCTATGTGCCGTTATACCTCAGGACTACTCAATGGGGTGCACGCCACCGCCGCGCCATATATTGGACGGTTGCCATCTTGGCGGTTATTGAGCTCGCGCCGCTGCACCGGGTAGCTATGACCAGCCCGACAACGAATCCGTACAACTACAACATGAAGATACCTGAGGTTTACCACTTCGTGAAGCAGCACCCAGAGATCAACGACATTGTAATTATCGAAGGAGACCCGGACTATCCGCACGCGCCCATTCCTGTGGTTCGCGCTGAGTGGGTGCTTTGGGCAGGCTACCACAACCGCAACATTTTTAACGGCTACAGCGGCTACGAACCCAAAGGTTACATGGACCAGTACATAGACTTTAAGGACCTCGACGCCAAAGATATCGTAAAGATGCGGCAACTGGGTTTGCGTTACGTGATTATCGATAAACAGCTTTCCACAATGAAACCAGAACTGATTACAAACTCACGGATACTACTACCGCAAAAACTGTACGAAGACCAACGCTACATTTTGTACAAAGTCCCGAACTAGTAATTAGCTAGCTTCGATTGGTGTTGGCGTAAGGTGGACGGCAGTTGACATGTCGACCATTGGCTCGCTGCCAGGTTGATTGGCAAAGGCAGTGGCCCGGCCAAGGGCGTCGGTAATCCGCTGCATGCCATCAGGGGCGTACTGGCCCGTGTAGTGGTCACCATCGACTTCGTAGGCACTCAGGACATCAGCGCTCCGGCCCAGATGAGCCGCAACATCCAGCAGGCGGGCAGCTTCGCCGCCAATCACTACTTGTTGGAATTCTGGATATACAAAACGGCGACGTGGCACGATGGCTGGCTCTTCGCCGCCAAGTGCGGCAAGAAAAGTTTCACTCAAAGGAGGATGCATTAACATATAAGTATGTATAGATTATCCGTGACGTATTGTCAATCAGATGACAAAGTAACTACTGCATCTTTTGACGATAGAACCAGTCACCGTCCAAGTTTTTGATGGTCGTTTTGCCCTTGATGTACCCGAAGGCACCCTGGAGTGACCACTCATATGGGAAGAACTGGGTGTGCAGGCTAAAACCATATTTGTACGGCCGCTGCTTAGGCACTACGATAATAAGCTCTTCTTTAGCGATGCGCCGTAATTCCTTCACGGCAGTAGGCAGGTCTTTGACGTGTTCGAGCGTGTGAGTAGTGACGACGACGTCAAAAGACTTGTCTTTGAACGGCAGGTTTTCGATATTGCCAGCTACGAACTTTACTGCCGGATAGTTTTTGCGCACGGTATCACTCACGACAATGTCACAACCGGTTACTTTGTTTTTGGCAGATAACTTGTCGGCTAACAACCCCCGGCCGCAGCCGACTTCAAGTACGCGCTTACCCTTAACGCGTTTGAGTATTTCGTTGAGGCAGGCCTCATTCAGGTCGGTTTCGCCCTGCAGTTCCTGCGGCAGGGCAGTACGTTCGTATAAGTCGCCGAATTCTTTGTCGGTGCTCTTAAAGACCCAGTCCTTGAACGTCATAAAATCGCGGGCGTTGTGCTTTAGGACGAGCTTCAAGGGCACGATCATGAACCATTTGCTGTCGCGCATAATCGGCGGCACCCACTGGTCTAAAACGTACAATACTTTAACGGAAAAGTTGCGAGAAAGCTTCATAGAGTTGGTCCTATAATATCATCTCTTGGTAACTCTTTAAACTTCGTTAGCGTTGCTCTGCTTGAGCGCTAACAAATTTTCTAAGTGCAGTAAGCGGGCGGCGTGATTCCGCACCAATCGTCCGATAGAAATACCAGGGTCGTAGCCCGGTACAAGTTGTGCCAGGCGAGTGCCGATACGTTCGTGGTCGCCGGGTTCAGTTCCGCCAAGGACGGCGCGCATTAGCAGGTCACCGGCTGCTTCATGCAGGCGGCTGGTTCGTCGTTCAGGGAATAATCCTGCAGATACGGCCTCGATTCCATAGGACGGTCCCATAACATGGGTGAATACAGCTTTCGAGCGAGTAACATGGCTGCGGCGTGCGTCTGGTTCACCAGTTGTAACAACGACTAATTGACGCCAACCACGTGGTTCCGCAAAACCGACCTTAGTAAAATAGGCGTCGCCTATCGTATCCAGGGATTCAGTTTGAGCGAGGACGGCTTCCGGTGGCACGTGCGGATACCGCTCGAGCGCATAGGCGCGCATTGCTGAGGCAAGAGGTGGGTGCGAGGGGTCGGCTCGTCTAAAAGCGGCATGTGCGCCGCTCATTACGATTGTGTCCGCAATACCTTGGTCGTAGAGCGCAACGGCTGCATCAACTCGCTGCATACTCTCTGGCCCGGCACCGCCCTCAGGAGTGCTGCCCGCGGCAAGTGTGACAATAGCGTCGGCGTGCAATAATTCTGTCATCGCAGTGACTATACCACAGTACTCCTTGCTATCTGTTTGTTTTATCTTAGAATAAGAAGATAACGGAGTCGTAAAGCAGGGACCGCTCATTACGTGGGGCAGTTGTTATTCCTGCTTATAACGAAGAAAAACTAATTGCCAAAACTATTAACACGGTGCCTGATTTTGTTGATTACATTGTTACTATCAACGACGGCAGCAGCGACGGCACGCTCAAAATTCAGCAGCAGTTGGCCAAGAAGAACAAAAAAGTCCTGGTCGTAAATAATGAAAAAAATATGGGGCTTGGCGCCTCGATGGTCCGCGGATACAAACGTGTGCTGGAAACCGATGCCGACCTTGTTGGTATCGTGTCTGGTGACGGGCAGTGCGACCCAGTTTACCTAGAGAAAATGACCGCCAAGTTGGTCGATAGCAAGCGCGTTGATTACGTTAAGGCCAACCGTTTCGTGGACATTGTAGCCTTGCAGCAAATGCCTGCCTTCCGGCGGTTTGGGAATACGCTCATTACGCTGCTCACTAAGTTTTCGACTGGATACTACAGCATTTTTGACGCGCTGTGCAGCTTTGGTATGATGCGCCGCAGCGCGCTCGAAAGCATGCCACTGCACCTGATTGGTAAACGGTATGACTTTGAAAACACCCAGCTTATTGCGATGTCGATCGGCAATGTGCACATTGCCGACTATCCGGTGCCGGCGCTGTATGGCGAGGAAACCTCGACCATTAAATTGTGGTCAACCAGCTGGCACATTTTTAAGGCGCTGTTCGTCGGGTTCTGGCGTCGTATTTACTACAAATACGTGGTGCGCAGCTTCCACCCGGTAGCGCTATTCCTGTTTAGCGGCATGTTTATGGGTACGATTGGTACGCTGTTCGGCCTGTATATTACCTACCGCCGGATTTTTGACGACATCTCGCCATCAACCGGCACGGTTATGCTGGTTGTGGTGCCGTTGATTTTAGGCTTCCAGCTGATACTCGCCGCGATTACTACTGATATCGAAAACGAAAAGAAATAAATTAACTTGCTATTTTGTAGGTACGCACACGGCGTAGATTTCTGAGCAATACTGCGGGAAGTCTTTGCCAAGTTCAAACATAGCGTCGATCAATTTTGGGTCGTCAAAGGTGAGCATTTGATTGTTGGACAGCAGCTTCATAAAGATGCCGCCCTTGGTAATTGATTGGAGCTCCGCACTGCGGATGTCGCGGTCTAGGGCTTCGCGGGTGTACACCCGGCGATGGCCGATTTCGATGTCTTGGTCGTTGAGCTGTGTTTCTTGCTCCAGCATGCCGAGCTTTACGCCAAGGCGCCGGTGCAGCGAGTCTGCATTCGGCACAACAGCAATGATCCGTCCGCCCGGCTTGAGCCAGGTACGGGCGCGCTGAAGCACCAGCACCGGGTCCTGGACATGTTCCAGCACGTGCGACATAACGATCGTGTCGTACTTTTCGGTTGGTTCAAACTCTTCAAAGAGGGCGGTGTGGCCATCGATGTTCTTGCTGATTTTTTTAGCCGCCTCAACGTACTGTTCAGAGGCGTCTACGACAGTCAGTTTTTTGAAGTCGTCTTTAATAAAGCGGGTCATTTCGCCGTCTGCCGGCCCCATTTCTAAACAATGATCGCCGTGGAAAAGGGGTTTAATGCTGACATACGAGTACCAAACGATTTTGGTGTAGAACCCCCAGTTGGTGTTTTTGTACCAGGCCGAAACGCCGGTCAGCAGCTCACGCTCTTTGGTTAGTAGTTCATCTTTTGCCATCGGTCCGGATTTGCGCTGAGCCATTGGTACTCCTCTTTTATGCCTGCTTCAAAGTCAACAGTTGGTTCCCAGCCAAGAAGCTTCTTGGCTTTGTCGTATGACTGCACGAGCGTTTTAAGCTCCTGCGGTAAACGGATGCGGTCGTAGTATTTGGATGTCTTGCCTTCAGCCACTTCTTCGTGGATGATCTCAATGTCTTTGCCGCTGGCTTTTTTAACGAGTTCGGCCAGGGTGTTGATGTCGATGCCGTTGGCAGTGGAGACGTTGAAGACGTTATTGTCGGCAGCATCGTTGTCGAGGCACTGCAGGTTCATAGTGGCAACGTCTTTCACGTTGACGAAGTCGCGGATCTGCTTGCCGTCACCAAAAATTACGAGCGGTTTGTCTTCCAGCGCGCGCTTAATGAAAATGGTCAGCACACGGCCATACCATTCGCGCGGGCCGTACACGATGCCGTAGCGCAGGGCGACCACCTTGAGGCCGTTGGATTCTTCAAACACCTTGGCATATTTTTCGGTAGCCAGCTTGCTGACGCCATACGCCCAGTTGGGGTTGGTGGGGTGAGTGTCTTCTTGTTGTGGGGTTTCAACGGCTTGCCCATACACGCCGGCAGAGGAAGCCATGACGACCTTGGGTATGCCGTTGGCAACGGCTGCCTTGAACACGTTAAGCGTCCCCACGGTATTAGTTATTAAGTCTTCGACCGGGTCATCGAGCGCGCGTGTGATTTCCAGCTGGGCAGCCAGGTGCATAATAAGATCCTGGCCCTTGGTAGCCTTGGCTAAATCGTTAGCCTCAAGAATGCTGCCTTCTACAAAATTGACGTCATTTTGAAAGGCTTTGACGTTTTCGCGGAGACCAGTGCGGAAGTTGTCCAGCACTGTGACCGTGGCCCCCTCTTTTAGTAAACGCTCCACGGTGTGTGAACCAATAAAGCCGGCACCGCCGGTAACTAATACTTTTTTGCCTTTAAGCATCCTTATACTCCCTCTTCAAGCCTTAATAGTACCAGAGAAGTTGCACCTATGACTAGGACGTTTGCCATTCAATCAATACATTGTATAATTAGGCTTCTATGACTGTTGTAACGTACGGTGAATTTATCGACACGCCTTGCCCATGGGTGCCGGACCAGCCCTTTTGGGAGCAAAACGCTGGCGCTGTACAAGACGTTATGGCGCTGGTAGCCGAAGATTACCCACAAGCCGCTGCAACCGTGGATTTTGACCCGACGGTTTTACCCCCGGATGAACAGCGCGCTGCCTTGTGGAAGCTGCTTATGGGCCGCCAGCATGGCAACCAGGAACAGAGCGACGGTAAAGTTGATATCTCAGCCGAGCGAGCACCCGCCTACCTTGAGGCGCTCGGTAGGATTGCCGTTGGCCCGTATTCAGTTATGGAGGCGGTGCCCGTAAATCCCGACGTCGAATATGACCAAGCGTTGATGAACGGCGGCACTCCACTCGAGAACATCCTCCGCCTTAAAGAAGCCTTTGGTATCGGCCGCGGCGGCAATAACGTCCGCGAGGCTGTAGCGCTCACTGGGCAACGGATGCGCGGCATGTGGGAAAATATTCCGGGTGAGCGTTCGGTAGAGGATTTATTTGAAACCATCGGGACAGCACTGGGCATTGATATGGATGCATTGGCCGCCCGTTCACCCTGGATACAGGCCGAGCTTACACGTAACGGCGAAGATTGGGCAGCCCCATTCGGGACGGAATATCATATATATCGCCTGGTAGTGGAAGCCTGCATGGCAGACTACATTGATTGGGATAATTATGACGAGACAGTGCACGTCCAGGCGCCGGTTGGTCTGAACGAAGAGATGCAATACCTTGACGGCGACAAGGTCGTTACCGTGCCACCTCGTGAAGACGGTGCAGTGACCTATGAATTAACTGACGGTCGCAAGTGTCACGTAGTAAACGGCGCTGCTACAGCCCGGCCTAACGGCGCCCCGCGCGCTACGTCTACGAGCATCGCAGAAGAGGCTATGTCGTATGTTGCAATACCTGAGGACGCCGCGCTGGTAGCCGTGAGCGGCGCTCCGCACATCCGCGCCGCAGTTGATACGGCGATAACCTATTTGGACCGGGCCGGTGGCGCAATCCGACGCATGGATGTTGCCGCTGGGCCATGGGAGCCGCGTATTACGCACCTGGTCGCGTGTCTTGGCGAACTCATGGCCGGCATGAAGGCCGACTACCGTTTACGCGAAGTGCTGCGCGGCGGCAACCCGAACAAGCCTGAACTAATGTCTATTTAGCTAGCAAGTGTAGTAAATCGGGAATAGTTTTTATATAGTCGTCGGCATCTGCTGGTTGCCGCGGAACACTGGGGTTGGCGACAATGATTGCTGGCAGGCCAAAGGCATGGGCGACAATCACGTCGTGTTCAGTATCGCCGACCAGAACCGCCTGCGTAGGGATAACCGAAAAATGGCGGCACAGTATCTCGAGCCCTTCGGTATGCGGCTTAAGATGTGCAGCATCTTCGCGGCCGACAATGTATAGCTTGCCTTCCATTGCCGTGCCCTGGAGGGCGCGTTCAACTGTCTCGTGCGAGTTGCGCGTGAATATGGCAACTTTATACATGGCCGCTAATTTTTGCAGGCATTGGATGATCTCTGGACTGACGCGGCGCGTACCAACAGCCTCGATCTCAACAGCGTTGGCGGCCGCCAAACGGTTGTGGTTGCCTTCGTCGCGGTGACGTTGCAGGGCGTCGCCCATTGTCTCGTTGGTACCATTGGTGCCTAAGGCTTCGCCCAATGCTTGCCAGTCGGCATTCAAATGGAATAACGTGCCATCAAAGTCAAAGATGACGAGTTTTAGGCTTTTTCGGAAGTCCATTCACCATCTTTCACGAGTTTAAAGCCCATGTCGATCATGCGGACCCAGTAGAGGTCGGCAGGCAGCGGGTTCAACTGTACTGGCTTTTCTTTGAGTTTGCCGGTCATGGCTAGTTCAAGGTACATCGCTGGCATGTTCAGCCCGGCGTGGGCAAAGAAGTTGCTAGTGGTAAAGAAGCGGCCGATGTTGATTTCGGTAACTTTAGGAACGCCGGCGCCGTCTTCTTTAAGGTCTACACAGTACACGCCGTGCGGCTTGTCGCTAACGGCCCGGACAGCAGCTTCGCAGGTTTTGTTTACGTCATCGCGGTTTACGGTTTTAGCAACCGACGGCGAAGAAGTTTGGCCGCTCGGAGTCAGGGCGCCAAAGATATATTCGAGGCGTTCGCGGGCTTGGGCGGTAATGAGTTCGCCGTTCCACCACAGGCTTTGCCAGGCAAATTCGTGGCCGGGCAAGAATTCACTGGCCATAAAGTCGCCGTAATCAATGCCGCGGAAGTTGCGCCAGTAGTCGATCCAGGCGTCACCTTGATAGTACGAGTTAATTGGCAAGCTGGCCTTGGAGCCGGCGCCACGGGTAGCGCGCAGCCAAACTTTGGGCTGTATTTTAAGCAGCGCGGCAAGCGAATCTTTCAGGTCTTGCTGGCTAGTGATGTGCACGGTTTCTGGCACGGCTACGCCTTTTTCGACCATGCGCTTGTTGAACTCCATTTTGTCGTGGCAGATTTCAATTGCCTCAGCGTCGGGGAGGAATGTTTTGGCGTTGATTTTGTCGCGGTTGCGGGCCAGGAAGGCGACCTCTACATCTGGCTGGGGGTGAAGCAACTCGATTTTTTCCTTTTCGATAAGGCGGTTCATGGTCTCGACATACACGTCGTCGTTTACACCCGGTACGATGTACCGCTTGTTAACGTCGATAAGTTCTAGATGGTAGGGCTTCATATCGACACCGACAACGTAGTGGTCGTTGCTATCTAGCCGCAGTGCGTCACGGAAGTTGTATGCAGCAGAACCGCCTGCGCCGGTTATCATAATTCGGGTCATGTTATGCTTCTTTCTTGTTAATTCGCTTTTTGGTAGGGGTTTTGCTGGCTGGCTTGGTCGTAGCTTCTTTAACTTCTTCGGCCAGCGTGTCTTTAATTGCTTTAAGCACTACGGCCAGTGCGTCACGCGCCGCAGTCGGCGGGACAAGTTCAGGCGAGCCGCCGTTTATTTTGTCAATGAATGCCTGCAGCTCGATGGCCAAGGGTTCTTTAGGGTCGTCCGACACATGGTAGCGTTCGGGCTCACCAAAGCTGCTGACAAAATTTTTGAAGCCATCGTTTTTGCGGCTCATGGTGTGCTTGTAGTACGTGAGTTCCTGAGTGATGTAGTTGCCTTCAACATAGCCGGTGGTGCCGGTGACGGCAATGTTGCGAATTTTGACTGGGGTAATCCAGTTGGCTTGCACAAAACCTGAGGCACCGCCGTAATCCAAGAACAACTCGGCAGAGTCTATTTTGTGGCTGTGCAGCGTTTTTGACCCATGGCCGTAGATTTTAGTGGGCTGTTTGCCTAGCAAGTAACTGATGACATCAATGTCATGCACTGCGAGGTCTACGATGACGTCGGTCTTTGGTTCGATTGCCGGGAAGCCGCCAACACGGCGGGTGATAATAGAGGTGATTTCGCCGATTTCTTTATCGTCGACTAGTTTCTTGAGCTTTTTGATCATCGGGTTATAGCGCTCGATGTGCCCAACGGTAAACACGACGCCTTCGCGTTCAGCAGTGGCGATCAGTTCTTCGGCTTCGTCTACGCCGCTGGCGATTGGCTTTTCTACCAGGCAGTGGATGCCGTGCTGCATAAAGTCCATGCCGATTTTGTGGTGCAAGTGGGTCGGCACCACGACCGATACGGCATCGACCTTGCCTTTTTCAAACAGCGAGGTGTAGTCAGACAGAAACGGAATGCCGTATTCTTCGGCCAGTTTGGCAGTCTTGGGGTCTAGGTCAACGACGGCGACCAGCTTCACTCCATCCATTTTAGAATATGTGCGCACATGGTTACGGCCCATATTGCCGGCCCCAATAACGGCTACTTTGAGCTGCGGGGCGCTCACTTGGCCAAGCCCTTAATTGCGGCAACCATGGTGGCGATGTCTGCATCAGTAAGCTTGGGGTGTACCGGCAGGGAAACTACTTGTTTACAAGCTTTTTCGGTTTCTGGGCAAGCGCCGGGCTTGTAGCCGAGCGATGCTGTGTGCGGGTAGGAGTACATCGGCTTAGGGTAGTAAATACCTGCCCCAATGCCCTGCGCCCGGAGCTTGTCGACGACTTCTTGTTGGCTCAGACCGAATTCATCGGTAATGCGCACGGTGTACAGGTTGTAGACGTGGGTGCGGTTCGGTGCGGTTTGCGGTAGCACGAGGCCCTTAATGCCCTGGAGGCCTTTGGTAAGTGCGGCGGCATTTTTTTGGCGGGCAGCATTGAAAGTGTCGGCCTTTTTGAGCTGCTCCACGCCAACGGCGGCATGCAGGTCGCTCATGCGGTAGTTGTAGCCAAGGTGTACGTATTCGTACTGGGCGCCCATGCCATGCTGGCGGAAGCGTTTCATGGCTTCGGCATAGGCTTCGTTGTCGGTTACGACGATGCCGCCCTCGCCAGCCATAATGTTCTTGGTAGCGTAGAGCGACAGGCAGCCGAGGTCGCCCAGGGTACCGGCCTTTTTGCCATTGTACGATGAACCGATGGCCTGGCAGGCATCTTCGACAATGATGAGTTTGTGCTCGTCGGCGATTGCTTTGAGCGCGTCGTAGTCGTACGGCTGGCCGTATAGGTCGACAGGGATGATGGCTTTAGTTTTTGGAGTGATTGCTTCTGCAACCTTGGCAGGGTCAATGTTGAATGTTATAGGGTCGATGTCGACAAGCACTGGTTTGGCGCCGACCATCAGTATGCAGTTGAGCGTTGCCATAAAGCTGAATGGCGTGGTTATGACTTCGTCGCCCGGCCCAATACCGGCAGCGAACAGGGAAGCATGGAGCGCGGCGGTGCCACTGTTGACGGCGACGGCATACTTAGTGCCGCAGTAGGCTGCGAACGCTTCCTCCAGGGCGGCTACCTTCGGCCCTTGTGCTAACTGCCCGGAAGCCAAAACTTCCTGTACGGCATCCATCTCCTCTTGCCCTAAAAAAGGCGCGGCAATCGCAATCATAAGCTCCCCTTAAAACTACCCATTACTATAACAACTATTTTTGTAGTACCACAACCACCAGCGTCACAATAGTAAAAGACAACATGCATTTAATGCTATGCTTACCACAGTAAATAGGGGTTACGACGTGCAATACGTACTTGGACTGTTCTTTGCTGGGCTACTGGTTGTAGCGCAATCATGCTGGAGAACGGCCGTAAGCAGTCACACAGCGCTTTTTTCTGGCCAAGGGCTTACTGTATCAAAGGTTATCGCCTTTGCGTTTGCGCCACTGACCCTCCTGGGCATTGTGCTGTATGTGCTGGCCACGGCACTCTACATGTACATGCTTTCGCGCTACCACTTTAGCGCGGTACAGGGCATTGTACTGGCGTTCTCGCTGATACTTTCCATAACGATCGCCGTTGTGTTCTTCCATGAACGGCTGACACTGGTCAATATTATTGGCGTGGCGTTATTGCTCGGCGGTATAACGCTGCTCAACTTACGCTAGGCATAGTCTAGTAAACGACGATGCCGAAGGTTTGGCCGTATGCGTCATTGGTCCAGGACAGCATTTCGGCCAGCGGTTTAAAGTCTTCGCGGTAGGTGCCGGGCGTGGCTGGCGTTTTGAACTGGAACATGAAGTGCCCGTAGCCGCCGGGGGGAACGCTGGCTTCAACCATATGGGCTGGCCGGGTGCAGGCTACCCAACCCGGAATGCAAAGATTGCTATTACGGCCGTTAGGGTTCGTAGTGCCCAGCATCATGGGAGTCGGGCTGTCGCGCAACCACGTAGCAGTACCGGTGTTGTAGGCAATAAGTTTTGCGAGGTACGTGGTGTTTGCTTGCAAGTGGCCAGGGTCCATAAATGCACTTTCGTTGGCAGTCAGGATTTGGTAGCCATCAGTTGCCCATTTGTAGGTGCCCGGGTTTACGACCTTGATGCCAAAGTTCTGGGCACCGGTGTCATTCGTCCAGGACAGCATCTCGGCCAGCGGTTTAAAGTTTTCGTGGTATTCACCTGGTGCAAACGGTGCCCGGAATAGGAACCTAAAGTGGCCTAATCCGCCCGGGGGAACGCTTGATTCTACCAGCCTTGCTGGCCGGGTACAGGATATCCAGCTGTTCGGCAGGCAGAATTGACTGTTGCCACCAGGATTGCCGAGTACCACGGGCGTTGCGCCGCCGCCAAACCACGTAGCAGTACCGGTGTTGTAGGCGTCCATTACGGCCAGGTATACCTCGCCGGGTTGGAGCCTGCCCGGGTCCATGTATACGCTCTCTGTCCTATCAAGGATCTTGTAGCCGGGCGTCCACCACTTGAATGTGCCCGGGTTGTCTACGTGGATGCCAAAGGATTGTTCGTAGATGTCGTTGGTCCAGGCAAGCATCTCGGCCAGCGGCTTAAATGATTCGCGGTAGTCGCCGGGTGAAAATGGCGCTTGGAACTCGAACATAAAGTGCCCAGCACCACCAGGGGCTACGCTGTCTTCTACGAGTCCGCCAGGCCGGGTGCAGGCGATCCACTTGGCTGGGACGCAGAACTGGCTAGGGCCAGCGGTCGGGGCGGTGGTACCAAGTAGGGTGGGGGTCGGACCTGTTTTGTACCACGTAGCAGTACCGGTGTTGTAGGCCAGGAGTTTAGCCAGGTAGTGCTGCCCAGGCTGCAAATGCCCGGGGTCTACAAAGGCGCTTTCGTCGGCGGTCAGGATTTGATACCCCGGGCTGGACCAGCGGTAGGTGCCAAGTAACGATTCACCCCACCATGCTTCCCAGACCGACACGAATAATTGGTTGCCATGGAAGTGCGGGGTGTAGCGGTACAGGCTGGCGGTTGCACCAGTGTTCATATTTACCGCGGTGCCGTCGATAGTGGTGTAACCGTCATAGTAAGTAGTCGGGCCGCTGGGGCAAACCTGGCGGTATCCGGCAGTCATTGCCCCGCTGTAGCAGGTCTGGGGGTCGTCGGAGTTGTCCCAGTTGCTGTTCCAAGCGTTGCCGCTGGCGTCGGTGGTGGTCGTTTTGATAACGCCCCAGCCGACATTGCCTTCAGAACGTTCCTGGCTGAATTTTAAGAGCCACGCGGCACGAATTATTTGTTGCGAAAAGCCGGCCTTTATATTTGAGTTGACGCACGTTCCGTTGACTGATGTAACGGTTGTGCCATTCAGCGTGTACAGGTTAATGCCAGAGTAGTCATACGTAATAATATTGCCATTGCTGTCGCGGTTATCCGGGCAGCCGTATCCGGCAGTTGCCGAAATCGCCAATGTTGAACAGCCATAGGTGCCGTCTCCGCGGACCAACCCTTCTTCCTTTTGGATAGTCACGAGCAGCACCTGCGGGTTGATGCCATAGGCCTGCGCGGCATGGGCAATCACCTTGCCGGCGCTCACATTACCACCATACGTGTAGCCACCACTTGGCGTGTAGCCGGTCGGGTCTGGCGCGCTGAAGCCCTTATTTGTACTAATACAACTGTTCGGGAAGGCGTTTAGGAAGGTGTCTATCTGAGCCGGGCTCAGGCTCAGTGAGTTAGTAAAGACGTTGTCGTCAATAATCCGGTTTTGGTTCCAGGCGGCACTGGCTGAACCAGTTTGCGCAGCAAGCGCAATAGTAACCGCAGCAACGCCCAAAAGGCCTTTTATTACGCCTTTCATGGTTTGATCTCCAGATCGAGCGCATCATCAGCAGTCTTGGACTGCGTACCGAGTTCGGCCTTTGCTTGCACTTTCCATGTGCCGGCGCTTAAGCCGAGTTTTTGCACGTCCCATGTCCAGTAAGCTGCGCCTTCGCGGTCGGTAGTTTGGACGGGGAGCTGTTTAACTTCTGAACCTTTGGTGAAGATAATAGTGCAGGTGGCACCGCTGGTTGTGACGCAGGCCGATTGCATAGCCGGGCCAGGCGTACCACTGAGGGTCGGATGGTGGTTGCTTACAAAGCTACCCGATGGGTCGATGAGTTTGGCGTTCGGATCAGCAGCGGGTAGTTTTGTGTCGTTCTCGCTGGTGTTCGGGTTGGCTGCTGGGGTTGTGGCTGGCTGCTCGCCTTTGGTGTTTGGCCCGCTCGTCCGGTTGGGTGTTGTCGGCTGGGTGGCCAGGCCAGGGTGTTTATTTTTGAATATGTTAATAACACCCGTTAGTTCAAGGGCGGTTACTACTCCGGCAGTAACGAGTAGAGCGGCAAGTGCGATGAAAAGTGGCTGTGTATAGAAAGGAGCTTTTTTGGTACGTGTTTTGCGTTTAAAGGGCATGTAACGACTATTGTAAAACTGTTAAGCTTATGATGCAAGGCTAAGGAGTCATGGTCTACATCTGTTAGAGGGGGTCAAAAAGCGTTGCGAAAAAAGTTACGGCCAGCCATGAATCCCATATGTTAGTATGGTAGACATAGTGTTTAGTAATGATTCTAAAGAAGCAGAGGCTTTTGACTACGAGGGTGAAGATTTTGAGGCAATGTCACTTGCCGTAAAATATTATGCCTGGATCGTCGACACCATCAAGCCTCATTTGGGCAGCCACATCGTAGAAATTGGTGCTGGCGCCGGCGTATTTTCGCAGTTCCTCCTTGACCGAGCTAAGCCCAAAACCCTTACGTTGGTTGAACCGTCTAAGCGAAACCACAATAAGCTCAAGCAGAACATAGCATCCACCAAAAAAACCAAGGTGAGCACGATCAACAGCTACTTAAAGGGCAATGAAAAGGCCCTTAAAGACAAGGTTGATACCTTTGTGTACATCAACGTCCTCGAACATGTTCAAGACGACCACGAAGAAATGAAGCGCGTGGCTGACACGTTGCAAAAAGGCGGCAAGGCCATTATTTTCGTCCCTGCCCTGAGGGGCCTGTATAGCGAATTCGATAAGAGCATCGGCCACTACCGCCGGTACAACAAGAAGCGTCTGAAGTCACTGGCAGAAAGCGCCGGTATGGAAGTTGTGACTATCCGCTACATGGACATGATCGGTATTTTCCCCTGGTGGCTCAGCATGGTAATCATGAAGAACAAGAAGTTGAAACCAGGGCTTGTGCGTCTATATGACACGCTTTCAGTGCCATTTATCCGCACACTTGAAGGCATTATTGAAGCGCCGGTTGGCAAAAACGTATTACTTGTGGCTAAAAAACGCTAAACTACGTACGTAATACGGCAAAGGAAGCCGACGGTAGTAGTATGAAAAACAAAACACTCGCCAAGACGCTTACCAAGAAACCACCCCAGACCGGCCAACTGCAGAGCTTGCTCCGGTACCTGGCGGGGTTTTTCCGTCGCCACTGGATCGGTACTGTGCTGTTGCTGGTTGCGACGCTGGTATTCTTTTGGCCGGTCGTCACCCATGTAAGTTCCTATAGCGAAGGCGGCGACGCCATGTTCAACGCCTGGACGCTGGCCCGCGACCATCACTGCCTCGAGATGGACGGCTGCCCCAAGTACGCCGACGGCAACATCTATTACCCGAACAAGAACAGCATGTTTTACTCCGAAACGCAGCTTTCGGCAGGTCTGCTAACGCTGCCGCTGCATTGGATAAACCAGAATCCGCTGTTCGCCTATAACATTTGGACGGTTGCCAGCTTCTTTTTCTCGGGCTGGTTTATGTATCTGTTGGCCAAGCGGCTTAGCGGGAATAATGAGCTTATTTCGGTGTTTGCCGGGTTGGCGTTTGAATTTGCGCCGTTTAGGATGTCATCGGTTACACACCTACAGAGCTTGAGTATTTTCTACCTGCCGCTCGCAGTGCTGCTCATTATGAAGTTCTTTGATAGTGCCAAGAAACGGTACTTGGCCGGGCTATTTATAGTGCTCACGCTGCTGTTCTATGCCTCGTGGTACCAAATGATATTTTCGCTTATCGGCATTACGGTCTTCCTGACCGTGCTGCTGATTGCCAAGCAAATTAATTGGAAGAAAGCCGGGTATGTACTTGTTGCAGTAGGTGCAGCCGCGATTGTTACGCTGCCGCTGGCCCTGCAGTACGTCCAGTTCTCGAAGACTGATAGCGCAACGTTCACTCTTGGCGACCAAGTGCGGTTATCGAGCAGCGCCTACGACTATGTATTGCCACATAACGGAACCATATGGGGTAGGATTTATTACCATCTGCAGCCAGGTTCAATGATAAACACCTACAACCTCGACGGTTTTTCGTATGCCGGTATCGTGCTGTACGTAACGGCATTTGTACTGCTTATTGGGGGGATTATCGTATATCGCCGTACGCGCAATGCCAAAGAAAAGAAAACGCGCCGCATGCTGATGGTCTACGTCACCGCGTTCTTTGTGGTGGCGGTGGTCGGCTTCCTGATATCGCTTGGTCCGGTACTGAAGATAAAAGGCGACTATACCTACGCTACAGTGAGTAACGGGGTGCAAATAGCCGTTCCAATGCCGTGGTTGGCCGTTGACGCGCTGGTGCCGCAGCTACACTTCATACGGGCAATTGGGCGTGCCAGCGTGCTGGCGCTATTTGGCCTGTGCTGCTTGTTCGCCTTTGTGCCTATGTATTTGGGTATGACCAAGTGGCGGCTGCGGGTACGTTACGCCATCATGGGTGCACTCTGCTTGCTCATAGTATTTGAACTAATGCCGGCGCACCGTGTGCCGGTCAGTCATGCTGCCTATTCGTATAATCTTCAGATCCCGGCGGTCTACAAGCTAGTTAAATCTGATCCGGCAATCGATAATTTGATCGTACTGCGCAGCGACCCGGATTACCCTGGGGCGCCCATCCCGGTGGCCCGCACCGAAGACGTACTGTGGGCTGGCTATCACAATAAGAACATCTTTAATGGGTATAGCGGGTTCACGCCACCGCATTACGCGAGTGACTACGCCGACTTCGTCAACCTAGAACCCAACGACGTCCCCAAGATGCAAAAGCTCGGGCTGCGCTACGTGATTGTCGACAAGCAACTCTCGCACAACCCACAGCTGCTTACCGAGGCCCGCCAACTCTTCCCGCACAAAGTCTACGAAGACGATCGCTACGTACTGTTCAAGATGTAGCCGCCCGTACGGTGACAATGTGTTATGAGAAGTACAATGCCAAAGACCTACTAAGTTTGTTATGATGGGTAAATGATGGTCGTAAGTGCCGGTTATACCGGTGTGTGTCCGTCACTCTAATAGGAGAATTATTCATGAAGATTATCGTTACTGCCGGTGGGCAAGGTACTAAACTGTGGCCCTACTCGCGAGAAAACCGCCCCAAGCAGTTCCAGCCGATTGTCGGCGACACCACGCTCTGCACTGAAACTATCCAGATCTTATTAAAGAAGTTTGCTGCCGAGGATATCTTTATTTCGTCCAAGCGGAAGTTTATCAAGTTCATCTCTGAACAAGCTCCGGAAATCCCGCTCAAGAACTACATTATCGAACCAGACGCCGCTAAAGACCGCGGCCCAGGCGAAGGCCTGGCGTTTTTAAAGTTGAGCATGAAATTTCCCGATGAACCGTTTTTCTTGGTCCAAATAGACTGCATCCGCGAGCCGCAAGAAGCCTTTTTGCAAATGATCGAAGACGCCTGCAAAACGGTTGAGCAAACCAAACGGTTCTTAACTGGGGGTATCAAGGCTACTGAACCGGACATGGGTATTGACTACCTAGAGCTGGGTGATCCGATCCCCACCGACTCAAAGCAGGAAATCTACGTCATTGGTTCGTACATCCAGCGTAAGTCGACCTACCGCGAAACTAAGGAATTAGTAGAGAGCTACCACGTTGTAAAGCACTGCAATCACCTCTGCTGGTACCCGAACATGATCTTGGACGCCTATAAGCAATACCGCCCTGACTGGTACGAAGCCCTGATGAAAATTAAGGATGTCATTGACCAACCTGGCGAAGACGCCGCTATCGAAGCTATTTACAACGAGATGGAGAAGGGCCCAACCGAAGAGGTTACTCGGCACATCATGGACAGCGGCGAAGCCGGCGTTATTCTGCTGCCATTCCGCTGGACTGATGTTGGCACGTGGGGCTCGGTATACGAATTCTTCACCAGCGGTGATGGCATCGAAAACTACGAAGGCGGCAAAGTTGTTACCGTGAACACCACTGGCTCGCTCATTAAAACCAGCAGCGATAAGAAGTTGGTGGCAGTCGCGGGCGTAGAAGACCTGGTAATCGTCGACACTGAAGACGTGTTGCTTATTGTCCCCAAGAACAAGATTGAAAACATTAAAGAAATCCAAAACATCCTCAAAGAAAAGGGTGAGAAAGAATATCTTTAAAGGAGTTATATACATATGCGCCGAAAAGTAATTGCCTTTGACCTCGACGGTACGTTAGCGCCCAGTAAGTCACCCTTGCCCGACCAAATGGGCGAACTTATACCTCGCCTGCTCGACCACTACCACGTGTGTGTGATATCGGGTGGTAAGTTCGGGCAGTTTGAAAAGCAGTTGCTCAACAACCTCAAAGCCTCGCCCGAACAGTTGGATCGTCTGCACCTAATGCCAACCTGCGGCACTCGGTACATGAAGTACAGCCTGACCAGCAAACAGTGGGAGCAGGTATACGCCGAAGACTTTACTGAAGCCGAAAAGAAGAAGATTATCGAAGCGCTGCTACGAACTGTCAAAGACCTGGGCTACATTGAAAAAGAGACCTGGGGAGACATTATTGAAGACCGCGGCAGCCAGATTACCTGGTCAGCACTCGGTCAGGATATTGTTGACCATCTAGGCGCGGAAGGCGTTCGCCGTAAAGAAGAGTGGGACGCAGACAACGCCAAAAAGAACGCTGTTCGCAATGCAGCTGCCGAATTGCTCCCAGAATTTGAAGTTCGGGTCGGTGGTGTGACATCGGTAGACATTACCAAACCAGGCATCGATAAGGCCTACGGTATGAAAAAGCTCATGGCCATGCTGGAAATCGGTAAAGAAGAAGTCTTCTTTATTGGCGATCGCATCAAGCCTGGTGGTAACGATTATCCGGTTAAAGAGTTCGGCATCGATACCTTGGAAATCAGCTACTGGGACGAAACTGCTTTGGCCGTTGAAGCCATGATCCAAGTCTCGTAACTTGTTATTCAACCGTAACGGATTTAGCCAAGTTGCGCGGCCGGTCGACGTTGAGGCCTTTGCCCACAGCTACATAGTACGCGAACAGCTGCATCACGATGGCCTGTAAGATCGGTTCGGTTTGTTCCATTGTTTTAGGAATGTAGATGACGTTGTCGGCGTTGCTAGCGATGGTTTTATTGCCTTCGGTGGCCACGGCGATGATCTTGCCTTTACGGGCGCGGATTTCTTGCATATTAGAAACAGTTTTTTCGAGCATCGGGCCGTCACAGGCCAGTGCAAAGGTCGGGAAGTGTTCATCGATGAGCGCCAGCGGCCCATGCTTCATTTCGCCAGCGGCAAAGCCTTCGGCGTGGATGATCGCGCACTCCTTTAGCTTGAGTGTTCCTTCGAGTGCAGTGGGGTAGCCGTAACGCCGGCCAATGAACAAGAAGTCACGATAGCCTTTGTACTTTTCTGCAAGTTTTTTGACTGC
>DATIIM010000006.1:0-51770 GCA_035479615.1 Patescibacteria group bacterium
TTTTGTCTCTGAACACCTGTGCAGAGAACCCAGCTGCGTGTTCCTGTATGACTGCCGGCCGGTAGTGTTTTGGGTCAAAGTTGCGGAGGGCCTTGCGGACTGCTGGAATGGTTTGTTCGTCAAAGAATTCCCCGGTTTTGCCCGGAATCACATAGTCCAGAGCACCACCAGCTTTAAATGCGATAACCGGGGTGCCGGTCGCCATAGCCTCGACCGGGATGATGCCAAAATCGTCAAAACAGGGGAAAATGAAGGCGTTGGTTCCGGCAATAAGCCCGGGCATTTCACTGTCTGATACTTCTTCTACGAAATTGACAGTGGGGCCAGCCATGGCCACTAGCTTTTTATGCTCCGGCCCCTTGCCAAGTACTAAAAGCGGCAGGCTGGCTTTGCTACAAGCTGCTACAACGAGGTCGAACTTCTTTTGCGGCACTTGGCGGCCGGCAATGACGAACGTGTCGCGCTTGGCTGGCTGCGCTACGGCAAAGCGTTCAACGTCGACCGGCGGATTAATTACCACAGCATCCCGGCCATAGTATTTTTTGATGTCAGCCTGGATGTGGGATGAATTGGCGATGTAGTAGTCTGGCCGCTGGGAAGCTTTAAGATCCCATTTGCGCAATGGGCCGACCAGCAGCCGTAGCCCCAGCCGCGCAACCGGGTTAAGCATGCCAAACCCCGGGTTTTTTATGTACAGATTGTAGTGCCGCCAGTAAAAGTGCGTTGGGGAATGGCAGTAGCAAACGTGAGTGGTGCCCTCGGGCACGCGGATGCCTTTTGCTTCGCCGTTACCGCTGCTGCTAATCACGAGATTGTAGCCAGAGAAATCTAAGTGCGTAAACCACCATATGCGTAGGGGCGCGACAAATTTACGCAATTTAGAAAAGGGCCAGCGCTGCAAAAAGCCGGTTACTACTTTGCCGTCCAGCCGTTTTTGCCAGTCTGGTGTGCAATATGAGGTATAAATAGGCGCATCAGGGTACATGCGGTGCAGTGCCTCGACGACGCGCTCGGCTCCGCCGCCCACTAGCCAGTCGTGCACAATGGCGACTTTGAGCTTCTTTGCCATGTTAGTTGGTGCCCCGGCCCCCTAGAACAACGCGGACGGTCTTGAGCAGGATCACTACATCCAGCCAGAAACTCCAGTTCTGTACGTAGTAGAGGTCCAGTTTGCGTCGTTCTTCAAAGCTGATGTCGCGCCGCCCAGAGACTTGGGCAAGGCCGGTCAGCCCGGTTTTAACCGCCAAAATGAGGTTCTTTTTGGCGTATTTCTCTAGTTCAAACGGATCGAGTGCGCGCGGGCCGACGAGGCTGATGTCGCCGCGGACGATGTTAATAAGCTGCGGCAGCTCATCCAGACTGGTCTTGCGCAGGAAGCGCCCAATAGCGGTAACGCGTGGGTCATCAGGCAGCTGGTCGCCGCTGTCACGGTATTTTTTGCTGAGTTCGGGCTTACCCATCTTAGTGAACCCTGCTTCCGGGCTCATATCGCTATATTTTTGGTACATGGAACGGAATTTAAAAATGGCAGTGGCATTGCCATAGCGGCCGGTGCGCCGCGGTTTGTACAGGATGGGCGCCCGCGGTTCGGATACTTTAATGGCCAGGGCTATTACGAGCATGACCGGTGAGGCGACCAGCAGTATAAGGCCGCCTACGCCGAGGTCAAACAGGCGTTTTGCTACCCGCCCCCAACCGAACAGCGCGGTGTGGTGCACGGTAAGTACCGGGATACTGGAGCGGAACAATTCAACTTCAATGTTCCCGACGAATAACTCTGTGTTGCCAGGGACGAACCGGAAGCTCACGTGATTTTCCTGGGCGTAGGTGAGGATCTTGGCGTTGCGTTCTTCGTCGGCATACAGCTCGGTTTGAATGATGCCATGCAGTTCTGCATTTTTGTTTGAAGCCAGGAACTGGTCAAAGGTGGCGTAGGTCTGGACGTCTTTATGGATCCCCACGCCGCGCTTACCGCCCACAACCCCGATGATTTTATATCCGGAGTGGCGGCTGTCGGCGAGCCAGTCGACCATCTCTCGCGTCATGTCGGTGTTACCGACGAGCAGTACCCGGGTCAGGCCGATTTCGTATCCAAAGAGTTTCCCGCGGAGAAAACGGGCGACGTTGCGGAATATCACCAAGAACACAAACCCAAAGGCGAAGCCGTAAATAGGCACCAGGCGCGCCGGGAAGATGGGCTTATCGGCTACAAAGTTCCAGAATATAACGAATAGCAGGCCGACGAATGAGCCAACGAACAACCGTCCGAATTCGCTAAAGCGTTTTTCGTAGATATTGCTGTTGTAGAGGCCTAGCAAGGCAAAAATCATAATCCAGAAGGGGAGGACGAGCAGGAAAATTCCAAGGAATGACCGGCCGTTTGAGGTGATCGGCGCATGGTCTAGCCCAACAGCAAGTTTGACACGTAGTACGTAGGCAGTAATGAAGGCGGCGACCAGCGCTAGAAAGTCCCCCACTACTAAAGTCATGTTATATATGAGGGAAACATTATTCTTCATACGTGACTAGATTGTACCACTTTAAGTAGATGGTTCCAGCCAGGTAGCTGGCTGGAACCATCTATAAATAGTAGTTTTTGATTCTTGGTATACTACTATGAGGTATGCGCATTACCGAACGCTTCCACATGGCCCGCGCCGATCTCATACAGTTCATTGAATATATGATTGGCGGTACCAGTTACTTCTGGACTGGATATGGTGTATTCGCAGCGTGTTACAGCGGTTTTGGCTGGAACTGGCTGCCTGCCAAGATGCTGGCCGATGCTATCGGGTGGACCGTCAACTATTTCGTACAACGCTACTGGGCCTTCAATAATCCGCGCCTGGCCCGGCATGAGGGCGCAACGGTAGGCAAATATGCCATCCTGACCGCCGTCAACTTCGTACTCGACTATACCATTATCTGGGGGCTTAAACGCGCTGGCGTCAGCCCTTATATCGGGTTTTTCATTTCCGCCGGGTTTTTCACGGTATGGAATTTCGCATGGTACCGATTTTGGGTATTTTACGCCAAATCTAGGGGGGCAAAGGAGGCAACCACATGACCGATACGGTCCGTCCTACCAAGAAACAACGGGAGCTGCTCACGTTTATTGAGCAATTTATAGGTGAACACGGCTATAGTCCGAGTTACCGGGAAGTTATGGTAGGCCTTAACTACACATCAGTAGCGACAGTCGCACTGCACATCAACAACCTGATCCGCCGCGGACATTTACGCAAGCGTGACCACTCAGCCAGGTCGCTTGAGGTTGTATCGCCGAGTATGCCGGCCAAAGTTATAACGAACGAGATTAAGCCCAGCGACGAAAAATGGCTCGTCGAAAAGGTAGAGCATTTCTTTGGCGAATTAGAACAGGCCGGGGATGTCGCCCAGGATCATCTTGACCACTTATACGTGCTCGTCGGAGCGCTTAAGGTCTTAGGTTTGGACGGTGCAGCGCAAAGCTTTATTCCGCGCCTGACCGCGCTCAAAGGCCGCTTGCCGCAAGAATAGCCGTTAGTGCTACGTTGGCAAAATCACACCACATATGTAGCGCGTTAGCGTGCTACTATTAGGGTACTTAACATCAAAAACGCTGGAAGCGGGTGAGAATCCCGCACTGTGCCGCAACGGTGATTTCTTTATGAATAAGTCCGATACAGTGTCTATAACCAAGTGTTCCCGAGCAGGAATTGGTGTGCTTTGTCGCCCTTGCCCTGCCCGGTCTGAACAAAAAAATAGCAGGGAATCATGGGTGAATTCATCAACCAAACAGGGGAGCAGTCGTATCAAACAGAACGGCTCCTGACGGAGGCTGACCACCTAAATAATTATCGACGTCCTGATGGATCACACGACCCGTATGCGATTGGCGAGCTGGACGTAAACCTGGCCACCGCTGTCCAGGAAGCCACAGATCCGTACGCGGTCACCCCCACCTACCGCGAGGCGCGCGACGGCACCTATATATGGATGGGCCAGGACCCGGTTCAAACCGCGCTATCAGGCAAACGATGGTACCAGAGTGAGCAAGCCCTCGTCCGTATGGACATAGAAGTTGATGAAGCAACCGACCTGCTCGAAAACTTGCGGCCAGGATTCTTTAAAGTTTTCGTATCGCCCCGTATGACCGACGAAGATGCGCCGCTCGAAGTCGCTAAGCAGGAACATTTGGCTGATGATGACGCCATTCGTATTACTGGCCTCGACGCCGAAGGTGATGTTATTAAGGGTATGAAGCTAGAGTCTCTGCTTGTCCGCGACATCCCCTTATCTGCTTGGATCGCCATGGCTAATGATCCGTATGGGTTATTTGCCGGGCGGGTGAGCATCCCTGGTGCCAACTCAGCACTGCCGGTCATGCGTGCCCACCGCGATATGTATGTTCCTGCTGAACTGTTGCCAGAAGGGCCTATAAGCGTGCTGGCAGCAGCTGTGCCATACATTGCGGATGCTGTTACGCGGGCCAAGGTTGAACGACATTTGGCGTCATTTAGGGAAGCGGATCAGGCAGACTCATTGCGCCGGGCCCAGAATATTGCCCGCCGCTGGCGCGAGTTTGAGGTTGAACTGGCAGACAGCCTGTACTACCAAGAGGCAACGCCAGGGGTCCGAGCCTTTATTAAGGGCATTGCCGAAAATATCAATGAAGACACCCGGTCACTGATTGCCGAGCGGCTTATGCCCGACGGCAACCTGGCAATGGACCGCGAACTGGCGGCTGCTCTGGAAGCTGCCCGCCGCAACACGTTATGGGTTGCGGCAGCAGTGGTGGCAGGCAATGAGGACGTGTTAGCCCAGCTGAGCCCAGAAGTTGCACAACGGATCCACGACAACGAAATGATCATGCAGACCGCGCTGGACAACGGCTATACCATGCAGCAGCTGGCCGAACTTGAAGCCGAACACAACAGCTTGATTGCTGAACAGAATGTACGTGTTGGCCGCGGCTGCCCAGGCGAATCCGCTGACATATTTGAACGCAAAGCCGCCGAAGGTTCAGAAGACGGCCGGAACGACGAAGCGAGCGTCAACGACGCCATGATCCGTTGCATCAAGTGCCGGCAGTACGTACCAAAGCGTAAAGTAGTCAAGAAAACCTGCTGGGAATGCCCGAAATGCACGCACAAGGTCGACATTTGTACTGGCGAGACGCTGAATGAGGGCGGTGACTTGGCCGAGCGCTTGCTCCGGCCATTGGCAGTAGATGGGCTGGCAGAGCGTATTGCGGCCGAAAAGCAGGCCCGTGCCGATGCCTCCCATGAACCCGCTGGCGATACCGAAAAAACAGCCAAAGAAGCACTCGTTGCTTGACAAGCATAAGCACATCCTGCTACACTAACGCGTACTTCTGTGAGTGCGAGGTCACTGAGAGACAAAAATTAAAAAAGTGAAAAAATATACGGTTTTATTTGGTTTGTTGCGAGAGACTTAACCAAGTACGACCAAGGGAGTGTACGTATGTCGGTCAAGATTAAAATTGTACCTTCGCGCCCAGCGCGTGTACCAGTCGTTGTTCGCCGCCCATCTTGGCGGGAATTCCTAAACTACTAAGTCTTAGCGCTCTTGGCGGCGATTTCGTCGTCAATGAGCTTGCTAAATTCATCTACGCTACGAGGCGTAATTTTTTTGCCATCCAGGAAGAAGGTCGGTGTACTTTTTTCCTGCTTGGTTTTGTCGAATTCAGTGATGTCGGCGTTTATGACGTCGTTTGTTGCCGCGCTGGAAAAGTCCTTCTTGAACTGGTCGGCATTCAGGCCTAGCTGCTTGGCATATGTCTGGAAGACGGGCAGGACGTTAGAGGTGTTGCTCCATGAGGCCTGGTTTTCGTACAGCAGGTCGTGCATTTCCCAGAACTTACCTTGGTTGGAAGCTGCCTCAGCTGCCCGGGCACCGGCAAAGGCGTTCTGGTGGATTTGGAGCAAGGGGAGGTTACGGAATTGGAAGGTGATCTCGTCGCCGTACTTTTGCTGTACTTGTTTGACGATAGGGTAGTACTGACCACAGAACGGGCACTGGTAGTCGCCATATTCGATGAGCGTAACACCAGTAGTCCCCTTGCCTGCCAGGTGGGTCGTTGGCTTGGCGTTTGAGGCATTAGGCGCGTTCGCCTTGTCGCCCTTAAATAATAGAAGCCCCCCAAATACTACGACGATGATGGCTATTACAGCCCAAAAACCTTTATTCATAATTTATAGTATACACAATCTAGGGGAGGATGCGCCCTGGGGTGTGCCAGCCTCCAGCTTTTCTTGGGTAACTCGCGCAGGCTGTACCGATGTGTTACCATAAGCATAGTTACTCTAAATCAAAAACCGTGAAAACTACCAAAATATCTGCCAGCAAACGGGCGCGTAGTGCGAAGCCAGCCAAGAAGGCGCCGGCCCGCCAGGCGCGGCCACTGCATAAGCGTATCCTGCTTCATCCCTTTACGGTCATGGTATTGCTTTGTGCCGGTGTTATTGTTGTTGGCTCCACGATCCAGAGTTTTGCTGATTCCTATTCGGTGACTGCTACCGTGCCGGCTGTTTTGCCAAGCGGCCCGGCCGTCATCGGCCAACCAATCGCTGCGCAGCACTTTAGTAGCAAGCCAGTAACAGTTACGGGCACTTGCCCGGTGGCAACATACGTAAAGTTGTATCGCAACGCAACATTCAGCGGCGTGGCAACCTGCGGCAGTCAGACTTTCCAGATCCAAACAGACTTAGCACCAGGCGCCAACCAGCTTGAGGCCAAGGTGTATAACGTTACAAACCAAGAGGGGCCGCAGAGCCCGACAGTCGTCGCCTATTACGACGAGACTACAGTGGTGCCTGCCGCCCCGTCATCGGCTCCGACTACACTACAAATAGCGAATGTGGAATCGTCCTCGTATAAAAACGGCACTATCCGCCAAACAAGTACCAGCCCGACAGTAACCGGCCTTGCGCCGCCCTATTCAGACATCGTTGTAACCTTCCACTCCGAAGCTACCTATTGTAAGACCAAAGCTGACGGCACCGGTTGGTGGAGCTGTACGTTGGCGCAAACCTTACCTGTAGGGTTGCACCGGGTAGACGTCACCGCAACTACCACGAACGGGGTGTTCCTGATATTCCCAACGTTCCAAATCAGCGTGCTTAACAATTTGCCGAACCTTTTAAAGCCCCAGAGCCTGCCGCCCTTACTCATTGGCTCGGAATACCAGTTTCAAACTCATTACGTGGGGCAGCCGTTTACCTGGAGTTTTGCCATGCATGGCGGCACCGCGCCGTATGCACTGACCATCGATTGGGGTGACGATAGCCAATCGAACATAACCCGTACCGGCAACACCACGTTTACGCTGACGCACGCCTACCCGGAAGCCAAGACCTATACCATTTTTGCCAAAGGGCAGGATGCCAAAGGGCTTAACACTGTTTTGCAGCTGAACGCAGTGGTGAAGGGGCAGTCCATTGGCGTTGCTTCACTTACCACGAGCGGGCCACTTGCGTCCCTATTTAGCGAGGTCCGCCGGTATCTGTGGATCGTTTGGCCGGTATACACAGCTGTTGTTTTGATGGCCTTTAGTTACTGGTTAGGCGAGCAGGAAGTATATATGCGAGCTAAAAAGCGCCGCTTGGCGCATACGGGCAAGGGGCGTTAATTTTGAAATCGCGCGGGGTTATAGCGTAAGATGAGTGCATGATTGTAAGCATATGTGGATTACTGTTACTAATCTTGAGTTTGGTAGCGTTGGCGCTCCAGCGTTTTTATAGCTCTATACCGGCTAAGGAGCTAAAGCGTTTGGCAACCAGGGGCGACCACTTGGCCGCTGCCTTGTACCAACCAGTTGCCTACGGCACGAGCATGCGCTTGTTGCTGTGGATTATTTTTGGCCTGAGTTTTTCCTTTGGGGTACTGTTTGTATCTTTAGGGTTGGTATCGGTCTTGGCGTTCGGCGTTATCGCCCTGAGCATCGCTGGCGTTGTCTTCCTGCAATCAGTTCGGTTGACTGTGCACAGTGCCCGCTTGGCAGTGCATGCTGCACCGGCCCTCAAGTGGCTGCTTAACTATGTTCATGCTCCCCTGACTGTGTTAGCTGGTGGTGTGGGTAAGATCCGCACGCATTCCGCCCACAGCGGCCTGTACGAAAAAGAAGATTTAGTGGCTTTGCTGCGGCAACAAAAAGAACAGATCGACAACCGTATCTCGCACCACGATTTAGACATATTAGAGCGCGCCGCTGCCTTTGACGAACGCCAAGCCGCCGACGCATTGTTACCGATGTCTCGGGTCAAAATGGTGCGTATCGATGACCACATCGGCCCAGTGCTGCTCGGTGAACTACACGACAGCGGTCAGACCAGTTTCCTAGTATACGAAGATAGCCCCGAGCATGTGGTGGGCACGCTGTTCTTGCGTGACGCCGTGCAAGCCCGGGAAGGTGGCCGCGTTGCCGACCTCGTGCACCCCAAAATGGTGTATGTACACGAAGACTTCACCCTGCGGCAGGTTATGCAGGCCTTTACCCGTACCAGCCAGTTCATGGTCGTGGTCATTAACTCGTTCCAAGAGGCAGTGGGCGTTATTACGTTGGATTTGTTACTGAAGCAACTTGTTGGCGAAACAAAAGATGACGATTCGATCATCTACGAAGACCGCGCCTCTGTGGCGTCATTCAAGCCGGCCCCGCCAGAACCAGAAGAAGAACCGGTTGAAGAAGCGGCAGCCGAAGACATAGCCGAACCTGCCGAACAAGACGGCCCCGAAGGCGATCCATCTTCCCCTGAAGCAACAGAGGTGGTAGAATAGCTACAATGTACACGGTCAAGCGTAATATGAATCTCCGGGTCGGCAGCCGCGCCTAACAGGCGAGCGCGGTTGTTTTTAGACGACCCTCACCCAGCCGTTTGATCATAAATCTGAGGAGATCCCATGCGCATACTAAGTAAAGACCTAAAAGCCTATGCGGGCGAAAAAGTTTTAATCCAGGGCTGGCTGCACAAAAAGCGCCTGCTTGGTGGCCTGACGTTTATCAACGTCCGCGACCGCGGCGGCCTGACCCAGGTTGTCATTAAAGACAAAGAAGAAGTCGAAAAACTGCGCGGTTTACAGATCGGAACCGTGTTGGAAGTAGAAGGCAACTTGGTTGAAGAGCCTCGCGCCCCTGGCGGCGTAGAACTGCACGACGCAACCCTGACCGTTATGGTGCCTGTCACCGACGAACCGCCGATCGAAATCGACAAGCCGCTGTCGCACAAATCCGACAACCTCGACACGCTGTTCGACAACCGCGTCGTTGGCCTGCGCAACTTGCAGGAAACTACGATTTTTAAAATCCGCAGCGAACTCACCCGCTACATCCGCGAGTTTTTGTACAAGAACGACTTTGTGGAAATCAACACACCAAAGTTGGTTGCCGGAGCCGCCGAAGGTGGTGCTGAAGTCTTCAAACTAGACTACTTTGGCCAGGAAGCCACACTGGCGCAAAGCCCGCAGCTATATAAGCAGATCATGGTCGGCGTATTTGAGCGCGTGTTCGAAATCGCCCCGGCCTTCCGTGCAGAACTGTCTGCTACGACCCGCCACGTATCCGAAGTCACCATGCTCGACATCGAAATGGGCTTCATTAAAGACCACAACGACGTACTCACCATGGTCCAAGACTTGGTATACAACGTGCTGACTCGGGTGTACGAGGAGCACGGCGACGAACTTAAGAAACTCAATGCCCCAGAACTGGTCGTGAAGCCAGAATTCCCCCGCTACACCATGGCCGAAATCCACGCACTATTCACCAAAGAAACCGGCAAGGATACTTCCAAAGAAATCGACCTGACTCCAGAAGAAGAAAAGTGGATTTGCGAATACAGCAAAAAGCAAAACGGCTGTGAAGCAGTGTTTGCCACCAACCTGCCAAAATCCAAGATGAAGTTTTACCACATGGCCAATGACGATGACACTGCCCGTTCGGCCGACCTGTTGTTCCGCGGCATTGAAATTTCTACTGTTCCGCAGCGCGAGCACCGTTACGAAAACGTCGTAACACAGATGAAAGCTGCCGGTATTGACCCGACTCACCCTGGGTTCAGCCATTTCTTGCTGGCCTTCAAACACGGCATGCCCCCACACGGCGGCTGCGGTTTTGGTATCGACCGCCTGACCGAAAAAGTCATCGGCCTCGGCAACGTTAAAGAAGCCATCCTCTTCCCACGCGACATCAACCGGCTGGCCCCGTAGCCAGTTATGGGCGCAACCACGCTTGCCGTTCTTGGCGTTAGTTCTGCGGTACTGCAATTTGTATCTGTAGCACCCTACTTTGTAGATATTCTAAAAGGTAAAACTAAGCCAGAACGGGCAACGTGGTGGATTTGGCTGCTGCTAAACTTTGTATCCTTCGGCGCGCAGGTCGGTGCCGGCGCTACCTGGTCACTGTTTATGACTGGCGGCCAGCTGATCGTTACCGGCGCCATCGCCGGGTTGTCTTTGAAGTATGGCTACGGCTCATTCCATAAAAAAGATACTGCCGCGATTGTTACCGCCCTGCTCGGAATCTTTTTGTGGTGGTTGCTTAATAGCCCGCTTGCCGCATTGCTGGTTGTTATCCTCGTTGACCTTGTAGGGTACTACCTGACGCTGGAAAAAACATGGAAGGCACCGCACACCGAAACACTGGCCACCTGGGCAATCGGGGCGGTGTCTGCCGCGCTCGGTGTTTTAGCCGTCGGTAGCTGGAGCCTGACAAAATGTGTGTATCCGTTATATGTCGCGTTCGGCAATGCGCTGCTCGCGCTAGTTATCATTACCCGCCGCCCAGTTGTAGACAAACACGGCGCACCTCACGAACAGCCTACAACGCTGCCCGAATAATTAACGCTCAATTAAAGAACAGAAAACTTACATGCCGGATGTGAGTTTTTTTACAAAAATGATCAGCTTTTGTTGGTTTAATACGGGTACGTCCTCGGTATTGCAGCATTTTATAGGCAATACAGACGACATTGTAGATGGGGGCTTAGGGTGAGACGCAGGCAGATGATCCCTGGCTGCGACCCCCACTACAAGCGGGCTGATATACTAGTCAAATGAAATTATATTTAACCTCATACCGCATTCCCGACATACACGTACTAGCCGAACTTGTTGGCAAAGAACCGAAGAATACCAAAGTCGCACTGATACCAAACGGCAAAGATTATTACGCTCCACGCGCCCGTCAGGTCAAAATTCGGACCGTCGTCCAGGAAATAAAAACGCTTGGGTTCAAAGTATCTGTCGTAGATTTGAACGATTACCACAACGCCCCGGCAAAGCTCGCCAGTGCGCTCAAGCAGTTCGACATGCTGTGGGTGATGGGCGGTAATACTTTTTGCTTACGCGAGGCAATGCAGCGCAGTGGGTTTGATGTGGCCGTACATGATGTTCTAGAGGCCGGTGTTGTATTCGCCGGTGAGAGCGCTGGCGCCTGTGTGGCTGGGAGTGATTTGCACGGCATCGAAGTGCTCGACGACGCTGAATTTGCCGAAAAGGTCATTTGGAAAGGCTTGAAGCTGGTGCCAAACTTTTTTGCACCGCATGCCGATAACCCGGACTTTGGCGGCCTTGTACAGCAGATGGTTAAGGATCGCGGGCCAGACCCGAGCGTGGTAGTGCTCAACGACAACCAAGCCTGGGTGGTCAACGGTGCCGACGCCTGGAAAATAACAGGCGTAAAACCTGACACATTAAGTGACGCGTAAGGGCTAGGTTAGCTAGCTGGTACTGCCGGAACGTTGTCGAGTGAGTGCCACACATACCAGCAGGCTATTGATTCGTAGGGGTGCCATTTTTTGGATTCAGCAAGCGCGATAACTTCTTGCGCCGATGGCTGGTGATCCAGCCCATACAGCTTCTGAATGCCGTTTTTGATGCCCAGGTCGCCATACGCCAAAACATCCATCCGGCCCATGCAAAACATCAGGAACATGTGGGCAGTCCATTCGCCAACGCCTTTTACGGCAGTGAGTTTGGTGATGACTTCCTCGTTGGAAAGGTCATCCAGATCGTCAAAGCGCACCTTGCCATCAACAACGTGTTGGGCCAGGTCGCGGACGTATGTTGCCTTGCCTCGGCTTAGCCCGGCAGTGCGGAGCTCGTCCACGTTTTTAGTAAGGATTGCTGCCGGTGAGGGGGTATCTTCGCCGCCAAACAACTCACAGAAGCGTTTTTTGATTGTGCGTGCCGCTTTGACACTGAGTTGTTGGCCAATAATGCTCTCTACCAGTTCCTGGTAGTAATTGCGGTGTGGGCGTACCGTACACGGGCCGGCAGCGTCGATGACCGATGCAAGTATCGGATCATGTGTGCGCAAGTAGCTGGCCGCAACCGCCGCTGATTTGTCATCTATAAGCATAGTCTCTGTATTATACTTGCTATAACAAGGAAAGGTTAAGGAGTAGTGAGCTGGCTTGTAGTCCTGACGTTTGGCATCGGCCTGCTTTCTAGTGTCGTGAGCGGCATGGGCGGTGGCGGCGGTGGGTTCATCACAGTCCCGTACTATTTGTTTATTGGCTTGCCGCCGGCTAACGCTTTGGCTACGGCAAAGATGGGCGGCATTGGTACGTCTGTCGGCGCGATAACTGCTCTTAAAGGTAAAGGGCTGGTACATAAAAAGCTGGTCGTTCCCTTCATGGTGCTGACGGTTGTCTTTTCGCTCATCTCGGCATACCTTATCCCGCGCCTAGACCCTATTTTGTTCCAAAAGGTTATTGGTGCGGTGCTTATCTGCCTGACGCCGACGCTTTTTATAAAGAAGGCGGCATTCCAGCCCGGGGAGCGTAGCAAGCCGTTCATTATCATCGGCTTTATTTGCTACGCCATCTTTAGCTTTTTGCAAACGCTAATCGGCACTGGCATGGGGTCAATCTTGGTACTGATTCTGATGTTTCTGTTCGGCCTGAGTGCCCTGGAAGCAAACGCCACTAAGCGGGTAGCGCAGTCGGTGCAGTCAGTCATACTGTTTGGGCTGTTGGCCTTACAAGGTCTGGTCTTTTGGTGGTACGGCATGGCCGGGCTTATTGGGTCGCTCATCGGCAGCCACATCGGTACGCACATTGCCATCAAAAAAGGCACGCAATTTGTAAAAATTATGCTCGCTGTCGTGATGCTGACCTCCGGGATTGCGCTTTTTTGGTCATAACACTGAGTGCGTAATTTCTGCTAGACTACATACAAATAGTTAAGGAAAAATCTCATGGCCAAGCAAGATACGTCCGAAGAGCACATTGATATGAGCGACGAATCATCTGTCGACGACGAGAGTACCCAAGCCGATAAGCCCAAGCAGGACAAAGCAGAAAAGACCGAAAAGACCGACAAGTCCCCGGCCAACGACTCTGACAGTAAGAGTACAGACGAAGGTTCAGATGAAACTGCTAGCTCCGAAGATAAGCCAGAGGAGCAACCGGCCAAGACCGGCCCGCATCACAAGGCGTGGGGATGGGTCATGGGGCACAAGATGGTGTCCATCCCTGTGGCAGTGGTGCTTGTGCTCGCAGTGCTTGCGGCTATCCCTTTCACACGGTACTTCTTTGCTGGCATGGTTATTAGCAAGGACTTCACGGTAGCAATTACCGACTCACAGACAGGGAAGCCGGTTACCAGCGCCGAAATCACCGTCGCCGGCAAAAAGGCCACTACCGACAACCAGGGTAAGGCTAAAGTGCACACTAGCGTTGGCAGCGCCAAACTGGTGATCAGCAAAAAGTACTACCACGACGCCTCATTTAGCGTGACTGTGGCGTTTTCTCAGAAACAACCCTATGCCGTTAAGCTCGAAGCAACCGGGCGGCCAATCCCAATAACGATCATCAACCGTATTAGCAACAAGCCGGTCGCCGACATTACTATTTCGGCCGAAAACACCAAGGCGATAACCGATGCCAAGGGTGAGGCTACCATCGTAGTCCCGGCCGACAAGACACAAGTAAAAGCCACGATGTCTGGTGCAGGGTACAACTCCGCCGACTTCATGCTTAAGGTCACTACCAGTACCGACCCGGCGAACACCTTTGCGGTCACCCCTGCTGGCAAGCTGTATTACTTATCTAACGCCAGCGGCAAGCTCGACGTTATAAAGTCTGACCTTGACGGGCAGAACCGCCAAACCGTATTGGCCGGCACTGGCAAAGAAGACAAGAACAACACCGTATTACTGGCCTCGCGCGACTGGAAATATATTGCACTCCTGAGCAAACGCGACGGTGGCGACAACGCCAAATTATTCCTGATTGAGACAGACACCGACAAGTTGACCACCATGGATGAGGGCGATGCCACATTCACTCCATACGGATGGAGCGGTAGCCGGTTTGTGTACACGGTCGACCGCACTAAAGTCAGCATTTGGCAGCCTAAGCGCCAGGCGCTCAAGAGCTATGATGCCAGCAGCAAGGGTATCGCAGTCTTAGACCAGACAACAGCCGAGGGCGACCAATATAACTATCGCGGGGAATCGCTGGGCAACGTCTATATCCTCGACAAGGAAGTTGTCTACACCAAGACCTGGAACAAGAACGGCGGCTTCGACCTCAGCAGCAAGCAAGCCACGTTTAACAGCGTGCAAGCTGACGGCAGCCAACGGAAAACCGTCAAGGGCTACCCACCAACCAACTCATACTATCTTGACCTGAACACCCGCCCGGCTGACTTTAACGAAATTTACATCCGCTACCCCATTGATAACAACGGCAAATACAAGCACGACGCCTACAAGGACGGCAAAATCACTGCCGAAGACCTGACCGACGACGAGTTCTACCAGGGCACGTACAACACCTATATTGTTTCACCATCTGGTAACAAGACGTTCTGGACAGAGTATCGCGACGGTAAGAACGTATTCTTCGTAGGCGACGGCAGCGGTAAGAACGGCAAGCAATTGCCTGGTTCATCCGATGACCACGTAGCCTATGGCTGGTACACCGACGGCTACCTCCTCGTCACTAAAAAGAGCAGCGAAATGCACATTATGCCCGTTGACGGCCTAACCGATGGCGTTACGTCTGCTATCAAGGTAAGTGATTACTACAAGCCCAACTACTACATTCGCGGCTACGGCTACGGCTACGGAGGGTAGTAATGCCTGAACGGCAAGACGAAGCAGAACCTAAAAAGGCAAGCCCTGCCGAAGACCCGAAAGAGTCTGAGGCGGCGGCTAGCCAGGATACGCCTATGCCGTTCGACGACCCTCAAACGAACCAAGCCGTTGACGACATCGTAGCAACCGAAAGTGATGAGCTGCTGGCAATCCAGGATGCGGCCACCGAAACTACAACCACTGTGCCGCGCCGCAGCCGGGCGTACCGTTTTTGGCACAGTAAGGCGCTCCGTTACTGCGTAGTCTTGCTCATCTTAGCTGGTATCACTGCCACGGCCGTGGTGCAGCCGGCACGCCACTGGGTTTTGAACTACGCTGGTGTACGCTCCAGTTCTTCAGTAACCGTGATTGACGAAGTCACTGGCCAGCCGCTCAAGAACGTTCAGGTGCAAATTAGTGCTGCTACAGCGCGAACAAACAGCGAAGGCAAGGCAACTGTACATGACTTACGGCTTGGGCCAACAACGCTGTCGGTCACCCGCCCGGGCTTTGCACGGTATGACCGGCAGATCACCATCGGCTGGGGCAGTAACCCATTAGGCAATATACGATTGAAAGCTGTGGGTGTGCAGTACACGGTGCGCGTCCAGGATTTTTTGACGGGTAACGGAATAGCCGGCGCGGAGGTGAGCAGCGGTGAAGCCACGGCACTGTCTGATAAAGACGGCAAAGCGGTGCTTATTTTGCCAGGGACCGACGCCGTAGATTTGCCTATACAAATAGTGCACGACGGCTATCGCACAGATACGGTGGTCGTTAAGGCGCTCACCGAACAGGCTGTACCAGTGGGGTTGGTTACTACCCACAAGGTGGTATATGTCAACAAACAAAGCGGCAAGTACGATGTCTATAGCAGCGACGCTGACGGGCAGAATAAAAAGGTGATCTTGGCCGGTACCGGCAGCGAAAATACCAACATCAGCCTGGTGGTCAGCCCAGACGGCAGCCGCGCGGCATTGGTTTCCACACGCGACAACCAAAAAGATGCCGACGGGTTTTTGCTTAACACGTTAACCATTATCACAATAGCAACTGGCGACACGGTGACCATAGCGCACGCTGAACAAATCAAACTTATCGATTGGGTTGGCTCGCGGCTCATTTTTGAGCAAGTTTCCTCAGACCCCACCACGCCAGCAGCGAGCAAATGCAGTATTATTTCGTACGACTACGCCTCGACCACTCGCTTACAGCTGGCCGCGGCTAACCTATTCAAGAGCGTGGTTTCGGCCCAAAACAATATCTATTATGCAGTTGCGGCGAGCGAGAGTGATGCCACAGCCAAGCCTGGATTCTTTAAGGTCAGCCCGGACGGCACCGGCAAGCAAACGATTCTAGACAAAGAGGTGTGGACGGTATACCGTACCGACTACAACACGTTCAACTTGCAGACTTCGGACGGCTGGTACACGTCAAACTTTACGACCGGCGCAAACAGCCAAATCGGCGCACCGACTGTCTATGCCAGCCGCATGTTTGCAGAAAACCCGGCAGCCAATGGGCAAAGCCTGTGGTCGGACAGCCGCGATAACCAGGGCGTATTGGTATTCCACGACAGCCGGTCGGGCAAGGACGCTGACCTCCAACGGCAGAATGGGTTAACCAATCCCATTCATTGGTTAACCAACGAGAGTGCCGTATACCGAGTGGTAACCGGCAGCGAAACAGCTGATTACGCAGTAGGCACCCAGATAGGTGCTGTCCCGCACAAGATTGCCGACGTCTTCAATACCTACGGCTTCTCATCTGGCCAGTAGCCCCTAGCTACGCTATGCTGGATGCATGAACGGTGCGAAAGAGTCGGCATTCCAAAAAGAAGTTTGGCAGTATTACCATACACACGGCCGCCACGACCTACCGTGGCGCAGGCCCGAAGCAGACGGGCGGCTTGACCCTTACAAAGTACTTGTTTCCGAAATTATGTTGCAACAGACCCAAGTGCCGCGCGTGATACCAAAGTTTGAGGCCTTTATCCGGCAGTTCCCATCGTTTACTGTGCTGGCGGCCGCGCCGCTCGGCGACGTCCTAAAAGCCTGGAGCGGGCTGGGTTACAACCGGCGCGCTAAATTTTTGTGGCAGACCGCACAAGCTGTAGCTGGTTTGCCTGACGGGCAGCTGCCAATCACTGTCGCTGAGCTTTCCAAACTCCCAGGTATTGGCAAAAACACAGCCGGCGCAGTGTTAGCGTATGCCTTCAACAAGCCGGTGGTGTTCATCGAAACGAATATCCGCACAGTGTTCATTCATCATTTTTTCGCTGACGGGCAGCTGGTGCACGACCGTGACATTGCCGATATTGTAGCCAAGGAGTTACCTGATAACCCGCGAGAGTGGTACTGGGCGCTCATGGACTACGGTGTTAATTTAAAGCAGACAAGCGGCAATGCCTCACGCAAAAGCGCGCATTACACGAAGCAAACGGCATTCGTTGGGTCTAAGCGGCAAGTCCGCGGCCTAGTGTTAAAAGTATTAGGTGAGCAGGCAAGGACAGCCAGCGAACTATCTGCCAAAATCGCGGATGAGCGTTTGGGCGATGTGCTGGGGGATTTGCTCAGCGAGGGCCTAATAATAAAGCAGGCCGACAAGTACATGCTCTAGCTGAAGGCGCGTGATATAATATACAACAGAAGAATAAAGACTTATGCACCCGCAAACTACCCCCTCAAGACCGGTTATGGATATCTCTGCGCCCCCAAGGCCGCCAGCCCCCGCACCGGCTGCTGCAGCTCCGGCTGTTCCGGCCGCCCCAACTCCAGCCCCGGTTTCGGCTCCAGTATCGGCGCCGTCTGACCCGCCGCGCATGGACGTGGCTGTTGCACCTGCCGACCAATCTGCTGAATCAGCACCCAAGACTCCGGCCGCTTTGCCAGAAACTCCAGCTGCAGAACCAGAACCTGAACACAAGGCACCTGAGGCGCCTGCTCCAGCTCCATCAAAAAAGCCGTCCCAGCCTAAGCCGTTTTCACCCAAGTCGCCAGCCCCGGTGGCTCTTATTACTGTAACTGTGTTGATTATGCTCGCGCTCAGCGGCATAGCTGTGATGATCTACATGACGTCCCAGTCCTGAGTTCTATGCTTACGTTGCTTTCAATCCGCGATCCTCATTTACCTGCACTGCTCCATAGCGGCAGTGTTGGCGTGCTGCCGGCCGATACCATTTATGGGCTAGCCGCCCTTGCGCAGAACCCGGATGCCGTGAGGCACCTGTATGATCTTAAAGGCCGCCAAGACCAATTTAAGCCGGGGACGGTAATTGCTGCCAACATTGAGCAGCTCATAGACTTAGGCGTGGATGAGGCAGTGGTGCGCAGCGTGGCCCACTTGTGGCCGAACCCGCTCAGTATCGAACTCCCGATTGGCGAAGAGTTGGCATATTTATATCAAGACACCGGCCACCGGGCTTTCCGGGTGGTCGCTGATCCTGGAGTCAGGGCCTTACTTGAGCAAACTGGCCCGTTGCTTACTAGTAGCGCCAACCGGCATGGTGACCAACCGGCGGCTAACCTTGACGAGGCCAAAGCATATTTTGGCAACGACGTAGACTTTTACGCCGACGGAGGCGATATGTCTAACCGCCCGCCGTCCACCGTTGCCCGCTTCGTAAACGGCAAGCTAGAAGTAGTGCGGCCTGGCGCGGTTATAATAGACGAAAAGGGGAACATCGCATGACATTTGATGAGTACCAAAAACAAGCTCTGACCACCGCTTACAATACCCACGAACCTCTTATGGAAAAAACTATTTGGGCTATGGGTGTAGCTGGTGAGGCCGGCGAAGTAGTTGAGAAGTGGAAAAAGATTGTCGCCTACAAAGAGGGCAAGATCTCCCAAGAGGATTTGGATGAACTCGCCAAGGAGCTTGGCGATGTCGTTTGGTACATTGCGGTTATGGCACACAGCTTAGGGCTATCTTTCGATGACATAATGTCGCGTAATGTCGAAAAACTAAAGAGTCGCAAAGTGCGCGGTAAAATAGTTGGCGAGGGCGACAACCGGTGAGAGGCACCACGAACGTTCCAGAGGTTTCGGTTATTATTCGTAAGGGTGATGACATCTTGTTCGTACTCCGCGAAAAAACTGGTTATGCCGACGGCTTTTATGCATTGCCCGGCGGCCACGTAGAACACGGCGAAGCGTTCAGCGCTGCCGCGGTCCGCGAAGCTCTCGAAGAAGTTAACGTCAAAATACACGCTGCCGACCTAAAACCAGTACTTTCCATGCACCGTTTAGGGCGGGACGCCGACGATGTGCGCGCCGGAATCTTTTTTGAAGCGCTCAAATGGAGCGGTACGCCCAAGAACATGGAGCCGGAACGCCACAGAGCGCTCGCTTGGTTTAAAAGCAGCGATTTGCCCTTCGACAAAATAATGGCTTTCCAAGTTGCCGGGCTGCAAGCGATCCAGCGCGGAGACATGTATCACGAGTTAGGTTGGCATGAACCACATCATAAATAGCAGCCGTGTACTATAATCAAATAGATATATAGCGAAAGGCTAACAATGGAATCATCTCCGTCTTCGCCGTCTCCTTACGGAGAGTACAACGGTGGGGACAATAACAAGGACAAAGACAAGAAGGACAAGGACAAAAAGTCCCCTTTGCGTGTGCCGTTGCCGGCGTCTGAGATTCATGCCAGCGAGCCAAAGCGTAACGAGCGGATAATACCGCTTTTCGAGAAGCTAGAGATCAAGGACTTGCCGCCAAAGGAAGAGTCTAAAGCAGAATCTAAGGAACACGAGGCTGCCGAACCCGAACCCGCTAAAATTGAGATTCCTGCCGAAGGGCCTCACCAAGAGCTAGCTGAATTGCACGATGATCTATGGGATGAGTTTGATCAAACTGAGGCAATCGATAAGGCGCCTGAACCGGATTCGCTGCCTGAGCTGAGCCTAGACAACGTTGCTGCTGGCGAGCAGCCTGTTGCGCCCATACATGAGGCACAGCAAGAGAAAGAATCTCGCCCCGAGGACGCACTGTGGCACGAAACCCACACCGTTCACATTAATACCCCGCCGGAAGCCCACCCAGAAGACGTTATCGCTCCTGCGCCTTCGGCAGCAGGCATGGCAGCCGAGGTAGCTGCGACTGAACCCGATGAGCTATGGGAAGAGTTTGACGCGGCACCACCTGCCCGCACAGTGCCTGAGTGGCATCCAGAAAGCACGACCGGCCAGTTCGAAGATATTATGCAGCACGCCGACATGGGCGAAGATTTTGTGCAGGCTACTTCTTCTGCCTCGGGGCCAGCCCGGCCTAACCCGAATGCGGCCGTCCCATACGGAACGTATGAGAACGGAGAGTCACCACTCGATTATGATTCCACTGAACCACAGGGGCCAACTCCACCGCTTCCGCCAAATAATAATGTTCCCCACCAAACGGGAGGTGAACGCCCGCAGTGGTATCCAGCGAACGATCCGCGCAGGCGAGGGTTTGGTCCGGCGTCTCTTGTAGGCGTAGCGGCAGAGGCAGCCGTCTTGACAGGGGCTATGGCTGGCGGTGCGGCACATGGTGTAGAAGCAGGACTCGTTGCCGGTGCAGCAGCTGGCGGTGTGGTAGGCGGAATTGCCGGCCATGAAGCAGGCAAGCATGCAGCCCAGGCCGAAAATCGTGAATTGCGCCAAACCGTTAAGGAACAGAACGAGCACATCGCCACCATAACGAATGAACAGCGCGTTACCCATGAACAAGTTGAACACCTTACCCAGGCGAACCACCAGCTCGCCGCCGAGCAGCAAAAAGCGGCTGCCGAACAGGCGGCTGCGGTTTCGACTGCTGTGGCTGCCGAACGTGTAGTAGCAGCATCCCCAGATGAAAAAGTCGTGCGCAGCGAATGGGTCGACATGGTAGTCGATAAGCGCACCGGCAAGCTGATTGAGCGGGAAGGGGTCAATGAATTCGGCGACGAACTCCGTGCTGAACAGCGCGCCGAGGCCGCTCCGCCTGACCCAGTTGCAACAGCACTTGCTGCCGCCAGGGCAGCGGCTCAGCTAACCTCAGACGTTTCTAATTACGAACCCAATTACGGCGAAGAGCCGTTGATCGGCAGCGGCCAGATTGGCCAATCCCACGAACTAGCTGCCGGCCAGGGCCAGGCAGATTCTAACCACCGTTTACCAGCTCCACAGAGCAGCGCAGCCAAAGCCTTCAGCAGCCCCTTACTGTGGATGGGGGTTGTCATACTACTGCTCGCCTTCTTTGCTGCGGCGTTTCTTTTCTAGGCGCTAAGCTGCTATGACTGAAAGTGTTCGCGCAGCCAGTCGTCAAGGCTGCCATTGCCGCTGGCACCCATAGCAACTACTAAGTCGCCATTGGCTAAATGCTCGCGGACCTGTGTAAGCAGACTGTCATCCAGTTTGGCAGGTTCAGCAATCGACGGGTCACTCAAGTAAGGAATGAGATCTTCGGGGGTAAGAAGCGGCAGGTCTGGATCTTCGCGGGCCAGGTAAGACGGTATCCAATACACTTTTTCAGCACCTGCAAAGCAGTCTTTGTAATCATCCTTAATGTAATGCTGCCGACGGTTGGTCAGGGGCTCATATATGATGACCAATTTTTGGCCATTCTTTTTGGCGATTTCCAATGCTGCGCTCATGCCGCCCCTGATTTTTTCCGGGGTGTGGGCGTAGTTGGTGTACAGGTTAGGGGCAAGGAGTTCCATACGCTGTTTGAGTCCAGGGAAGCGGTTCATGATCTCTTCTAGTTTTTCAACCGGCGCGTCATGGAATGAGTGCACTGCCTGGATAGCCAGCCAGCCGTCTTCCCGGTTGAATTTGCCATCCAGTGTTAGCTGGCCGACATGCGGTTCATCTGGGTCTAGTACGGTCAGTGCGTCACCAGGCTGCATGTTGAGATACTCAAGGTCGCGCTGCCAGGCAATCGTATGTTCGCTTTGGCTAATGAAGGTACGGAATGCTTCGTTATAGTTTTCCCGGGTGGGGAATATTTCGTGATGGTCCCATGATAGGCCTGTGATGGCGCTTAAATACGGGTTAAAGGCCAGGAAGTTCCGGTCAAACTCGTCGCATTCATATACAAAATATTCGGCCGCAGGGTGGAATACGCTGAGCGGCCCAAAGCCAACTTTGGCACCGAGCGAATAGCTGACATCCAACCCCAGCTCGCGGCACAACCACACGACCATGGCCGTTGTGGTGCTTTTGCCGTGCGTGCCGGCGATCGCTACTAATTTCTGTTTCTTTTCTTCCAGTAACATGTTTAGGAATTCGTCCCGTTTGCTGATGCGGATGCCATGCTCCTTGCAGAATTGGATTTCTGGGGGGTCGGCTTGCTCCATGCTAACCGCCGAGCTGTATACGAACCAGTCAATCGGGTGCTCGGCATGGACTTTGGCAATGTGGTCGTACGACTGGTCAAAGTCAATTGCGGTGACGCCGTGGTCTTTTAGGTAGTGTATATACGAACCATCTTGTTTGTCGGATCCGCTGATCTCGAAGCCTGCTTGTTTGCCAAGGAGCGCAAACGAACTCATCCCCGAGCCGCCAATTCCAGAAAAATATACGTGCATTCCACTATGCTACACTGGTAGAAGTACGATAAGCAAATAAACATGAACAAACGATCCTTACACCATCTGTGGACCCGCATCCGCCCCGTTCGGACGTGGTACCTGCTGCTATTATGCGTAATATTCGGTGTTATTGGCGTTGTGTCCTTGCGCAATAATTACGCCACCATGGTTAGTCTGCGTTCTAATGTGTATGCGGCCGACCGGAATAATACCGACGTTGTCGGCGCGCTGAATAAGCTGCGTTCTTTTGTAAATGCGCATATGAACACCAGCCTGGCCGATGGCAGCGGTGTGTACCCACCCATTCAGCTTACGCATACCTACGAGCGCTTACAGGCTGCCGAAAAAGCGCGCGTGGCAGACACCACGTCAAAGATCTACACCGATGCCCAGCACCACTGCGAACAATTGTACCCTGGCAGCTTTTCTGGCGGCCCGCGCGTGCCGTGCATCGAACAGTATGTAAAGGACCATGGCACCACAGAGCGCACGATTCCGGCCGAGCTCTACAAGTTTAATTTCGCTACACCAACCTGGTCACCAGACCTTGCCGGCATTACCCTGGCATTCAGCGCATTATTCTTCGCGCTGGCCGTGCTGCGCTTCGTAGCCGGCCGCATCCTCGAAGCCATCACCCGTTAATTACTTTACTGGCAGATGCCTATTCAACACCTCCATTGGCTGACACCCTCACCCATTACAGGGACCGCTCACGCGCGGGTACGGAAGGCTCCCAGCCTTCCTGTCCGGCTCCGCTTCGATTTAGTCCCTGCAACAGGCGAAGGGGCCAGCCACGTGAGCTATTCAACGCATTTCAGAAAGCTAAAGCGACCGCAGCCAGAGCATTCCAGGCGGTCTATAAGACCCCTTAATGCGCTGCGCGTAGGGGCTTTCTGGAAGTGTTGAATAGCCCCATTGCAGGCAAAGACATAAAAGAGGAGGGATATAAAACAACTCCCTCGGGTGAGGGAGTTGTTTGTGAGGTATACCGTCAGCTAAGGCTGAGTGGTAGTGTTGGTGCTAGGCGTGCTACACGTCTGGCCCTTTGGATTCTGCTGTACCCATTGGCTAATTGCCTTGGCAACCTGGCCGTCATCCTTCAGGTTTTCCCAGAAAGTGACTTGGTCGCGGTTGATAAGCATTTGGTCAACTGGTCCGTGCAGTTCACAACCGAGCTTCACAAGTGAAATGCTGCTGTTGCTGTTCGTGTTCGTAGCGTTCTTGTCTTTTTGGTCGGGTTGTACTTGCTGGTTAACGTTCAGGTAGTAAATGCCAGTCAAGTTGATGTACTGCTTGTTGACTTCCTTAATGTGACCGAAGTAGACCTGACCGTTGGTCAAGAAGACGGCTTGTTGCTTCTTTTTGTCTACGAAGTTGCCTTCTTTAGGCCCGCCAACGTACAACAGGAATGCAATCGAAACTACGAGGATCGTCGCTGCAAAGAGCAGTACAATCCACATTACCCGCAACCAAGCTGGGCTCTTGCCTACCCTATGTGGCGCTTTACTCCCGTTGCTCGTAGTAGCCGCAGCCGGGCTTTGAGCTGGCCGAGCGGCAGGTTGCGAACCACGATTCATATTGAATTCCATGAAATCCCCCTGTTTATTGTCTCTTTATATATGAACCCAGTGTAATACATAAGCACAATGGGGGCAAGCGTTTGGGCTGTACAATTTTTGTACGAAAGGGCCCAGATGGGAAAAGCAGTTGACAAACAAAAATCCACCAGAGTATGGTAGGGATACCATTACTAATGCTAACAAGAGGGGAAATTCTAGCAATGGCATACACTCACACAAACTCAAAGGGCGTAACCTACTACTTGAATTCCAAAGAAGTCACCCTGCGCGGTGGTAAGGTGCAAACCATCTTCTACTTCAGCAAGGATGAACGTCCGGAAACAGTAGACAAGCTTCCTGACGGTATGACCGTCGTCGAAAACGACAAGAACGGTTTCTTGACCGTTAAGCGCATTAAGTAAATATACTTTTTGGTAAAACACCCGGTTTGTAATATCCGGGTGTTTTATTATAGCTAGAACTTCCTTAACTTTGTTAAATTATGTATAGTGAGTAGTATGACATCCATCTTAAAAGTAGAAGGTCTTCGTAAGGTCTACGGGGACAAAGAAGTAGTAAAAGGCATTAGCTTTGAAGTTAAAAAAGGCGAAGTGTTTGGGATCCTCGGCCCGAACGGCGCCGGCAAGACAACCACACTCGAGATGATCGAAGCCATGCGCCCGATCGACGGCGGTACTGCTACCATCGACGGCATCGACGTTGCCACTAACCCTTGGGAAATCCGCCGCATTATCGGTGTGCAGCCCCAGTCCCCGGCGTTCCAGGATAAGACCAAACTCACTGAGCTTATCGAACTGTTTGCTGCGGCATATGGCGAAAAAGTACGTGTCCGGGAATTTCTGGACGACGTAAACCTGGGCGAAAAGGCCGGCGCATTTGCCGAAAACCTATCTGGCGGACAGCGCCAGCGCCTTAGCATTGCCGCCGCATTAGTCCACAACCCTAAAGTGTTCTTTATGGACGAGCCAACCACTGGCCTTGACCCGCAAGCACGCCGCAACCTATGGGATTTAGTCAAACAGATCCGCGACAAGGGTGTGACCGTTATCATGACGACCCACTACATGGATGAAGCGCAACTGCTTTGCGACCGCGTGGCCATTATGGACGAAGGCAAAATCATTGCCCTCGACTCACCTAAGAATCTTGTTAAGAAATTGCTTGCCAAGGGCTTCAAAAAGCCGCAGCACGTTGAACAGGCTGACCTCGAAGACGTGTTCATCGACTTTACCGGAAAGGCGTTAAGGGATTAATCATGAAGAAAAAACTTTTTACCGTCTGGGTTTTCTCCCGGCTTAACACCCGCCGGTTCTTTCGCGACAAACTGGCACTATTCTTTGGTGTCGCATTTCCGCTTATTTTTCTGTTCGTCTTCGGCGGTTTAGCCAACAAGGGCGGCGGTGTATCATTCCGTGTTGCACTGATCAACGACTCACACAGCACGGTATCTAAACAAGTTACGGATGAGATTAAAAAATCCAAAGTTTTTAAAGTAGACGAAAAAGCCGTAAGCATGGCCGACGCGAAAGAAAAAATGACCCGCGGGCAGCTGGATGCCACAATCGTGTTGCCCGATAACTTTGGTGAAGCCAAAAACGGCACGCCTGCCGGCCAAGCGCAGGTGATCTACACCCAAAACAACGAACAGGCTGGTCAGACACTCGTCACCGTGTTGCAGGGTACCTTTAAGGAGCGCAACAGCAAGTATGTGGTGACTACCCTGCCATTTACAGCCAAGGGTGAAGCACTGAGCAACAAGAGCCTGTCGCGCTTCGACTACACCTTTGCCGGCTTGCTCGGGTTCTCGATTATCGGCCTCGGCATCTTTGGGCCGGTCAATGTGTTCCCCGAACTCAAAAAGCAAGGTATCTTGCGCCGCTTGCACACCACGCCGCTGCGCGTCTGGCAGTACTTTACGTCCATGATGATATCCCAGGCCATTATCGGGCTCTTCTCGCTGGCTGTGATGTTTGCTGTGGCTATCGCTGTGTTTGATCTGCATGTTGTAGGTAATTGGCTGTCGATCATCGTCTGGCTGGTGCTGAGCATCACCATGATCTTGGGCATTGGCTTGGCTATTGGTGGTTGGGCGCGTAACGAACGGCAGGCCGCGCCGCTGGCGAACATTGTGGTGTTCCCAATGATGTTCCTCTCAGGCACGTTCTTCCCACGATACGGTATGCCAGACTTCCTACAGAAGATTACCGACTACCTGCCGCTATCACCAGTCATTGACGGTATCCGTTTGATCACCACCGAAGGCAAAGGGCTGTTCGAAATCGGCACCCAAATGCTGATCGTGCTTGGTTGGACTGTGGTTATTTACATCATCGCTTTCCGTGTCTTCCGCTGGGAGTAGGTTAGATACCTTACTGCCTCGTCCTGCGCTTGCCCCGCGGTGTTGCTGATGTATAGTTAGGCATATGAGCCAGAAGACCGTGTTTGAGGAGATTTGGGACAATCCCGAAGCTGCCTATGCCTTGTATGTAGACAAGAAAAATCGTTTTATGGTGATCCCGTCCAGTAAGATGGTTACTGATAATCATGTATTGGTGATCCCGGCAGAACCGGTCTCTCTCGTAGATGACCTGCCAGATGCCCGTTACCGCCAGCTGTGGGAACTGGTGCGCATTACCCGCCAACACTTGGCTAGAACATTGCAGCCAGGGCGTGGTGTTGGTACTTGCGTATGGGGTAACCAGGTGTCGCATACCCACGTGCACGTAATAGCGCGCAACCAACCGCACGACGGCGAGGCTTTTTTTGACCCAAATCTTGCTTTGACTACCCCCGAAGCTCTAAAAGCCGTGCAGCGCCGCCTGGCCTTTCCGCCTGTGCTCCAAAAAGAAGCCGAAGCCCGGGTTACCGCCGCCGGTCTGTAGCCGGTAAACACCAGACGTACAGATTGAATAAACATAACAAAGATGGTATAATTTACTCTATGAAAGTGACGACAGAATGCGTCCAAGACGAATTATTCCCAGCGGTTGATCCAGCAAGTTTGGATCTGTCGGTTGGTACGCCAGTACCAGCTGCCGAAATAGCTTCCGCAGCACGTGCGGCCGAAGTGGGTGAAACTCCGGATCCGGCTGCTGAGCGCCGCGCTGAGCTTTTGGTAGAAACCATGGGCTGGAGCCCGGCGCGTGCCGCGGCTGTAACTGGCCTCGCCGAAGTCGCAGCTGGGCAAGTTCCAGGTACTGCCCGCTGGCGTGGCGCTCGTCAAGTGCCTGCTCGTCGCCGCTCAGGCCATGGCGCGCAATATGGTGAAGAGGCTGGGGTTGGTTACCCCGGTGGTCGGCCATGGGAACTACAAGATCGCAAGCCCCTTACCGAAGACGAACGCGCCCGCCTAACGCGTGGTGTGGAGTTGGCCCGGGCCGTACTTGCGACTAAGGGTATTCTGCGCTAAACATGTCCGTGCTTACCGACTTACCCAAGCCGTTCTTAGTGTTGGCGCCCATGGACGATGTCACCGACACTGTATTCCGCCGCATCGTGGCCCAATGTGCCCGCCCCGACCTGTTCTTTACTGAGTTCGTAAACGTTGACGGCTTGCAGAGCGTGGGCCGCGAGCGTTTAATCCGCCGCATCCAATTTACCCCTGACGAACAGCCGATTATCGCCCAAATATGGGGCAAAGATCCAGAAAATTATCGCAAGACCGCCAACGAACTGGTCGAGATGGGCTTTGCTGGCATCGACATTAACATGGGCTGCCCGATCAAAAACGTGGTTGGTAATGGCTGTTGCAGTGACCTTATCAACAACAGGGAATTGGCACTGCAAATTATCAAAGCCACACAGGAAGGTGCCGCTGGCCGCGTGCCAGTGAGCGTAAAGACTCGCCTGGGCTTTAACGAAATTGACTACACATGGCACGAACTCCTGCTCCAGCAAAACCTTAGCATGTTAACTATACACGGACGCACCCGTAAGGAAATGAGCGAGGTGCCCGCGCACTGGGACGCCATTGAGCGCGTGCGCGAACTGCGTGACCGACTTGCCCCCCAGACATTGATCGTTGGCAACGGAGACGTTATGAGCCACCGGCAGGCGCACGAACTGGCTGCCAAGCACCAGCTCGACGGCATCATGATTGGCCGTGGTATATTCCACGACCCATTTGTGTTTGCAAAGGACAGTCCGTGGGGCACATTCACCAAGGAACAGCGCGTAGCTCTCTACAAGCAGCACGTAGAATTATTTGCAGCCACATGGGCGAGCGCCGAACGGCGCATAGCCACGCTCAATAAGTTTTGCAAGATTTATATCAACGGCTTCGACGGCGCCAAAGAAGTGCGTGAGCGCCTCATGGCTGCCCAAAGCGCAGACGAACTGTTGCAGCTGCTTGCCGAAGTTTAAAAAGTTAAGCCATATTGCAGCAAACGGTGCTATGCACCATACTTATGCGCATGGAACCAACAACACCCCAAACGCCACCAGAACAACCCTGGCAACAACAACCGCAACCCCACCCGCAATATAACCCTCCGACCGCCCACGAACCGGCACCGTTGTGGCCAGCACCTGGTCCGCAACTACCGCCGCAGCCACAACAGTACCAGCAGCCCTTGCAATCCCAACAACCAGCAGCTCACAAGCCGGGCACCCCAAATAACGCCATCGACATCGTCTGGCAGTGGGTGACCTACGGCCTGTGGGAATGGGCCCTCGTAGCTTTGAGTGTGTTCCTTAGCTCCACGCTGACGTACTTCTTCGTACACAGCGCGTCCTCGGGTTACGAATTCGGCATGTATTCGCTCGCTGCAGTTATTTGTTTGCTGCCACTGGCAATATTTGCCGACCGCATGTATAGCAAGCGGGAACCGCACGAAAAACACGGCTTTGCCGCTGTTGTGTTGGTGCTCAACGCCATTGTCGTATTCCTGGCGGTTGTCGGCGGCCTGATCACGGCTGTTGTCAGCGTCATGTCTTGGATCATTAACGGCCAGTTTTCGGCTGACACCAAAATTACTGTTATTAGCTCGCTCGTCGTAGCACTACTTGGCGGGTTGCTATTCGCCCGTATCATGAAGTTTGCTCGCCTAGAGCGCATACTCAGGATTTTCCCGCTGATTATTACCGCTGTCGTAATTGTTACGACTATCTTTGCGATTGCTGGCCCGTTCCGCTCGCTGATCGGCACCCGTAACGACCGCCTCATCGAAGCCAACATCGGCACGGTTAGCACAGCCATCGACGACTTTACTACCCAGAATAACCGCTTGCCAGCCTCGCTCGACGATTTGACGTTCAACCAGCCCTATCAGGACGGCGCTAAAAATCTGGTCAAGAAAAAGTTGGTTACCTACAAACACGACAGCAACACTGGCAGCAGCTACTACGGCCTGACATACCAGCTTTGTGCCACGTTTAAGAAAGCTAAGGGCAACCCAGCAAGCTCCAGCAAAGATGTCTTTAGCGCTAGCTACCAGCACGGCCGCGGCGAACAATGCTACGACCTGACCGCCTACGGCAACTACAAAGACACTACTACGCCCCAGTACCCAGATACTACTCAGTACCCGGACTCCTTCACACAGTAGTAAATAGTCCAATATAAAAACACCACCGTGTTTCAGCGGTGGTGTTTTTATGTGGAATCGCTTGGCTAGGCCCGTTTTACGGGGTGCCCGCCAAAGGTCGCGCGCTGGGCGGCAACTACCTTGGCTGCAAAAGAACCACTGACGTCTGGGTCTGTTGCGGAGCGCCGCCTAAAGTCGATCGCTTGCTCGATTGACTCAGATGGAACGCCGAGCCGGGCAGCTTCCTCCACGGTCCAGAGCGCTTCGCCGGATGCGGAACCGATCTCGCCCGAGTAAGAGGCTAGGTCAGGGTCGGCTGCTAACGCTTCGGCGGTGATGTCCATCATAAAGCCAGAAACGAGTGTGTTTCTTTGGTAAAGTCGTGCGACGCGGAGCAGGTCAAGCGCATATGGCCCCTCGCGCATGACGCCAAAACCTTCGCCAATTGCCTGCATAATTGGATATTCAATGCCGTTGTGTACCATTTTTACGAAGTGGCCAGCACCACCTGCGCCAAAGTATTCGTGGCCGCCGTTCGGGCGGGAAAGGCTGTCCAAGATCGGCGTTATGTCATTGTATGCACTTTGGTCGCCACCGACCATCAGCGGGTAGCCGGTCTCGGCCGCTTTTATGCCGCCGCTTACCCCTATGCCCAAGAACCGGATGCCGCGCTCGCCCAATCGGGCAGCGTTCCGCTCAGTGTCTTGGTATTTAGAGTTGCCACCGTCGATCACAATGTCGCCAGGGTTCACTAGGCCGGCGATGACATCTAACCCGGCTTCAGTTACGCCTGCCGGCAACATTTGCCATATAATGCGGTCACCATCGGGTTGTGCATAAAGTGCTTCTTCGAGGGTTTCGGGTACGTACATACCCATGCCTACGCCAACTTCACGGGCGTCAGGGTTAATATCCCAGCCGTATACTTCGTGTCCTTCAGTAACGAGTTTCGCACCCATCCGGGCGCCCATTTTCCCCAGCCCTACAATGACGATCGACATCGGATCGTGCTGTTGGGCTGTAAGTACTTCTTGAGCGGCAAGTTCTGGTAAAGCCAAGGCGTAACCCTCCTTTTGCTTTGGTTAAACTATTTGATACCGGCTAACTATATCGGACGTTCGCCTTCTGTCAAGACGGCACGCTATTCGCCAGTGATTGCGCGGATACCAGCGTCGAAATCAGACCCAATAGGCTCTATGACCTGGGCCACGGCATCTGCGCTCTGTACAGACATTGTCACTCCGTCGGCAGTTGGAACACGAGCTTGGAGTTCAATGCCGCCCTCGGTGTTTGTCGTTGAAAATTCGGCTACAGGAGCTTCCTTAGTGTCAAGAAGCGTTACCGACCCTTCCAACATTGCAGCAGCTATGAGCAGGTTAAGGCCAGCATCCTCTTCATCTAGATCGAAACCGTTGATAACCTCGGCGGCTTCGGGGTATTTGTCTGCCAATATCTTCTGCATTTGAGCAAGCTTATCTCTTCGCTCTTCGGGGCTCCAATTCGGGCCGCTTGCAGCCTCTGACATACTAAAACTCCTGAATTCTATTAGTGGCAGCGCCACAAAGAAGCTAGTTTATAGTATGTATTTTACTGTATAGTTGCTAACAAAACAATGTAATGTCTAAGTATAAGTATGGTGGGGGCGGTTGGAGTTGAACCAACCACCAAGCGGTTATGAGCCGCCTGCTCTAACCGATGAGCTACGCCCCCAGAAAGCGGCGGTGCCGCTTTCTGTAGTCACGAGCGAAACACCAGCCACATTGTTATCGGCTAACAGAGAGAGTATAGCAGATAATTGCCTGTTGGTTATATACTCTTAGTAGGCGTATGCAAACAAAAATTAAAAAATACCAAGACATAGCTATCCAATATGCCAAGCAGTTACGCGACCCGCGGATGATTGGCCTCGGCTTGTTCCTAGTTGTCGTGCTCCTGATTACCTGGAGCGGCATAAAAGCCATCGACGCCAACTACGGTTTACAGCGCCAGATTTCCAAACTGCAGCAGCAGAACGACGTCCAAAAACTGACCAACGAAAACATGAAGCTCCAGAACGATTACTACAACACGCCGCAGTACCTAGAACTGGCTGCCCGCAAAGACTTTGGCCTGGCAGCTAAAGGCGAAACCGTGCTGATCGTACCAACCAACGTGGCCCTGGCCCATACTGTCGATTTGCCCAAGTCAGAAGACGCCGCGGCCAAAAAGCATGCTAAGCAGTCAGCCATCGAGCGCAATTTTAACGCCTGGATGGACTTTTTCTTGCACCGCGACCACGCCGAGAATTGACAATAACACCTCTGTTTGGTATATTTACTAGGCTACAAATGACGCGGGATGGAGCAGCGGCAGCTCGCGTGGCTCATAACCACGAGGTCCCAGGTTCGAGTCCTGGTCCCGCAACCAAGTAGCATTTTCTAAAGACCCTCCAAGTGAGGGTCTTTTTATATGGCGTTGAAAATGGTTGACGCAATGTAGTTAAGCGGCTATACTGTTAAGTAACTTAACGGTATATGTATGCGTAGAGATGAATTAGTCGACCAGTTTTTGGATGGCCAGCAAGTGTTGCACCGGACGTGGAAAACCCACTTTTTTAAGATGCTGGGTGACCTAACGCCGGGGCAGGTGATGGTTTTGTTCCTACTAAAGCGCAAGCAGCCCCTTCGCGGCAGCGATGTTGCCAAGGAAATAGGGGTAACGCGCAGCGCCATCACCCAGCTTATGGAATCGCTGTATACCCTTGGGTATGTTACCCGCACCGATGATGAGCAGGATCGCCGCGTGTTCTACATAACCCTCACATCAGCCGGCGACGCGAAGTTTGCCGAACTTGAGGCAGCCCGCCGTGAATTGTTTATGAAATCAGCCGTAGAGCTGACTGATAATGAATTACAAGCGGTCATTACGGCCAATGCCAAGATGCTCGCAGCACTCGAGAAATAAACAGGATAGGAGAAATCATGGGACTATTGTCGTTCTTAAAACTAAAGTTAAAACCGGTGCATGCCGATGGCCCGGCCGAAGCGCAGCTGATTGAAGGCCGCGAGCGGACGCATGCCGAAATTATGGTGGTCATGGGCGCGTTGATGCTGGCTATGCTGCTGGCAGCGCTGGACCAGACCATTGTATCTACCGCATTGCCGCAGATTGCCGTTGACCTGCATGGGTTGAACCGGCTGTCTTGGGTGGCTACGGCCTACCTGCTGGCCAGTGCCGTGGTGACGCCGATATATGGCAAGTTAGGCGACATGTATGGCCGCAAAAAGATATTTATTTCGTCGATTGTTATATTTCTGGCCGGGTCGGTGCTGTGTGGCTTGAGCCAAAGCATGGATCAGTTAATTATCTTCCGCGCCGTGCAAGGGTTGGGCGCCGGTGGGTTAATGGCGCTAATCTTTGCGATTGTGGGCGAGGTGATTCCACCCCGGCAGCGCGGCCGCTACCAGGGTTACCTGGGCGCAGTGTTTGCTATTTCTAGCGTTGCCGGGCCATTACTGGGCGGCCTGTTTACTGAACATTTAAGCTGGCACTGGATATTCTTTATTAACATCCCATTTGGCTTGTTGGCGTTGTACTCGATTAGCACTAAATTGCACCTACCGGTGCACCGCAGCCCGCATCGCATTGACTACGCTGGTGCAGCTTTGTTGTCGGTGGCAGTGGTCAGTCTTTTGCTGGTGTCAGTTTGGGGTGGGGTGCAGTACGCCTGGAGCTCGGCTGAAATCTTGGGGCTGGCAGTCACGTCGCTGCTGTTTGGCGGGTTATTCATCCTGCGCGAACGGTATGCTGCCGAGCCGATTATCCCCCTTAAGCTATTCAAGAACGACATATTTGTAACGTCGGTGCTGCTGTCGATTTTGTCTGGTATCGCTATGTTTGCGAGCATCCTGTACATTCCACAGTACCAGCAGATTGTGCGCGGCAATACGCCGACTGAATCCGGCTTGCTGATGCTGCCGCTGGTGTTCGGGTTGCTGGGCGCGTCGATTATTTCGGGGCGGATTATCTCTAAGACCGGGCACTACCGCATATTCCCAATCCTAGGTACTTCAATTCTGACAGCTGGGCTATGGTTGTTTAGCCACCTGACGCTCCAAACGACCCACCTGGAATTATCCCTGTGGATGCTGACCGTGGGCGCTGGCTTGGGTATGTTTATGCAAGTAGCCGTGCTGGCAGTACAGAACTCTACTGACCGTGCGCAGCTGGGCAGCGCAACGTCGACGATAACGTTCTTCCGCAGCATCGGCAGCAGTTTGGGTGGTGCCTTATTCGGAACGATTTTGGTATCTCGGCTAACACATCACGTGCAGCAGGCCGTGCCTGGTACAACGATCACCGGCAATAACCTGACAAGCGGTGTGGCTGGTCTGCCGCCCGAAGTTAAACATATGGTGCTGCAGTCGTACGTTGCCTCGTTCCACGACATGTTCCTGCTGGCTATTCCGTTCGCTGTTGCAGCATTCGTCGTGGCATTATTCCTGCGCGAAGCACCGCTCAAGGATTCCACACGGGACATGGCCCAGGGCGAAGCGCTCGAAGGCAAGCAGGGCAACTAACGGCTTTAAATAATTGCAGCTGCAGAGGCGAGCATATACACTTACTAAAAAGTAGACTATAAGGGTATATATGCAAATCATCGTCCCGACCACCAAAGCGCGCGAAGTTGTCGACATTACCGATAAAGTAACGCGTGAATGTATCGATTTTACCGGCCAGGTAAATATTTTCGTAACGCATTCCAGCGCGGCAATTACTACGGCCAACCTTGACCCGGGCACCGACCAAGATTTGCTGGACGCGCTGGATGGGTTAGTGCCTCAGGCAGAATGGATCCACCCGCACGACCCGCAGCACGCACCAGACCACTTATTGGCGTCAATCGTTGGCCCAGGCTTGGTGGTACCAGTCGTGAACGGCCGGCTGCAGCTCGGCACCTGGCAGCGGATTGTTTTGATTGAGTTTAACGGGCCAAAAGAACGCCAGGTAGACATTGGCTTGATTGGCGCGCAGAACGCTGAATCAAACCTGATGTTGTAACTGTGGATAACCCCAGTAGTTCGTAAAAGTTTCTACTTGCATGTTCCAGTACGGTTGCTACACTACATAACAAGTGGCAATGTACACTTACTTGACAAAACATAAGAATTATGTATAATAGTAAGTGTTGTGATCACAAACAAAAACTTTAAAAAATCAAAAAACAAAAAAGGGTAACACGTATGAAAACCAAGAGTGGGTTAGCGTTTGAATTCGTAAAAACCGCCAACAAAAAAATACTAGCCATAGATTCGTTACTAGCGAACAAATAGCCAGTAGTTTATAAGCGGTCAGTCAATAAGATCCGGGATTTTCCCGGATCTTATTTGTTATGATAGGGCAATGACAATCCTGATGACCAAAGTACACGACGGGCTAGAGCAGGGTGGTATTGCCTACCGCGAAATGGAATGCGACCCTGCCCTTGCCGACACGGCCGCGTTTTGCGAACACTATAACTTTGCCCTTGGCCAGTCGGCCAACGCCATTTTGGTTGCGGGCAAAGCCGACCCCAAGCGTTTTGCCTGCTGCATTGTACTGGCCACTACCCGGCTAGATGTTAATAAAGCCGTGTGTAAACAAATGGGTGTAAAGCGGGCGTCGTTCGCCAATGGGGAACAGACGCAGGAATTGACCGGCATGGAAATTGGTGGTGTGACGCCGTTCGGCCTGCCGGCAGACATACCCGTTTACATCGACGCTGCGGTTATGGAACAGACCGAAGTCATCATGGGCGGCGGGAACCGGTCCAGTAAAGTCGTCTTGGACCCGCAGGAACTCACCAAATTACCAAACGCCGCAGTTGTCGAAAATCTCGCCAAGCCAGCGGCATAAAAAAATGGATCGCTTCCACCCAGGAGCGATCCATCGGTACAATAAACAACTGTTATTTCTTGCTGGTACTGTTCTTGGTAGCTTTTGGCAGCTTGTTGATTACAAAGCTGAACAGTAAAGCCCAAGCTATGGCGTTTACGACCACAATGCCGAGGCCGGTAAAGCAAACACGCAAAATGGCGCGGCTGGCGTCGTAATTAAGCAGGCCAACCAGGCCAGCAATAACAATTCCTACGACGCTGGCAGCTAAATAGGCGTGCTGCAGCTTGGCGCGCTCACCGTAGTTAGCGTTCCACTCAACTAAAAGGCTCTTCAAAGTCTGGATCATAAGTATATTATACCATTAATAAACCGTAAGTGTCAACATTTACGGACAGGTACAACCTATATTTAAGAGAGGTAGCCGAGTTTGCGCAGGCGATATGCTACACCTGGCGCCAGCTTGAGTGAATCGAGCGTACCGATCGGCAGCCAAGAAGCTTCGCCAAGGTCGTCTTGTAGGTCGATCGGGGTATCTGCCGCAGGGTGAGGGATTTTGACCACAAAATCGTGAAAGCGCATTTCTACCATGACCCGTTCACCGTCCTTGAGTGTTTTTTCGCTTTTGCCGGTCAGGAATTCATCGGTGAGCGGCGTGATAACTGCGTCAGTCAGTTCCAGGCCAACCTCTTCCATTGTTTCGCGCTTCATGGCTTGCAAGAGTGTTTCACCAGGTTCGATGCCACCGCCGGGTACTACCCACACGCCTTGGTACACACCACCGTCGCCACTTTTGCCGAGCAGTATGTGGTTATCGTTGGAAAAAATGAAGGCTCCGACAATGTCGCGCTGGATTGTTCGCATGACTCTACTATAGCAAACAGGGTACATACATTGACATATAGGAGTTTTTGATGTTTAATATACAACCTAATACAACGGAGTTGTGATGTACGACGTGCGTGACGGTGGCAAATTTATTGTGGATCGAATTGATCCCCAAGCTGAGGACTGGCGTACGCCGGTTACCAGCAAGGATTTAGTTGCGTCGCACGCCACGGGTGAGCCGGTGTATGTGGCAATTGAGCCGGCTATTGTGCTAGAAGCAGGCGGCACGCCAGCGGCAATTCGTTTAGATGGTTTGTGTTTGAACGGCTTAGCTGGTGCGCTGCACGTTGGCCCGAACGGTCAAGCGAACTTGCGAATTGCGACGGTTCCCCCGATAGCATTTGACGGCGCACTCGTACAAACATGGAATAGAGATGGGCACGATACGGCTTTGGTGTTTGTAACTGACGGCCACATGACGGACGGCATGCAAAACCAGGTGGTTAACCTGGGCCCTCAGCCAGAAGGCGTCGGCCAGCCGAAATATGCTGAGTCTGTCATTGGTGCTGTTGCTGCTGTGACTGCGCAGTAGGTTTATATGGAACAGCCGCCTAAAACATACCAATTCCAAGTAGTGCCGGCCATGGCGGCATCGTTACCGCTTGAAGCGCTTGATATGGCAGAAGGCCGACCGTCAGGCGTGCCTGGTGTGCCAGGAGAGGTAATTGACTTTATTGCCGACCACGCCGGCAACATGTCGGTCACCACTGGCATGGCCATGATAGGCGCAGCAGCGTACCTTGGTGTCCGGAACAGAAAACCTAAACCCGAGTCGTATCGCGAACTTTTGAGCGTTCCAGAGGATTCGCTGAGGCGATTCCGTGTATTTGGGGTCGGCGCGATCATGGGCGTTGCCGCACTTGCTAACTGCGTAACTGAAACCCGATGGGGAATAGAAACATTCCCTGGCATCGCAAAGACGTTGAGCTCGCCGCAGCCCGATGTGTGGGACACTATTACCAGCACTGCTTGGGCTGGCATAGTCGCTGGTTTGTTCTGGCGCCGTAACCGAAGCTAGCGGCCGCTTGCAAACTAAAAGCCCCATCGAATGATGAGGCTCTTGGTTTGGTAGCGGCGAGTGGACTTGAACCACTGACCCCAGGCTTATGAGTCCTGTGCTCTAACCAGCTGAGCTACGCCGCCCAGAATGCAACAGCGTTGCATTACTGTCGGATCGGACGTACTTGTACGCACATCCAGCTACCAACAGAGGTCCAATATAACAGATTTTATCTCTGTTGGCTAGGGGTTGCAGGAAACAAACGCTGGCTAAACGAGTTCCACGATTGTGGCGTTGGGGAAGGGGTCTATGGGGCGAGCCTCACGATATTCATCGGTGTAGGGCAAGCCGAGCACGGCGCGGCGGAAGGCTCGGCCGAATATGCCGTGGCCAACCACTAAAATATTTGCCTCGGGGCGGGCTTTGATCTGCTCCAATGCCTGGGCTGCGCGGGCCTGCACGGCTTCGATTTTTTCGGTGCCAGGAGCGTCATCCAGGTCTTTGTATACTTGGTCGGCAGTGAAAAATTCAGGGTAATATACGCCGGTGAGTGTGCCCATGTCGCGCTCTACTAATAGCGGCCATGTTTCGATGCGGTCTTGCGGATAGCCCATTTCCTGCGCAATAATCCGGGCGGTTTCCTGGGCGCGCGGCTGCGGCGAAGCGATAATCACGTCAAAATGCAGGCCGTCTTTTTTGGCTTGCTGGCCGGCGGCATGGGCTTGTTCGCGGCCAACTTCAGTCAACGGGATATCGACGCGCGGCCAGCGCTCGTCAATATTGTCTTGCGTTTGGCCGTGCCGCACAAAGAAGAGTTTTTGCATACCTGCTAAGATTATATCCAATGGATGTAGATATCAAACCAGGTAAATATGTAGTGGCTGTGTCGGGCGGTGTGGATTCAATGGTCCTGCTCGACGTGCTTGCTAAGCAGCCTGGGTTGGAATTAATTGTGGCGCACTTTGAGCATGGCGTGCGCGAAGATTCCATGGAAGACTGCCGGTTAGTCGAGGCCGCAGCCAAACAATACAAGCTGCCCTTTATATATGAGCAGGGTAATCTCGGCCCGGGCATTAGCGAGGCACATGCCCGCGATGCGCGCTACACATTTTTACGGAAAGTATTATACGAGCAGGGTGCACAGGCCATTATTACTGCCCACCACCAGGACGACATGGTCGAGACAGCGATTCTTAATTTGCTGCGCGGCACTGGGCGCAAAGGCCTGAGTTCACTCCGCTCGGCTGGCGATATTATCCGTCCGCTGCTGCACATATCTAAGGAGCAGATCCGGCAGTATGCAGTGGAACATGACATTGCCTGGCGCGAAGACAGCACCAACCAAGACGAACATTACCTGCGCAATTATTTGCGGCTGCGGGTATTGCCGGCCATGACCAAAGCGCAGCGCGGTGCGTTACTGGAATCGATCCAAAAAGGTGCAGTGCTGAATGACAAAATTGATGCGCTACTCGGCGGCAAGATCCAGACGAACCAAATCGACCGGCATTGGTTTATCATGCTGCCGCATGTGGTGGCGCGCGAAGCAATGGCCGCGTGGCTGCGGCACCATGGCGCGGCATTTGACCGCAAAGCTATTGACCGGCTGGTAGTGTTCGCAAAAACAGCCAATGCAGGGAAGCAGGCAGACATTGACAAAAACCACAAGCTGCAGGCAAGTAAAGAATACATCACCTTGAGTAGGCCACACCGTCTCCCCCGTAGTGTATAATGCTGTCATATGGATAATGGTAAAAAGAATTTTCGGCCTGCTAATGGCCGTGGCAACAGCAGTCGACGTGGCATGCGCAACGTCGGTTTTATAGCACTTATTATTTTGTTTGGACTCATTGTTTGGGCAGCGTACGGCTCGGGCGGAGCATCGCAGAGCGTACCGCTTTCGACCGCGATTAGCGATGCCAACAGCGGCAAGTATTCCAAGATCGAAGTGAACGGCAACGAAATGGCCATCACTAAGAAGGGCGACAACAAGCCTACGATCAAGTCGTTCAAGGACCCGAACTCTAGCCTGAAAGAAGAAGGGCTGACCAACCGCAATGTAGAGATTTCCTACAAAGCGCAGAGCAGCACCGGTTCAACGGTTGCAAACTTGGCTATTTCTTTGCTGCCAGTATTGCTGATCGCCGGCCTACTGTTCTTTATGCTGCGCAGCGCCCAAGGGCAGGGGAACCAGGCATTGAGCTTTGGTAAGAGCCGCGCCCGTTTGTACGGTAACGAAAAAGACAAAGTAACATTTACCGATATCGCCGGCTCAAACGAAGCCAAGCAAGACCTCGAAGAAGTTGTTGAGTTTTTGAAATTCCCAAAGAAGTTCGCCGCCGTTGGCGCGCGTATTCCAAAAGGGGTATTGCTCGTCGGGCCTCCTGGTACCGGTAAGACGATGCTGGCTCGCGCCGTAGCTGGGGAAGCTAACGTACCATTCTTTAGCATTTCGGGTTCGGAATTTGTGGAAATGTTCGTAGGTGTTGGTGCTAGTCGTGTTCGTGATTTGTTTGCAAAGGCTAAAAAGAACGCACCATGTATTATCTTTGTTGACGAGATTGACGCCGTTGGGCGCCGCCGCGGCAGTGGTATGGGTGGTGGCCACGACGAACGCGAACAAACACTGAACCAGATCTTGGTTGAAATGGACGGTTTTGAACAAGGCCAGAATGTTATCGTGCTGGCGGCAACCAACCGCGCCGACGTGCTCGACCCTGCCCTGCTCCGCCCGGGCCGCTTTGACCGCCGGGTAAACATCGACCTGCCAGACCGTAAAGACCGCGAAGCGATCCTCAAAGTACACTTTGCCAAGAAGCCGGTTTCGACCCACGTTGACCTTGACGCCCTAGCTGCTAAGTCTGCTGGTTCATCTGGTGCAGACCTGGCTAACATTGCCAACGAAGCAGCTATTATTGCCGCTCGCTTAGGCCACAAGGAAATCACCAACGTCGACGTCACCTCCGCCTTCGAAAAGGTCGCCATTGGGCCTGAGCGCAAGAGCAAGGTAATGAGCGAAAAAGAGAAGGAGATTACCGCCTACCACGAGGCTGGGCATGCGATTGTCGGCCACGTGTTGCCAGACAGCGACCTCGTACACAAGGTTACGATCATCCCCCGCGGTGGCACAGGTGGCGTTACCTGGTTCATCCCGCCGGAAGACAAAAGCTACCACAGCATTGTTGAATATAAGGACGTCTTGGCTCGCATGCTCGGCGGCCGCATTGCTGAGGAAGTCGTATTTGGCCACGACCACGTAACCACCGGCGCTGGCAGCGACCTGCAAAAAGCTGCTGAACTAGCCCGCGACATGGTCATTAACCAAGGCATGGGCAAGAAGCTCCGCGACCAGGTATTCCACGTTGACGACGGCATGATGATCGACCGCATTGTGCACGAGCGCGACTACTCTGACGAAACCGCCAAGGTTATCGACGACGAAGTTGAGGCCCTGATTACCGAAGCCGCATCACGTGCCCGGATTGTTATCAAAGCCAACCTGCATTTCTTGAAAGCCTTGAAAGAGCGCTTGCAAGAAAAAGAGACTGTGGAAGCCGAAGAAGTTAAGAAACTCTTCGAAGGCAGCCACATGCCTAAAGCCGCTGAGCTTTACTAAACCTCGGTTTAGCTCCTCCCAGGAAATAAAAAGAAATAGATCATGCTCACAAGTTGCGCGTGATCTATTTCTTTTTATTCCGCGGACCCTACACTAAGGTTGCTAATCCTATCCCTTAGAGTGGAAAAGTTATCCCCTACTGGCGCCTTTCCTATATACTAAGGGCAGCAAACGAATCATTCACTCTAGCATGCAGGAAACACAACCACCAAAACCAAAAAAGCGTATTCCACTCTCCAATGTTGCCCTGCTGTTGATTGGGTCAGCGTTGTTGAGCCAGATTCTTGGTTTCCTCCGTACTAAGCTGGTGAACGCTAACTTCCCATCGGGCGGTGTAGAAAGCACCGGCGCATACTTTGCCGCCTTTAACATTCCGGACTTTTTCTTCTTTACGTTGTCGGCCGGGGTACTTGGTGTGGCGTTTATTCCGGTTTTGACAGACAAATTGCAGAAGAACGAACGCAAAGCCATGTGGGAGATCACGTCGAGTTTGCTTAACATGTTAAGTATAGTCATGTTCGTAGTGGCGATTATTATTTTTGTATTTGCCGAGCCGCTCATCCACCACATTGTCGCGCCCAAGCTGAACCCGCAGCAGCTCGATAACGCAGTCGTCATCATGCGCTTCCTGGCGCTAAACCCGCTGTTCTTTACTATCGCCGGTATCTTGACCAGTGTGCAGCAGACGATGGGGCGGTTCTTTTTCTATGCGCTCAGCCCATTGTTTTACAACCTCGCGATTATTATCAGCATCTACATTTTCCGCAACACCGAATTCGGGCTGAAAGGGTTAGGGGTAGGCGCGTTTATTGGCGGCATTGCCCAATTGCTAGTGGTGTGTGTGGGGCTTATTGGCACCCGGTTTACTTGGCGCCCCAAGATTATTTGGCGTAGCCGTGACTTTAAGATGGTGCTCAGGCAATTGCCGCCGCGCGCTTTGGACCAGGGGATGGACCAAGTGCAGGGTATTGTGGAAACGAACTTTGCCTCGCGCCTGAGCACAGACAGCATTAGTTGGTATAACAACGCGCTGGCGCTGCAATCGGCGCCGACACTGCTGGTGGGCACGGCTATTTCGACAGCGGCCTTCCCTCGCCTGGCAGCCCGCATGAGCCAGGGGCGGCCGGACCTCTTCCGCACAGAATTCCTGCGCGTGCTGCGGTTTATGATTTGGCTGTCGATCCCAGTGGTTCTGGTTAGCTATTTCTCGCGCGGCTATTTGGCGCGTTTGATCTTTACCCGCGACTCGTCCGAAATCGCTTTGATATTCGGGTACCTGACGCTAGCTATCTTTTTCCGCACAATTTATACGATTATTTCCCGCTGGTTTTATGCGCGCAAAGATACCCGGACACCGCTGCTAGTATCGGTGTTTACGGTGGCCTTGAACATTTTGCTGGCAGCGATCCTGGCACGCAAATCGACCTACAACATCGCTGGCTTGGCGCTTTCGGCGTCAATCGCTTCGATGATGGAAGTTATTGTGCTGAGCGCGATCATGATTTACCGCGACCGCGGCCTCCTGAACATGGTGTTCTGGGGCGGCGTGGGGCGGATTATTTCGGTCGGCGGGTTCAGCATGCTGGCTGGGTATTTGGCAGTATCGTTCTTCCCGCTTAGCAAGGGCGACCTGGGTATTACGCTTGGGTTAAAGCTGGCGATCATCGGCGCCACGACGTTCATTGTGCATATCGGCATCTCCGGGCTATTCGGTTTGGAGGAAGTCCGCCCGATATTCTACTGGCTTAAAAAGATCATTTTGCGCCCTATCCGCGGCGCCTATTACTCGTAGCAATTTCTACTATTGTGGTTTGGGAGGAGCCTTTGCTATGCTCCGGGCACGATGCAGAAACACCCTGACATATATCGGCTTGAAGCGCTCATGGAGCACATGGACAGCAAGTTCGATGCGGTCGTAGAAATGATGCTGTATATAAAAGAGACGATGGTGACTAAGGCTGAATTCAATCGAGAGATAGACGAAATAAAAAACGACATAAAAGCTATGAAGGCAGCTATTGCTGACGCCTCTCGCCAGTCAAACCGGCACGAAGATACGTTTATGGATCTGGGCCGGCTGCTCCGCAAATACGCCTGAATCACGGCGAGATAAATATCACAGTTAGATTTCTTACAAATTAATTAAGTTTTAACTATTGGTCTGTATAGTGAGGGGTGAACAAACTTAAAACAAGCGGAGACGAAATGCGTGAGCCTGTCCTGATAGCTGCTTTACAAGTCTATAAAGTGTGCCGATGGGTCGTCGCCCATGCTGGTCGTCCGTTGCAGCGCCTCCAGGCGTTATTTTTGTGTTTGTTGATATTGTCTGGTGTGGTCATGCCACCGGTGTCGGCGTATGCCGCAAACACTTCTGATACGAACACGGCCACCCCTACAGAAATCACCCCGCCGCCAGATACGACCACTAAGATGAAGCAGGATTATGCCGGTCCGCTTAATACGCAAGATTCAATTGCTGATGTAAAGATTAAGTCCGCCCAGGATCTGCCGGGCGTACCGAAGCCCATGGGCGAAGCGTTGCCGAGCGTTGGCAATGAACCCAAAGTCCAAACTGGCGAAATTGTGGACAAGCGTACGGCAAACTCCACCTTTACCCGCAACGCCGACGGCACGGTAACCGAAAAACGTTACATGCAGCCGATTAACTTCCAAAAAGGTAACAAGTGGGAGAAGATCGACACCACGCTCATAGAAGACAAGAACGCTGGGGACGCCGGCACGCCATTCGGCCGGGCGCTCGGGCAGGTGGAATCGTGGATGTCGTCTGCTAATAATTTTCAGGTAAAAGACAATGGTTGGCAGGCGCGCTTTTCGCCCAGCGACTCTGACCGCGGCATGGTGCGGGTAAAGCAGGGGGATAGCCAAGTCGGTTTTGTGCCGGTTGGTGCTAAAAGCGTGGCGCCAGTCATTACCACGGACGACAAGGGCAGGCAAACGGTGGGTTATTACGACCTGTGGCCCGGAGTGAACGTCGAGTACGTTGTAACCGGCGGTTTGCTCAAAGAAAACATCATCCTCAAAGATAAGAACGCGACCAACCAAGTGCAGTTTAAAGTCGTGGGTGCCGAACTGGCCGCCAATGACCAGGGCGGGTTTGCGATTAAGGGGGCATTTGGCGACAAATTTACCGTGACTTCACTGAACCTGATGCTCACCGGCCAGGGTCCGGTCACGGATACGTCGGTCTTTGGGCAAACGTATAAAGACGGCACATTGACGATCCAAGTGAACAAACCGTATTTGCAGAATTTGTCAGACTCCGCCTTCCCTGCTGTGATCGACCCTGGGGTAGACACGACTTCGGGCATAACTGGCGGTGGAGATTACAAGGCTATCAAGAGCGACGGCACGGTATGTACCTATACCTCGAGCCCGCAATGCAAAGTATACGTTGGCGGCCTGGACTCGGGCGGCGGCGTATATAAATACTGGCGCAGCGCGTACTATGCTCCATATTCGAGTTTCGCAAACAACAATAAGCGGCTCGTGGTCGCCAAACTTTATATGAATATGCAAGGTGGTGCTGGCTGGCATGGCACAACTGCAAGCCGCAACATCTATGCCTGGCGCTCCACCTGCAATAACGCTTTTAATTGCATAGACAGCAACACATATGGCGGCGGCGTAAACATAGCCACCGCGGGCGAAATTGACCTTACTGCCCTGTACGGGCAAGCCATCTCGGCCGGTGACTACGGTATGTGGCTGATGCTGCAGGGCGAAGAAGCAAGCGGCTGGGATTCGTTCAAGGAATTTGACCCGTTGTACACCTACATGAGCTTTACTTGGGCAGATTCGCCACCGGCGCCACCCATCTTGTCGCCAAGTGACTTTGGGCAAGTATTTGCCGACCCGCAGGTGCCTATTCGTCTCGGGCACGTAGATAACCCTAACAACAGCACGCCGCTGCAGTACGAAGTGCGGGTGAGTACCGCGCCAAACGGCACTGGTACGAACATTGATTCGGGCCCAATGAATGCGGCGCAGTGGACGATCCCAGACGGCATGCTGCAAGACGGCTCCACGTATTGGGTACAGGCACGCACCATCGACAACAGCGGGGCGGGCGCGGGAGCCTGGAGTGTGTCGGTCAACTTTAAGATTGACCTGCGCACCGGCAAAGATAAAACGCAAACGTACGACAACCTTGGGCCGGTGAGTGTTGACCTCGGCACTGGCAACGTCACAACATCAGCCAGCAGCCACAGCACGGCAGCACTTGGTGGCAGCCTGGGTGTGAGCCTAGACTACAACTCACCGCTGCGGTCGCGCCCGGGTTTGAGCGCGCAGTATTGGAACAATAGCACCATGTCGGGCACGCCGAACCTGCAACGTATCGACCAAAATATAGATTTCGACTGGTCAGCAGGTACGTACAGCTCAGGTATGAATACCGATAATTTTTCCGCTGCCTGGGACGGCTATTTTGTTGCGCCCGCAACTGGTTCGTATACCTTTGGCGCCAATAACGACGACAGCTTTAGCGTGACCGTCAACAATACCAGCATGTACACCAGCACTGGCTGCCAGAACACGGTTTGCTACGGCGCGAGCAGCATAGCGTTGACGGCCGGGCAGGTTGTGCCGATCCATGCGACGTTCGTTGAGCTCACGGGGTATGCCTATGCCAAAATGTGGGTTAAGGGGCCGGTGACCGAAGGGGCGATTCCGTCTACTTGGCTGCGCACTAGCCCGCGCCCGATGACGCAGTCACAGGGCTTAGTCGGCCGCTACTATTTTGACGACGGCACACACAACTTTGCGACCGCCCCAATGTTTATGGAGCGCACTGACCCGTGGCTGAACCTGCGATGGGACACTGGTTCACCGGTCGCGAATGGCCCGACCGACAACTTTATGATTCGCTGGACAGGGTACTTTACCGCTCCAGTTGCCGGCAGCTACATATTTGGTGCGTATAGCGATGACGGGGTGAGGATAAAAATCGGCTCTAGCGGCAGCGAAACAACGGTGCTCGATTCCTGGGTCGACCAAGGAGAGGCCAACCGTTATGGCAGCGGTTACACTCTGTCCGCCGGGCAAACTGTGCCAATCACCGTAGATTACTTTGAACACACCGGCGGTGCGGTCATGGGCCTCATCGTTAAGGGTGCAGTACCAGAACAAGTCGTGCCATCGGCTTGGCTGTCGCCCAAGGCGCAAGTTTTGCCAGACGGCTGGCAAATAGGCGTCGACCCAGACGGCGACCTGAGTTACGACCGGGCCAAGATCGGCCAGAATAGCGTAGTGCTCACCGACTCTAGCGGCAGCACGCACGAATACACCTACACGGGCGGCACAAATGGCGGTTACAAACCTCCGGTTAACGAAGATGGCCAGCTGGTACGCAACGTAGACGGTACGTTTACCTTGCTGGATACCGACGACCGCACGTATGTATTTAACGCCGACGGCACGCTTAAAAATGTGACCAACCCGCTGGACGACCTGCACCCGGCAGCCTTGCAATACAGCTACGGCAGCACTGCGGGCGGCCCGGCGCACATCACGCAGATTACCGACGGCGTAGATTCCGGCCGGTGGGCAAAAGTGTTCTACAGCGGCGCTACCGAGTGTGGCAGTACGCCATCCGGTTACACGGCCGCACCAAGTAACATGCTGTGTGCTGTGCAAACCAACGACGGCCGCACCACGTACTTTTACTACGACAACTACGGTTCGCTGCGCCGCATAGCTCAGCCCGGCAACGCCTACACCGACTACGAGTACGACAGCACAACCCACAAAACACTCACCACTGTCCGCGACGTGCTGGCCAACGACGCCATTGCCGCTGGTGTGCGGGCAAATGACGCCGCCGCTACCACGCAGCTCAGCTATGACGTACTCGGCCGGGTAACGAGCGTAAAGCAGCCCGCACCCACTGCCAGCGCATCCCGTGTAGAACACACTATTGAATACCTCCCCGGCACCTTGGCGTACCAGAATGGTATTCCGTCTACCGGCTACTTTGGCGCTACTCAGCAGCATGTGACCGGCATGACCGAGCCGAACGGCTTTGCTCACCGGATCGAATACGACAATCTGTACCGCACGACCAAAGACACAGATATCGCCAACCTCAGCGCTGTTCAGGCCTGGGATGTGAATAAAGATTTGCTATATAGCACGACCGACGCCACCGGCCTGATGACCACCACACTGTACGACGACGAAGACCGCGCCACCGACAGCTACGGCCCGGCGCCCAGCAGCTACTTCGGCACCGACCGTAAGCCAACCAGCACCTACGTAAATACCGTGCCCCGCACCGAAACGCACTTCGACGAAGGCATCAACGGCCCAGCTGTGGCCTGGTACAACAGCCGATTAGTCACAGATAACGGCACTGCCAAACCACTGTTGTACGGCGCACCCAAACTGCACACCACAGGCATATTGCCGAGCGACCCCACCGAAATGGGCCGCAACTTTACCACCAACCCGGCGCCTATTACCGTAGACAGCGGCAACGACAACATCGCGTTCAGCGCCACGGGTAAGATCGTGTTCCCGCAAACCGGCACATACACGTTTAAATACTGGCACGACGACGGCGCCCGGCTGTTCATCGACGACGCATCACTGTTCCCGGACGCCGACTGGTGGCACCTGGGCGAAACCCAAATAGTCAGCCAGGCATCCTTTACAGCGACAGCTGGCAAAGTCTACCGCTTCCGCCTAGACTTTGTAAATCGCAACGCCCAGTACCAGAGCGAAGCCTGGTTAGCTGGCCCGGGCATTACCGATATGGGCGGTGGCCTCGGTACTAACCACTGGGGCACTTACGTCCGCTCGGACTACAGCCTAACTACCAGCACCAAGGTCTACGACAACACGCTCGGCAACAGCACTACGACCACTAACTACGGCAGCAACCCGGAACTCGGCCTAGCCAACAGCACCAGCGTTGACCCCACCGGCCTGAACCTGACCACCAGCATGGCATACGAGGCACCGGGTGCAACCGGCAGCTACCTGCGCCAAACCGCCAAATATCTACCTGGCGCTAATACCAGCGTGGCCTCCACCGGCACGCAGTACAGCTACTACGCAGCAACAGATACCAAAGACGACCCTTGTACAACCGGCACAACCGAAGCCTACAAACAGGGCGGCATGCTCAAGCTAAAAACCGAACCAGACCCGGATGGCACCGGCAGCCAAACGCCGCGTACCACCGAAACCATATATGACGACGCCGGCAAAGTCGTGGCCACGCGCTACAACAGCGACAGCTGGACGTGCACCACGTACGACAGCCGCGAACGCCCCACGAGTACGGTCATCCCGGCCTTTGGCAGCGCCGCAGCCCGCACCATTACCAACAACTACGCAGTAGGCGGCAACCCGTTAGTAGTCACAACCGGCGACAGCCAGGGTTGGGTCACGACCACCGTTGACCTGCTGGGCCGCACCACTGTCTACAGCGACATCCACGGCGACCAAACCACTACCACGTACGATTCATTCGGCAAGGTAACTCAGCGCGTGAGCCCGCTTGGCACCGAGTCGTATGTCTACGACACCTACAACCGCCTAACCGACCAAAAGTTAGACACCGTAATCTACGCGCATGTAAATTACGATTCCTTCAGTCGTGTAGATAACGTCACCTATCCAAACGCCGGCCAGATGAGGCTGCAGTACGCTCGGGATGCACTCGGCAACACGAGCGCGTATACCTACACCCTGGGCAACGGCACCACTAACGTGAGCGATACCGTCACACGCAGCCAATCTAACCAGATAACTACCGACACCGTGGCATCTGGCAGCACCAGCCTGGCATACGGGTACAGCTACGACACGGCAGGCCGCTTAACCGGCGCCACCGCAGGATCGCATTCATATAGTTACGGTTTTGGTACGGAGTCGAGCACCTGCAACTCGGTAGCGGGCAACAACCTGAACGCTGGCAAAAACAGCAACCGTACCACCCAGACCGTCGACGGCGTTACCACCACGTACTGCTACGACCAAGCCGACCGGCTTAAAACCAGCAGCAACGCCGCAGTCACCAACGTTCAGTACGACGCCCACGGCAACACCATATCCTTGGGGTCGGGCACGCCCACAACCCTTGGCTACGACTCCTCCGACCGCAACACCGTTATTACGGAAGGCACTGCATCCACCACCTACACCCGTGACGTCCAAGGCCGGATAACGCAGCGTGTGGTGGCTAATTCCGGCTCCCAAACGCTAACCGGCCCGTGGGTTTCCGGGGACGTAGGCTCGCCAGCCGTTGCTGGCAGTAGTACATATGCCAGCGGCGTATACACCATAAAGGGCGCTGGGTATGACGTGTGGGGCGGCAGCGACGAATTCCAGTTCGACCACCAATCCCTCACTGGTGACGGCCAGATAGTGGCCCGCGTCACTAGCCAAACCAACACCGACGACTGGGCCAAAGCCGGCATAGTCATAAAAGACTCCACCACTCCTGGTTCCAAATACGTTTCCGTAGAAACTACCCCAGCTAACGGCGTCCGCATGGAATACAACTACAACACCGACATTAGCGGCGGCACCTACACCTTCCCCAACGCCTGGCTCAAACTAGTCCGTAGTGGTAATACCATTACCACCTACAAATCACCCGACGGTACCACCTGGACCCAAGTAGGTTCCACCACCATGGCCCTGCAATCTACCGCCCTCATTGGCCTGTATGTATCTTCCGTGAACCAATCCACCCTCAGTACTGCCACCTTCGACAACGTTACCGTTACCTCCAATGCCGCAACCTCCGTCACCTCTAGTTACGGCTTCACCAGCAGTGCCGACACCCCTGACTTCCTGCGTAGTGGCAGCACGATTACCGAAAAGTATCTCCCACTCTTCGGTGGTCCGCTCCTTACGGTTATTCCTGCCCAAACCGGTAATGCCCAGAAGCGATATGGCCTCCCCACCCTACACGGCAGCACCCTCCTAACAACAGACGCCGCCGGTACCAACACCTCCACCGGCAATGGCCCAGCTAACGCCTACACCTACGACCCATTCGGTAACAAGCTACCGGGCAGTACTCTCCCAGCCAATACCGACCAAACATCCTTTGGATATGCCGGACGGTACCAAAAAGACACCGAAACAAACTTCACCCTAACACCTATCCAAATGGGAGCTAGAGTCTACTTCTCGGTGCTAGGTAGATTCGCTCAGGTAGACCCTATTGACGGGGGAACGCCCAACTCCTATGTATATGTTGTCGATCCGGTTAATGGGAATGACTACAGCGGAAAAGTTGGACAGTATGTTTCTGGCGGATCGCTGGCTTTTATATCCGATTGTAGGAGACATGGTATAGGTGCTTGCCTTAAGCATATAGCGATAGGAGGTGCCGTAGCTCTAGGTGTAGTGTACGCTGGCCCAGCAGTAGGTATTGCAGCTGAGGCTTTTGGACTTAAGGTTGCGAGCGCATCCGTGCAGGCCCCTCTACAGAAAGGTATCGCAGGCATGAATGCCGCAGGAGTAGTACAAAATACACAAAGAATAGCATCAGTCACGGGCACGGCAAATTATCGAATACCAGATCTTCTGGTTCGTGGCTCGAATACAGTACTCAGGATCGGTGAAGTTAAAAATGTCCAATACCAGTCCTACACGAGCCAGATCCAAGATTTCGTGCTCTATTCACAGCAAAACAATATCCCATTCACTCTGTACATGAATGGTGGCGCAAGAATGAGTCAAAACCTACAAGGTGCCATTGATGATGGTATGATTAACTTAATAACGTATTGATATGAATGAGAACCTATTACCCATAAGAAAAAAGCTAATTAGACTCGCCTTGGATCTTGCGTCCGAAGATTATCATATTGAGCTAGACTTTTCAGAGAAGTCCCTGAGGAAGGTAGACGAGATACTCTTAACTCTAAGGAAGCAACTCAAATCAACACCGGATAGCGAGGAAAAGCGATTAGGCACCCAAGGAATTGCTTTGGAGTTGTGCGCATATATAGTTCAGGTTATTGAAAACCATTACGGTGAGGGTAAATGGGAAAGAGATAGCAAGGAGTATGGCAAGGAGACCTGGCCCTTTACACACAGTGGTGTGACAATATTCCCCATGAACTGGTGTCTCAAGTGTATAGACAATGGGCGTAAGGACAAGGTTTGGCGCAAGTACAATACATTTGTCGATGCAATGAAGAAACAAGTCGATGCTTAGCTACAGGGCTACGGAGGAGTAGTCGAAGAGTTAGGTGGTAGGTAATCCTATTCGACCTGAATCAGCGGTGGTACCTACACCTTCCCCAACGCCTGGCTCAAACTAGTCCGCACCGGCAGCACCATTACCACCTACAAATCTACAGATGGTGTTACCTGGACGTCGGTGGCAACTGCAACCGTCACCCTGCCGACCAATGCCCTCATCGGCCTGTACGTCAGCTCGGTCAATGCCAGCACCCTTGGCACCGCCACCTTCGACAACGTCACTATTACGGGCGATACCGGCACTAGTTCCACTACTACCATCAACAAATACGTCTACACCACCCCCTCCGACACCCCCGACCTCCTCCTCGACAGCACCAACGCCATTGTAGAACGCTACCTCCAACTACCTGGTGGAGTCACCAAGACATACCGTGGTTCTACCACCCGAGTCTTTAGCCTCCCCAACCTCCACGGAGATGTC
>DATIIM010000007.1:0-130833 GCA_035479615.1 Patescibacteria group bacterium
GTAGTTTCGCCATTGTAGCTACAAACAACCACACTCATAAAGGGAAGGTTTAGGTCTTTTTTGGTCATGGTTGTTTCCTTTCAGGTGCGGATTTTTGGTTCGGCAGTATTTGGTATATAAAACTTTCAAGAACTTTACAACGTGATTCCCAGGAGTATTCCTTTTCGGCTAGATGCCGTGCCTGGCGCGAGAGACGAGCGCGTTTACTTGGGTTCTTTAGAAGCGCGATCAAGCTTTTACTAAGCGCTTCTGAATCATTAGGTGGGACAACGGCGCCAGCACTACCGTCCCTGACGTACGCCCGCAGGTCGCCCACGTCGCTTACCACAGGTACGGTTGACATAGCCATGTATTGAAAGACCTTCATATTGCTTGCGGCACGTACGGTCGGTGTGTCGGGCTGGCAGCAAATGGCGAGGTCGCCAAACGAGGCGTAGCGTTGCACCTCGAGCATGTCATTTTTCCAGCCAGTAAATACCACTGAATCGTTGACACCAAGCTCGCGGACCAGTTTTTTGGCTTCGTCTAGGGCGCTGCCGCCACCGACTATGGTAACGGTTGTGCCAGGTACGCTGCGTACGACAGCAGGGAGGGCGCGCAGGAAATCCTCGATGAGGTCAAGCCGGTTGATTGCGCCAAAATAATAGACCGCCTCACGGGGGGTTTCGTCCGGTGATGGGGTGTAGTCAAAAGGCTCAACACCATTAGGCAATAGCAAGATTGGTTTGCCAGGGTGTTGCTTGGCAACGAGTTCTTCAAGATAGGTCGACGTCACGACAACAGCCGAGCAGAACCGCAGTGCAAGCTTTTCGCAGAATGCAACCAGCTTGTATTGTAGTTTTGACTGACCCTGTAGTTTCATAACCTCGCTGCCAAGGTCGTCGAGGTCAAGAATTACAGGGGTACGAAAGAGCATCCGTGGTACAAGCCCGAGGATGGTAATGGGCGTGGGCTTGTAGAGGTATACGATATCGGCACGTGCCCGCAATATCGCGGCGAGCGAGGTAAATAAGTACGGTATGAGGTTGAGCATGGCTGAGCGGGTGGCTAGCTGCCACGGCTGTATAAGGCGAGCGCCCGGGACTTTGGCGGCAGGGTCGGGTCGGAAGTCGTTATACTTATCGGCCGACGGCAATACCATGGAAATATCACACCGCTCGGGTCCGCCTAAATGGCGCGCTAGGGCGACAAGGCGTATCGAAAGTGTGCTGGCGTGCGAGCCAGAGCCAAGCATGAGGATTCTCATAGTACCTCTTGTGCGATGGCGGCTAGGCGTTCTGCTTGATATTCCCAGGTGTATGAATCGCGCACACGCTGCGCACCTGCAGCGGCAATGCTGTTGCGCTCTTCGGTACTGCTGACGGCCACAGTATAAAGAGTTGCGGCAAGGGCTGTAGGGTCGTGGGGCTTAACTAAGTACCCATCCTGCTTGTCGTTGAGCAGTGAAGGAATGGGGCCAATAGACGCACCAATAACTGGCACGCCCTTAGCCCAGGCCTCGATCATAACAGTGGGGAAGGCGTCATTTGCAGTGGTAGGGTACATCACAAGGGCGCTAGCCTGTTTAAAGGCGGCATCTTTAGCTTCGCCAGTTTGTTGGCCAAGGAAGGTAACCTGGCCGCTCAGATTGGCTTGCTGTACTCGTGCTTCGTAGCGGGCCCGGTCATTGCCGTCGCCCATAACAGTAAGGGTAAAATTAGTGCCAAACTTATCGCGGAATAATGCGGTTGCATCGATTATATCGTCGAGACCCTTCCAGGCATGGGTACGATCAAGTGACCCGACAAACAAAAAGTGCGCCCCCTGGGGTTGTTGCCGTTGGGTTATGTCTCGTTTCCAAACAGCGTTAGGTAATACCAATGTTTTAGATGCCAGTTTAGGTCCAAGCGACGTTTTTACGTAATCAGACACTGCTAGGATTTTTGTGGCGCGGGAAAAGGTGAATTTCTGGAAGATCCCATAGATGTGGGCAACAGCATTAAAGAGTGGCGAATCGCCCTTGATCAGGGTGGCGGCATGATAAATGAGGAGAAGCGGTGTTTTACCTACTGCTACTGCAGCCGCATCGGCCATAGAGGGGACGGGTGCATGTGCAAGCACGAGATTTGGTTTTTCGCGTCGGATAATGTTACGGATTTGCAGCGGCCATAGTAGTCCGATAGGTGTGTTAGAGAGTTTAAACCAAGTGCCTAACCGGTAGACAGTCATGCCGTCTACGGTGTCGACAACGGTCTTACGCCCTTCATGATTGGAAGTTACTACGACAATTTCCCACTTTTTAATATCACGAAGGGCAATGCCTAGCTGCCGGGCATAAATTTCCAACCCGCCAATTTTAGGATGATAGTACGGTGTGACTACGAGAGCTTTCATATGCCATAGACCTTCTTAAGGGCACTCGCTTGCTTGTGCCAATCATATGTCGCTGCAAAGGATTTGGTCGGCGGGTTTTTTACTTTGAGCAGTTGGTTTACGGCTGCGGCGACTGCTTCAGGGGTAGGTTCACAGACAATGCCGAGATCTTTTTTTACGAGATGTTGTGCAGCATTGTCGGGGTGCTCAACCGTAACAGCGCTTAAACCGCAGGCGTATGCTTCAAGTATGGTGATGCCGAACCCTTCGCGGAACGAAGGAGAAACAAAAACTTTAGAGGATTTCATTAGTGCAAATAGGTCGTCGGATGATTCAAGGCGCCCGGTAAAGGTAATATTTTCCTGCACCCCTAGCTCTGCAGCCAAGGTGTTGAGCCGATCAAATTCAGATCCGGTGCCAATGATGATGCAGCGGACGGCAGGTTTTGTGTGCTTGAGCACAGCCACAGCCCGGATCAGTAGTTCGACATTTTTGTGCGGTATCAAGCGGCCGGCATACAGCAGGTCGCTGGATGTCTTAGAGGGTTTGGCGGCAGTGATCCGCGGAAAGTCTATGCCATTGCTTACCAAAGACAGCGGCCCCTTATAGTGCAGAATGCTGCGCAGCTGGTTGTAGGTGTGGCTTGACACTGCTTCAATGTGGTCGGGCAGGTGAATGCTCAGTTGCTCAACGGCATATGCTACGGTGCCAGCAACCGGCCCCACATACGCTTTCCAGGCCTTTAGGCCGACAACTTCGTGCCAAGTGGCGAAGAGTTTCTTCCGCTTGATGACACTTACGATTTTAGCTGAAAATAGAGGGAAGTAGGGCATGTGGTCTACTTCTAGGATATCAAAATCGTAGGCTATTAATTTAAGACAAGCCAAACCAAAAAAGACGCCCTCGCGAATTGAGCGGCGTTTGCCATGGTACAAAGGGTAAAGCCGGCACAAAGCATGGTAGGTTATCCCATCCTGCTCGTAGGTGTCAGCCCCTTTCCACCATTGCATAGTGTAAATGTGCACGTCCTGTCCCATCTGTACAAGTTCCTGCGCAAGATGGTGGATACGTGTTTCTTTGCCCCCCTTATGAAAAGGGAGAACTGCGTCAGAGACTAAGGCTATCTTCAATCGTTTGGCGCTCATGAAGTAGTTCCTCCTCGATTGCAAGATCGTCTTGGTGGGGTTCTGGCTTCCAGTGCATATTACGAACGTAAGTCCTCAGAATGCGAATGCCATCCCGCACCGGCTTAAGGCTGGAACTCCCTAAACGGGCATCGTATGAAATCGGTACCGAATATATGTCGTAGCCGAGACGAGCCATTTTGGTGACCATTTCCATCTCGATAGTGAAGTCCTGGGAATTTAGGTGCTTGCGCAACTCTTCTACGACTTCTCTTGACCATGCGTAGTAGCCGGTAAGAACGTCAGTGACCTTCACGTTGTAAGATATACGAACCAGGCGTGAGTAGACACGGTTGCCTAAGTAGTTGAGGCGCTTCATGGACCCGTCGCCTATGCGGCCATACATCCTAGAGCCAATAATAACCTTAGCGAACCCGCTATTAATGGGCTCGAGCAGCCGGCATATTTCCTCTGACTTGTATGTGTCATCCCCGTCAAGCATTACTACGAACTCGGTGTCAGGTGCGATGTTGTAAAAGCCAGTGCGCACAGCATTGCCTTTGCCCTGTTCACTTTCGTGGATAACCCGGGCGCCGCAGCTCAATGCAATTTTTGTTGTGTCGTCTGAGGAGTTGTTGTCGATAACAAGGATGTCCAAGGAGTACCCGTGTGCTTCGAGCTGCTCCCGAGGAAATTTATTTATCACGCCGGCAATTGCGTCAGCTTCGTTGTAGCAAGGTATTAATACGGTAACTTTTTTCATGACTTTACCCGGAATGCTATGTGTTCAGACCGGCCGACAAGCTGCACGGAAATTTGGGCCGACCCATTCGGCACAGGCATAACAAATGATATGGGAACGCTCCCGCTCGCTGTGTCGTCGAGCGTAATCTCCCCTTCTGCAATCTGACTCGTTGCCAGCCCGGTGCTCATGGTTGCGATATAATGATAGGTAATGGTTTGCGATTCATGGTTGGAGATGCGGAATGCAACACGCTGAGGTATGTTTGCTGGGGCATATAACGGTAATAGTGCGCTATTCTCGAAATAGAGTTCAGAGAACTTCTCAGGCTCGTGGCTCGTGGCCATGGTGATAGCGTGAGTCACAGGGGCTTTATAGGTAATAAGTAGTGGCAAACCTACAAAGGTCAAGATGATTGCAATAGCAAGGCCGATGGTGAGTGCAGGCGGTTTGAGCATGTTGGCAGCGCGGAAATGTGGCATGATGCATCCTTATTATTAATAAGCCCAGGCGGACGACTTAATTTACAATACTCTACCATGTTAAGTTAAAATATGCAACATTATTTTGCAAAATTGTGGGATAGTTTCCAGCTCACTTTAAGAAAGGTCAAAGTTGTAGTGTTATTTTGACAATTAGTGCTCAATAGTATAAAATTAGTTTAATTTTGAATTAAGGTGTTTGCGGCGTAAGCGGCGATATGTAAAGGAAAAATGTGAAACGCTTGGTTGATCTCGTACGCCAGACAAAGCAGCTCATAATAGAAGATAGCCTTTTTAGGAACGCCGTATTTCTTGTTGCAAGCACGGCAATTATGTCCGCGCTTGGTTTTGGGTTCTGGATATTTGTTGCGCACCTTTACCCGCCTGAACAGATCGGTGAAGCCTCAGCACTTATTTCGGTAACGACACTCATATCTAACATTAGTTTGCTTGGTCTTAACGCCGGCTTAGTGCGTTTTTTGCCGACTTCCAAAAACCAGAGCCGTGACATTAACGCCGCGATTATTACTGTTGGTGTCGTCACTATGTTAGCCGCAGCAGCCTACCTGGCTATCGGACGCCTATTCGGTATCCATGTTTCGCTGCTGGTTACACCTTGGCACCAAGCTGCTTTTGTCGTGCTTATGGCGGCAGTCAGCCTCAACACGCTGACGGATGCGGTATTTGTTGCGAACCGGCGAGCTGAGTACCATACCTTGGTCTATGCCGTATTTGGTTTTGTAAAACTTATTTTGCCCATATTCTTGATACCTTTTGGGTCGCTGGGCGTGTTCATGGCCTACATGCTTGCCGTTATCGCCTCGCTGTTACTGAGCCTGCTTTTTATGAAGCGGGTCAGTAATTATAAGATCAGTGCTCAGCCTAACTGGAATGTACTGAAACAGACTCGGAAGTTTGCCACGAATAACTACATAGGCGTTATCCTGGCTGGGTTGCCTTCGCAGCTTATGCCGCTGTTTATCATTAAACATCTCGGGACGGCCGAAGTTGCCTTCTTCTCAATGGCCTGGACGATGGCTAACCTCCTGTACATTGTGCCGTCGGCGGCTACCCAATCATTGCTGGCCGAAAGCTCACACGACCCGCAGCAAAAATCAAAAAATGTACGGCGCACGGCAAAGCTTCTCGCCGCAGTGCTTATCCCTTGTATTCTGCTGTCGGTTCTTGTCGCACCATATTTGCTCAGAATCTTTGGAATACAGTACTCGACAGGGAGCACCTTTATTTTCCAGATCTTGGCTGTTTCGACCATATTTATCGCTATCAACACAGTCCGCAACACAGTTCTTAATATCGAACACCGTTCGTCAGGTATTGTGCTCGCACAGGCGGCTACTCTGGTAACCACGATGGGGTCGATTACGTTCTTGATCCGTTACGGGCTGCCTGGCGTAGGGCTTTCGCTTTTGCTGGGTAATATCGCATCGAATGTTTGCCATTACTTTGTATATAGGTACAACCGCAAGCACCCGGTCTTGCATACCATTGTGCCTGTCGAAGCAGAGGAAACGATCACCAGGGAAAACGTCGGTGAACTCTTGCGCGCATATGGGGTAACGAATTTTTCATTCAAGCAACTGGCCAACGGGAACAATAGCTACACTTTTCTTATAAAGCAGCGCGTTGATACGCTGCATGTTTTGCGGGTATATAAGAAAGGTAAAAAGACTGAAAGTGAAATTGAGACTGAGGTTAACTTTATGCGTTACTTGCAGCAAGAAGGCCTGCCTGTCCCAGTAGTGATACCGAACCTAAAGAAGAGTTTGGTGTCGCAAATTTCGCAGAATGATAGGCAGTGGCAAGGTATTTTGATGGAGTTTGCTTCTGGCACTCACCCCGACCAATACAACGCCAACATTATTTATAGCATGGCAAAAAATCAGGCCCGCATTCATATACATGGGCAGGAGTACGCTAAGAACCGGACCTTGGCGTACAATCGCCATCTAGCCTCGCTGCCGGAAAAGCTGTCACCTTTACGCTTTGCGCCAAAGGGTTTTAGCCACTTTGACTTCGATGCTACAAATGTTTTGGCAGACGACCGCGGGATAACTTCTATTTTAGACTTTGAGGGGGCGCGTCATGGCCCGCTCGTAGCATGCATTTACTTTACGCTTACCCAGATCTACAACAAGAAGCCGGATATTGATGGCTTACAACTTTACCTTACGACCTACCAACAGATCCGGGTGCTCACCTGGATAGAGAAAGTCATACTAGGTATGGCGCTCGCTTTGAAGTACAAGAAGCTCAAGCTGCTTTTTGTACACAAGTAATTTACATTTCGTGGAAGACTTGAATCTTGGCACCGAGCGTGTTCAAACGTTCGGCGATATCTTCGTAGCCGCGGTTGATGGTGTAGATGTTACGCAAGGTTGATATACCTTCGGCCGCGAGCATACCGATGAGCAACAGCGACGCAGGCCGTAGTGCTGGCGGGCACACGACGTCGGCTTTGTTGAATTTGGTCGGGCCCATAATGTACAGGCGGTGCGGGTCGGCCAGTTCGACGTTCATGCCGACCTTGGTCATCTCGGTGTAGTAGATGGCGCGGTTTTCGTACATCCAGTCGTGGATAAGGGTGCGGCCTTCGGCTATGCCGGCAATCGGCACAAAGTAGGGGAGGTTGTCGGCGTTAATACCGGCTGGGTAGACGTTGGGGTGGATTTTGTCGACCAGTGCCTTCATGTGGCCGTTGTGCTTGTGAATGGTCAGGTCTACGAGGTCGGTGTGGCCGTTGGCCCCCTTATACCGTTCGGTCTGGTCGATGGGCGCGCCCATTTTTCGCAGCTTAAGTAATTCAAGCGCAACGAAGTCAATCGGTACCCGGCGTACAGTAATGCTCGAGTTAGTAGTAAGCGCAGCCGACACGAAGAACATGGCTTCGATCGGGTCTTCGCTCAGGTGGTAGGTGATGTTCTTCTTTATAGATGCCACGCCCTTAATCTTTAGGACGGTGCTGCCGATACCTTCGATTTTGACGCCCAGCTTTTGCAGATAGAAACAAACGTCCTGCACCATGTAGTTGGCGCTGGCAAATTGCATAATGGTCTCTTGTACGGTGCGGGCCGCAGCAAAGATAGTGTTTTCGGTAACGGTGTCACCTGTCTCGTAGAGTGAAAAGTGGCCAGCCGGCTTTTTATTAACAGTTACGTCGTAGTGACCGCGGGTGGCAATAACGTCCAGCCCGAATTCCTGCAAGGCGAATAGGTGCGGGTTTACGGTGCGCTGCCCAAGTTTACAACCGCCGGCGTAAGGGATTTTGAACTTGCTGTAATCGTGCATCAGCGGGCCCATCATCATCAGTACGGAGCGGGTTTTGCGAGCGGCTTCGGCGTCCATTTTGTCGAGCTTAAGCTCGCGGGGCCGCTTGATTTCGAGGTCGCTGCCATTGATCCATTTAATATGTACACCAATACTTTGGAGTACTTCTATGATGCGGTAGACTTCTTCGATCTTGGGGAAGCCGATAAATTTAGTGGTGCCGTAGTTAAGCAGGCTTGCGCAAAGCAGGCCGACAGCGGCGTTTTTACTGTTTTTAAGTGTAATCTCGCCGTGCAGCTCGTGGCCGCCCTCAATGCGGAGGTTGACTGCGCCGCTGGTGAGCGAGATGAGCTGCTTATTAAGCACGTCGCTAATGTGCCCGAGTGTTTCCAAGGTTAAGTTCTGTTTGCCGTGCTCCATGCGGTTGACGGCCGACTGGGATGTGGCCAGCCGCTTGGCAAATTCAGCCTGGGTAAGGCCGCGTTCTTGCCTGATCTGTGCTATTAAATTACCGATTTTTTCATTGGCTGCTGTATCCATAGTGCACAGAGTATATCATGTGTGATATAAAAAAAGCAATACCGGAATGCCTACAAAAAATGAAGAGAAAATTACACGCTCCATTTAGTTTACCATGCTCGCGCTACCTTGCTACAATAGGGGCATGATCTAGCTGAAGCGGCAAAACCAGCAATACTTTTACATAACGAAGGACTTTTTATGATTGACGTAGAAATTGAACGACTGATTGCCGCAGAAGTTAAACGCCAGAGCGAAGGCTTGGAAATGATTCCGAGCGAGAACCACACCTCTGGTGAAGTGTTAAAGGCCTTAGGGTCACGTATGACCGACAAATACTCCGAGGGGTACCCCGGTATGCGGTATTACGGTGGTTGTGAAATTGTGGACGCCGTGGAAAACATTGCCCGCGACCGGGCCAAGGCTCTGTTTGGGGTAACACATGCGAACGTGCAGCCATATTCGGGTTCACCCGCCAATATGGCGGTATATTTCGCCCTAGCTGACCCAGGTGACACGGTAATGGGCATGGCCCTGTACTTTGGCGGCCACATGACGCATGGGCTTAAAGTGAACTTTTCAGGAAAATGGTTTAATTCGGTGCAGTACAACACCGGTAAAGATGGCTATTTGGACTACGATGCCATGGCTGAGCTGGTCCGCGAGCACAAGCCGAAGCTGATTTTTGTGGGCGCTACGGCGTATCCGCGTATTTTTGACTGGAAAAAGTTGAAGGAAATTGCCGATCTGGTTGGTGCTTTCTTGATAGCTGACGTTTCGCATATCGCTGGATTGATTGTAGCCGGGGCGCACCCGTCGCCAGTTGGTTACGCTGACGTAATAACCACTACTACGCACAAGACCCTGCGTGGGCCACGCGGCGCCATGATCTTATGCAATGGTAATCCGTCTAACCCGCTCAAGGGTAAGCTAGAGCGCACGCGCGAGAACTTGCCGTCTTTGATTGACCGCGCGATTATCCCCGGCCTGCAGGGCGGCCCGCACAACCACCAGACTGCAGCGATTGCTGTGGCATTGAACGAAGCTGCGCAGCCAGCCTTTAAAGAGTATGGCCACCAAATCGTCAAGAACGCCAAGGTACTGGCTGAACGCCTGATGGATAAGGGCTACCAGCTCGTAACTGGCGGGACCGACAACCATTTGATACTCATTGACCTGACAAATAAGGGCATTAAGGGTGCTGACGCCGAGAAAGCGCTTGGTTTGGCCGGCATTACGATGAACAAAAACACCGTGCCGTTTGACCCGCGTCCGCCGTTTGACCCCAGCGGTATCCGTATGGGCACCCCAGCACTTACTACGCGTGGTTTTAAAGAAGCCGAAATGGAGCGGGTAGCCGAATGGTTCGATACCGCTATCAAGGCCAATGGCAACGAAGCTAAGTTAGGTAAAATCAAAGAAGAAATTGTGTCCTTTAGTAAGGACTTCCCGCTCCCGGAATAATATGGGCTGGCAAGACCGCCACACTGTAATCCCGGCTGTATACGTTCTGCTGCGCCAAGGCAGCAAAGTCTTGCTCATGCGCCGCTACAACACCGGTTACGCCGACGGGCTATATAGCTTGCCGGCCGGACATTTGGATGGTGGAGAACCTGCCAAAGTTGCCATGGTGCGTGAGATCAAAGAGGAAACGGATGTGGTGGTTGCGCCCGAAGACCTGCAGCTGGCGCACACCATGCACCGTCTGGCAGAGGAAGGCAGCCATGAACGGATCGACTTGTATTTTGAAACAACAAAGTGGCAAGGCGAGCCGCGTATTATGGAGCCTAACAAGTGCGACGACATACAGTGGTTTGACGTATCGGCACTGCCAACAAATATAGTGCCGGTCGTGCGCCAGGCGTTCGACTGCATAGCCAGTGGAACGAACTATTCCGAAGCGAATTTTACCTGATAGAATGAATGCCATGCATATAGCCAAGCGTTTTTCAGCGAACTCCGGACCATTTATTGGTCTGAACGCCCTCCATATTCTGAACGATGGGTTCCAGGCAAGCTTTGTACTGCTTTTACCCTTTATTGCCAAAGACCAAGGGCTCAGCCTGACAAAGGTTGGTTCGCTCGGGACTATTCTGAGCGTCGCCAGTGTGGTTTTGGCGTTGCCAGCTGGGTACATCGCCGCTAAGATTGGCGGTCTCAAGACCTTGATCATTGCGCTCGCTCTGTACGCAGTCGGGCTGCTTGGCGCAGGGATGTTCGGGCATTATTATTTACTGCTGCTGACATTTGCGCTGGGCGGCGTGGGGTTTGGTGTGTTCCACCCGATTGCATTTTCTTTGATCGCTAAATGGGCACCCAAGGCCACGCGCGGCAGGGCGATGGGGAACTTTACGGCTATCGGCGACGTGGGCAGGATCGGCATTTCTGCAGCACTATCTTTTGTAGTTGTTGCCATTGGCTGGCGACACGCGGCAATTATATATGCTATTGCAGCCCTGGTTATTGCCGCCTGCGCCTACCACTTCTGGCTCTCGAAGGGCGGCTCGCTCGCACCCAAAGAACACACCACCACTCCTCTGTCGCTCTGGCAGATCATCCGCAATAGGCGCTACCTGTTGGCGATTAGTGCCAGCGCGCTCGATGCTTTTGCAAGCGCTTCGCTGTTTGTATTTTTACCGTTCTTGCTCCTTAAGCGCGGTGTGGACCCGGCATTTCTCGGTACGTTTACCGCAGCGTTCTTTGTGGGGAACTTTTTTGGCAAGACAATACTAGGCCGGTTTGTTGATAAGTTTGGCGGCACCAAGGTGTTTATAACCTCCGAAGTGCTCATGGCTGCTTTTATTTTCCTGCTGGCGAACGCCACTGCGCTACCCTTTATTGTATTTTGTTCGATAGTGCTGGGGGTGTTCACAAAGGGCACGGTTCCGGTATTGCAAACAATGGTTTCGGAATCGGTTGAGCACCACGGCAATTTCGAGAAAGCCTTTGGTTTTGGAGGACTCGTATCGGGTGCGGCCATTACGAGCGCGCCGTTCTTGCTCGGGTTCGCCTCAGATAAGCTCGGCATCGTCAGCGCTTTCAATATTATGGCGGCGGTCGCACTGGTGGCTGTTATCCCCGCGCTTTGTTTTTACGTTACTAGGCAGCAGGAAGCTCACGAGGTCCCAGGTAAATAGGGGTTATTTGCTGCCGTTCTCTTTTTGATTATCGCCGCTGTCACCGTCGTTGATGCCGCTTTTATTTGGTTCGCGTTTTGGAAGTGTACCGTCCCGTTCGTTCCACTGTATATCGTCAAAGTCAGTTTTCTTTTTTTCTTCGTCGCTTTTGAGCTGGGGCAGCATTGGCGGCCGACTCTCGGATGTTAGCTGGGATAATGCAGCCGTAGTAGCAAGTTTGCTGAGCTGGTCGAGTGTTTGGGCCGGAGGCAGTTCGCCTGGCAATGGGCCGGTTTCTGCAGGGAATGGATAGGGGACGGACATCGTTATATGGTCGCCGGAGGTTAGTACAGGCATGGTGGGGTTCCTTGTTTGGTTAGTAAGCGTAACATTTTAGACACACGGTAGGGTGTGGTCAACGGCTATCGGGCAACACCCTCCCAGATTAGAAGCACACCGGCAGTGATGCTGGCAGTGCCTGCCAAAAATCCGATTGCCTGACCGACGCGGCGACGCCATTCAGGCGGCCGGCGATGACTGCGAACTTCACGGTCAAGGGCCAAGTGTAGCGGCGGCCCGGCAGCCTCATCGTCAAAATGAGGAATGGGACGGGTGCCAAAGTATGTGTCGGAGTCGTCTGGGCGCCGCGGTAATGCCGGAGGTGTATACGATTCCTGGTATGGTTGCCGTACGGGTTCTGGTGATTCATAACTGCCGATTGGCCGAGCGCCGGTAAGCTGCTGCGCGGTTATTACTAATTGGTTGTAGGCTGCTTGGTCTGCTTCGGTCCAGCCCGCCACTAATTGTTCTGTTTGAATCATATGCCCCCCTTTTTTTAGCAACAAAAATATGAAGCCGCATGGACTGCAGCTTCATAAAAACGCGCTTGGTTAAAAACGCGCCGTTTATTTTTAACAGACAATGGCGCTATAGCACAAGCGCTTTATTGTCGTAAAATTTATCTGCCCCTGTTGTTGTACGCCTAGGGCAGAAGTTCTGGTTCTTGTTCGAGTTTTATACCGAATTTTTGTTCTACGGCAGCAAGAATTTTTTGCTTGAAGGCGAGTAGCTGGGCAGTGTTTTGGGCGCGCTCGTTTACTAATACCAAGGGCTGCGTGGGCCAGGTTCCCATGCCAGTTTCTGGGTCGTGAAAGTCTTTAAAGCCGGCTTGTTCCAGCAGCCAGGCGGCCGGGATTTTGACGCGGCCGTCGTCCATCGGCCAATGGGGGACAGCACCGTAATCGGCCGTGAGCTGGGCGAGTATACCTTCGTCGACAATGGCATTCGCAAAGAAGGAGCCATTGTTCGCGACCTGCGCAGGGTCCGGAAGTTTGCTGCTGCGGATGGCGATAACGGCATCGCGGACAGCGGCGGGCGTGTAATCGTGGATGTTGTGCTCGTCGAAGTATTGCTGCAGGGCGCCATAGAACGGCGGAGTGGGGTTTTGCTTAAGCAGATGTAAGGTAATGGTGGTTATGAAGAAACGGCCGCGGTCGGTCGTTTTGAACCGGCTGGTGCGGTACCCAAAGCCGCAGTCCATACCTTGGATGTTAATGACTTGCTTGGTTTGCCGGTCATAGGCTTCTATAGCTACAAGCGTTTGGGAAATCTCCTGGCCGTATGCACCGACGTTTTGGACAGGTGTAGCACCGGCCGTACCTGGGATAAGGCTGAGCGCCTCGATGCCAGTCATGCCTTTGGCCACGGTCCGGGCCACGACGTCGTCCCACATTTCGCCGCCACCCACAGTGACGTAGTAGTTTTCCTCATCTTCTTGCTGCTCTTCAAAACGCATGATTTTGTTGATCATTAGCAGCCCGGGGAAACCTTCGTCCTTCCAGACGATGTTGCTCCCTGAGCCGATCATCATAACCGGTACACCCTGAGCCTCGGCCCAGGCTATAGCCTCAGCTACTTCCTGGCTGTTGTGGACGTCGGTGGCATAGGCGGCGACCCCGCCGAGCCGCATAGTAGAGTGTTCTTTTAAGGAAACTTTTTGCAGAATGTTCATGCTGGTAGTATAACCTACCGATAAAGTCTTGCCCTGGCGTCTTGCATGATTAACAGATCAGCGGTACCATAAAACAATATGAGTGAAGAACGCCAGGAATTACCATTTAAAAATCTCGGTGACCGCCTCAAGGTTATCCGCCAAAAGTTACACGAAAGTGTTTCTGAAGTTTCTGGTGCCGTAGAGATCGAAGAGCAGCGTTTGCAGCGCATCGAACAGGGGCAGGAGCGCCCGAGCGAAGATATCCTGATGCTGCTTATTAACCACTTTGGAATGCAGGACGACGATGCCGCTAAGCTGTGGCAGCTCGCTGGATATGACCAACCGCACAGCCACGAGGGCGAAAATAATGGCCCTGGCGAAAACATCAACAATCGTACGATGGTGATGATTATGGCTGTTGACCCGCGCATAATTTACAGCGACGGAGTACAGGTTACTGCTAATTCGAGCGGCGTGGTGCTGAACTTTTCCCAAGGTGTTGGTACGCCACACGCGCTTACAACTGCCCGCATCGGCATGAGCCGCGACCAAGCCTACAGCCTTATTCACACCCTGCAACAGGTAATGAATCAGTCTGCTCCCAAGCAGTTGCCGCCCAAATCAGACCGCAGCGAATAATATAGCCATTTATTTTTTAGTGGTGTGGAGTAGCTGTACGTCTACAAAATCAAACCCATCGTAGGTGAATTCTGCGACGTGGAAGCTATAGTCGCGGAAGAACTGCAGGTACAAACGGTCGCCGGCGTACATTTGCTTGTCTTCTAGGTCGTCCCAGCCGACCCACTCAAAGTGGCCTTCGTTGCCAGCTTGCGGCTCGCCGCTAAAATCGTCTGAGGTGTACATAAAGTTGATCCAATCGTCGTGGCTGTCGTCCAACTGCCGGATATAATGGATGCCGACGAAATGCAACTTGTTGATTAGTACGCCGGCCTCCTCAGCAACTTCACGGATGGCGCAGTCTTCTACGCGTTCGCCCGGCTCCACTTTGCCGCCAGCCGGCAGGTACATGCCTTGCTTGTGCACGGTGTCGTTCGGCTTGTTGCGAACTAGGAACAACAGCTTGTCGCCCCGCAACAGATATACGGATGTTGCCTGCTTTTTCATCCTTCTATTGTACACCTCTGTTATTTTAGAGGCGACATCAGTATAATGGCGTGAGTATGCACCCGTAGCTCAGCTGGATAGAGCGTTGGTTTCCGGTACCAAAGGTCGTAGGTTCGAATCCTATCGGGTGTACCAACGTAAACATGCTAAAAGACTTCATTACGAAGTCTTTTATTGTGCCCCGGATTTTATATGGGCCTCCCAGGAGCGGGAATATTGGCCCAAAAGGTCAAAGCATAAACTCCGGTATACGTCCTGTTCATAGTCATTCGCCAGAACACCACCTTCCCAAGACAGCGCACTGCTGGTGCGAGCTGCAAGCCGGCCAACTGACTCCAGGAGCTCATGATCTGGCAACCTGTCGAGCCGCTCCACCCACGCAATACTTTTGGCTCGCTCGGCAAAAATCCGTAAATCCGGGGAGATTGCCGGTGATAACCTGCCGGGTGGCCTCATCCAAACAGTGGGAACATCGCAGTAGAGTGCACGGAGGGTTTCAATAATAGTACTTTGGCCAACGTAGCCATCTTCATCGCCCCATATGTCGTAGACAACGTGCAGGTCACTTTCCTCGACCGATTGCAGAAACTGCTCCTCTGTTCGAGGAAAAGGGGTCTGCCCCTCCTCGGCAGTTGTAATAGCAAAGTCGTGTGAGTATTCGATTATTTCGTTGCCGGCAGGGAAGCGCACCTGAATGCCGAGCGATGCCAGGCGATGCCGCAGAGTAAATAAACCAGGATTGTCGGGGCTGTACTTGCCGCTTATTTGCGTACGCAAGCCTTCCACTGTCGGAGTCAGGCCCATAGGAAATCCATATTACTCGCACTATAGCTCATATCGTGGCTTAGTACATGTTAATTTTGGTATCATTATCCTGTATGTCAGTTATTCGCTTTGAAACTAAACCATTTAAAATCGGTTCCTGGACCATTCTTAAGCTGCCCCAGAGCGCCAGCGCCAATCTTCCGTCCAGGGGTCAGGTAATGGTCAAGGGGACCATTAATGGCCTGCAATTCCAAACGGCGCTTGAGCCGGACGGCAACGGAAGCCATTGGTTCCGCGTGGGCAAAGATATGCAAAAGTCTGCAAAAGCATCTGCAGGCGTTCTGGCAAAGCTCGCCATTGAGTCGACGAAAGAGTGGCCCGAACCTACGGTGCCAACAGATTGGAAAGCTGCGCTCGATGCCAGCCCCCAGGTGCGGGCACGATGGCTGGATGTAACGCCTCTGGCACGCTGGGAGTGGCTCCGCTGGATAGGTTCAACAAGCAAGTCCGAAACGCGCAGCCGGCGGATCGAGGTAGCATGCTCAAAACTTATGGCTGGCGAGCGGCGGCCATGCTGCTTTAATCGGAACGTGTGTTGCGTACCCGAAGTGTCAAAAAACGGCGTGCTGCTTGACTCGCAAAATTAACGGCAGCAATGCCTAGCCCTAGCCGAACACCTTTATAAGTATCAGACCCGCGACAATTACGCTGCCCGCAAGCAGCTTGGTGCGCAGGTCTTTTTCTTTGAGCCAAAAAACTCCCAGCAGGATTGAGATAAGTAAGCTGGCGTTACGGATGGCGACCACATAGGCGGTCGTGCCGACCTGTAGTGCTAACAGATACAGCAGCGTGTATCCGGCAACCACAGCGCCAACGACCGAGAACGCTTTGAAGTGGGTTTTGATCTGCCCTAAATGCTGCCTGGCTTTTACGCCGGCAAATATGAACAGCGCAAACGAGACACAGATGTAGTTGAACAAGGCGTACATGTAAGCATTCGAGGCTTTGACAGCAGTCTTGTCCAGGATGCTGCCAAGCGCCAAAGACACGGCCACAATGGCCATGAGCCGCACACTTTTATTCCGGGACAGGTGTAGTAGCGGTTCGAGCAGCCCATGCCGTGCATGGCCGATCTTAAGCGCGTATACACCAAACAGGATGGTTACCACGCCAATGGCGCCAAAAACAGTTGGGAATTCGTGCAAGAACAGCACGGCAAAGATGATCGTCATGACCGGCGATAGGCTGAGGATGGGCAGGGCAAGGGAGATTTCTTCGTCCTTAATGGACTTATAGTAAAAATATGTTTCCAGCGGCGTAAAAATGAAGCTGGTCAGTATCACTACAATCCAGAATTGCCGGGGTAGTGACGTCAGCGGTACGAACAGTTCGGGTTTGATGATGAACGGGACAAAAAAGAACGGCAACGCAAAGAGGCGAATGCTGAGGCCAAGGATATACCGGTCGACCCGGCCGACAATGAGCTTTTCGAGCACGCCACGGAATGAGTAGAGAACCGCAGACAATAGGGCAAGGATAAACCACATAACAGCGAGTATATCATCAAGATATGCCCGGACGGGTATCTATAAATTGTTGAAAAGCCGGCGGTATTATACAATTTATCGGTTATGTCACCTTCCCAACCTTCATCCATCGAACAAATTGGCGCCGCTGTGCAGGCTGGTATAGAGGCCTTACCTGTCGGGGAAGCGGCGGCCGCCACTGAACATCTTAGAACTGCAGAAGAAATTGTAGGCGTTGTAGCCGGAGGCTCTGGCGCAGCGGCCTTGCGTGGAGTTCAAGGCCATTTGGCGCAGGCCGGCGAACGATTAGCCAATGCCCAGACGCATTTACAAGTAGCGCGCGGCAAGTTCGGGCAATACTTAGGTGAGATCTCTTACGGGTATGAAGGTGGCGCGGCCGATGTTTCCTATCCGGTGGGAACCTTCCAGCTTAACCTTGGCGAAGAAGCCGACGAGTACTTGGACTTCGAAGATGCGTATTCCGAGGAAGACCGCCAAGCAGTATATGACTTAGTAATCAGCCTGGCAGTTGATGCCGATGGCAATCCAATTCCTCCTGAGGATATCTTAGTGAGCGGTTTCCATGGTGGTGTTGACCCGGAAGATCTAGCGGCTATTGACGACTATAAGCTATCGGTGGCATCGGCAGTCCCCGAAGGCGGCTTTGCGTATGACCACTATGAAGAATTTGAAGGCGAATACGGCCCGAGCTTTGGCGGGGACGATAGCAACGCCGCAAATGTTGTCGAACGTGATATCCAAGGTTTGCGTGAGCAAAAATTGGGAGTTTCACGGCAGCTTGAACGCTTAGGGGACACGAACGCCGAACGCAGGAGGGAATTGCTGGAAGAAATCACCCGGCTCAATCAGCGAATAGCAGAATTGAAGGCCGTAAAGGCCGAAGCCGCGCTGCCGATTTATTATGCCGGCCAAGCCGAAGAGCTACTGGAGGAGGAACCAGAGGATAACCCATTAGCATACGCCAGTTTCGGTGATGATGCCGAGCAGCCTCCAACTCTGGCCATCTATGATCGCCGAGCCTTGGCAGCGGCCGGTATTACCATTGGGGAGAAAGGCTTGCGGCAGTTCCGTATATATGCACACGGCGCCGACCTTATGCGGCATTGTGTAGCCCTCGTCCGGCTCAAACGCCCACCAGCAGCCGACGCAGCCGACTAGCGCCGCTGCCAGTTCCCCCATCTGTTATACTGCCTCTATGAGTGCGAGCCCTGGCAAAAGCGATAATTTTGATGACATTCAGCGCAGAAAAGGCGACCATATCCGGCTGTGCCTGGACCCTGGCTCGCAAGCCGATTTTTCGGTTTTTGATGCATACAGCCTCCCCTATACTGCCCTGCCAGAGGTGATGCTTGACGATGTCGACACATCTTTTACGCTCCTTGGTAAAACATTGTCGATGCCGTTTATTATCGCCTCGATGACTGGCGGGTCGGAACACGGCCGCAAGATTAACACGAACCTGGCTATGGCTGCTGAACACTGCGGCGTTGCTATGGGCGTTGGCAGTCAGCGTATTGGGCTGGAAAAGCAGGATGCGGCCGACACATTTAAACTCGTCAGGAAGTGCGCGCCAAATGCCTGTATCGTCGCCAACATGGGCGCCGTGCAGCTCAACTACGGCCACGGTATTGATAGCTATCGCAAGGTTGTCGATATGATCGAAGCCGACGCGCTGTATTTACACCTTAACCCCTTGCAGGAGGCATTACAGCCGGGCGGCGACACTGATTTTAGGGGTCTAACAGACAAAATTCAGCAATTAGTAGAGCAGGTTGGTGTACCGGTATTTGTCAAAGAGGTAGGGCACGGCATCTCGGCCGAGGTGGCGCGTACGCTATTCGATATAGGCGTGCAGGCGATTGATGTTGCGGGTGTGGGCGGGACGTCCTACGCCTGGGTCGAAGCCGAGCGGGCGCAAAATAAAGACTTTGCCGCATGGTTTAAGACTGTCGGCATCCCAACTGACCAGTCTGTTATTGAGACTGCAAGTGCGCGGGCTAAAAAAGGGCAGTTAGTTATAGCCAGCGGTGGTGTGCGAAGTCCGCTGGACGGCCTAAAGGCCCGTGCCCTGGGGGCTGACCTTTTTTCTGCCGCAGTGCCGTTCCTGGAACCGGCAATGGAATCAACCGAAGCCGTTGTAGCTACCATCGAGAACTGGAAAAGAGGGCTGCAAGTCGGTATGTTCAGCGCTGGTGCGCGGGATTGGGACCGGGCTTCAGGACTGGCTATCGGCGCAGTGCGATAATTATCACGCACGACCCAGAAGGCCAGAGGGGAAACAACCTGTGCAAAAATGTTGTATGTTCCGCTATTGACGCGGAACATACGAAGGCCTATGCTGCTTGTTATCCACCCGGATAAATAAGGCAAAGAATGACACATATTGAAGCACCGCCTAGCGGGCTTTTTCTTTCTCCCCCTGATGACCCTCTAGCTATACAAATCGACCCCGCCCAATTGGCGGCGGTTCGCTCGTACATCGATACGAATTTGCCCAGTCTTATTTGTTATCCCGACCAGGTAACAAATAAGCTGGCAATTCCTTTGGAGCACCCGTTTATGGTGCCCTCGGTTGAAGCGCAAGACGGTTTTTCTTACGGCGATCAGCAATTTGACTGGGATAGTTTTTTCCATGCCCGGCTCCTGATGATCAAAGACCGGGAAACGGGTATGCAGCCGAACAGCGAGTACTACAAAGTTGTTACTGGCATGCTCGAGAATGCCATATCGATGTTCGACCGCTTTGGCATTGTGCCTAATTCGTCGCTGTATATCCGTCTGGGCCATGGCCAGCCGCCACTCCGTACCAGCTACATATTTGAAGTGTACGATACGTATAAAGACGTAAAACCTGAGATTGACTTGGCCTGGCTGTCAGACAAAATTTCTATGGCCAAGCGGGAGTATGCCACGGTATGGATGGGGACCAAAGATCCGCACAACCGGCTCGTGTTCGAAGGGTTGAGCCGCTACTACGACCCCGACCTTACTGACGATCATGTACAGGCCGAAAGTGGGCACGACTACAGTCCGCGTTTTGATGGCGAAGCGTACGACTATTTGCCAGCTGACCTGAATGCCATGCTCTACAAGTATGAAATGGACTTTGCTCGTGAAGCCGGGTTGCGGGGCAATAAACCAGAAATGGACTTCTGGCTGGAGACGGCAGCAACGCGCAAGGCCACCATGTACGATCTGATGTACGACAAGGAGAACGGAGTTTATCATGACCGGAATTTTCGGACAGGACAGTGGGGACCGGTAAACTCGCTCGCCAGCTATGTAGCGATGTGGGCAGGCATGGTGGAGCCGCGCAGCGAGCAGTCGCACGAAATGGTGAGGGCTCTGAAGCTGTTCGAGCATATCGGCGGCCTGGCTGTAACAGAACCGTACACAAAACCGGTATGGGAACGGCGCAAGATCCAGTGGGGATTCCCGAATGCCTGGTCGCCCCCGACAATCTTCACGGTAGACGGTTTAGAGATATGCGGTCACCCCGAAGACGCCCGCCGTATTGCCATGAAATCGCTTGCGGCCAAGGTGTTATGGCATAACATGACCGGCGTTGTGCTGGAAGCATACAACGCCGCCGACCCCACGCGGATGCCTGCTCCTGGAATGTACCCGCGTCAAGTAGGCTTTGGGTTTACGGACGCCGAAATCGAATACTTTAGCACTAAGTATGTTGACGGTATACCGCTCCCAGCCGCACTGATGCGTGGTGCGGTGCTACTCAACCCTAACTAAGTTTGGGGCTGCCGCCTGACAGCGTTCAGGTGCCGCTCGGCATCCATGAGCACAACCCCGGACATAGCGGGGGTTATGTAGGTGAAGGCGCGCCAGGGGTTAGTGTCGGACACGACATTTGCAGTAGGTAAGTTCAAGTACTGCAACCCAGTTTGACCTTGCAGGGCGAGGAGCCAGGCGAGCGGTGTTTTGCCGTAGCGGCCTTGTTCGCTGCCGGAGCCGTCCATGTGCCAGTCGGCATACGTCGCTTCGATGCTGGCTCGGTCTGCAGCGTCGAGCGGAATCTGTGTAGCGCCGATTTCGTCAAGCACCTCGCGGGCATATGGCGGGCTGTCGACGCCCGGGGCAACGATGGCGGTCAGTACCTGTACGCCTTCGCGCACCGCGCCAACCAGGCCCTGCAGGCTTTGGTAGTCTTGGTCGGGCGTGATGTCGGTAGGCAAATGGGCACTAAACCCGGCATGTTCACTGCGGTAAAGCGAATCACCCCCGGTGTCTACTCCAATAATGACATCTGCGCCAGTAGCGCTGGCCACGGTTTGCAGGTCGCGTTGGATTACTGACGGATCTGAGGAGTTGAGCAACAAACTGCGCATCGGCCGGGCACCTTCCAGCGGGATGTCTTCCAAATAGCGCCAATCGCCGTCGGCCCGTGTGTCCGGGGTAATTTCTTGTGTTGCTTGCCCGATACGCTCGCCGCCGTTCACCACCCGCCTTTCTTCGTTGCGGACAGACATTACTACAGTAACTGTACAACCATACTTATCTTCTAAAAGTTCACCAAGTTTTTTAGCTTGGGCTACGTCCGACCCGCCGCCCAGGCCGGCCATTACCACGCGCTTACCACGCAACTGTTCACCACCAGCGAAATCAGGGACGCCTGCAAGATCATGCAGTGTCGGCTTCACTGGACGGGGAATGAGCATCGTGCCCTCGCTGACGAAGCGGATCGGGGTTTCACGGGGGTCAATGTCGCCGTTTAAAATAGCTTTCGTTAGATCGCCGAATGAGGCCACGATGATTCCTGTTTCACCAGCTTCGCGCGCTTTCTGGTCGGCGATATGAGCTTCTTGCAGGATGTGGGCAAGGTAGGTGAGGGCATATCCGGTGTCGGTTTTTTCAGCCAATGTCCGCAGTAGTACCGGGCCGTAGTATGGCAGTGTTGCGCGGCGCAGGCCTGTTCGGTTTAGTTCAGCAGTTAGGATGTGTTGGATGGGCATAGGGCGGTGTATGAAAACGTCATGGAGCTCGGCAAACTGTTCCGGAGTGGAGAGCCGCAGGCTGCCTGCCAAGCGGATTTGCGCCCGCATTGCGGCGCGCTCCTGGGCGGTTGTTATGGGGATATCAGGCGCAAAGAAAGCAATTTCGGCATCAAGGAACGCGTTGTTGCGTTCTTCGGGGGTGGTGAGGTTAGGGTCGGTCAGGGCGGCGTTCAGGCTTTTCATTTTGCGGACGGTTGGGCCAGTAAGTGTTACCGAGCCATTGGGCTGGCGGTGGCCAGCTGCGCCAGCGATATCGAGTATGGCGTGGGCGATAAATATACCGCGCGCTTGTGGGCTGAGCGTTTCTGGGAGGTCTTCGAGCGTGGTTGCTGGCGCTTCGCCCTGCAAGAACTGCGGGTAGTTGAACCGTACCCCAAACACATCACGGATGAGCTGCTGCTGATTTTCGGTCATGGTGTCGAACATCGGCAATAACCTGCGGCGTACATCTGCATAGCGCGGGTCATTTATGAGCAGCGTGAGCGCTTCGTCATGGTCGACGTCGTGCTGGCTGAGCCCCATGGCGTCGTATACCCGGCCGCTCTTGCCAATGTCGTGGATAAGCATGATGTACTGGGTGGCTCGATAGGTGTCTTCGTCGCCGATGAGTTCCCGGAGCCAGCTGTGTAAGTCATCAAAATCTTCCCGGCTGAGGCGTACGGCTGGGTCTTGAACCGCGGTCAGGGCCTCGTAGTTGGCATCCCCGCCTTCATAGATGTATTGCAAGCAATCGGTCGAGCACCGGGTGCGCCGCATTTCAGCCGTGACATCGGCGGTAGCTTGGTCCGGGGTGGCCATAACATCGGCACCGCTGAGTAATGACCACTCGGGCAGGTTGTCGAATGCCGGGGCGCCGATTACGCCGAGGTACCCGAGCAGGTTGTCGCGGCCTCGCGCAAGCTGGCCTGAAGCCTCATGCAAATGGTCGCGTGCCCGGTCGAGCGGAGCGCCCAAATCAGCGGCATGGGCGCTGGCTTCGGTAACGGCGGCTACTGTAGCTGCTGCGTCCCGGAGCCCGTCGTCGGCAACTTGGAGCGGTTCGGAAGACAGGTTGCCAACAGCTGCCAATACTTCGGAGCCCACCGCTCCGATAGTTGCCCCTGGCTGAAACCCTGCAGCGGACGTTAGTTCGTGTGAATTAGACATGAACATTATAATAAGTTATGAAACTCCGGCGGTCAAAAGAATTGTATTGCCGGCTTATCCTTTTTTCTTAAGCTTGTCTAAGGCTCGCCGGCCTATGATTGAGATACTGCGGGCATGCACCTGCAGCCAGTAATAAAAAGGAGGGCATTATGCATAAGATTGAACTACCTGAAGATTACGCATTGGTTTTGCAACAAGTTGACGAGAACGGATCAGAAGATTTTTCTAGCCTAGCGGAGTCGCTCCGCTTTGACCGGGCGCGGCTTGCCCACATTGTGCGAGCGCTGCGCCACAAGGGCCTGATTGTGACCCAACAAGCGGGCGAGGATGTATGGATCCGGTTGAGCGCCAAAGGCCGCCAGCTCACGGCATATATTTGGCCGCAGCGAGGATGGCAAGGCGCCTAGCAGCTCGCTAACCGCTACATTTTTGTTTGAGATATTCTATGGGCGCATGGTTATCTGTGAGCGTGTGACCCCCGTGCAGCTGCATAAAGCTGCTGCCTGGTAAGGCGTCCGCCCATCCAAGTGACGTATTAGAGTACACAGCGATGATGTTTTGTTCGGACTGGAGCGTCGGGTCTTCGAGCGGATAATACAGCGCCCGGTCGAATGCGCTGGCATAGGTAGTGTGCAGGCTTGCCAGCAAGGGCATACAGGCCGTGTTCGTTGCTGCAATGATGTTGGCCGCTACTACGCCCTGGGGCTTGAGCGCATGTTTTAGTGAAGCGGCGTACTCGACGGTTGTCATAGAAAACGGAATCGAAGAGTCGTTATACACGTCAGCGATGATTATGTCGTACCGTTTGTCGGTCCGCTGTAAGTAGGTGCGGGCATCTTCGGTATAAACATGCACGTTCGGCGGCTGTTTGTATCCAAAATACTGCGTGGCAATGCCGGGAAGTTTTGAATCAATTTCAGCAACATCGATCTGGGCATCCGGATAGTGCTGCCCTAGGTATTCGGGCAGGCTAAAAGCGCCGCCGCCGAGAATCAGGATACTGTCTTTATACGGTGCCGCGCTCACTACGTCGGCCAACTTGCGGGTGTAGTCGAACGCTAAATCTTTAGACCCATTCAGGTAGACTCCGGATTGCCAGCCTCCTGGCCCCATAATCAACGTCCGGACAGGCTGCCCCCGCCAGGTTATATCGGTGATTTTGTAGTGTGACGTTGGGGTGTCAATCTCGGCCACTCCTGCAGCGCTCGCCCCAGTGGCAAACTGCAGCAGCATCATAAGTATCAGCGCAGCGGTGACGAGCAGACGTTGCCTCCGTACGGCTAGCGGCGCGACAAACCAGCTGCAGGCAATGAGCACGCCGGCCAGCAGGGTAAGCGTCTCTCGCGATCCAATGATAGTAAAAAAGATAAAGCCCGTGCAGAAAGTACCGGTGATGCCGCCGACAGAATTGGCAGCGCTGAGTCCGGCTACTGACCGGCCGGTGGTGTGGAGTGATTGTACGCGCAGCCGGGCCAAATATGGGCTGGCCATCCCCAGTACGAAGCTTGGGGGAACAAACAATATGAGCGAGGCGGCTACTCCGGCCGCCCGCGGGTCGCTGAGCAGCCCGCTAATACCGGTAAGAACACTGTCGTAACAAATGTCGGTGACCATAATTGCCAGTGCCGCGCCCAGCAGCAGCCAGGCGATGTCTGTTTTTTCTGACCGCTTGTCGGCAAGCCAGCCGCCTACAGCGTATCCGGCGGCCAGCGCGGCAATCATAACGCCAATCACGCTTGTCCATACATATGTTGACGTGCCGATTGTCGGCGCCAAGATACGGGAGGCCACTAGCTCGAACGCCATTAAGATGAAACCGGTGGCAAACGCTATGGCTTCGTAAAGCCCAATGCGATCACGCAGCCGACGGGTAAGGGGTCGCATGCGACCATTGTCTCACAGCAGCTCCCTGGTGGCTAAAAAGTGACCCAGGGCAGCGCGGTATGGTATGCTTTTAAGAGTAAAAGGGTGAGAAAATACAGTGCCTCGGTTACCGATTCCTGGTTCTGATGATGGGCAATGGGGTAACATCCTCAACGATTTTCTGTCGATTGAAATCAACAACGATGGCACGCTTAAGATCCGCACTGACACGACATTTGAACTTGCTGCGAACAAGGGTGCGGCCAGCGGTTACGCGCCGCTTGACGGCGGCTCCAAAGTCCCGCTAGCCAATTTGCCGCTGCCGCTCACGCAGGCTAACTCACACGCCTCGCCCGACACCGACAGCGCGCCCACTGCATTGCACCACACGCTTGGGGCGGGTGCCAACCAAGCAGCTGCCGGGAACCATGCGCACACCCTGACCTTCTCGTTAACTGCATACTCCAAGCAGGGGTCGCTGACAGTGTCGACCGGGACCATGCGTTTGCCCATTGACGGCGCTTATACGATAGTTGGCACGCGCTTGATGGTCGGCACGGCGCCGACTGGTGCGGACTTGGTCATCGACGTAAATAAAAACGGTACGACTATTTACACTACACAGGCCAATCGCCCTAAAGTGTTGGCTGGCGCGAATGCGGGCGGCCCAGGCAGCACGCCGGATGTTACGGCATTGGTTGCCGGAGATTACCTGACGGTCGATGTCGACCAGATTGGCTCCACTGTCGCGGGCTCCGACCTGACGGTGACGATTGTGGTAACAAAGACGGTGGCCTAGCCTATGGCCCAGATGCTCCACTCCACGCGTTTTAAGAGTCCGGTTTCGGCGCTGGCAACGTTTACGATCACCATACCGGCCACCGCCGCTGGTTCAAAGCTGGTTGTCGTTGCTGGCGGTGGTGCAACTATCCAGGCCAAGCTTGGCGCAGGCGGTACGAGTTTTACGCGCCGCACCAACTCACTGAACAACCGTGAAGTCGTGGCACAGGATATTGTCGACGCTGCAGGCGGGTCGACCGTTATCGAATTTGTACTGAACGGACCGGAAAATATTGACGGAGTTATCTACGAGTTTGCCAGTGGCACGCTGGGTAATTTTATAGCAGGTAACACAGAAGCGAACACTAATATTACTTCGGTTGGCGGAGTGGCGACCAATACCGTTACCACTAGCGGTGCGGCAGTACTTTTCGCGATGTTTACGCTGGACGAGAGTTCCTCGACCCCCTCCCCGACCAATAAAATGTTTGGCTTTGAACCCCTTGGCAAGCAATTCGCCAATGAATTCATCCTGCCCGACCCCACAAAAACCAAATACTGGTCGCTCATCGCGGTTTCCGACCAGCTGAGTGCCGGTACCTTTGCTGCGGCAACCTCAGGAATTAACACTGGCACAGGGCAGCAGTCGTGCGTGTGGGCGTACCAAAACCTGGCACCCGGAACGCCGTCGTACACTAATCCGTACGCTAATAAAACTGCCGAGGAAAACTCGTTACCCGGGCAGTTAGAAGCGACGTGGTTCGGCATAACTACCGATGGCACTATTTCCGGATATACCGATGCCATGTCCTATGCCGCCGGCGATACGGTTAACTTTAAGGTAGACTCGGGCAACAGTGCGTTTTCTGTCGCTATTTACCGCGTGGGTTTTTATGGCTACGAACTATTCGGCGCAAAGCTGAAGGCAACGGTCACTGGTACGCCAGCGGTGCAATCCGCGCCGACGATTAATGCCTATGGCGGCAGTGAATGTGCGTGGTCGACTACGGCAACGTGGGCGGTGCCCTCGGACGCCACCCCCGGCATATATATTTATTTGATGAACCGCAGCGGGCAGCGGTCCCAGGGTATTTTTATAGTGCGGCCAACAGTACCCAGTTCGCAGGCGAACCAAATCATGCTCACGACCGCGGATTTTACTTGGCAAGCATATAACGTCTGGGGAGCACCAACCGACACCGGCACTGGGCCGCCCGGCTTTACTGGCAGGAGTCTGTACATGCAGGCGCCGGCTGGGGGAACCTCGAGCCGGGCTTTTGCAGTGTCGTATGACCGTCCAATGGGCACTGTTGGCTCGAACACTACAACGTATTTTTGGGACTCTGAGTTCGCGCTGGTGAACTTTTTGGAGGGCAACGGCTACGACATGGCATATTATTCGATGGTCGACATCGAAAAGAACACTGCCATCCCTTCCAGGTACAAAATCGCGATATCTTCGGGGCATAGCGAGTATTGGACAACTAACCTGCGCGACGCCTTTGAAGCCGCCCGGGACGCCGGCACGAACCTATTCCTCGTTACCTCTAATACAGCCCTATGGCATACGCGTTTTGACCCGGCCGACACTAACCGCCGTAACATGATTTGTTATAAGGACTCACACGATACAGTCGGCTACGACGGCACCACTAAATACGACCCGGTTTTATTTACGGGTACGTGGCGCGATTTGCGCACAGTCCCTGGTGGTGTTAATAACACGGCACGCCGTCCGGAATCTGGTATGACTGGCCAGTGGTTCATCGGGAATGGTACCTTTGAAGAACGCCTCGCTGTGCCTGCCACATATAGCAGTCTGCCTATCTGGCGCAATACGGCCATGGCAGTAGTGCCGACCATAACGGTCCGCGGTACAGGTACGGCATCGGTTACGAATCTAGGAACAAGTTTCACAATTAACCAGCCGGCGGGCACTCAAGTCGGTGATTTGTTGGTGCTGGCGGTGACATTTACCGGTACGGTTGGTATCAATTTCGATGCGCCCTTCCGGCTAGTGCGGCAAACAGACAGTACGGGGCCAGGGGGCCAAACCATGGCGCTATTCGCGGGGTATGCGCTCACGGCCGGAACAGGGGTTCATACTATTAGCTGGGTTCCGACCGGTCCGCGCAACGCTTCGGCTACGCTCGTCTGCTATGGCAACGCAGTGTGGGAAGACCTGGACAGTTCGTTGCTTTCTGACCTGGGGAATACTGCCGCACACACTACCAGACTTATTAGCAACGACGGCGCTACGCGCTGGGCAGTCTGTGTATTTGCCGATAACAACACCACCGGCACGTCCAAAACCACGAGCTGGACAGCAGGCGCGGGCTTAACATCGCGCGCCCAGGCAGACAACTCTGCATCAGTCGGAGGGCCATGGTGTTCCACTGCCATCATGGATACGAATGGCGCTACGACCCAGGGCGCTCACCAGTACACTGCCACAGCCCAGTTCGCCAACCCGCAGGCTTTTGCTGGTATATTTTATATTTCTCCCGGCACAGTTTCCTCCCAGTATCGTACGGTTGGCGCTGAATGGGATTATCTTAAAGCAGAAGAACCGAGCACATCCAAAAACATGGTGCGGCTGTCGCGGCAAACAATCCCGCTTAAGGGAGCGACATCCAACTACAACGGGAATAGTTATTCGGAAAGCGGTCTCTTCTACTACGGGCTGACCATGTACCAAGCCCCTTCGGGCGCTCTGGTGTTTAACACTGGCTCCTGGCGGTTCACTTTTGGGCTGAGCCGGTTCCGGAGAGGATCTTTTGATTCAGGCGGCGATGTGGACGTTAATTTGCAGCAAGCCACGCTTAATATCTTGCGCGATTTAGGTATCGCGCCTACAACCCTGATGGATACGACCGCTAACCTCAATGCTACGCCGCTGGTGGACCCCGGTTCAGCGGCCGCAGCCAGCGCCTACGGCTTTCCGGTAGCAACTCCGACGGTGTACCAGAACATTTTTGGTGCAACACCGCCTCAGAACTTTAACGCTAGCGATAACGTGAGTTATACACTAGGCACGCTATTTACGGCGGGTGTCGGCGGCAAGGTCTACGGTATGCGTTGGCATTTCCCAGGGCAAATACCGGATGCGCCGGTTATTGCTGTACTTTACAGCTGGACGAGTGACGCAGCAGGCACAGAGATCACCCGGGTGACATTTGCTAACATGCAAACCGGCTGGAATGACGTGCTGTTTAGCAGTCCGGTTACGATTAACTCAAACACCCGGTATATCGCTGCAATTTGGACCATGGACAGGTATGTTTCTACGAGCGGCACCTTTACGTCAGCAGGCATCACAAGCGGCGATTTAACTGCACCGCAAGACACCCCGACGGCCCATAACGGCAAGTTTGTATCGCCATCCAGCGTCCCGGCCTACCCCAGTTCCACCTTTAGTGCCAGCAGCTACTTGGTAGACGTATTATTCATTGGTGAAGGTTTTGAAGGCTGGGGGATTCCTATTTCCTAGGCCTCTGCTATTATGAGGGTAAATGGTTTTGCTCCAGCGATATGGTGCTATCCGCGGCCTGCACAACCCAGCCCTTAAGGTGCTGCTTATTAGCGATGCAATGGTGCTCATTGCTGTTGCCATGCTTACTCCTATTTATGCCGCTTTTGTTGGCGGGGTAGGCGGTGACCTCCTAGATGCCGGGCTCACTGCGTCGGCACTGGCCTTCGGGTCGGCGATTGCTGCGCTGTTTGCTGGTAAGTATGCCGATGGCCTGCGAACCAAAAAATCGCTGTTGGTATTCAGCCATGCTGTGGTTGGCGTGGGGTTTTTGCTGTTCATAACCGTGCACAGCGTATGGTACCTGGCTGCGATACAGGCAGCAATTGGCCTGGTCCGCGCCCTGGCCGACCCGGCGTTTGACGCGCTATATTCCACGCACCTCGATAAAAGTGAAGAAGCGTCAGAGTGGGGCACATGGGAGGCAATGGCCTACTCTGCCGGTGGTGTTGGTGCAATAGTCGGTGGCGTAATAGTCCACTACGGCAGCTTTAGAACGCTATTCGTAGCCATGGCCGTGCTATGTTTCGCGAGTTCGCTGTACGTGATGCGTGTTCCTAAACGTGTGTTGTAGTATGATGGCCGTATGGCCCAAAACCCTTTAGTCGATGCAACGTATGCGTTTGTAAAAGAGAAGTTAAGCAACGACAAAACCGGCCACGACTGGTGGCATGTGGTACGCGTGCTGCGGCTGTCGCGGCATATCGCTTCCAAAGAAAAAGGAGCCGACCTGCTGGTTGTTGAGCTAGGCGCCTTGCTGCACGATATTGCCGATTGGAAGTTCCACGATGGCGATATTACCGCTGGGCCGCGCGCGACACGGGAGTGGCTAGAAAGTCAGGGTGCCGACCCAAAGATCATTGACCGCGTGGCATACATCGTCGAGCACGTTTCCTACCGCGGCGGCACCAACAAGCACGTTATGCAAACCATAGAGGGCAAAATTGTGCAGGATGCTGATCGCTTAGATGCGCTCGGTGCCATTGGCCTTGCCCGGGTATTTACCTTTGGCGGCGCTAAACAGCGTGAGATATATGACCCAGACCACAAGCCGGAAAGTCATATGTCGTTTGATTCGTATCGTAAGACCATTGCCACTAACACGACCATCAATCATTTTTACGAAAAGCTGCTGTTGCTCAAAGATGGTATGCACACCAAAACTGGCAAGGCGCTGGCAGCGCACCGCCACAAAGTTATGGAAGACTACTTAGCCGAGTTCTATAAAGAGTGGGACGGCGAGCTGTAGGCTGCGCCGCAGTCAGTAAAACAGAGGTAATCTGGTATACTTACAAGTTGTACAACTAGGTTGTGCAGGTATGCGCCCGTAGCTCAGTGGATTAGAGTACTTGGCTTCGAACCAAGGGGTCGCAAGTTCGAATCTTGCCGGGCGTACCAATTTTGTTTATTGATGATCTATTTGATTTAAGCTGCGTGTTCGTCGACCTGGAAAATACCAAAGGTGTTGCCGTCGGCGTCTAAGAAATAACCTTGCCAGCATTTACCCGGGACAGCGAACTTCGGCAGGGCTACAGTGCCGCCATTAGCGGTGATTTTAGCAGCCATTTCATCGAAGTTTTCAACCTCCATAGAACACACGAATGCGTTTGTACCAAAACCGGCGCCGGGCGCTGTTGCCGGGCGTTCCAGTAAGCCGCCAGTTATGCCCTCGGTGTCGATGTGCCAGTATTTGATAGCCATACCAGGCTGTTCGGTGAACGTCCAGCCAAATACAGTTTTGTAAAATGCCATGGACTTCTCGGGGTCTGTGGCTTGGATTTCAAAAAATGCGACATTATTCATATTCTTATTTTAGCAGCTCACCACAAGATTGAAACTTGCCGCTGGACTCATTTTGATGTTACTAATAGGGAATGAATCTTCAGGAGAGTCACGTTCAGAATAACCAAGTGTATTACGAAGCCTTAGCAGCGGGTTACGATGATGCGACGCGCGGCAGGTACCTGGTGAACGACCTGGTGGCGGCGCGTCTCGCCGAGCAGCCATCGCCCGAAAACATCCGATCGGTACTCGACCTTGGCGCCGGCACTGGTTTGACCATAGAGACGGTCTTACAATACGTGCAGCCAACATCGGTTGTGGCGGTAGATTTTTCGGCGCATATGTTAGAAGCGCTGAAGGCTAAATTCCCCATTCCAGGCCTGCAGACAGTACAAAGCGATATCGACGCCTTCCTTGTCCAGAACCATGCCCAGTTCGACCTTATAACAGCGATTGGCTGTCTGGATTTAGTTCCCGATCCGGTGAAATCCCTTAGTACTATTGGCAGTCATATGGCCAGTGGCGGGCTGTTTATATGTACCTATGAGCCGCAGTTGGCTAGCGCGGCGGACCAGGCTGCTGCTTCGACTACCTACCCGCGCGAACGCGATGGTGAAACCTGGGAATTCACCGTCTTCCGCGCCGACCGTGAACAGGTGCGGCAGGTTTTAGAAGCCCAACAGCTGAGCGTAGTGTCATCTGAGCTTATCCCGGCCTACCCAAGAGGGGAACACATGATCCAGTATGACTTGCTTGTTGTGTGTAAACCGTAACGTGTTGCTAGACATTGCCTGATACTATAAAAGGGTGAAAATACTTCTCTTGGTTTGCCTGGTTGCGGTGGTTATGGCTTTCCCGACCAAAAGCCGCTGCGTCGACGGTGCCGCTTGCGGAGGAGTGTCGTATACCGTTCCGGCTGGCAATAATTGCCACGGGGTGGTGGAGCGGCCGCTATTGGCCCGGTTCGTACAGGTAAATATGTATTATGGGTTCCATGAAGAATGTGGTGCATAGCAAGGCGGCCATGGTAGTTTTGGCTGTCCTAGCATTGTTGCTCGTCGTGGCCATCGTTGAATTAGCGTGGATTAAGTGGAGTGGCAGTGCTGTGCCGCGGCCAGATATCTCCCGCCAGCCACAGACCATTGGCAGCGGCGCGCCACTTACCTATGTGGTGTTGGGCGATAGCACTGCTGTCTCGCAGGGTGGCGATTACGCCCAGGGGTATGCAACAGCTACTGCGGCATATCTCGCCCGCACTCATCGCGTTGCTTGGGTCAATGTCGGCGTATCAGGAGCCCGGGCCAAAGATGTGGCAGATGCCCAGGCTAAACAAGCCGTAGCCTTTAAACCAGATGTCGTGCTCGTAGCAGTGGGGGCTAACGACGTGACCCATGTAACGAGTTCAGCGTCGGTCCGCGATTCGTTACAGAAGACCATTGCCCAACTCCGTGCCGCAAATCCAAATGTGCGCATCGTGCTGACTGGCGCGCCGGATATGGGCGCGCCGCCGCGCATTCCCCAACCGTTGCGCTGGTTAGCAGGTATACGTACTACCCAAATAAATAAGACAATTGCTGGATTAGCCGACAGCGACCGGGTAGTGTTCGCCCCGATTGCTGACCAGACCGGCCCAGCATTCCGGGCTAACCACAACTTGTTTGCCGCCGATAGGTTCCACCCTACTACCGACGGCTATAAATTGTGGATACCGGTACTAACGCGCGCGTTCGACCAAGTATCTACCGACTAGCGCAAATTAATGCGCAGCCGTAGGTGCAGCGTCATGGTGGCGCTGGTTACGGACAAGGATTGCGGCCACGAGCGAAGCTGTCAGCGCAAACGCGATGCCAATGTGAAAGGCACTGTGGTAGCCTTGCACGGTTGCATTCACTTGTGCGGCTTGGTTGTGCACAGCGCTTCCGGCCAGAACAGTCTGAGTGCGGGAGGCGGCAACGCCTGACAAAATGGCCAGCCCTAAGGCGCCGCCAATTTGCTGGGAGGTGTTCAGCAACCCAGAAGCCAAGCCCGACTCGTTACCAGGTACGCCAGACGTAGCGGCTACGGTAATCGATACAAAGCTCAGCCCCATGCCGACTGCCATCAAAGCCAGGCCAGGGAATACGTCAACCCAGTATGTGCCGTCAACCGGGATGCGGCTCAGGTACGTTAAGCCAGCGGCCATCAGCAAGGGCGCGACAATCATCAGTGGCTTGAAGCCGATTTTGCCGATGAGCTTGGCAGCATTTGGTGCGGTGATGCCAATGATGATCGTGATCGGCAGGTAACACAGGCCAGAGATAACCGGCGAGTAGCCCAGGATCATTTGGATATAGAGCGACAGGAAGAAGAACATCGAGAACATGCCTGCCGTAATGGGGAGCTGTGCAAGGTTTGCGGCGCTCACGTTGCGGATGCGGAAAATAGATAGCGGCATCAGCGGGTGCTTAACGCGCGATTCGTTGATGAGGAACCCTGCCAGCAAGGCAGCGCTCAGCGCAAACATCTCAATTGTTGAAGCATGTAGCCATCCCCATTGCGGGGCTTTCACGAGCGTGTATACGAGCGTCATAAGGCCGCTGGTTACGAGGACTGCACCAGGTAAGTCGAGGTCATTGTGCTCAACTTCTTTAGCGTGCGGCGGCACTAGTTTGAGTGCCATAAACACTACGAAGATGCCGACCGGGATGTTCACAAAGAAGTCCCAGCGCCAGCCAAAGTACTGGGTAAGTAGCCCGCCGAACAATACGCCGGCTGCGGCACCACCAGCAGCAACGGCTGCCCAAACCCCAAGAGCGGTGTTGCGTTCTTTACCGCCGGTAAACGACGTCAGCACAATAGACAGTGCTGCCGGTGACATAAAGGCTGCGAAGAGCCCCTGGATGCCGCGGAAGACAATAGCCATGCCGCTGGACTGCGAGAGCCCGACAGCGAGCGACGCTAATGTAAAGCCGGCAATGCCAAGTATGAACATCCGGCGGCGGCCATACAGGTCGGCTGCGCGTCCGCCGAGTAATAGGAACCCACCAAAGCAGAGGGTGTAAGCGGTGATTACCCACTGCAAGTTAGCTGTGCTAAAGTGCAAAGCTTTTTCAATTGCCGGTAGTGCCACGTTCACAATCGACGTATCTAGCACGACCATGAACTGGGCTAGCGCCAAAATCGCCAACAGCGCCCAGTTGAAGTGTTTTTTCATAAACAGGTCTTTCGTTTAGTTTGTTATGAGAATGATTGTATGTGTAAATAGTTGACTATGTCAAGCTATTGCAAAATTATGAAATTTTACTATACTATAAACATGAAAAATGACAAGTCGGCATACCAATTGTTGTTCGACTTCATGCTCCGCTCCAAGCACCAATGGGCAATAGTCGCCGAACGAAATGGGTTATCACTCGTGCAATTGCATGCGATTGGCATGCTGATGTCGAGCGATGCCATGCCGATGGTACAGCTGTCTGCGTTACTATCCTGTGACGCTTCGTATGTGACTGGCATTGTGGACCGCCTCCAGGAACAAGGCATTGTAGAGCGGCGTGAAAGCCCCAACGACCGGCGCGTAAAGATGGTAGGGCTTACCCCCAAAGGCCGGGCGCTCCGTGGCAAGGTTGAAAAACTCATGCTCGAAACCCAGGCTAGATTGTTCGAGCGCCTGACTGCAGACGAGCAGGCTGAATTCTACCGCCTGCTGTTCAAAATGACCGAGGAAGACTCGGCAGCCTGCAAGTTTTTTAAAAATAGCTAGCGTACAATAGGTCTATGAAACAAATAACGACGCTCGACGGCGCCTCTGCCGCGCTGGAAGCATACTGGCCGAACACCCGCGACAAAAAATTCCGGATGACCCTCGAGCACATGAAGGACCTAATGGACTACCTGGGCAACCCGCAGGATAGTTTTAAAGCTGTGCACGTGGCCGGTACTTCGGGCAAGACTTCCACCGCGTACTACATCGCAGCCTTGCTGCAGGCGTCTGGCAAAAAAGTTGGTCTGACCGTTTCGCCACATGTCGATTATTTGAATGAACGCGTCCAGATTGGTTTGGAACCACTGCCCGAAGCAATGTTCATTAAAGAGATGAACGAATTTATGGCGCTCATCGAAGAAAGCCCGCTGGAGCCGACCTATTTTGACTTGATCTACGCATTCCCGTTCTGGGTGTTTGCCCGCCAAAAGGTGGAATATGCAGTTATTGAAGTCGGCCTGGGCGGGTTGCTGGACAACACTAATGTCATGACCCGCAGCGATAAGGTGTGCGTACTGACCGACATCGGCTATGACCACATGAGTGTCCTCGGCAACACGCTGCCCGAAATCGCCGAGCAAAAGGCCGGCATTATTTTGCTGCGCAACGCCGTATTTTGCTGGGAACAAAGCAAAGAAGTGATGGACGTATTCCGCCGGGTCGCCCGCCAAAAGCAGGCCGACTTGCACACGCTGAGCAAACCAGTGGAAGGTGACGAACTCGCCGCACTGCCGCTCTTCCAAGTTCGCAATTTTAACCTCGCCTTAGAGGTGGCCAGTTACATCACCAAGCGCGACGGCCTGCCTGATTTGACAGAAAGAGATGTGGCCCGTGCCGCAGCAACGCACATCCCGGCACGCATGGAGATATGCAAGAAAGGCAGCAAAACGATTATTATCGACGGCGCACACAATGCCCAAAAGCTGCACGCGCTCATGCAAAGCGTGCAAGAAAAATTCCCTGGCAAGCCCATCGCTACGCTCGTCGCGTTTGCCCGGACCAGTACTCCAGAAGGCCGTATCGAAGACAGTATGCCCGAAATTATCGAACCCTCGGCATTCATCATCGCCACCCAATTTATTATTGACCGCGATATCCCGCACCCCTCGACTGACCCGCAGATGATCACGGCAGTATGCAAAAATGCTGGCTACACGTCGTGCCAGGCAGTTGCCGACGCCAAGGAGGCTTTCGCGGCATTATTAAAAAGACCGGAACCGATTCTCGTTGTTACCGGGTCGTTCTTTTTACTGAATACAATCCGCCCGCTGTTGGGTCTCAAGCGGCCGTTATAGGGTTAGCCCTTTAGGATCGAACCAATAATAAACTTGCGCAGGCGGTGCTTTTTCTTTGGCTCGCGTGGGGCCATAGCAAATACTGACATATTTTAATGCTCCTGTTTACGTACCTAGCATAGCACTGCTCGCAATGTGGGGATGTAAGAAATAATGCACTACTGCCGCACCGGGTTATTCTTCGGCTGGCGGGATTTTTTTGAGGACGCTGGCTAGGTTTACGCCTGCGCCCATGACCGGCTTCCATAAGTCACCCGTGCGTTTGAGGCGCGTGAGGGCATTGGCCATGGTGAAATCAGTTGGCTGCAAGCCAGGCTTTACTTCGTCCCAGTGCAGGGGCATCGAAACCGTAGCCTCGGGCGTCGGGCGGAGCGAATAAGGCGCTGCCAGGGTTTGGCCTTCGCGGTTCTGTAAAAAATCTACGTATATTTTGCGTTTGCGTTTTTCCGGGTTGCGCTCGACGCTCGTCAGCTTTGGTTCGCGCCGGTGTATTTCGAGCGCTAGTAAATGGGCAAGATTCCGGGCTTGTTCGTAGGTGTATTTGGCCTGCATGGGGATAAAAATGTGAATGCCGGTTTTGCCGGATGTTTTGGGGTAGGCAGGGATATCCCATTCGGCACATACGGCATGTACCGTGCGCGCCACCTGGATAACGCCGTCAAAGCCTACGCCCTCTGGGTCAAGGTCAATGACGATCCAGTTTGGCTTATCCAAATGTTTGACCTGCGAATTCCAGGGGTTAATTTCGACGCAACCGAGCTGCGCCATGTACAGCAACGTTGGCAGGTCACCGCCCACAATCCAGCGCAGGTCGGCGTTGTTTGATTCCGAGAAAATGTCGGCATGCGGCACCCAGTCGGGCAGGTGCTCGTTATTTTTTTGGAAGAATGATTCGCCGTTGATGCCGTTCGGCATGCGGTTGAGCGAGCACGGGCGGTCCTGTAAATAGGGCAGTATGTATTCGGCAACTGACTCGTAGTATTTGATAATGTCGCCCTTGGTATGTTTGCTTTTGGGGAAGAATACTTTGTCGAGGTGGGTGAGCTCAAACGGCAGGCCCTTGGTGTTCTTTTCGGCCGGCGTCTTGGCGGGGATAGCTTCGTGCTTGGCTTTTTCGCGGTGTACGCTAGTTGCTTTTTTATCGTCACGCATGCCCTCGAATTGCGGTTGGCGCATGTAACCCTCCTTGGTCCATTCACTAAAACTCATTTCAGCCACTAGCTCGGGCTTGACCCAATGCACTGGCGCATTAGGTTTAGGCTCTTGCACGAACGGCGATGTGGCGCGCTCCAGCTTGGCGAGTTTATCGCGCAGCTGTTTGCGCTGCTCGTCTGGTATGCCACCGCCGGTGTGGCCGACATATATAAAATTGCCGTGATCGTACACGCCAGCCAGCAGTGAACCCAGGTATTGCCGGCTGCCGCGCGGTTCGGTGTAGCCGCCAATGACTATTTCTTGGCGCAAATGTGTTTTTATTTTGAGCCAATCCTGCGTACGGTCGCCTTCGTGGTAGGCTGAGCTGGCCCGCTTGGCGACCATGCCCTCCAGGCCGCGTTTCTGCATTTCTTTAAACAGTTTTATACCATCGCTTGGTATGTCGTCGCTGAGGTGCAGTATGTCACCAGTTGGTATGGCTGACGCCAGGAGTTTTTTGCGCTCCGCAAGCGGTAGATCGCGCACGTCACGGCCATCGAGCCACAGCAAGTCAAATAGGAAGTATTGGAGCGTGCCGTGGGCGTCGCGGTGCCAGTTTTGCAGCCATTCAAAGTGCGGCGCACCATGTTCGTCAACTACGACGATTTCGCCATCGACAATGACGTCGTGTTTTATCGTGCGCAGCGCTTCAACCACTGGCGGGTACTTTTGCAGGAAGGTGTTGCCGGCACGCGAATATAAGTCCACGGCTTGTTTGTGCTTACTGCCAACCGCCCGGAACCCATCCCATTTAATTTCAAACAGCCAGCCATCTTTGCTGAATGGCTCGTCAACCAGCGTGGCGAGCATGGGTTTTACGAGCCATGGTTTAGTAATTTTGGGGCAGGCAGAAATGTCTGGCAGGCCGCCAACTTCCTCGACGGTCAGGTGACTCTTAACTGATTCGGCTTGTTTGGTTATGTCTTTGCCGGATGCGTATTCGTCGCCCTTTTTTACCAGCAGCCAGGCGTTCTTCTCCATGCCAGGGCGGTCCATTTTAATAAGTGCAAACTCGCCCTGTAGTTTTTTGCCATGCAATATGAACGTCAGGTGGCCTTTTTTATATTCGGCACGGAGGATTTTCTCGGCGTCGCCACCTTCTTGCCGCGGTTCATACCAGCCTTCATCCCAGATGATAACTTTGCCGGCGCCGTAGTTGCCCTCGGGGATAACGCCTTCAAAGGCGCGGTAGTCGTAGGGGTGGTCTTCGGTTTCGATCGCTAAGTGGTGCTCGTGCGGGTCCATGCTCGGGCCCTTTGGTACGGCCCAACTTTTGAGTACGCCGTCGAGTTCCAAGCGGAAATCGTAATGCAGCGTTGAGGCGTGGTGCTCTTGGATAACAAAGGCTAGCTTTTTAGACGCCGTATGTTTGACGGCGCCTTTTGGCTCAGGCGTGGCTCCGAAGTGCCTTTTTTTGAAGTACTTCCCCAGGCCCACAGTGCGGGGTTAGCTTTCCTTTAAGCTGGCTTTGAGCGCCGACATCAGGTCTTTGGCAGATGTGTGTTCCGGCGATTTGGCAGGTGTTTTCGGCGCTTTTTTGCCCTTTGTTTTTGCTTTAATCATATCTTCGAGCTCTTCGGTGTATGTGTCGTGGTAGTCCTCGGGAATAAACGGCTTGGTCTCCTGCTTGATGAGCTTGGTGGCCATTTCAATTTCTTTATCAGTGACATTTTTGTCGGTCGGGAAGTTGAGCTCGCCAGGTTCGCGCAGGTCGGTCGGGAAGCGCATCTGGTTCAGTACCAACGCCCGGCCAACAGGTTTAATGGCAGCAACATGCTCGCGTTCGTGCAGTACAAATTTAGCCACCGCCAGCTTGTCTGACTTTTCCAGCGCGCCGCGCAGCAGGGCAAATGCTTTTTCGCCGCCTTTGACCGGTTCCAGGTAATACGGTTTTTCAAAGTAGCGGATATCGATATCTTTCTCGTCCACAAATTGTTGGATGTCGATAGTTTGCGTCTTTTTGGCGTCAATGCTTTCCAATTCTTTTTTAGTGAGCACCACGTAGTCGCCTTCGCGGTATTCGTAGCCTTTTTCGATGTCGTTCCACGGAATTTCTTCACCGTCTTTACGGCAGATACGGGCGTAACGGATCGGCGCATGGTCGTCCTTGTGAAGCATGCTAAGGTCAAGACCTTCGCGGGGGTTACTTCCGCTGTACATTCGTACGGGGATATTAACGAGTCCGAAACTGATTGAGCCATTCCATATTGGTCGCATACTGTTTATGGTACCACTCCGGCCTCAAGTGGTACACTGCTTATATATGTTTGCCGGAGCTTCACCACTGCTTGCCGGGTTTTGGGGCCTCGTAGCCGCTGCCGCATTACTGATAGGGGCAACGGTCGGTTATTTTTTGAAGATGCCGCGCCGGATCAGTGCCTCGATTATGGCATTTGGCGCTGGTGTTTTGATCGCTGCCCTATCGTTCGGGCTTATGGAAGAAGCATACACACGCGCTGGCGCTGTGCCAGTTACCATGGGTTTTTTGGGCGGTGCAGTGGTGTACACGGCTGCTTCTCTGCTCTTAAGTAAGTTCGGCGGGCGGTATCGCAAACGCTCAGCCAACCAATTAAGCGAAGACGATTTAGCGGGCAGCGGCCGGGCAATCGCGCTGGGTGCGTTGCTCGACGGCGTGCCGGAATCTATCGTGTTGGGTATTAGCATGCTGGGCGGAGCACCGGTCAGCATTGTGCTGCTCGGGGCTATTTTTATTTCGAACTTTCCGGAAGGGTTATCGAGCGCCGTCGGCATGCGCAGCGCCGGCCGGTCTAAGCGCTACGTGTTTGGCGTGTGGGGTTTTATTACGGTTATTTCCGGCTTTGCCGCATGGCTCGGGTATGCCGCATTTGGCAGCGCCAGCCAGGCGAGCATTGCGGTTATCGAAGCCTCGGCAGCCGGTGCCATCCTGGCGATGATCGCCGACACCATGATCCCCGAAGCCTTTGAGCAAGAACAAGAACTCGTCGGCCTCGTGACCGTCCTCGGCTTTATGCTGGCGTTCATTTTGGACCGGCTCGGCGGATAGCGAGAGTGGTTTGCAGCTGGCGCGCATACGTGTTTCAATACACGCATGAGTGTTGAACAAGTAAATGAAGATGTCCACCAAGCAAAACTTGAGCTGGATGCCGGCTGGCGAACAACTTTAGAGGCGGAGAAGGCGCGCACTAAAGTGGCCGAAGGTCTCGGGGCGCTGCTGGAAACGATAAAAGATCTTACGGTTGCCCCGCTGCAAGCCGACTGGACTGAAACTCAGAATCTTGCCGGCGCTGCCGAAATACCGTTCACTGAAGGTAAGCAGATATTAGAGACGACTCTCGACGGTTCCGATCATCCCGCAGGGGCTGAAGCCTTGCGGCATGCCACAACGGCGCACAGCATAATTACCGGTGACCCAGAGGATTCCCGGATCCCAGCGTTGCCCGGGCTGTTTAGCCTCGGCGCCGAAGATCTAGAATTTATCGAAACGCAGTTGGGTGCGGTCCGTGACCGGATTACTACGGCGCTCGGCCATACGGCAGACGTGCAGACCAATTTTGCGCATATCGCAGGTGGCGTAACCCGGCTGGGGCAGCACGTGCCCGGTGAGGCCGAACTCGCTATCCAAGCCGCTACCCAGTACCAGGAAGCAATCCTGGCAACTGGCTAAGGCGCGCAACTATTTACAACAGCCTCCCCATCTGTTAAAATTCGTGTTTGTCACAGCTAGTGCGGCGTCTTTGTGAAGGACGCTTTGCTAGCGAAGACATTTGGGCCAGTAGCTCAGCTGGTTAGAGCGTCTGCCTCTTAAGCAGAATGTCGAGGGTTCGAGTCCCTCCTGGCCCTCCAATACCGTCCATGCTTAAACTCCTCATTTACGGGGAGTTTTTATTATCCCAAATTGACAACCTAGAATGCCGGGTATATAACAATCTTATGAATTTGATTGAAGGAAGTGACCTAGTAACAAGCCAGGCTCGTGCTGATGCGCACGAAACGGCAGCATGGCTATCAAATCGTATATTTCACACTCAATTAGATGCCGGATTCCCACTGGTCGAAGGTGAAGAGGGACCAGCCTATATCGGAGAGGCGTTGGGACGTCTAGTTACTGGTCGAGTGAAGCGAGAAGGAGGCGGTCCTGTTGGACAGATAGAGGCATGGATGCAAGCAGAGATAGTAGCCGCAAGCGTTGCGGCCGCACATGAATTTGAAACCGGAGAACCTGTATCATCCGTTGAACAAGGCCGTCTACAATCAGCATTCACGGCTTTTGGCACCCAAGCTATATAACCAACAGCTCATGTTGGCTGGTTTGTATGTTAGTTGCGATAACGTGCACTGTGGCCCTCCAAAGATACATGATGTATGCTTTTGGTATGAATATATGGAATTTTCGGCTGGCAAGGAACGTTTCGTGGGGGCTTGCCTCCGTTACGATGTTCTTCCTAATCTTAGGTAATAAGCAAAATAATCTTCTAAATGCCGCGACATTCGTACTAATACTACTTGGAATCCTCTTTTCATACTTGCACGATAGAAGAAAGGCTAGTAAGCCTTAATCGTGAGTCATGATGGACTCATCCAGGAATTACGCGAACACTACCTTTCAGTCGAAACCAATGATTCCTCCGAGTCGTAAGCGCTAAGCTCCTCTTTTTTGAGGGGTTTTTGCTATACTTTTTAGATAAGAGAGGTGTTGTAATGGCAAGACTTGATGACCTGTGGCGTAAGGTTGAATCGCTCTATAGTGAGAAACTTGAGACTCGAGAAGACTGGGCTGACTGGCTGTATCCGAATCATGTGGTGGTTGTCGCCCGTAGTGCGAAATCGATTGCCGAACGCAAGGGCGCGAATGTTGAACTGTCGCAGGTCGCAGCGCTCCTCCATGACGTAGCAGACATTAAAATGAAGCGCGCCGATCCTGGCCACGAGGCAGAGAGCCTTAAGACGGCGCGAGAATTAATGCAGGCGCACGGTTACACCACCGACGAAATAAGTCTGGTTGTCGATGACGCAATACGCTACCACAGCTGCCATGGCGACGAACGCCCTAAAAGTGTAGAGGGTCTTGTGCTTGCGACAGCAGATTCACTTGCCCATCTGCAGACTAATTTTTATGTACATGCGGCTTGGGAATTCGGCAAATCAGGTCGAAACCTAGAAAAATTAACCGCGTGGACGCTCGAGAAAATTGAGGGCGACCTACATAATAAAATAGCTTTTGACGATATACGTGAAGAGGCGAGGCCTGATTACGAAATGATAAAAGAGTTATTTGGCAGGGCGGCGGTTTAGGCGGGCTAATCCTATACAATGACGGCTTTGAGTTTGGCGGCTGCCGTTTTATGCGCGGTTTGGATTGCGGCTACTAAGTCTTTAGTGCGGTAGTATTCGAGCGTGACGGTGGCGGCAAAGGTGTCGCCACAACCGACCGAGTCAACAATTTCTTCCAATGGGATGGGTATTGTGGGCACAGGTACGAGTGTATCGGCTCCTACGATAGTCGCCCCGTCTTTTCCCTGGGTGACGATGATGTTGGTGTGTGTGGCTCGTTGCTTCCACTGCTGGGCAAGTTCTATCGCCTGGGGGTGGTCTTCCTCGGAGTACATGAGCAGGTCAAAAGCTGGCACAATCTCCGCTGCTTCGGTAAAGTCCCGCGCTTCAATGCGCCCATCTGGAGTCACGTGCCGGAAATATCCTTGCGGGCAAAGTACTTTGAGACTGTCTGACCGGGCATGACCGAGTAGCTCGTGCAAGTAAGCAGCCGAGTAATTGGGCAGCAACGTAGCAACGATAATAATATCTGCCTTTTGTACGGCTGCAGCAATAGCGGGCGTGATGGCTGGCGGGATTGCTGAGTCAAGGTTGCGGCACCGCTGGGTGCGTTTGCCAGTACTGGAGTCGTTTTCGTAAATAAGCGTGTTTGGCTGGCCGGGCGTTGCGGGTATGAGGTCGATTTCTGGCAGGTATGGGAGTATATCCGGCCCGTAGCTGGATATTGCCACTGGCCTGGCCTGGCTGTGTTTGCGGTAGTACTCGCTCATATATAACACCGATGAGCCCCAGCCGGTGTACGTAGCGTGCTCGCTTTTATTATGGTCGATGCAGATATGCCCGGCGAGTACTATGTTTGTTTGGTCCACGGGGTGAGTATAGCAACTTTTGGCCGGCGCTACGAATGGATGGGTATTAAAACCCGAGGGTTTGCTTGCGGCGGTCGAAGTAGGCTGGCAATAACCGCGGGTCCATGCCGGTTTCGGCTGATATCATATGGCCGACGAGGCGGGGGAAGGCGCACCCCGGGCACGGCCGCGCGGATTCGGCGGCCAGCGCTGGTTTGCCAACTTTTATATATCTGGCGATTATCGGCGGGGTGACTGCTTCGCCCCAAACCTGGCGGTTGTCTGTTACGGTTTGTTTGTTCCAAAAACACCCCAGGCAGCCCCCGGGGTGTTGGTTGGCAGAGGAGCGCACTTCGCCCTCAGGCCCGAGGCCAACCTGCGTATAAAATCCTGCCGGGCTGTCGCGGTAACATTGCCAGATGCCATCGCCGGTTATCATGTTCATGGCTTGGGCCGGGTCGTCGCCTGCTATGTCGAACGCTGCCCGGAGCATGAGCCAGTAGTGCAGACGCGGCGCGTACGGCGCGGTAGACGTGCCTGCCTGCACCGCAGACGCCTGGAGGGCTATCATGCGGTCGATGATGTCCCTAAGGGCTGTGGCGTGCTCAACACGTAGGGCCGGCTCTTCGTCGTACGAAAAGGCGCTTTGGGCTGGAAAGGGGTTGATGATGACGTCTGGGAATTCGGTAGTGAGCGCTCCGACAATGCTGCTGGCATTTGCGATATTGCCAGGGTGCAGCACCATGTTGAACAGGATTTTGGGGAAGCCTTCGGTGTTGCGGGCAAGCTTGGCGGCATATATGGCTTCGTGCGCTTTGCGGCGCTGGCCGTGCAGGCGAGGTACGGCCTTCCAGGCAGCGCGCAGTTCGTCGAGCGAAAGCCCTGCTAGATGCTGGATATCTTCGGCGCCTTCAAAGTCGTCGGCAGATAGGGCAAGCAGTGTGGGCGGATGCTCTACGATTTGTTCGAGGAAGTTGGCGTCGCGCATGAACCGGCCGCCGGTGGTGGTGAGGTGCACGTCGTGCCCGGCGCCGCGCAGCTCGCGGATAATGGTCGTAACCTCGGGGTGGAGTTCGGGGTTGCCGCCAAACAGGTTTACTTCAAACCCTGGCCTGTCCAGCGATGCGCGCATTGCCGTGGCAACGGCCGCCGGTATATTGAATGTATCGCTGTAAGCTTGGAACGGGCCGTCAAAGAAGTCGGCCCGTGCGGCGTCGATGCCCTCGCTCAGCGTGCCGAATGAGTCCAAGATTGTCTCGGCCGGGGTTAATGAGCTGGGCCGTACGCCGACATTGAGTGTCGAGGAAGCCAGGCAGGTATAATTGCCGACTTCGGTCGTACAGTTGTGATCGCAGAAGCTCGCGCTCAGAACCTTGCCTTCAGTGTGCCGCCAGGCCGCATTCAGGTCGAACTGCACCCCAAACGCGCTGTTGCCGATAGCACCCGCGCGCACGAGTGTATCTTGCCAAGCGGCCGTATCTTCTGGATTTATTCCCACTGGTCCGGCTGTCTCAATCGCTGCTGTCATAGGGGCCTCCTGTAAGGTTGCTATAATGCGAGTATGTATCCGCGCCATACGGTAGTAAAACTGACGACTACTTCCGTCGTCACTAGGGTACATGGCTAAGCGGGAAGACCTCCAAAAAGAGCTGGAAAACCTCGGGCTTTCCAGCAAACAAGCCGAATTGTATCTGTTGCTGGTCGCTCATACAGAACTGCGTATCCAGGAAATTGTGGAGTTGTCGCACACGCCGCGCAGCACGGTGTATGAAAATTTGCGGTGTTTGTATCAGCTGGGTATTGCCGAAGAGATTGTTGACGATAACTTTAAACGGGTCCGTGCCTATCCGATCGGCATGATGCGCCACGTGTTGGATGAACAAATAACAACTCTGCAGCAGCGCGTTGCCGGCCTGGAAGCGCTCGAAAAGTCGATTGGCCTGATTGCCGGGAACGACCCGCGCAGCACCACGATCCGCTATTACAAAGGCCGCGCCGGCGCCCGCCAGATATACTGGAATACGCTCAAAACCAAAGATACCGTGTATGTGTACACCGAATGGGGCCGGCAGCAGTATGTCGGGCTAAAGTACTACGAACGTTTCGTTACCGAAACCAGGCACCGCCAATTGCAGGAACGCGTGCTCATTAACCTAACGCCGCAAATCCTGGAGACAATCAGGCAATATAACCTGCCAGGCACGCCCATTACCCGGACGCGCGTGGAAGATATACGCGTCATTGATGCCACAGTGGTGCATATTAAGGGCGACACCTTAATGTATAACGACGTATATGCCCAGGTGTATCTGAAGAACGTTGAAATCAACGGGTTTGAAATTGAAGGCCAAGACTTTGTAAACACCCAGCGTTCCATTTTTGAAACATTGTGGAATACCGCTCAGCCGGTAACTGATTTTCTGGCAGCGTAGCGAGCTCGGTGCCTAGCTCGTTACTTTGTCAGCGAATACAACTAGCCGTTGCGAGTAGCTTTTTTTAGCCTCGTTCCAGGTGCCTTGGCAGGTGATAAGGTTGAGGTGTGATTTGCCGCCAGTGGGGCGGAATACGTCTGTGGTGTCTTCGCCCGGGGCATACGTATGTATGTCGCGCACCACAAAAGTGACAGTTACGCCCTTTTCGTCTTGCACCAGCAATGTGTCGCCCTTTTGGAGCATGTGCAGGTTATCGAACACGGCCGGCAAGTGATCTTTATATCCAAAGTGGCCGTCAATGATGGCGTTGCCAGTGTCGCCTGGCCGCGGGCTTTTACTGTACCATGCGGCATTGCCAGGGCTTTTAGGTGCGCCTAACTCGCCCGAAGCCGTAAGAGTTACTTGGTCCAGGGCGGCATCAACATTGATTTTTGGGATCTTGATACGTGTGGGCAACCCCGCGTTGACGGTTTTGGGAAGAATCTCGGTGGTCGGTTTTGGTGTGACGTATGCGGCCTGGTGCGTCACCCTGGGCGCGGCCGGTTTTTGTAAGCCGATCCCTACGGCTATGACTAAGCAGAGTAACTCGGCGGCAATAATACCATACGACACACGCCCCAGTACTGTTTTGGGCACCATGTTTAGTATCTTCATATGGTGCTACAACCAGGCTACACTGTTCGTTTTTTGCGGATCAGGTAGAGAGAGGCTAGCGCTACAAAGCCGGCGAGTGTGGCTGGAACGGCAACCCAGGCGCTGTTAAGCCGTTTTTGCGGTGCGATTCCGGTGTTGGGTAACTTAGGCGTAGTAGTACTTGTGGTGGTGGTTGAAGTTGTGGTGGCACAGGTCGTAGGGCGGGTGATTGTGTCGCTCACCAGCGTCACGTTGCCATTGCGTGCCAAAAGCCGGCCTTCAATGTTCGCCCCGTTCGCAACAGTGATCGAGTTGAGTGCTAGAATAGTACCCTTAAAGACGGCAGTTGTGTTAATTGCAGCTGTATCTAGCTTCCAGAAGACGTTACAAGCCTGTGCGCCATTTATGAGGGACACGGTGCTGCCTGGCCCGACTGTAAGGCCTGTTCCGCTAAAACCCATCTCGAAGATGAATACAGCGTTAGGGTCACCTTGCCCGTCGATGACGAGTGGGCCAGCGCCGGCTGTGATTTGGAATGTAGTCGATGCTGAGTCGTATACGCCCGCTACTTTCGTTGTGCCACCCAGTTCGGTCGGGACAGTAGTAACAGGAGTTCGCCCGGCTGCATCAATAAAGGCGGCAGTCAGGTCGTTTTTAGCAGTGACCATTAAGGGCCCATCCACTACCCGGCAGGCTGGGCCTGCGGCGTCAACAGTATATATTGTTCCGGTCACTTCTGGGCAGGTCAACCCGGTAATCGTTGCACCAGATGCTGGGCTAACCCCGACGTTGCCGCTTATAGTTGATGTCGGCACATCAGTAATCCCGGTGCCAGCCAGAATCGCAAATGGAGCGGCTGTTTGGAGATCTACCGATGGTTGGGCTGCATATGCGTTGTGAGAAACTACCGCGAACGCCACGACCCCAATTACAAACGCACCGGCTAGTGCGATTCCTGTCATGTATGTGTTAATTTTTTTCATGGCCTACCTATTTATGATTATTTAATGATGCAACGGTGCCCGCCGAAGGGCTGTGTACGATAATTGGAGGGGTAAAATGATTGGGCTGATAATCTCGTGGACAGGGGTGCGAAGTGCTGTTTTACGCATGCCGCTGGGCGACGTTTTAAAGGCGTGTTTAAAGACGTCGTTAAACTGCCTGAGGCTGGAGAACTCAGTACTAAAAGCAATTTCGATGATGGGCAGTTTGGTCTGGGTGACGAGCATTTGGGCGGCGTCCATGCGCTTAGCCATATTCAGACGGAGCGGTGACGTGCCGGTCCTTTCTTGGACTATCCGCCGCAAATGACGTTCACTTATATGCAGTGAGCTGGCCAAGCCGTGCACGCCCTTGTCGTTGATACCGCCTAGTTCAATGTTGCTCAGCACTGCAACGGAGGTGCCGTTGCGCAAGCGGCCGGGGTGGCAGTGCTTACAAGGTTGGAAGTTTTGTAGTTCTGCGTTGAGCGTCGTGTCAAAAAAGATGCAGTTTTTTTGAACGGGGTGTGGTTTTAGGCAGGAAGGGCGGCAGTATATGCGAGCAGTCTTTGACCCAAAATAAAATATACCGTCATACTTTTTGTCTCTCAGGAGAATGGCGCGATACCGCGCAGCCTTATTGAGCCCACCTATCATGCACTCATCTTGGCATGCACGGAGCCCAGATACTAGCGGCTATCGGACATCAAGGGGTTAATTGCTGCACGAAGTTTTGATATCATAGAGCCATGTCAAATATCCTGTACATGGCAATATCTACTGATGGGTTTATTGCTGACGAAAATGATAACACGCCATGGAGCGATGAAGAGTGGGCTGCGTTCCATACTTTTGCCGAAACATGCGACGTGCTTTTATTGGGGCGGCGTACCTACGAGATTATGCGCAAGCACGACGATTTCGTGGAAGGCCCAGAATATATTGTGGTGACGAACAACCCCTCGCTGCCCACAGACGGCTTGGCTAAAACAAGTATCGACGGCCCGGAAGACATGCCGGAAGGTGGCCGGGTTGGCATCATTGGCGGCGGCGAATTGAATGGTCGCTTAGCGAAAATGGGTGTTATTAACGAAATGATCCTCGACATTGAGCCTATAACGCTTGGCAAAGGTATTCGCCTATTCGGCAAGTATGACGTGCCGCTCAAACTTGAACTTATCGGTTCCAAACAGATCGGTGAGGGCACAATCCAGCGCCACTACCGCGTACTGTAGCCTGCGACCGTAGTGTCGATTTGACACTATTAGGCAGAAGCGTATAGTGAAAACTAAGTGTAATAATAACACTAAGGAGTCCTATGGCGCTTTCTGCACAACCTTTCAATCTCACACAATCATTCTTTCGGGTTGCGGCAGCTTGCCCGCAAGTAGCTGTAGGGGATGTGCAGGCTAATGTGCGGCGCATTACGCAGCTATACCAAACTGCGGCCAACCAACAAGTGGGGCTGGTTATCTTCCCAGAACTGTCCGTAACCGGCTACACGCTCGGCGACCTGGTTCAGCAGCGCCTATTGCTTGATACAGCGAAGCAGTCCTTAGCGAGCCTTGCCGGGCTTACAAAAATTACACAAACAGCAATGGTGATCGGCCTGCCGTTCGTGGTGAACAACGCACTGTATGATTGCGCCGCACTGCTGGCGCGCGGACGCATCCAGGGCATCGTTCCTAAACGTAACCTGCCTAATTACAAAGAGTTCTACGACAAGCGATGGTTTCAAACCTGGGACCAGCAAAACATCGTAGTCAATGTGGGCGGGCAGCAGGTGTCGTTTGGCACTGATTTGTTGTTTAGCATCGGGCAGGTCAAAGTAGGCATAGAGATATGCGAAGATTTGTGGGTCGCGCAGGCGCCGAGCGAACACCTTGCTGCAGCTGGCGCCATAATTATCGCCAACCCCTCAGCATCCCCCGAGCAAGTCACAAAAAGCAACTACCGCCGCCAGCTTGTTACGATGCAGTCGGGGCGGCTCGTGAGCGCCTACGTATATGCTGGCTGCGATGCGAGTGAGTCAACAACCGATGTGGTAATGAGCGGCCACCAAATAATTGCCGAGAATGGCCAGGTGCTTGCCGAGCGGCAGCCGCTGGCAGCAGGGCAGGAACTCACGGTGGCTGACGTCGATATCGACCATATTATGAACGACCGGCTGAAGGATACAAACTTTTCAAACAGCTGCAAAATGCCGGTGATAGATTGCGGGGGCAGCCCCGAGCCGCGCAGCACAGTACGCAATTTTGCCGTCGCCCCTTTCGTGCCCAGCGGCCCAGACGCCGCGGACAATTTGCAGCGGGTTCTGGACATTCAGGCGCAAGGGCTGGCCACCCGCCTTGCGAATACTCACATCGGCACGGTGGTCCTGGGATTGTCGGGCGGGCTTGATTCCACGCTGGCATTGTTGGCTGCGGTGCATGCTGCCGCGCGCCTTGGCACAACTCCGGGCGATTTGATCCAAACCATAACCATGCCGGGCGAGGCGAGCACAAAGCGCACCCAAAGCAACGCCACTCGTTTGGCCACGGCACTCGGCATACCTAACCAGGTGATCCCGATTACTAAACTGGCCCAGGAACAGCTGGCAGCGCTCGGCCACGATGGCAACATCCAGGATGTAACATACGAAAATGTTCAGGCGCGGGTGCGCACCAGCATACTATTTAACCGGGCTAACCAGGTGAATGGGCTAGTGTTGGGAACCGGCGACTTGAGTGAAATCGCGCTGGGTTGGTGCACCTATAATGGCGACCACATGTCGCATTACAATGTGAACGCCTCCATTCCAAAGACGCTTGTCCGTCACTTGGTGGCGTATGCTGCCAAAACTCAATCCCCGGCTGCCAGGCAGTTATTAACTGCCATTCTGAACACACCGATCTCGCCGGAGCTTACCCGCAAACGCAGCGGTGCAATGAGCCAAAAAACCGAAGATATCATTGGGCCGTACGCCTTGCATGATTTTTTCCTGTACCACTTTATACGTTGGAATGACACACCAGATAAGATCGAGTTTATGGCAGGGCGCGCCTTTGCCGGGGAATATCAGCCGGCAGAAATCAGGCGCTGGCTCGCAGTGTTCATGGCTCGTTTTATGCAAAATCAATGGAAGCGGTCAGTTGCGGCGGACGGCCCGAAGGTTGGCAGCGTGAGCCTTTCGCCGCGCGGTGATTGGCGTATGCCATCCGACATGTCTGCCACTCTGTGGACGAGTGCGCTACAATAACCTCATGAATGGTTTTACGCAACCCCCGGTTACCGTCGATGGCGTGGTGTTCCAATTGGCCGGCGGTGTGCTCCACGTGTTACTGATACAACGCGGGGCCGATCCCTTCCGCGGTGTCTGGGCGCTGCCTGGCGGCTACATCTCTGGGGATGAGACTACCAAGCAAGCGCTGCGCCGTGTTCTGCGGGGTAAAGCCGGGCTAAGCACCAAAGACTACAGCCTGACTGACCAGTTATACACCTTTGATATGCCAGCTGTCCGCGACCCACGCGGCCATGCTATTTCGGTCGCCTACATGGTGCTTGCCAAAAATATTTCCCTGTCCGAGGCCCCCCAGCTCGAGACGCCTACTTTTTTTCCAGTAGCGGACTTGCCTAAACTTGCCTATGACCACGGTGATATTATCCGGGCGGCGCACGAACGGCTCAGGGGTAAAATTACCTACACCAATATCGTGTTTGGCTTGCTGCCCGAGCTCTTTACGCTTACGCAATTGCAGATGGCTTATGAAGCAATTATCGGCCATCCGCTCGATAAGCGTAACTTCCGCAAGAAGTTTTTATCGCTTGGGCTTATCGGGGCGACAGGCGAGCACTATCTAGATGGAGCTCATCGCCCGGCGTTGCTATACCGCTTTAAACAGCAAGCGCTCCAAGCACTGTCGCGCAGCTTTGAATAGCCTATTCGGCAAAGGGGTTTTGGCGGGCCTGATCGAATAAGGCTTTGACCTGGATGTTTTGGTCTTGCAGTTGCTGGATTTTGGCAAGTGTTGCAGGGTCAACCTTAGGGCGGGGAATCGTTTTAAGCTCGCTGCTTACCTGGCTGTCGCTCGGTTCTTTGCTGGATAGGTGGTTGATGCGGAGCACGAGTGCGCTATATATGAGCATGAACAACAGGAACACGCCCATAATCGTGTAACGACTCAAGATCGGCCGGACGATCGGTTTGATTTTGTTGAAGAGTTCTTGGAATTGTTCTTTTAATGTCATGGCTTTATATATACGTTTACAACTAATACAAAAGACAGTTTTCTCCCAGAAGTATCTGAGGGGGTGATAGTTACCTGCCCCACCTGGGCTGTCCGGCGGTTGTTCTCTAGTGCGGTCAGGAAGCTGACGAGTTTAGAAAAGTCAGTCGGTGCACTCGTGTCACTCTGCAAGGTGATGGGCATTTGGTATACGCCAGAGATGCCGGTAACGGGCGTGACCTGGCTGAGTGACGTGGGCTTGGTGGCAGTGCCGCCTTTGGCGCCGAGGTTGGAAGCCGGGAACGTGATGCTGCCGATTTTAATCCCTGACTTTCCGGCGAGGTCGACGAGCTCGCGGACCGCTAAGGCTTGGTCTTTTTCTTGCGGCACAATCACGGTCGCGGTGTGGTTGAGTTCGGCATATTTGGAGATGTCTTGCCGTGCGCGAGTAGCGGCAGTTTGTTGCTCGTCGAGCGCCCGGCCGAGCAGCTTGAGGTCAACCAGTGTGTTGCCTTGCTTCTGGAGAGTAGAGTTGCCGAGCACAATGCCAGCGACACCAAGGCCGGCGAACAAGGCCATGCCGATGATCATCCCATAAAAAGTTCGCTTGGCGTTCATTGCTTTACCCCGGCCGTGTTGTTGACGAATAAGTACGGGTTGTTAGTAGCGAATTGGGCGCGGATCTGTACCTTGCACGGGTAAGTGCTCGAGAATGCTGCACCGCTGCCGCTTGTTGCCTGGCATTGTATGGAAACAAGGTCGGCCTTGCTGAAGATTTTGCTGTTCGGGTCTTGCAGGTTGAGCTGGATTTGGGCCGCTGCCTGGTAATCGGTCGCGGCTGCCTCAAGATCTATGCCGCCGCTGGTTTGAGCAATATTAAGCCCGGTCAGCACGGCGCCGCGGGGTAATACTGAGCCAATCTGTGTCAGCAATTTAGAGAACAGTACTTCGCGCGACAGGACTTTAACGACTAATTTTAAGTTGTTGGAAATGTCTTCAACTTGTTTTTGCACGCCGGCAGTGTTCAGGCTTTTAAGCTGTGCGGCAGCTGCGTCATTACCCTTTGAATAATCGGTGACGGCTTGGTGCAGGAACAGCCAGCCGCCACCTATAACCAATGCGATACCGGCAACGCCCACGGCAATACCAGCCAGCCACTGTAACATGGTCACGTTGCGGCGGGCGTAAAAGAAGTTCTCCTTTGTTGCTGGCGGCAATAAGTTGATCATTTGAACAACTCCTTGGATTCGAGCAGGGCCAGTCCGGTCGCGGTTACGTACAGGTAGCGGTCGCCAGTGTCCTTGCCACTGTCGTGGAAGGCAATCTTTTCCCAAGGAACAAATTGGCGGGCCGGGATGCGCAGGTTGTCGGTCAAGTACTCTGTTAGGCCCGGCATGTTAGAACCGCCGCCCATTATGACTAGTTGCTGAATTTGCCGGGTGTTATTCACGTGCTCGCCGTAGTAGCGCAGGATACGCTTAATTTCGGTAACCAACTGTTCCAGTAATGGCGCCAGCGCGCCGCGTACATCCTGCTGGGTCAGGCTTTTGTTCAGACCATATTTGGTCTTGAGGAAATGAGCTTCGCGATGGGTGATGTTGAATTGTTTGGCCATGGTCGAGGTGTATGTATCGCCGCCGCCAGCTACTGTGCTCGCCGTTAGCAGCGTCTGGTCGTACACCATAACGTCGGAACTAATCGAACCGAAGTCGATCAAGATGGTCGGGACATTTGTTGGTTCGAGCCGGGCAAACAGCCGGGCATTGGCAGTAATGGTTGGCTCAATAGCTACGACTTCTAGGTCAAGGATTTTTGCCAGCGCCAGGTACGAATCAACGATCTTTTTAGGCACCGCCACCACCAGCAACTCAATATTTTCGGGTGTGGTGCGGATAACTTCGTGGTCGAGGTACAGTTCTTTTAGCGGCATTGGTATGTATTGTTCAACCTCAAGCTGCACTGCTTCGGTCAGGTTTTTGGTGGCTGCGGCCGGAACAGACATGCTGCGGATAAAGCAGCGTGTCGCCGGAATAGTAAAGCCCACGCGCCTGGTCGTTATGCTGCCGGAAAGGTTTTTGGATAATAGTTCGCGGATGGTGGCCGCCAGAATCTCTGGCTGCGTTATGACGCCGTCGGCCATCGAGGCAGTGTCAAAGTCGCTGACTCCATACCCGGCGATGGCGCACGGTTTGGCCTGGTGGCTGACCTGCACGACTTTCACGCTCGTGGCACCGATATCGATAGCGAACAACGGTTTGTCACGAAAGAACAGATTAGAAATGCCCCTCAGAGGGCTTCGCTGAAGGGTCGGGGTGAAGCCTTTTGGTGCTTGTTTTTGAGGGGTAGATTTTTTCATATTTATCTAAGGTAATAGCATAAGCGCTTACCGGTATTATAACAGACGTAGTTAAGAAGTTATGGCTTAGTTAAGACTTCGCGCCAGGATAAGACGTTGTACGTGCTGGTGATTGGGAAGCTTGGCGGCGGTGCATATTGCAGGTTGTAATCATAGTGTGACGTGTTGTTTTCGATGCCCGAAATCCACCCATTTACAGCGTCGTGTGCGGCGTCGCCGCAGGCACCGCCGACCAGCCACGTCCACGTCCATGTTTGCCGGGTGGCGACTGACCCGTAGTAGGTGAATGTCTGGTTACTATTTACCCACCCGCGTGTGCAAGCGTTTGAGTTGGCCCGGTACTTAAGCGGATAGGTAACGGTGCCGGATTGCGCAATGACTGCAGCGTCGACTTCAAAGTTAAAGCTGCCGCTGGCCGGTGGCGCATAAGGGGCAAGGACGACTGAATCAGAGGCTACAAGGCCAACAGCGTCGCTCCCGTTCTTAGTGCTGTATGCGATGTCGTCAGCGATTACGATGTCTCCTTTTGGCGTGGCGCTGGCCAACCGCCCGGCACCGATCGTCACCCGTCCATGATAGGTTGGGTTGGACCGTACCCAGACATTGTCCTCGGCGAAGATGACCCCGGTACTAGGCATGGGGATGTTAGTGGCAATTGATTGTAGGGTGAGCGCTGCCGTGTATGGTGTTTTAGTGTCATCCTCGGCATTTACGTACGATAGGTTATATGTGCCGTCAGTGTTGAGCTGAATCAAATAGCCTTTGCTGATCGTGTAGCTGCCGTTTGTGGCGCGTTGGGGCAGGTATGATGCCGTGCGGGTGGTAGGTACTTGCGAACAAGCAGTTGGTGAATTGGCCAGTGCGGCGGTGGCCGGGTCAGCTGCAAATGCGATCTTCTTCATGCTACACAGGCTGCCGGTGATTTGGTTAAAGTCGATTGTCGGTACCGGGTACTGCCACAAATCTTTGGGCCGGGTGTTGCAGTTGATTGGTGTGGTAACCGTTGATTTGCACCACACGCCAGGGTGGGCGGTGCCATCGCCGCCAAGCTGGTTCGACGGCGTGTACGTGGCATTGGCGCTGGTTACGTCGCTGTTGCTGGAGCCGTCCATGCGCACGCCCTGGTTGGAATGCACTGGCCCGTCGGCGCCCTCGGTGTTGCCGAACCACAGCGCGCTATCCGAGACCACAGCGTAGTTGGCAAAAGACGGCGAGCCGATCTGCGCCTCAACCGTGCGCGTGCTGCCGACCCCGGCCACTTTGCCAATGGCGCGCACCGTGGCGATCGTTGACCCAGAACCCTGCGGCTTGATCCATAGTGTGTAAGTACCGGTGGTTGCTGCGTTGTCGTCAACGTAATTGTGCACGTACGGGCCGTACCCAAGTTTAGGGTCGGGTGTTGCCGGTGTGGTGCCGCCGTCTTTAAAGTCGGTTGGGTTGTGGCTCAGGTGCCATAGGTAATAGTTGACGCCGGCTTCGGCGATATTGAACGCTTTTTGGCTTTGGATGTTATTGCCGACGATAAATAAGTTTGTTTGCATAACCTCAAACACGGCAACCGACAGTATGGCCAGCGCGATAATCAGGCTTAGGAGAGCCGGAGTAATAAAGCCCTGTTCAGATTCTGTTTTGGACCGGCGAGGGAATATACGTCTCATAAGTTTGTTTTCCTGTTGCGCAGGCTTACCTGCAGCACGATGGTGTCGCTGCTGTTTTTGGTAACCGAATCGCCCGGCGTTGCCAAGCTTACTTTAATACCTTTGATAGTATGCAGGTCGCTAATAGGCGTGTTTAGGACGTTCCCCACGGAATCCAAATAGGTAAAGGTCTGAACGCCGGCAACAGTGTAAAAGTTGTCAATGATCGTGAATGTTTTTTTGCTGGCATTGATCGGTGTGCCGATCGGGGGGTTGGCAGTCATGGGCGTGACATCGGCGAACAACTGGGTGTTGGCAGGGTTCTTGTAGTAGTGGATTAGCGACACATATGCGTCATTTGGGTAGAAGTAGGCGTAGGCGGTGATATCTTCGGTGTTGGCGACAGTAATGTCGGTGGTGCCACGGAGTACTTGTGCGAGGCGCTGCGATTGTTTGGCCAGCTGCCCGAAAGACGAACTCTCGGCCTGGAGGGCCACATAGCGTTTGAGTGAACTGGTGACGAACGTAAACATTGTAGTCGTCACCACGCCGATGACAACAAGCACGATAACCAGTTCCGGCAACGTGAACCCTGCTTCTTTTTGCTGGCGGCTAGAGCGTAACATTAATGCCTCCAAGGAGCGGGCTGCCCGGCATGGTTAGGGTATTGCCGCCGGCAGTCACTACCATTTTTAACAGGCCAATGCTGGCGGCGCTAATGTCTACGGTGCAGTCGAGTGTGGCGCCAGTAGTGCCCGTGCAGCTGGCAGTGTATGTAGAACTGCCCTGGGTAAATTTCACGGTTGTTCCACAGCTGGCCGGGGTGCTGCTGCAAGGCAGGTTCGCACCAGTTACCTGGAAGGCAAAGGCGTTCATAGTGCTGCTGCCCTGGCTGGCTTCAGAAGGCGTGAGTGTGGCAACGCGCGGGAAACTGCTGCTTGTGGTAAGCATTAACCGGACTTTTTGCAGGTAGTTATGCCCATTATACGGATAGGTTGTGGCTGGCGGTGACGAGGCAATATACGTAGGCACGCTGATGGGGTTGAACGCATTACTGCCGCCGTAGGGCACGGCCGCTGCCAGGTAATATGTAGTGCCGCCAATGACGCAGCTGCTGCCGCCGGTGTCACCACAGAACGTGTAAGAGCCAGGTACTAGGTTAGCTAGCGCCGACAGCCCGCCAGCATCGCTCACCGGGCGGGTATCGGTAGGGTTGAGTGTGTCGTAATAGTATTGTGTGTCAGTGCTATCGTTATATTTTTTGTAGCCGCCCTTTACGTATGTTTTGACATTGGCGAGCGGGTTGCCGGCAGTATCGGTTGTTTCGATGAGTAGGCTGTCGCTCCCCTGGGGTAACAGGGTGAGGGTAACGATCGACGACTGCTGCACGAAAATCCGCTGGTTGGCATAATTGGGCTGCAGCGAACCAGAGGGCGCGATCGTGCTCAGTGTTGAATACCCAGCCAGCGACGCAGTGACATTGTAGTCGTAGCCGGTGCTATCTGGTGGTAAGTCGTAGAAAATTGCCACACCGTTGCCGTCAGTCGAATCAGACACGTCAACAACTGGTACGACGGTCGTGTCGGTTACGTGAACCGTTGCACCAGATATAGGGTTGCCGTTATTGTCGAGTACTTTGGTAAACAACGCACCGGTGCTGCTTGCCGTTTCGGCAACACGGGCAGCAACTTCTGTGTCGACTGCTGCCAGCAGTGTGTGGGATGAATCTTGCACAGAAACGTGGATGATTTTGTAGTCGGCCGGGTTGAGGTCGGTGGCTGGAGCGCCGCTCGGTGGCGGGTAGTTGCGGCAATAAAGCTGTTTGAGCGCTTGGGTAGGGTAGGAGGCACAGCCGTCGTAGGCGTCGTCGACGTAGTTGATGCTAGTGCGGATGGTGTATGTTACGCCGTTGAGTTTTTGGGTAATCGTGGCGGGCAGCGGGTTGGAACTGACGATGCTGCCGCCAGAAACTGCCAGGTTGTTATACGGCAACGATTTCACATACTCGATTTGATTGGTAGCGAGCGTCAGGGCAATTGCTTTGCGTTTGGTGTGGACGGCGCTCTGCACCAGGGACAGATATAAGCCCATGACGCTAATAACGATCATGCCAATAACAACGACTGCAACAGCAAGCTCTACGATGGTAAAACCAGCCTCTTTATGACGCTTATGCATATCCTGGTCTCATTATAAATCATTAGCGGCTTTGCTCCGCACAGTAAAAAACCGGCGTATGGATAACGCCGGTTTTCTGCTAGGGTTTTAAGCTAGCTAGTTGCTCTTCTTGACGTAGGTAGAGCTTCCGTTCACCTGGCCTTCATACGTGGCCGTAAGGGTGTACTTTGTACAGTCGGTCGCTGTGTTATCACACGCGTTACCAGAGTCGTCAGTCGGCTGGTAGGAGTAGTTGTTAGCTGAAGGTGTTGCAACCAATGTTGCGGCGCTGCCCTTAGGGTCCTTCAAAGCTTCGGGGTCAAGACCCTTTAGACTGGTGGAGCGGAAGGTTGCGTCGTTTAAGTTGGCAAGTGTCGGATACTTGGCGTTGTCGGCGAAGTAAGCCTCAATGTGACTGGCAATGGCGTTGATGTCCGTTTGCCGCTTAGTGTTACGTGCACGTTGCTGAATACCCGTGAAGGTAACAATAACTAACGTTGCCAAAATACCGATGACAACGATGACGATGAGCAGTTCCACGATTGTAAAACCGCTTTGCTTATTCCTCAGTTCTTTCAGTGAAATCATGGAGACCCTGCCCCCTATTTAATTTTTTAGTAATAGATCTTTTCTCGAACTACATATGTTCGACAAGAACTCACTTAAGATTATTAAGCATAAGCGTTTTGGCGTCAAGCTTTTTAGGCGGGGCTGGCTAGGTGCCGATGGATTTGTTGAGCGAAGTTATTGGGCCCATGACACTGGCCGCGATAACACCCACGACGCTACCCAAAACAACAATCAGGAGCGGTTCAATAATTGCGCTGAGCCCGTCAATAATGGTATCCACTTCTTCGTCATAGAAGTCGGCGACCTTAACGAGAATGGTATCGATCTGGCCAGTCTCTTCACCGACAGCGAGCATTTCGCTGACAATTGGCGGGAAGTGTTTACTTTTCGACAACGGTTCGCTCAATTGCTTGCCGTTTTTTACTTCTTTGGCGGCATCGAGCAGCTCGGCGCCGATAACTTTGTTGCCTATGGCACCGCCGGTTACCTCCAGGGCGTCAATCACGCCCACGCCGGCAGACATCAACGCTGCAAATGTGCGCGCAAAGCGGGCCACAGCGATCTTAACGATGATCATCTTGAGCACAGGGACTTTTAATAAGAAGGCATGGAACTTCAGCTTGCCGGAGGGGGTCTTGATCCAGCGCCGGAACAGGAATACGCCAAGGACGCCGCCAACAATAATAAAGATCGCATAATGCTGCATGATATGGCTCAGCTCCAGCAGGGCGCGCGTGTACACCGGCAGTTGGGTATCCGGGCCGGCCAGGTCCTGGACGATTTTGCCGATTTTAGGCATCAGGAAGATCATGATGAAGAAGAATGCCACGACGGTGATCGACAGAATAACTGTTGGGTACATCATGGCGCCCTTTATTTTCTTGCGGATGCTGGCATCTTTTTCGATCTGGGCTGCTAGGCGCTTAAGGATCTCGTCTAGAATACCGCCGGTCTCACCAGCCTTAGCCATATTTATGTACACGTCCGAAAAGACACCAGGGTATTTAGCGAATGCATCGCTCAGCGGCTGACCGCCTTCAACATCTTTATTAATGCCGCCGATGACGGTTTTAAAGTAGGCGTTGTCGGTCTGATTCTGCAGGGTATTGAGTGCCCGGGTTAGCGGTACGCCGGCCGAAACCATGGTCGACAACTGGCGGGTGAATATCACGAGGTCCTTAAGTTTTACCCGGTCGCCAAAGCGCTTTTTGGTTGTTGGTGCTGCACCGCCGGCCTTAATGACCACTGGGTGCAATCCTTGGCGGGTGAGGGCGGCAACTGCTTCCTCGCGCCCCGCGGCTTCCATCGTACCTTGGGCAGTTTTGTTGTCTTTAGTGGTGGCAATATAAGTAAAGCGCATATTATCTTTCTGTGGTCACGCGTAAGATTTCTTCGATGGAAGTTTGGCCACGGAGCGCCTTGATAAATCCGTCAAGCTGCATGGTCACCATGCCGCCCTCAACGGCCTGTGCCTTTAGCTGGTCACTGGTGCCGCGGGAAACGATCAATTTTTGCAGTTCAGGGGAATTGGCCAGCACTTCGTAAATACCGGTCCGGCCTTTGTAGCCGAGGTGACCGCACTGTTCGCAGCCGCCTTCGTGCGGGCGCCACAACCGCTGGATTTCATGCTCGGTCGTAGAAAGTTCGGCAGTGGACTGTTCTTCTTTGTTGGTTGCTTGGCCAACACCGCCAGCCAGTGCTTCCTTTTCCAGCTCATGGATATGCTTCATGGTTTCAGCTTTACCAGTGCCAAAGATGTGGTCGATCTGTTCAAGCGTTGGCTCGTCTGGCTCGTACGATTCGCGGCAATTGGTGCACAACCGCCGCACTAGGCGCTGCCCCACGACCGCTCGGATAGTACTGGCGATCAAGAATGGCTCAATACCCATATCGAGCAAACGGGGAAGGCAGGTTGCGGCGTCGTTGGTGTGGAGCGTGGCAAATACTAAGTGCCCGGTCAGCGCGGCCTGCACGCCTAAGTTGGCGGTTTCGCTGTCGCGGATCTCGCCGACCATAATAATGTTAGGGTCTTGGCGGAGCAGGGCACGTAACCCGTTGGCAAATGTCATGCCGGCCTTGGGGTTGACCTGTGTTTGGTTGACACCGCGGATTTTGTATTCGATAGGGTCTTCGATGGTCGAAATGTTGACCGTTGGTTGGTTCAGGATACTCAAGATACTAAACAAGCTGGTCGACTTCCCTGACCCGGTCGGGCCGGTAACGAGCACCATGCCATAGGGCTGAGTGCTGGCTTCGCTAATGGTGGTAAATGATTTGCCCCAGTAGCCCAAGCCGCGCAGGGTGATGGCATTGCTGGACTCGTTCAAAATACGCATGACGACTTTTTCGCCGTCGCTGATCGGCAGGGTGGATACGCGCAGGGCAAAGAGCTGGCCCGCAACTTCAATCTTAAAGCGGCCGTCTTGCGGCACGCGGCGTTCGTCGATCTTTAGGCTCGACAGAATTTTGATGCGGGAAACTAAGGCATTGTGGACTTTCTTCGGCAGTTTATTAGCTTCGCGCAACACGCCGTCGATGCGGTAACGGACCATGACAATATCTTCTTGCGGTTCGATGTGAATGTCGCTGGCGCCGCCCTTGATGGCATATTCAATAATAAGGTTCACGGTCTGGGCGATCGGCGAGTCTTCGGCCAAGTCTTCTTCGCTGACCTCTTTGACGTCTTCTTCGCCCTGGTTTTCTGGCAGGGTTAGGACGCGGGTCAGTTCAGAATTAACATTGTCGCGGTATTGGTCCAGTGCGGCTTGGATGCTGCTGGCCGGCGCTACGTGGATTTTAAGCTGCCCGCCGAGCTGCCGCTGGAAGAAGTTAATCGCCTGGATGTCGTCTGGGTCGTCCATGGCCAGTTTTTTGGTGCCGTCTTTGTCGGTGCCAAACAGCACGGCCCGGTATTGGCGGGCGATGCGCTCAGGCACCAGGTTTAACACTTCGTGGTCGATCTCGTCGGCCCGCAGGTCGGTGTAGGGCACGTCGATCTCGTCGGCATAGAACTTAGTCAGGTCATGCTCACTCACCAAATTACTGTGGATGGCGAGTTCTTGCAGCGGCACATGCTGCGCCACCGCCTGTTCTCGCAAGGTGGCCATTTGCTCATCAGAGGTTTTGTTGACGTCTTTAAGCAATTTTTCGACTAAGGAGTCAGGAATGTGCATAGCTTAAGCATTATTATAATGCTTATCCGTGTATTACAAAGAGAATAGTAGTGTTTGCGGCCGGGCGCCTTGCGTATATAATCGAACCTGAAGACAAGCTTAAGAAGAAAGGCTCACAATGTTTGCCACCCTAACGACACTCGCGGATTACACCTATACGTACACCACAACTTCAGGTGCGAGCAGCTCACCATCAGGCGGTTTTTTGGCCGGCTATTTTGTATTCATCGGCATATTTACGGTGATAATGATCGTCTCGATGTGGAAAGTTTTTACCAAAGCCAAGCAACCGGGTTGGGCATCTTTGGTGCCTATTTATGACACCCTGGTGCTGCTGAAAATCGTTGGCCGCCCATGGTATTGGTTGTTGCTGATGATGATCCCGATTGTGAACATCGTACTCGCGGTTATCGTATACAACGACCTGTCTAAGTCATTTGGTAAGGGTGTGGGCATGACGCTGCTGCTACTGTTCCTACCGTTTATTGGTTTGCCCATGCTTGCCTTTGGTAGCGCTCAGTACCAGGGTCCAGCTGCCTTGAATGGCGGTGGCGCTACACCAGCTGCACCTGTCGCGCCAGTTACTGGTGCAGACGGCCCTCAGCCAACTGCTGTATAGCCAACCCCGATCTGTTACAATACTGCCAGTGAAACAATTGAACGGCAAAGAACTCGCTGAGTTCATCAAAGAACGCCAAGTCCACCAAGTGCGGGCTTTGCGTCAAGCGTGGAACACTCAGCCCAAGTTGGCTATTGTGTTGACCATCGACCATCCGACAATCAACATCTATGTCCGTATGAAGAGAAAATATGGCGCTGACCTCGGCGTTGATGTCGATATCCACAGCGTTAAGCAAGATGACGCACCAGCGCTCATCAAGCAACTGAATGCCGACCCGGCAGTGCACGGCATTATTGTGCAGCTCCCGCTTGAACGTCCAGAAGAGACCGAACAGCTCGTGAACCAGGTGGCGCCCGAAAAAGACGTCGACGGTTTAGGCGCAGCAGCGAAGTTTGACCCGGCTACCCCCATGGCGATCATGTGGCTGCTGGCCGGCTATAACGTGGACTATGCTGGCAAAAAAGTACTGTTGATTGGCCGGGGCAAGTTAGTGGGCGCGCCGCTGGAGCGCATGTTCCGCGCTTCGGGCGTAGATGTCTGGAGCGTTGACCGTTCTACGACCGACCTCAAAGCCGAAACCCTTCAAGCCGACATCATCATCACCGCAACCGGCAGCCCGGCCATTCTGTATCCAGACATGATCAAACAAGGTGCGGTTGTGGTGGACGCTGGCGTGGCTGGCGAAGAGGGCAAAACAGTCGGCGATCTGGCCCCTGAGGTCTACGAGCGCGACGACCTGACCCTCACCCCGTCCAAAGGCGGCGTTGGGCCGCTGACCGTCTGCGCGCTGCTCGATAACGTCATTCTCGCTGCCCGCCGCAAGGCCGAAGCAAGCAAGAGCTTCGAACCTACTGCTTGATACCTGCTTGAAGAATCTCAAATAACTCAGCCGGCATGTGGTGGCTGGCAATTTTGCGGTAGTCGTAGTCGTCTGGCAAATCGAAGCTGTATTTTTCTTTAAGTTCAGGGTAAATTTCTTGAGCCCGGCGCATAGCGCTGCGGCTTTCTTTTATTTCGCCGACACAGTCTAGCGGTTTGCCACCCTCAATGCCGAGCAATTGCCGGTAGGTTGTTTCGCGGGCTGGGTCGAGCAGGAGGTTTTTGCCGCCCCACAGTGTTTCTAACTTATCGCGGTCGATAAAGGGCGTCAGCATCAGGAAGGTAAAGGCACACTTAGGGCATTCACCGCACCACCATATGTGGTTAGACGTGTGGACGAACGCCCGGTTGCATGAGCTGAACACGTCCTTATATTTTTCAAAGGCGGTTTCGGCAAATAACTCGGCAATGTGCATTTCGCTCAAAGGGCGAAGGAAGGAATAATACCGCAGTTGGTCGCCAAACATGCGGGCCAGGACTTTCTGGAAATCGTCTTCAAACTCCTGTGATTTAGAGTACTGGTGGTTAATTTCCACGCCTTCGTATACAAAGTCGGGTTCGTTAGCGGACTGTTCGTTAGAGACGACCATGTCGCGCTTGCCAGCAAGTATGGCTGTAATCATGCCCACGCAGCCGATGATGCCAGAAATGGGGATGTGGCCGTTCAGTGCGCCGTCTTTGGCAACGTCGAGCAGCTTGCGGTCCCAGGTGCGTTCCACCCAGAAGTGCGGGAAGCCCATTCGTTCAACCAATGGCGTAAGTTGTGGCCGGTGGCCCACGCTCCAAGTTGCCATATCCGGGACCTTGTCGCGGAGCAGCTCAACGCTTACTAAGGAATCTTTGCCGCCGCCGATACCAACCAACAGGCCTGTGCCTGGCTTATCGCTGCGCAGCGGCTCAATGCTATCCGTGGTAGCAGGGAAGACGACCGGTGTTCGCGGGTCTAGCCTGTTTACAAACCAGAATTCCCCTAAACCGCGTTCGTACGTTTTGCTAAAGAATTTGGCCAGGTAAGGGTCAAGGTTACCGTTCTTAATAACAATTTCTTTCGGGATGTACGTCTTGTAGTACGAGCTGCCAGCCAAGAAAAAGAGCAGCTGCGCAGCACGGTCAAACATTGCTTCGTCGTAGTCTACAAAGTCGAAGTCAAAATGGTAGCTTTCGGTAAAGGTCAGGTCACCATCCAAGCTGTAGTGCAGGTCTAGTATCTTGGTGTCGCGATTAAAGTCGTACGATTCAAAAATAAACTGTTTGTAGCGGTCGGGGGGAGTCATCATAACGCGTTTACAACCTCTTTAAATTCATTGCCGCGGACTTCAAAGTTTTTGAACATGTCAAAGCTGGGGAAACCGGGGGAGAGCACCACTAGGTCGCCTTTCTCGGCGTGGGCGCGAGCCTCGGTGACTACTTCGCGCATGGTTTTAGCCGGGCTCAGCCGGAAGTTAGTAAAGCCGGAATTTTTCAGTACCCCAGCCAGGCGCTCGGCACTGGCGCCGATGAGAATAAGCGTCCGGATATCTTGGGCGTGCTTGTTAATAGTGGCAGCCAATTGTTCGAGCGGAATCATGCGGTCATAGCCGCCCAGTATCAGGACCTTTTTATCCGGGAGTGCCTCAATAGCAGCTTCAGCAGCATAGGGGTCGCTAGAGAACGAGTCGTTATAATATTTGACCCCGTCCACTTCGCGGATCAGCTCAATGCGGTGCGGCAGGCCGGTAAAGGTGGTGAGCACTTTGCGGATGGCATCCGGTGTTTGCGACACCTGCCAGGCAGCAGTTGCGGCTGCGCACACGTTTTGCCAGTTGTGCTTGCCCAGCAGTTTGAGCTCGCTGGTTTTGCACAGTACGGTTTGGTCGATCATGATTTTATCGTCCTGGACGTAGGCGCCAGGCTCATCGTAGTATGCGATCTTATCGCCCGGGCTGTTGCTGGCGATCTGGTGCGAAATAACGCTGTCGGCGTAGTAAATCGCAATGTCGTGTTCGTTCTGGTGGGCGAATAAGTTGCCTTTGGAACGGTAGTAATCGGCGGCGTCGCCATGCCAGTCAATGTGTTCGGGCTGGACCATTAAGCACACGCCAATGTGCGGGCTGTGCCTCAGGTCGTACAGCATAAAGCTGGACAGCTCCAACACAACCCATGTCTCCGGAGTAATTTGGTGCAAAAAGTCGAGGGCCGGAATGCCGAAGTTACCGCCCAGAATTACCTGTTTGCCAGCCGCTTCGAGCATCTTGACCGTCAGCATCGAAGTCGTGCCCTTACCCTTGGTGCCGGTAATGCCAATGACGTTCTTGGTCGGGCAGACCCGCAGGAATTCATCAACCGTGGTCGTGATCTTGTCGGCCACGCTTGGGTTTTCTTTGAGGATTATTTTAGGGTGCATTCCCACCGTGCGCACAATAACGTCAAACGCATCAAGGCCGTGCAGGTAATCTTTGCCCAATTGGGAAGAAACGCCAGCCGGAATGTCCGCTGATTCATTTTGGTCGCATACCGTAATGTCTGCGCCCTGTTCTTGGTAATAACGCAGGGCAGAGCGCCCCTCAATGCCGAAGCCAACAATTGCTATTTTCATACTATAACTATACCTGGGGGTAGGTGTTCCGGGCAATCGCCGGATTACTCTTTGCTACCGGTGAGCTTGGCTTTTACCAGTTCCGCGACTTGGCGCGGCGTCATGGCTGCCTTTAAGATGAGGGCATCCACACCGAGTTCGCGCACTTCTGGCGGAATCTCTTGCTCACCGCGGTTCGTCAGGATAATCACCTTAATATCCTTGCCCCAGTCAGTCTTACGCAGCGCGGCCAGCATCTCTTCACCCGTCATGACTGGCATCATCAGGTCAAGCAAGATGATGTCCGGCTTCATTTCTTTAGTAAGTTCCAACCCAAGTTTGCCGTTTTCAGCTGTCTCTACTTCGTAGCCCTCAGCCTCAAACTTAATGCGGTACATCTGGGAGATCGCCGCGTCGTCTTCGATAATTGCAACTTTAGTCATAAAGAAACCCTCTTTCTATCTGTATTTTTTAGTGTACCACCCCATGCATGAACTTTCCCTATCAAGGCGAATCGTTTAGCACCTCATGCACAATGTTGACGACTTGCGCCGGCGTGTGGTGCGCCTTCACGATGTAGCGATCCACACGTAAAAAACGAAGCGCCGGGGGCGCCTCGTCTTTACTAATGTTGGTAAGGATGATGACGCGTACGTCGCTACCCCACCGCTTTGACCGGAGGTGGGCTAGCATTTCAGACCCACCCATGACCGGCATAAGCAGGTCAAGCAATACAATTGCAGGTCTGAGCCGCTCAATGAGCTCTAATCCCTCCAATCCATTACTGCCTACCGCTACCGTAAAACCCTCTCGCTCCAGCTTGCTGCGATACAAATATTGCAGATCCGTATCATCTTCAACTACGACTGCTGTGGGTTTTTGTTGCATAGATTAAAAGTTTATTAACTTTTTGACTTTTTTACCATAAGGATTTGACATTTTGTTTAGATCGATAGTATCAGTAGTAACATACAACCGCATTTCCCCGCAAGGAGAATTACCATAAGGGGTACCGCCACATGTTCAAAACATTTCCCGAATTTTCCAAACTCACCCTTGACGACAAGGCCGAATACGAAGCGCTAATCAAAAGTTTTCCGCCGATAGCAGATTTTTCATTTGCTACGATGATGAGCTGGTGGAACCCTTTAAATAGTTTAGGAATATCTCTTTTGAATGACAACTTGGTCATACCCTATTGGATCCCGGGCGACGATACGTACTCTGGCTTATCCCTAGTCGGGACAAATAAAGTTGACGAATCCATATGTACAATCTTTGACTATCTCCGCGCGCGTGGCGATCCACCCGTACTAGTAAATGTACCCGAGCTTGTAATACATAACGTGCAATACCCAGAACTATTCAACTTTAAAGAGGAACGCCCCTCCTTCGATTATATTTTGCCAACCTCAAAATATTTTCCGCTTGAGAATGTAAACGGTTTTCGCCGTGCCAAGATTCGAAAGCAATTGCACCAGTTGGCAGGAGTTCCAGTCGAGGTGCGGCCGCTCCACTTAAGTTCCTTAGAAGATAGGGATTTTTTACTTGCTGCAGCTGACAAGTGGTGGAACAAGAACTTGAGCAGTATTGGTAGCGTCGAGAGGGAGTCAATGGAGACGTGCATCAGAGAAGCGGACAAGTTAGGTATAAGTAATATCTGTTTATTCGTTGACGGCAAACTTCAAGGTTTTTGCCTATTTCAGTACCCATCGTCTGACAAGGAGTACGTCATCATTAATCACATCAAGGCTACCCACAAGAAAAGGCTCAGTTTTGAACTGATGGCGCACCTTTTTGCGGAATACTTCACTGAGCGCGGTATTGAATACGTTAATATCAATTCCGACGTCGGCATACTGCGCTTACGCATGTTTATGCTGACGTTAGGCCCGACCAATTTTTTCAGGAAGTATCGCATTGAGCCGGCATAAATACGAAGCAGAGAGCAGAGTAAGACCTTTCGTAACACACGCTTACTTGTCTGTTCTGGTGTTTGTTCTAACCAAACTACCCGATCTACTATTCTTATAAGGATTACTAGCACTTACGGTTTTTTGATTCGGAATTTATTGCGTCTCAGGATGTTCATGTCCACATTTGGACTAGCAGATTCCATCAGGAAGCGCGCAATCGAACCAGTCATGTGATAAAAATCACGTTTGCCCATATTGCTTTTTTATGGTTTTAATAGTATTATACTGACATATCCTCGTAGGAGCGATAGCAATCATTACAAGACAAACCGACACTAGCAGTAGCTGGTGTCGGTTTTTGCTTTAAGACGGCCATGAGAAGTCGTCGAAGTGGAGCAGTATGACACTATTACAAGGCAGAAATGCCGAAACAACTCAGCAAAACATCGATGATATTACCGTTCCTGTTGAGACAGATGTTTTTGCAAAACACCCTAATGCGGCGTTTTTCGTGGGCGTGGTGGCGACACCACAAGGTGTGACCAACCGTGAACTATACAGGGCAGCGGCTCGCCTCCGATATAACGTGTATGTAAAAGAGAAGGGATTGATGCACCCAAATTTGCGTACTCGAATGACACAGCATGAATCGGATTCTGACGATCCTCGTTCCGTGCATTTCGTTGTAGTTAAGAATAATGGTCCAGATAAGCAGGCTCGTGTAGTGGGTGGTACGCGACTTATAGTCAAACGGCATGAGCGCGACAGTCTACCCGTAGAAAAATTGTTTCCGGAAGCTTTTGCTTTGGGCGGTGCAGCCGTAAATGGCTCTGAAGCCTCCCGGTTCATTGCTCGAAGCGATGACAAACGTGAGCAGCACACAATTGCACGCGCCTTAATACGCGCTCTTGCAATACGAACCGCTGTTGACAATGAACAGCCAGTCTATGCGGTTGCCGATCGCTTGCTGCTCGGTATGTTTAGGATGGACAAAGTTCACTACGAGAGCCTTTCAGAACCTCGAGTACTCGATGAGTATATGACCGATCAGTACAGTCTGCCAAATTCAGCGGTTAGCCTTAATGCTCACGCCGTTATCGCAACTATGACCGGACCGGATGGTCCTGCTGGCGTCAGCGATATGTATCATGGAATTTTTGCCAATCAAGGTGTTGGATATTTTGATGCCAATATGGCACCACTTTCATCAGCGACAGTAAGGAATTAGATATTATGGCAGTAGCAATTGAAGAGAGTCGTAATCTCGGCTTTTGGACCGAGGCAGAGCAGCAGGCGTTAGGTTCTTCTGTGGTAGTGGTAGCTGGAGCCGGCGGCGACGGTGGTATGCTGGCAGAAGAGTTAGTTCGAATGGGTGTAGGCTGTGGTGAAGGTGGCGAAATTCGTCTCGCAGATCCAGAGGTATTTGATCGGGAAAATCTTAACAGGCAAGCGGCGAGCAATATCACCACTGTTGGGCAAAACAAGGCTCGCGCTGTGGCGACTGCCCTTCGCCTTATTCGTCCAGAGGCTAATATTAGTGTGTTTACGGACGGCGTAACCCATGACAATATCGATCAGCTATTAGATGGTGCCGACCTTCTTATCGATGAAACGGAATTTACGACTCATGCAATTGGTGTTGCCCTTGCGCGTGCCGCAAGAAAGCGCAGTATAGCTAACCTGCAAGTTCTTAATGTGGGTTTTGGTGCTCAGATCACAAGTTATGATGCCGAGGGGAAATTCACCCTAGAGGATCGTCTCGGGCTTAGTAACGACGCCTCTTTGCAGGATATTGCTGCTGCAGAAGTAAGTATTGATAGATGGCTGGCCTCGATTCCTCCGTATGCGAGCATGCAAGCATTTAAAAAAGTTGCTGCTGGAGAGAAGTCTGCTCCGTCGGTTGCTCCAGGTGTTGCAATCGCTGCTGGTTTTGGTGCCGTTCAAGCGTTCCTGCACTTAGTGGGCCCGGGGAATAATCGTCCAAAACCAGTATATGCCCCACACACGCTTTCTGTTGATGCGATGACCGGACAATCTAAACTTATTAAGCACCCTCGCATACACTTCTTAATGTCATACGCTAAGATGGCGTGGAAGAATAGACGCAACCTTACCCCCGATACTGACTACTAGTGTTTTCAATGTGAACTACTTAGCCCTATAATAGGGCTTATGTTTTCGGCCGTATTTTGGATAAACGCAGCTACTAGCGTAGCGTTAATTATTCTTGGGCTTCTCGCACTACTAAAAAACAGTCGAATATTCTTGAATCGCATTTTTTTCTTGTTTGTAATCTCGCTTGCGATCTGGATTATGGCTAATTTTTATAGCAACGATCAAGCCCTTTCTTTAGGGCAAGCGCTCATAGCGAATCACCTTACGCTATTCTTCCCGGGCTTCTCCTTAATATTTATGCTCGTCTTTATAGGTGTCTTGACTAAAAGCCGACTCTACAAAAAATGGAATAAGCCAAGCATAGTCTTCTTCTCTATTGCATACCTCGTCTCCCTAACTCCATTAGTTGTGTCGAGCATTGCTCGACAAGAAGATGTGTATGCAATTACGTTTGGTCCACTGGCAAGTCTATATTTTGCTGCCATTCTTCTGAATATGGGGTCGATAGCAGTACTTTTAATATCAGGAATTCGACATACTAAAGGTGTTGAGAAGGCACGAGTATCGACTATTGCCTGGAGTATTTTAGCGACAATCGTAATAAGCCTTGCTACTAATGTAGTCCTGCCAATCGTCTCTGGTTCATTTACGCTTACTAACTTTGGCCCTATTAGCGCTGTCATAATTGTAGCCGGCCTATTTTACAGCATTACCAAGCACCAACTATTTGATATTAGACTTGTTGTTGCTCGCTCTCTCGGCTATCTATTGTCGATTGTAGTGCTTGGGGTTTTGTATGGTACGGTAGCCTTTCTGTTCATTGGCGGAATCGTCTTTCGAAATAACGACATAACAACTAGACAACAGGTAGTGTTCGCATCTCTCGCGGCCCTCATAACTCTATTCTTCCAACCAATTAAAAGATTTTTCGATCGTCTTACACGTAAGATATTTTATAAAGACGGCTATGATACGCAGGAATTCTTAAACCAATTGAACAGGCTTTTAGTTAGTTCGCTAGGGTTGGATAATTTACTCAATAATGCTTCTCAGGCTATTGCCCAATGCCTAAAGCTCAACGTTTGTTTTTTTGCTATTGACGACGTCGCGCACAAGAATGACATTCGATTCTACGGAGTACAGAAGATTGTTTTTGCGCCACAGGATATGGAACTTATACAGAGAGAGATATCAGGGCACGGCGAAAATGTAGTGGTAACAGATCTTATTGAAAATCATCAGGGGCTCAAGGCGCTGCTCACCTCAAAGGATATCGGTATGGTTGCACGCTTGGAAGCAAACCAGGCACACGGAACGCTCGGATATCTTTTTCTGGGTATAAAAAAGAATGGCAACCCCTATACATCTCAAGACACGAAACTTGTAAGTATCATAGGGCAAGAACTCGTTATCGCTATCCAAAATAACTTACGATTTGAAGAGATTCGGAAGTTCAATATTACGCTCGAGGAAAAAATTGAGGAAGCCACCCGTAAGCTTAGACAGACGAACGACAAGTTGCGTAGGTTAGATGAGACAAAAGATGATTTTATAAGTATGGCAAGCCATCAGTTGCGCACGCCGCTAACGAGTGTGAAAGGATATGTCAGTATGGTGCTTGACGGGGATGCTGGCAAGATTTCAGGACTACAGCGTAAGCTCCTCACACAGTCGTTTATCAGCTCCCAGCGAATGGTATATCTCATCTCTGATTTGTTGAATGTGTCACGATTGAAGACAGGCAAGTTTATCATTGAACCAACACCCACAAACCTGGCTAATGTTATCGAAGAGGAGATTGACCAACTTCAAGAAACTGCCAAGGGTCGCAATCTTGAGCTTACGTACCGCAAACCGGAACACTTCCCGACACTTATGATAGATGAGACCAAAATACGGCAGGTGCTTATGAATTTCATAGACAACGCAGTTTATTACACTCCAAGCGGGGGACATATTGCCATTAATTTGTTTGATAAGGGTAAAACAATCGAATTTACTGTCGTGGATGACGGCATCGGGGTGGCGAAACACGAACAGCATCATTTATTTTCTAAATTCTTCCGAGCGCACAATGCTAAGCGTGCACGCCCCGATGGTACTGGTTTAGGTCTCTTTATGGCTAAGAAGGTCATTATCGCGCAAGGCGGAGCCATTATATTTAAGAGTCAGGAGGGTAAGGGAAGTACCTTCGGCTTCATGTTTGCCAAAGACAAACTCTTACCTAAAAATTTGAAACCAACAGATATTCAAAAAACTCCTCAGAAAAGTGATTTAGCTCACAACTAACACCTTAAGCCGCTGAAAAGGGGCGTTTTTTCTTGCTGGCTGTACACTGGTTTTGCTAATATGGCAAAATACATTTGTGAACAGGGTGCATGTATTGACAATCTAAAGCTGTTATGTTAATATAGCAGGGAAACACGAGGAGGTGGATCAAATGTCTTTTATCAATAAACTACGAACTATTCCTCGCCTGGCCAAGAAGAATTTGGTTATTGGTGGGATTTTTACACTGGCACTTGCTGGCTCAGTTGCATTGGGTGTTGCGAGCCGCCAGTTTACACACGCTGCGGTTATCCGCGACACTGACTCGGTCAACTCGATCGACGGCTGTAACATCAATGGTGGTATTGGTGCTGCTGACCCTACCGAGTTAATCAAGGACATCAAGGCTAACTGTAATAAGGACCTTGCGACTATTTATAGCCACTTTGGTTTGACTCCGGACAAGTACGACAAGTTCGTAAACGAAGCCCGCGAAGGCTTGATTTGGCGCGACGGTCACGTGACTGTTGACGGCCAGACTGTTATGGACGGCGTCAAGACTATGGGCCGCACAACCTTGGGCAACAAGCAACGTACACCTTACGTTATTAATGGCGTAACATACTACGAAAGCTCACCTGACATCTCATTCGCTGCCAGCCGCCAAAACCTGCCGGTCATGGTCCTGTTTGATGACCAAGGTGTTGCCCAGACCCTTATCATGAACGCATGTGGTAACACTGCTCACGGTAACCCTAAGGTTCCTAAGGCTACTTGTAACGCATTGGTTTCTAGCCAACCTGACGCTACTAACAAGCCAAACACTTACTCGTACACAACTGACGCCTCCTTTACTAACAACGCTTCTTTAAGCCGCGTTGTCTACCACTTTAGTGACGGTACTCCTGACGTAACCAAGACGAGCCTGACCGACGCGGTTGAGCACACTTGGAAGGCTGACGGTAAAGTTTCTGTCACTGTATACGCCAAAGTCCCTGGCGGCCACGAAATCAAAGCTGCTGTTTTGAACTGTGAAAAGCAAGTTAAGCACGTTGCCCCAATGGCTGTATGTACTGCATTGGTACCAACCACTCTTGACGACAAGAACCAAAAGTTCCGCTTTACGATCAAGACTGCTACTAAGTACGCTGAAGTTAAGTCTGCAGCTATGGGTGTTGACGGTAAGACCGCCGAAGCAGTAACTACTAAAGACGCTAACGGCAACTACTACAAGGAATATGAATTCACTGACACTGCCAAGCACACGGTAAAAGCTACGGTAACCTTCACTACTATCGAAGGCACAACCCTGAGCGCTGACTGTGATGCTAAGGTTCAGTCTTCAAAGACTCCTGTTTGTGAAGTTCCTGGCCACGAAGGTCAGCCAATCAACGACCAGTGTGGTTACTGTAAGCCTGGTATCCCGATTGGTGACGCAAAGTGTACTCCTCAGGTTCTTGGCGCTAAGCTGGTAGACACCGGCCCTGGCGACGTCCTCGGTATCTTTGCTGGCACGAGCGCCCTTGGCGCCATCGGCCACCGCGTGTTCATGAAGCGCCGCGCTGCCCGCCGCTAAGGCAGGCAACTGACGGCTCACCAGTACCCTGTGGATAAATGGGTAGCAATGTTCGCAAGAATATGCTAAAGTTAATCCTAACGAGCATTGACTGACCGCTCTAAAACTACTTGAAGATCCCTTGCATTAGCCTGCAGGGGATTTTCTTTTTACCTCTGTTATGGTAGAATGTGACAGTTGTGCCAACAGCATGTATGCATCCGTGCATATAGACAGGCCCATATGCTTCGCATATGGCGCCAAAATGCTCGGAATGAAAGTTTATGTAAACACAAACTCTTCATTCCTGCGCTTTTGGCCCCATCGTCTAATGGTTAGGACACCGGGTTTTCATCCCGGCAACCGGGGTTCGAATCCCCGTGGGGTCACCATAAGAGATTATTACCACCTGTTGGAACACTGACAGGGGAACAAAAAACCTGCACATATCGTGCAGGTTTTTTGTTATTTTGCGTAACCTCTGTTAGGAGTGTTCCGGAATTTATTTTTCGCTTTAGGCGTGAATTATCACCTATAGTTATTTATATGAAGAAAACCAGAATAAGCGAAGTACAGAATTTTACGGGTTTTGCTGCGACTGCCGCGCAAAAAGGTGAGGGTGTATGGATTCTTCAGAGAGCAAAGATCACCGCAAACGATCCTCACTTCTATATGTTTATCAACCAGCTTGATGGTCATTTCCTGCTTCCAGCTAAGATAAATGGTGACGCAAAGACTCATTTTTTTGTCTTATTTCACAAGGACGGAACAGCAGATATATATACCGAATACTCGCAGGTACACATTGAAATGAAGCCAAAGAGAGATATTGCTAAAGGTGAGCCTGTCTATCTAAGCGATATTGATGACGTTAGGCGCTACGAGATTGAAGATGTCGAATTTATGCCTGATGACGCAGTTGTGTGCGTAATGAAAGTAGGATGGAAATATGGTCTTTTCTTCGATTTTACACGCAGTACTGATAGTGAAGAGGTTTGGCGGCAACTCGGTCAGCTTTACAATTCGCTTCATATAGATCGGATAATAGAAAATATTCAAAATACAATAAAGGAAGCTGAAAAACCACACTTCATTACTGAAGGTAAAACTGATTGGAAGCATCTCGAAGCTGCTCGTCGCCAACTTGCGCCAGAGCTGGTATTTGGCTATCCGGCCTCCGAGGACACTCTGGGCGATAGTGGTCTGCTTAAAATGTGTGAGCAGCTATCCAAGTTCGGGCCACCAAATAAGAACAAGGTGATAGCTATCTTCGATAGAGATAACGCAAGTACCTTGAAAGAGCTCGCCAAACATGGTGATGTTGACAGTTACCAAAGCTGGGGCAATAACGTATTCTCTCTCGCAATACCAATTCCCAAATCCAGGAAAGATTATAAATATCCTAGCATTGAATTGCTCTATTCTGATGCCGATTTAATTCGTACAGACGCAAAGGGCAAGCGGTTATTTTTTGATAACGAAATAAAAAAAGAAATAGCTCCAGGTAATATTGTTAAGTTCTTGGTGGTTTCGCCCGTCACCTCTCTAGAACTTGAGAAAAAGGTATTCGATGAATTAGCTGATCAGATTGAGGATGACAAAGGAAATAAAATGGGCATTTCAAAAGCAGTTTTTGCCAAGAACGTGCTAGATCAGGCTACAAATTTTGAAACAGTTAATTTTGATGGATTCAAGCCGCTAATAAATACTATAAAAGAGATCTTAAAATTTGACCCCAGGACCGAGTAGCTACCATTCTTTCGTTCTCAACGGTTTTTGCACGTGTCTTAACTCATCATCAAACTGTATTTTTAGACACTCCTCTAATCCCATTCCCTTATGATCAATACCGTAGGCTGTGCCGTTCCAGACATTAACTCCTCGGATGCGATCGGTCATTCCAGAGTTGACTTTATTCCAAACGCCATACTTTGCGTTGAGTCGTTCAGTAACCTTTAGGACAATGTCCTCAGTATCCTGGTGGGTCAAAAATTTTCCGCCAACCAACCTGCCATGGCCTAGTCTATTCCTAAGTATGTCACTACCGCCATAAAGCTTTTTATATAGGCTGGCACCCAGCAGGGCTTTCATATCTGGTCGAGAAGTTTTCTTATGTCCGCCAAGCCCACACGCCTTGCATTTAGGAACATCCTCAGTATCTGAGAGCGACTCGACTAATTGGCAGAGGCCAAATTGGAGAGCAGAAGGATCATAATCTACGCTGTCGACGGTTGCGACATTATTATAGATCCACAAGCTATTCTCAAGATCGTCATCTTCATCGCTCTTATCTATTAAATCAATTAGACGCTCATCAATAGAGTTATAGTCTGACATGGATGTGGCCGGCCTCAGCCGATGTGCGCTAAAGTATGCTGCACCCTCACCCTCTTTTTTAATGAGCATATTCCAGTATTCAACATTTACGGGCTGAGAATAAAAATAGGCCATCGCGTCCGTGATTTTGATCAAACGTTTCAAAAAAGTGTCATACGCCTCGTGCATATTAGCGGCTTCGAATGTACGCTCGACAAAATATCTATAGCCAGGGCGGTTATCAAAATCTAATTTTGAGCTTTTGAATGTATATTCCTTGACAGTAAAGCTGTCAGCGATACCGTCAGGCATCATTAAGATACTCTGTGAAGTGTTCACCTGAGTTTCAAAAGTATATGTAGGCATGCCATCACCTTATCATATCTGCATATTGTCCTCGATCCCCACTTCTCGTAGTCTTTTGTCCAGTAATCTAAGACTGCGCGTAAAAGTGTTCCAGTTTAGTGTCCGTAGGTTCACCAAGAAAAGAGTCTCAGCGTTAGCTGGGGCTTTTTTCTTTGCTGATGACCGAGCGGCGAGTAGTTTAGTTGAAAAATATTGTAGATAACTTTATAAATACATTTATGAGCTTAGCTGCGCGCACAGATTTGAAGAAAGCTTTTCCGGAATATCACGACACTTTCGTGGAGGTTGTTGGTGTAGAGCACATACTTGCCGGGCAAGTTGGGGTGGAGGGGTTGCGGAAAGTGCTTGGCCTCCGTGCGCTGAGAGGGCCCCTTGCTGAACGCGTCGGTGTATTATTGGCAATGCACCTCGGTCCGGAAGGCCATGAACGGTATATGCAATTCGGAGAAGAAGTACTTGGGCATATTCTAGATCTCTCGAGTTTGCATGGCCTACAAGAGAGAAGAGATGCTGAAAATCAACGTACAGGGGACTATGCGAGCGCCCCCATTGAACTTGAACCGGCAGCGGACTTTAGCGCCGGTTGGCGATTCGCCCGTACTAAGCTGCACGTTATGCGGCTGCCTGGCAACACAATAGACCTTGATCTTACCCAGCTAAGGGATAATCCGCGGAAACATAAGGGGGCGGTGCCTTGGGTGTGGCAATTTGGCGTCAGTCTGTATGCGGCAGACCCGCGGGAGGGTGCACAGCCATTCCTGGAGCGTAGTTCTCCGACTGAATGGTATCGTGATACGTACATGCAAGCTAACGCAACGAACGGGCATATGCTGCTGGATATGTATAGGTTAGCCGACGCTGTCGATACGGTACAGGGTCGTTCGCCTACTATTTCGCCTGCCGTTTAAATAAAGAATGGCAAAAAGCCGGAGCCGGCCGGTGCGGTAGGCAGGGCCAGTATTTCTATGCCGGTTATCGTCCAGTTTTGGTTGAGCGGCGCGGACATACCAAGTGTTTGGCTGCCTGCAGTGGCCGCGGTTTGGTAGGCGTAATAGTGCACGCTGCTTACTGACGTGTGGCCGTCGGCCAAGCCATCTTCGGTCGCGCTGGAAAGATATGCACGGGTCGCGGGGTCGCGGCTGTTTTCGTCGATGTTGACCCACGTAATAATGGAATTATTTGCAGTGGTGGTGAGCGTTACTGATGGTTCACCAGAACCGCCATGGATTGTCCCGTTTGTAGCTGGTGAGCCGGCAACCTGCGCGCCCGACCAACGCTCCACAACCATGGAATGGTAACAGCTGCCCGCTGGTGCCGAAAGTGTGACGGTCATGGAGCCGGGCGAGCCAGAAACAACGGCGGTAAAAATAGTCCCATATGCGGCAAACCCGCCTGGTGCTGCAGTGGACCGGCGTGTAAATGTTTGCCCGCCGCCGCTTGGTGTGCCGCTGGGCGTACCCGTGTCCCAGGTAGCAGCCTTGACCACGAGCACCTCACCGTTGCTCGGCGTAAAGGCCGGTGTACTGAGCGTAGATGAATCCCCGCTCGTCGATGATTGCGCAAAGTAGCTCGTGACCAACGCTGGCATGGGTTAGTACCCCTTAACAAAGGCAATCACGTGCCATTTTCCAGCAGTCGAGTTATATACAGCTCCCAAAAAGTCGCGTTTGCCTGCAGCTGTGCTGAGCGTGATGCTTGATATGTCACTGCCGAGGGCAAAGTTCGTGTCTAGGGCAATCGTGTGTGAGCCGCTACCGTCCTGAATAATCTCCCACAGGATTTTTTGGCCATCGGTCGAGTTCGTAGGGTTGCCAAGGGTGCGGCTGCCGGCGAGTGTCACGCGGAAGTGTGTGCCGAGGCTGGCGTCGGTAGCAATTGTTGCTGCATCGGTGAGCGTAACTGGGCCGAAAGCTACGACCGGTAGGTTGGCGCTGGGTACTTTGCTGCTGGAGTTGAGCGGTGCGTAGCCGCTGGCCGCACCTTTGTTGGCTGTTTTTTCGGTCGCAGCCAGTGAGCCAGTGCTTTTAAGCGAGCCATCGGCATTATGTTCAACGCTTAAATAATCGTTGAGGATTGTGCCCCATGTACCGTCATCAGCGCCAGGTGTAGGAAGACGTGCCATAATTATCAGCATAGCATAACCGGCGTGTGTGATGTAATGGACGATTTGCAGCCACTACAGTACGGCACGACGTTTTTGTGTTTGGAGTAAGCAAGCTTGTCGGGGCATACAGAGGTGTGGTATTTTTTAGGAGTAAACACTAACACAAACATGCCAAACTTTTCGTACGATACAACCCCCTCGTCTCTGCCTGCGGGAACGCCGGTATCCGGTGGCCCTGGCATGCCGGGCGGGCTTAAACTGTTACAAATTTGGCGCCAGCTATGGATACGCTTTCACTGGTGGATTATCGGGGTGAGTGCGGTGGTTGTGTTGGGTGGCGTAGCGGCGGTGCTCCTGCTGCATCGCAATAGTCCTCCTGGTGCCAGCCCGGTTGGCACCAGCCAATCGCAGCAGCAAGGGCCAAAAACAACTGTGGGGCAGAGCACTACCCCGCAAAGCAAACCAGGTGAAACTACAAAACCGACCACAAATACGCCAACCAACGATAAAAAGACTACGCCAGCAACTGGCAGTAGCGGCGGGCAAAGTGGTGGCACGTCAGGCAATACTCAGAATACGGGCGGAGGCGGCACCGGCGGCACGACAACGAGCTGCTCAGGTACTGCCGGCACGCCCGGTGGCACAGACTCATGGGGTGGATGTTGGCCGGGCTCTTCTAATACCGGCGTACCGTCCGGTACCACCTTGCAGCGGGTGCCGCAGGACATCACAAGCGGATCAGGGTGGTCGTGGAACAGTACAGACCAGGTTATATATGTTACGGGCAGCAACGCAACCCTGAGCGGGTTAAATGTTTCTGGTGGAATTATCGCTACTGTGGCAGGGGTAACCATTAAGAACACGAAGGCATCAGGCATTGGCATGTCTGGTGCGGCACGCAATACAGCTAACCCGCGGCTGACTATACAAGACAGCGAAATAGATTGCGGTAACCAACTCGGCAGCACAGCGATCGGCGATATTAACCTTACGGTTGTCCGGGTAAATATCCACGGTTGCGAGAATGGTTTTGATACCGACAGCGACACCAGCATAACCGACAGCTATATTCACGACCTATTCAATTCCACGGTCGGCGACCCGCACACTGACGGCCTCCAATCGGCGGTTGGCTCAAACCTGACGATTACCCACAATGTGTTTTACGGGTTTACGACTGGCTGTGTCTACCCCAATAACGGCAGCTGTAATGGAACCTCGGCCATTAATGTGAACAATAACTCGAGCGGTCCGACTAGCAGCAACACGACGATCAGCAAGAACCTGCTGGCTGGCGGTGCATACACGTTATACTGCCCGGTTCCTGCGACGGTGAACTTTAAGGTCATGGACAACCACTTTAGCAGGGTGTATTCACCAAACGTTGGCGAGTTTGGCCCTTCGAGTGACTGTGTGGGCGAAACCCAATCGGGTAATGTCATCCATGAGACTGGTGCGGCCGTAACGCTCGACTAGCGGTAGCTGTGTTGACGCCGCGCCCAGCGGAGTGCACAATATCCAGCATGGAAACGGCGAAGCAACGCTCATCTTTTCTGGCGCCTCTTATTGTTGTCGCAATCGCGTTGGCGGCTGTTATCGGTTCGTTTTTTGCCCCGGTTGCCACCCATGCTGTCAACCCAACCGCCTCGCACTGGCGGGCGGCTGCGAGTATCGCGGTAACCGTTATGTATGTCGGTGCAGCCGTCATATACCTGAGTGGTCTCAAATACTTCAAATCTGAAATGCGGGCAGCTTACCGGTCGCTCGCCTTCAGCATGTTGGCCTTTAGTCTCGTGTTTATCCAGCTTTCTATATGGGGAATTTTTGACCTGTGGAGTTCGGCCTGGGCGGCATCCGGCTCGGGGCTCTTGCCGTTCGTCATCACCATGGCGTTCATTCATATCGCGGTGCGCAAGTTTGCCCGGCTGCTGAAGGTTGCCAGTATTTTTAGCAAAGTATGGTTTGTGGTTCTCGTGTCGTTGGCGGTTGGCATCGGCATGGGAATTTTTGCTCACTACTTTGTAAAATACGATATCGACGGAACTGATTTGTACATCGGCACCTGTTCGGGTGTGGCAGTGTATATCACCTGCACGGCACTGTTGATGTTTAAAATTTTGCCAGCTATCGGTAGCTCGTACCAGCGGGCAATGCGCTGGATCGCGATAAGTTTGTCTGCGCTGGCCATCGCTGCGTGGCACGAGGCGATCAACACGTTGTGGTTCAACAACGGCAGCACCTACACCGACTACGGGTATTATCTGATCCCGTGGGTGATAAATGGGTTTATACTGCTGTTTGCCAGTCACGAGTTCCGGGCATTGACGGTCCTGACGCCAGTGGTCGAGGCCCCGGCTGCACCGGCAGATCCCACCGACCACGATTACATTGATAGCATTGTAATGGTGGCCGGTCTGGCCTCACGCCGCGAGGACGTTGACCCGATTTTGGACGATCTGCGTGGTGTAACTGCTAGCCTCAAGCCGGGCACGACCATGGCGGATGCCGACAAACAGCGGCTTGTTCAGACGTATGAACGGCTAGAAAACTACCTACTACAGAAGGATCCAGCCCGTACTTACACTGGTGACGAAGTACTCAGCCAGACCACGCCGGCCTTTCGTAAACTAGTCGAAAACAACGACAAAACAGATGCGTGAGTAAGGCCGCTCTGCTACAGTGATAGCTATGGAAGAAAAACACGCCTCGCACCCGGCAGAGGGCAACATGACACAGCCGGGGCATAAGAATCGTAAGTATCTTTTGATTACTGCTGTGACGGTGATCGTGGCTGTGGTGATCACAGCGTTTATCTACCATCGGCAGGTTGCATCACTCAAGACAAAGTTGGACAGTGCGAACGCTGCAGCCGCGTCGCTCACTAAGCAGAAGACAGATCTTACTGCTAAGAACAACAACCTGACGTCAGCGACTAAAGCGCTCCAGGAGCAAGTAAGCAACAGCGATGGCGCGCTACAGGCCACTGACATAGCCGGCACTGGTGCAGGCAGCGAGAAGGATGTGCCCGTACAGGTACCGAAACCTGCCGGTGAGATGGAGATCGTCCAATTCAGGAAAGGGAAAATCGAAGAATTTGTGGGGCCAAACGACCAGTACCACCCCACTGGCGACATCCTTATACTCTACGTAAAAATCAAGAACACCTCAGGGATAACCCATAATTACAGCCAGTGGGACTTTAAGGCCATCACTGCCAATGGCGAAGCAATAGACTCCAGAATGTATCTTCCGGCAGCTTCTCTAACATGGAACAATAGCGACCTCGTAGACGGCGGGTCTAAAGAGGTTCCGCTTATCTACCCAGTTGATACAAATATCGTTAGCTTGCAGTGGAAAGTGCCGGGCGGTACAACAACGCTTACCGCGCCCGTACCGGCTGTCGAAGAGTAAATTCGAATTTTACTTCGGATAGCTATATACTACTAGAGAAGAAGGGAATTGTGATGGCCACTGATATTGCTCAACATGTTAAGAGTTTTTTTAGCGCTTACCCGGTTCGACAATTCGACAAGGGTGAGATGGTCATACAGGCCGAGGACCCGCTGACCACGGTTTTTTACATTACGGAAGGCCGGGTGAGTCAGTACGACATCACGCCGACCGGCAACGTGGTCGTAGTGAATGTTTTTAAACCCGGTGCATTCTTCCCAATGTCTTCAGCGATGAACGACACGCCCAACCATTATTTTTTTGAGGCCGCAACGAAAGTAACTGCACACTTGGCGCCCACAACTGCAGCAGTGCAATTTTTGAAAGACAACCCCGATGTCTTGTTTGATTTATTGGGTCGGGTGTACCGCGGCATGGATGGTGTACTGCGGCGCATGGCGCACCTCATGGGTGGCGATTCCAAGAGCCGGCTACAGTTTGAACTGCTGAATGCGGCATACCGCTTTGGCGAGCAGCAAGCTGACGGGTCAATATTTATTTCGCTCAAAGAGAGTGACATTGCGAAACACTCCGGGCTGGCGCGAGAAACAGTCAACCGCACGATGCAGAGTCTTAAAAGTGCAGGGCTGGTCGAAATCCAGCGCAACGGCATGGTGATTAAAAGCGTCAGCGAGCTAGAGAAGTCTCTCGGCACCGAACTATAAAACACGCATCAGTGATCTAGCTCATAGTACGGATACAGGGGTGAGCCTACACTAAGCTTGCCGGGCGGTATAAGCGCAGGCAGGAAGGTGGCAATATGCACACAGCAACAGGACTATGGGTGACACCCCATGGTCTGCGAAAGCTGGAAGGGGAACGGGCTGATCTGAATTATTGGCTTGGCCGCCTTAAAATGCGCGCCACCAAAGCCATTGCAGACCGCAAGAACAAGGAGATTGGGCTTATTTTATCTGAAGAGCATGTCGTGGAAGACCGTTTAGACCGTATTGATACAATACTCGGCCGCGCGAGCGTGCCAAATACTTGGGGACACAAGGCCGAGGTGCGCGTCGGGGATACGGTGTATCTTCGCCACAAAAAACAATATCCGGGCTCTTATGCTGACTATGGCATGGAACGCCGACCCTACCAATGGCAAGATTTCGGTTATGTCCCGGATCGGTTATGCGCTTATTGGCCGCCACCCAGGCGATAGGGTTCGCCTATGCACCTTGGATGGTAACCTGGACTATGAAGTTTTGAAAATCGTATAGTACCCGTTATTGTGGCGTGTTTTTGAGTTGTTCGTCGATGAGCTTGGAAAAGTCCTCGACTGTAGCTCGTGGGTCAATCTTTTTGTTGTTCAGCAGGAACGTGGGAGTTGCAGTGGGCAGCCCGCGTTTATTAAACTCCTCGATGCTCGCATTGATAGTCGCGTTTGTCGCGCTGCTCGTGAAGTCTGTTTTGAACGTTGCAGCATTGAGGCCGAGTTGGTTTGCGTAGCCTTCAAATGTGGACTGTGAGCTGCCGGAATTTTCCCATGCGGATTGGTTCACGAAGAGCAATCGGTACATTTCCCAAAACTTGCCTTGCTTGCTAGCGGCCTCTGCGGCCCGGGAAGCGGCAAATGCATTGCGGTGGATTGTAGTCAGCGGGTATTGCCGGTATTCAAAACTAATACGGTCTTGGTACTTGGCGATCACTTGCTCGACGACCGGGAAGTACATCTTGCAGTAAGAGCATTGGAAGTCGCTGTATTCGACAAGCGTAACCTTTGCTCCTGGTTTGCCGGTTATGTGCGTAGTTATCGTGCCGCCAGCAGTAGTATTTTTTGCCGTTTTGTTGTGGTCGTTGCTGAGCCATATGAATCCAAGGGCAATAACCAGCACGCTGAGCAGTATCCAAAATTTTTTACTCATATAATAAGTCCTCGTTGTTAGGTCTAGTAAAAGCGCAGTACCATCGCGAATGCGACGGCCACGGCCAGGAGTACCCAGCCGAATATGTCCGCGCCGCTTTTAATGCCGCACGCTAGCAGTGCACGCCCGCGCTCACCAATCGGCAAGTCGGCGGCGTTGTGTCGCAGCCAACCCCAGTTGACCAGTAACAGGCCTGCAAAACAGAATAGGCAGAATATACATAGGGCATTAATACGGTAGGTGCTTTGCCATAAGAACCACAGCGCAAACCCGAGGGTAAACAAAGACAGGCCTTGGATACCCAGCCGCAGGCCTTTTGAAAGCTTGCCACCAGTAGCACCCGCCAGGGCAATGGCGGTAAAAATGGTAAACAGGGTCAGGCACATAATGGAGTTTGGGAACCCGAACACCGAGCTTTGCCAGGCGTTTAGGACATTACTGCAACTAAAAACGCTGTTTAGGTTACAGGCTAACACGGCGTCTTTATTCTTAAGGAGCGTCAGTTTTTCGAGTGTTTGTAAGAAGGCCGCGGTCATGCCTACGAACCCACCAACAGTCATGATGGTATATGTTGTGCGTTGTTTCATGGGCGTAACTATAAGCAGTTCGTTGTTGTTCTACCGTGACCGCTGTCACAGTCGCCTAATGTATGCCCGCGTATGATTCCGGCGGAGGGTAATCATTGGTGTTTCCCCTTCCGCCCGTGCGCGCTGTCCCATAGTGCGCACGGGCTACCGAGAAAGGACGGGCATGGATTTTCGTAGTTACATCTCGGGCCAAGACGTACGTGTGCCCACCATTACTGGCGAGCGTGCGTATTGCAGCTTGGACAATGCCGCCAGTACACCACCTTTAGTTGCTGTTATGGAAGCGGTGGATCAGTTTATGCCGTGGTACTCTTCGGTGCACCGCGGCAGTGGTTTCAAAAGCCGAGTGAGTACTGAATTATATGAAGCAGCACACCGGGCAGTTGGGGAATTTGTGGGGGCTGATCCAACTGAATTTACGGTTATTTTCGGTAAAAATACGACTGAGGCAATTAATAAGTTGTCATACCGCCTGAACTTACGGAAAAAAGACATTGTGCTGATTTCGCACCTGGAACACCACAGCAATGATTTGCCGTGGCGCGCTACGGCATCGGTGCGGCGGATTGACATGGCGCCGGATGGCGGCATTGATACCAAGCATTTTGAAGCGCTTTTGGCCAAATATGGCCAGCGTATCAAACTGGTCGCAATTACAGGTGCATCGAATGTTACGGGCCACATCCCCGATATTCATTGGTTTGCCCGCAAGGCGCACGAGCATGGCGCCCAAATTTTTGTTGATTGTGCCCAGCTTGCGGCGCACCGCCCAATACGTATGGGCCAGCTTAACGAACCTGAACATTTGGACTACATCGCCATATCTGGGCACAAAATGTATGCCCCTTTTGGGTGCGGCGCCCTCATTGGCCGGCGAGAAGTTTTTGCACGCGGCCAGCCGGAGTATAGCGGCGGCGGCACGGTTGCCTATGTAACGCCACAGACGGTTGACTGGGCAGTGCCGCCAGACAGCGATGAAGCAGGGTCGCCGAATGTTGTTGGCGCGGTCGCTTTGATGGTTGCCGTCCAAACATTGCAAAAGATCGGGCTGGATACTATTGCAGCACACGAAGCGGCGCTGACCAGCTATGCCCTGACTCAGCTCAAAACCATACCCGGCCTGATGCTGTATGGTGACAGTAACCCGGCGCGAGCCAGCTCCCGGTCTGGTGTCATACCGTTCACGCTCAAAGACATCCCGGCCCAACTTGTGGCAGCGGTTTTGGGGTATGAATGGGGGGTTGGGGTGCGCAGTGGGTGTTTTTGCGCCCACCCGTATGTGATGAGCCTGCTTGGTATGAGCCATGCCGATGCCCAACACGTGCGGTATAACATTTTACACCGCCGCCGTGACTTGGTGCCTGGCATGGTCCGCGTAAGTTTCGGCATGTATAACAGCCCTGCGGATGTCGATGTACTAGTTGAAGCGCTCCGGGCGATAGTGAACGGACGCTATACACCATACCAAGTAGACAAAGCCACCGGAGTGTTTTCTCCAGAGCGGGAAGACGACTTTGTAGTAAGTAGTTTTTTAAAGCCAATAATAAAGGTAAAATAAACATGAGCAATATGGACGAAGAAAACTTAAGATCAATTGAGCAATATTTGCGAGCAGCAAATTATCTGACAGCGGCGCAAATTTTCCTGCAAGATAACTTCTTGATGGAACGTGACCTTACGTTTGACGATGTAAAGCCGCGTTTACTCGGGCACTGGGGCAGTGGGCCGGGCGTAAATTTTGCGTATGCTCACCTGAGCTTACTAGCCAAGAAGCACCAGCAAGACATGATGTTTGTGTTGGGGCCGGGCCATGCTTTTCCGGCGCTGCAGGCCAACCTCTTTTTGGAAGGTACGCTGAGCAATTTCTACCCTGATGTCCCCCAAAACTTAGACGGCATCGCCTACCTATGCCGGCAGTTCAGCTGGCCGTATGGGTTCCCAAGCCACAGTAATCCGGGTACGCCTGGAGTGATTTTGGAGGGTGGTGAGCTTGGCTACTCCCTGTCTACGAGCTATGGCGCGGCAATGGATAACCCGAATTTGGTTGTTGCCTGCCTTGTTGGCGACGGCGAAGCCGAGACCGGGCCAACTGCCGGTGCCTGGCATCTTAACAAGCTTATTAACCCAAAGACCGACGGAGCAGTGCTGCCGATTCTGCACCTGAATGGCTACAAAATATCTGCACCTACGATTTTTGGCCGCATGAGTAACTACGAACTTATGACGTTGTTTAGCGGCTACGGCTACCATCCGCGCATTGTTGATGCAACAATCAGCGACAACCCGAACAAAGATATGAGCGAAGCGCTGGAATGGGCTTACCAGCTTATCCAAGAAATCCGCGACAGCCAGAACACCGTCGCACAGCACATGCCGATGATTATCATGCGTACGCTCAAAGGCTGGACCGGTGTTAAGGAATTGAACGGCGAGAAAGTGGAAGGCAACTGCCTGTCTCACCAGGTCGTGCTGACTGAAGCCAAAACAGACGAAAGCCAACTGCACTTATTGAACGAGTGGCTGCATTCCTACAACATCGGCGAGCTCTTTACGCGCGAGCAGGGTTTTGGTGGCTTTGTGCAAGATGTTCTACCGGACACGCTTGAGCAGCGTATTGGAATGACCCCGCACGCGCTTGGCGGTGACGCGGTCTACAAACCGCTTATTTTGCCAGATGCTGCCCAGTTTGCCGAAGACGCCGAAGTACCCGGGACAATCGGCAGCAGCAGTATGCGCCGCGCCGGTTTATACCTCGAAGAAGTCTTTAAACTGAACAAAGACACTAAGAATTTCCGCATGATGTCGCCGGACGAAACATACTCCAACAAGCTCGATGCCGTGTTTAGTGAAACGTCACGTGCTTGGCAATGGCCAATTATGGAGTGGGATAAAGACCTGAGCCCCGACGGCCGGGTTATGGAGATGTTGAGTGAGCACAACCTGCAGGGCCTAACGCAAGGCTATGTACTGACTGGGCGGCACGCGATATTCGCTAGCTACGAAGCCTTTATTCAGGTCATCGTCAGCATGATGGACCAGTATGCTAAGTTCTTGAACCAGTCGCGCGAAGTTGAATGGCGCGGTGCGATACCATCACTGAACTATATTCTGACCAGCTCCGGCTGGCGCCAGGATCACAATGGTTTTAGTCACCAGAACCCTGGCTTTATCGATGACGCCCTGCGCCGCCAAGGCGACTTCGTGGATGTGTTTTTCCCTCCTGATGGCAACACGACGCTTGCCGTGCTCGCACATATTATGAGCACTACCCGGCAGATCAATATTGTCGTGGCCGGAAAGACCCAAGAACCCCGTTGGCTGACACCAGGGCTTGCCCAGCAGCAATTGCAGGCCGGACTCATGACGTGGGACTTTGCCAGTGACCCCGACCCGGACATCGTGCTGGCTGGGGCAGGCGACTACCCGATGAAAGAGGTCATGGCTGCAATCGATCTGGTAAAGCACGAGTGGGGCGACATCCGCATACGCTGCGTTAATATTAGCTCGCTGACGAGTTGCGGCTTGGGCCGTGGCGGCATGTGTATCCCGCAGACTGGTTTCGAAGACAACTTCACCAAAGATAAACCAGTTATTTGTAACTTCCATGGTTATCCCGAAACACTCAAGGCGATTCTGTTTAACTACACTCACCACCCGGAGCGATTTGATATCCGCGGGTACATCGAAAGCGGCAGCACAACTACGCCCTTCGATATGCACGTGCGCAACAAGACCAGCCGATACCATTTGGTCATGGCCGTATTTGATAAGCTTGGCAAAAGCGGACGGCTCCCATTCGAAGAAGCACAGCACATTATTGCCAAATACCAGCAGAAGATTGACGAGAACACCGCATACATTAAGGAGCACGGCGTGGACGTGCCGGAAATCGATGCGTGGGTATGGCCAGCTCGTTAATACTGGTTGCTAACCCCGGTAGCGCTAGCCGCAAGTATGGGTTATATGATGGCCGGCATGAGCGCGCGCAACTGCACTTTGAATGGCTGCAAGGCAAAATAGTGTGCACGTTGCATCGCCATGGCGAACAGCATGTCCTGCGTGTTGATATCAACGACCTGAGCGCAGCGACCGCGCAAGTTGTAACCATATTTAAAGCCAACGGCGTCCTGCAAGAAGACGAACATATTAGCCGGATTGGTTTGCGCATTGTGGCACCCAGCGCATATTTTTTGGAAGATCATGTTGTTGACGATGATTTTGTTGCCCGTCTGGACGCGACAAAAGTCCGCGCCCCGATTCATGTAGCTGCCACGCTCGAAGAGCTGCACATGCTGCGCGAACAGTTTCATGACGCCGCTATTGTCGGCGTATCGGACAGTGCATTCCACAGCACCAAGCCAGACTATGCCTGGAACTATGGCATATCGCTTGAAGTGGCCGACCATTTTGAAATTAAACGGTTCGGTTACCACGGGCTGTCGGTAGCCTCGGTTGTAAAAGAGCTGCAAGCAGCCGAAAAGCTGCCGCTTAAATTGATTGTTTGCCATCTGGGGAGCGGGGCGAGCGTCACGGCCGTCCAAGGCGGTAAGAGCATTGACAACACCATGGGATATTCCCCGCTGGAAGGTGTGGTTATGAGTACCCGCAGCGGCAGTATCGATTCCACTGCTGTGCGCGCCTTGAAAGACGTATGCCGCTTTGACGATAACGCCATCGATGATTACCTTAATAACCATAGCGGCCTACTAGGGTTGGGCGGGTCGTCGGATATCCGCGAATTGCTTCGTCGTGAAGGCGACGGCGACAACCGAGCCCGGCTGGCTTTAGCCACTTATGTATACAGCGTGCAGAAAGCGATAGGCCAAATGGTTGCAGTTCTTGGTGGTATGGACGCATTGGTGTTTACCGGTACAGTTGGCGAGCGTTCTGCGGCTGTGCGTGAACGTGTCATGGCCCGGATGCACTACCTGGATGCTATTTTGGACGACAACACCAACCAGGGCTGCGAAGCGCCTGAAAAATTAACAGTTATTAGCCGCTTAGCACATTCTAAGCCGGTGTTTGTAGCGCCTACCCAAGAAGCGGTAGAAATCGCACGCCGTTCCCAATTACTGTAGCAGGCTACAGTTCGGTGTACGTAGCTTCGTTGTTACCAATGCCTGTTGTTGAGTAGTCGGCAAGACGGGCGTCCTGCAGTTCGATGCCGATCACTGCATATTCACCAGCGTCAAGCTTAGTGACTGGCGGAACCCAGCCCGCTTGCATGGCGTGCATCTTGTTCATTTTGTCCAGGACGTAATTGATCATCTCTGGGTTATCTGCCACAAATGCGTTGCCGCTTGCTTGTAGTGTAGTGCCTTCTTTTTCGTTAAAGAATGTAAGGCTGACTTGAGGGTGTTTTGCGATGTTGCCGAATTTTCGGGTTAGGTTTTTGGTCACAAAACAAACATTGCGGTGGCTAGTAGTGCATATATACACGACCGCGCCGTGTGGTGCGCCATCTTCGTTAACGGTGCTCAACACCGCTGCAGGGTTACGGTCGATGTATGTCATGATCTTGGTGTAGTTTGGGCTGGTATCTTCCATTGGTTTTATTCTACTCCGCCATGCCTATTAAGTGTAAGCATTTTAGCAGGCTGCATGTACGACCTACAGCATGCTGTACAATGGGGTTATGCTTTTAGTTGCTTTTTCGGTGGTTGGGAATAAGCATGTTACGCCCCCAGGAAGTTATTGTCGACAATGACTACTCCTACGCCAGGGCTTATAGCAAGAGCGTGGGATGGCATAGTTCGTAGTGGCTTGCCGGTGGGGGTTAGTACGCTTCGGCCGCAGGCATACGTTGTTAATGTTTTTTCACTCCTTGCCTTTGTTTCGTTGGGCCTATTCGGCGTATTGCAGATTACTGCGGAGCACAATCCCCACCTCGGCTATTTGGAGCTTGCCGGAGCCGGGGCGATTGCGCTGAATAGTCTTGGCGTGCGGGTAACACGCAATATACCGTTGGCCCGTAACCTTCTGCTGCTCACGATTGTCGTTTTTTTAATGCTGATGTTATTGACTGGTGGCACGCAAAATACCGGTATTTTTTGGTTTTTCGCATTTCCGGTGAGCGCTTTTCTGTTGGCCGGTAAAAAGCGTGGGCTGTATTGGATGGCTGCACTGTTCGGGATAGCCATACTCATGGTTTTGTTATCTGAGTTTGGCGTAACGACTATTCCATACGATCTGGTGACAGTCCGGCAGTTATTGTTGAGTTTGTCTATCGTCACTGCCGGCATATATGCCTACCAGCAGGCTCGCGAGAATGCCGAGCGACAAATGCGTCGTGAGCAACAAGAGATTGACCAGGCGAAAAGCGAGTTTTTGACGCTTGCCTCGCACCAATTGCGTACACCAATCTCGGCAATCTCATGGTTTAGCGAAATGCTGCTGAATGGCGATGCCGGCAAGCTCGGCGACACTCAGCGCGAATACGTCGAGCAAGTATATGGCAGTAACCAGCGTTCGGCTGCCATTGTTGACGCCATAATTTTGGTATCAAATCTACAGGCTGGGACTATTAGTACCCACGCCGAGCCGATCGACCTAGGAGCGTTGTTCCATAGGACAATCCAGGAGCAGCTGAAACGCCTGCCCAATGTCAAAGAGCTGCACATCCATGAGCAGTATGATCCAGGGCTGCCCAAGATCCGCTACGACAAGGTGCTTGTGGAGACTATTGCACGTAATTTAGTGTCTAATGCCCTGAAGTATACTGCCAAGGGCGGCGAGATTACTGTTGCGCTGAGCCGGGCGCCAGAGGCTCCCGAGCAATGGGGCAGCAATGGCGCAGTACGTATTGATGTGATCGATAGTGGTTATGGTATACCTAAGGCTGAACAAAATAAAATCTTTGCAAAGCTCTTCCGGGCGTCTAATATAAAGGCAAAGGATACTGATGGGACAGGGCTGGGGCTGTATATAGTGAAAGCGATTCTTGAGCAAGTTGGCGGGCACGTGTCATTTGAGTCGGTAGAGAATAAAGGTAGCACGTTTTCGGTGGTACTGCCGATTGATGGGATGCTGAAAAAAGAGGGTGGCAAGAGACATGACCATGCTTAATGCTGCCGGGTCTACTGTGCCGGTTGCTCCGAATACTATAACGGATGCAACACCTCCAGAGGCTCCTTCGGCCCCGGTAGCCCCATCGCCTAAGCGTAAAAGTCCGCTGATACTTGTCGGTATCGTGCTGGTCATAGCTGGGCTGATTGCCGGTGTGGCCTATGCAGTGCGACACACGGCCAAGCCGCAAGCTACTATTCGGCCATATTTTACCTACACTGCGCAGGATACCGCTAAGCTACGTGGGCTGAAGTCGAGCGAGGTCATGACCGCACGCGATATTCAAACGTGGCAAGACAAGGCCTACGACTTAGTTGAGCAGCACGCGACCATCGATGTTGATTCCTCCAAGGTGTACGCCTACTTAGCTGTAGCGCAGATGGACGCCGCGGCTCTATCCTACCAGGCGCACCATGCATACAACGGCAGCGTTGCCGTGGTGTCTAAAGACGTGCTGTGTCAGTTTTATAATGATAGTTGTAGCGATTTGCTCGCCGCTGGGTCTGATGATTATTCTAGAACATTATCCGCCTTGGTACTTGCCAAAATCACTGAACGGATGGCTGCTGATAAGGCGCAGACTAAACCATACACTTTAAAGACCGGTCCAGGGTATTGGACCGGGCCGGCACCGCAAATTGGCTTAAGCGCCGGATCGTTTAAACCATGGCTGGTTAAATCCAGTAGTCAATTCCGTGCTGCCCCACCGCCGCCTGCCGGATCGGCCGAACAGATTCAGCAGCTAGCGACGGTTAAGCAAACATTAGCCAGTGCTACAAACGAACAGCGGGCGATTGTGGTGAAGTGGGCCGGTGGGCCAGGGACTAGGACGCCGCCCGGCATTTGGCTGACGCTGGCCGACGATTACATGCAGCAAAAACAGACGTCGTTTGATACATACATTGAGACACGGGCACTTGTTACCATGTCGATGGCCGATGCCGTAAGTTCAGTGTTCGACTCAAAGTATACATACCAGTACAAAAGACCAAACATGTTTGATACGTCAATTGTGACTATCATGCCAACACCTAATCACCCGAGCTACCCGGCAGGGCATGCAACGATTTCTTGGGCGGCGGCTACGGTTTTGACCCATTACTTACCGGCTAACCAACAGGAGTGGGAGCGCCTGGCAAAAGAAGCCACCGACTCGCGGACCATAGGGGGTATACACTTTCCTATGGACAACGCGGCAGGCACGACTCTAGGCAAGAATGTTGGTAAAGAAGTGATAAAGAACTGGTAGGTGGTGGACGTGTTCCAAAAAGTTTCTCTACAAACGAAATTAATCAGCGCCTTTTTGATAACGGCGTCACTGGTTGTAGTAGTAAGCTACTTTAACTTACAGACCGTTAGCCAGGTGCATGAATCGTTTGCAAATATTGTGGATAGTCATGTGCCACGTCTTAACACACTGCAGGAAATGCGCACAGTAGCAGCCAGCATAAAAGGTGAGACAATAGCATATCAGTCAAAGAAAGCCGGCAGTGAGTCTGAAGTTCAGAAGAATCAGCTGCTCGCTGACCTTGAAAAACTATCCGATCGGGAAACAGATTACCTAGCTTTGGCGAACGATAATAGTGACGCGGAGAAACAGGATATACGTACCGGCTTCAAACCGGTTTCGGATGCGAAGGCTAAAACGGTTGATGCCGTTTTTGAACTGATCGACCTTAAGGAGCGAGGCGCAACACAGACGGCTATCGATACCCAAGAAGCAACATTAGTCGCAGCCGAAGCCGGACTGGAGCGTTCTATTGCTATGGCGATTGACCAGGACCTGGCAAGTGTTCGTGATTCAGATGCGGTTGCCGACGCCGACGTTAAACGGCTCACCACGCTCTCAATGCTCATTGCCGTACTTGCCGGTGCATTCGCACTACTCCTTGGTATATCAATTTCCATTACCATTGCCCGTAATTTAAAGAAGTTAAAAGATGGTGCCGCCCGGGTTGCGGCCGGTGATTTTAGCCACAGTATTACCATACAGTCGCACGATGAGCTTGGTCAGCTGGCGATTACATTTAACCGGATGTCGAGCAGCTTGCAGGAATCATACCGCCGGCTTGACCTTGAGAAGTCACGCGACGAAGCTATATTACAAGGTATGAGCGAGGGGCTGATTACCGTAGATGTAGATGGTCGGATCGTACTTATGAACCAGGTGGCAGCAACACTTATAGGCGTGTCCAGCATAAACGAGGTTATCGGCAGGCAAATACAAGATGTGTATGTATTGTATGGCCAGGATGGTAAAAACGAGGCGCCGCTCCCTACGAGCCAGCGGCCGGTTATTGTGGCATTGAAGACGGGCGAATTGGTAAGTGGTGTGTATTTGTTCCACCCGCCAGAGGGCGGCAAGCGCTTGCTTAGTATGAGCGCCACGCCGGTTAAGCTGAAGGGGAACGTTGTGGGGGCGATTGCCATGATGCGCGATGTTACCAAAGAAAAAGAGATTGATCGTATGAAGACAGAGTTTATCTCTCTGGCCTCACACCAATTGCGTACGCCACTGTCGGCGATTAGATGGTTTAGCGAAATGCTGCTGAATGGCGACGCCGGAAAGTTAAATGATGAGCAGCAGGAATTTGCCAAGAATATTTCGGATTCTACCGAGCGCATGATCCAATTAGTTAACTCGCTTTTGAACATTTCGCGTATTGAATCGGGGCGGATCATCATCGACCCCAAGCCGACTGATCTCAGCGAGCTGGTCGCGGGTATTGTGAATGACTTGAAAGCCAAAATAGAAGAACGCAACCAGACATTAATCGTCAGCGTACACCATGACCTGCCTAAGGTTAACCTGGATGCACGGCTGATCAGTCAGGTGTATATGAACCTGCTTACCAATGCTATTAAGTACACACCAAAGGGCGGTGAAGTATCGGTATTTGTGTCCCGTAAGGGCGACGACCTGATTTCGCAGGTAACTGACAATGGCTACGGCATTCCAAAGGCAGAACAGGCACGAGCGTTCCAGAAGTTCTTCCGGGCTGAAAACGTCAAAAAGGTCGAGACTGACGGCACAGGCCTAGGACTCTATCTTATTAAGGCGATTATCGAATCGTCAGGTGGTAAGATTTGGTTCGAGAGTGAAGAAGGCAAGGGCACGACATTCTGGTTTACGCTACCGCTCAGCGGCATGAAAGCAAAAGAGGGCGAAGTAACGCTCGATATGTAATATGCAAAGAAGACAAATAGTATGAGACACAGAATATGAAACGTACCAATGCCATAGCTATCGCGACGGTGATCGCTGCTGCGATCGTTGCCGCGCTGGCCTTTGCGGTGCCCCTGCCGGAATCGTGGACGGCGAGCAATGCGTTGTTCTATAGCGTGTTGTCGCTGACATTTGCGTTCGTATGTTTGCATATTGGTGCTGTCGTGATCTTTTTACTCAGTCTGAGCGCATACAAAGCGGAACTCCGCAGGGCATACATTGTAGTAAGTAGTAGCATTGCGCTACTGGCGCTCGCAACCCTGCAGCTACCGGTTATTTCGGCGCTTAATTTGTGGGGTTCGGCATGGGTGACGCACGGCATTATTGGGCTGCCATTTGTGCTTTCAGGCGTTGCTGCATATTTGGGAGTACGCAGCCTTGCGGTGTTAGTGGGCACGCGCAGCTGGCTTACGAGGATTATGATCGCCTTGCCGGTGATTATTGCATTGTGCGCGCTCACGATGTTTTTGCCGCATGTTACCAGCACGACGCCCGAGGCCTCCTACGATGCCTCGGTCATAATATTGGTATGGAGCGCATTGGCATATTTGGCCGCGGTTTTAATACTGGTGCGTGTATTGAGTCATATTGGCGAACATTATCGAGCGGCGATGGCCGCACTGCTGGCTGGTTTTTGTGCCGCATGTTTGGCAATGACGTTCGCTACGCTGGGTACATTGCTGTCCAACAAAAATCAGGATGCCTGGAGTGTCGCCATCGATATTACCGGACTGTTCGCTGGACTGCTCTTTTTAAGGGCTGGGTTGATATTTACGAAAGCGAAAGAGTACTAAAAGGGGCGAGATGTCATGAGAACAGAAGTAAGGATTATTGCAGGCACGCTTACCGTCGCGCTGCTGATAGCCACGGCCACGTTGCTCATACCAGTACCTGAGACCTGGGACGGTACAGCCGCGGGCTTCCATGTGCCGCTTGCCATGAACAGCATAATAGCCTGTTTGCATACTGGTGCGGCAGTACTGTTCTTGTCGAGCCTGGCCGCATATAAAGCAACGCTGCGGCGTGCCTATGTGGCTATATCTATGGCCATTGTAGTGGCGGCGCTCGGCACATTGCAGCTTCCCATTTTGAACGGTTTTGATTTGTGGGATTTGGCGTGGGTAAAGGACGGCGGCGTGGGGTTACCTTTCTTGCTGAGCGGCCTAGCACTCTATATTGGAACCCGTAATCTTGGCCGACTGGTTGGTGTCAAAAGTCTTCTTACTAAGGCGGGCATTGTACTGCCTGCCGTGATAGTGCTGTCTGCGGCAACGGTGTTCTTACCGCACGTTGCATCAGCAACATCAGAGCAAGCTTTTGACGCTTCAAATGCTATATTGGCTTGGAGTGCGCTTTTTGAGGGCACGGCTGCCCTTATTATGCTGCGTGTACTCAAGCGTATCGGCGCCCATTACGTGACTGCCATGGCGTGGCTTTCGGCAACACTGCTTACCGCCTTCATTATTCTTACTATTGCCATTGTGCACACTTTGTTTACGTCTGCCACGCAAGATGCGGTGAATACTACGATTGATGTGCTGGCCATTCTTACTGGTTTTATGTGGTTGAGAGCTGGGTACGCCTTTGCGGCAACAGAGGATTATTAACATGTCATTTTTTAGTTCACTTTTTGGATCTCAACAGCATTCAGTAGCGGATATTAAAAGTACGCTCGACCTGGTGACATACATCGCCGGGCTGGCCTCTAACCCTGACGATATTGATCCCATACTCGATACAGTACGGGCAGTGACTTCCGATGTACGCCCCGGCGAAGCACCGACTGCTGCAGATGACGAAGTCTTACTTGGGGTGTATCTGCAGCTCGAGGCATACTTAACGACACGGGAACCAATCAGGACGTTTACTAAAGATGAGTTGCGGGCCCGCATGAGCCCGGAGTTGCGCCAGCAGTTGGCGGCCTATGAAACAAATCATAAAGGAGGAGTTTAGCGCTGTTACAGTGCTACAATGAGCTTATGTCAAAACAGAACCCAACAATTATGGTAGTAGAGGACGAGACATTATTACTCCAGGCTATCACTAAAAAGTTAAAACTTTCCGGCTTGGATGTGGTGTCTTGCGCCAGCGGGCAGCAGGCAATCGATTACCTTGACAGCCTTGATGAGTTGCCTGATGCCGTGTGGCTTGATTACTATTTGAAAGACATGAACGGTCTGGCGTTTATGCAGGAGCTGAAGCAAAATCCCAAGTGGGCTGACATACCCGTACTAGTGGTGAGCAACTCAGCGAGCCCAGACAAAGTTAGTAATATGCTGGGCTTGGGCGCAAAAAAGTATATTCTAAAGGCTGAGTATCGGTTGGATGAGATTATCGCCATGATCCGAGATTTTATTGATGGTGATAATAGTGCAGCGGTATTAAACCCAGCAAGCCCGCAAACACCTCAAGACCCTTCAGCCGGTACGCCCGTCCAAGATAGTGGCCAGGATCAGCAACAGCCCACGCCTACTGGTCAAGCTCAGTAGCCGCTGATACAATACAAAGGAGAACCTGAGAGGATACCATGGCCGATAACCAGAAGAGCGTTTTAGTCGTTGAAGATGAGAAGCCGTTGGCACACGCGCTTGAGCTAAAGCTCCAGCATGAAGGCTTCAACGTAGTAGTAGTGTCAGACGGGCAGCAGTGCCTGGATATGGTCCAGAGCCAGCACTTTGACGTTTTGCTGTTGGATCTGATAATGCCCGTTCTAGATGGGTTCCAAGTCCTTGAGAAATTACAGCCAATGCCCAATAAGCCGGTAATATTTGTGCTCTCCAACCTAAGCCAGCATGAAGACGAGGAGCGCGTGCTACGACTGGGCGCCCGAAAGTTTTTCATTAAGTCTGACACGCCGTTAACAACTATTGTCGACGAAGTTAAAGGCGCTTAGAGCCATGCAGGGGTGGGCATGTATCCGAGTATCGAAAAAATAAAAGCAGCGCTGCTGCATGAAAATTATATCTCAGAAGCCGACAGCGAGGCTGCTGAAGCTGCGTCGCATGATAGCGCCGGGTACGTCGAATATTTAATCCGGTCTGAACTACTGAGCAAATCATTACTTGGGCAAGCTTTAGCTGAAGGCTATAAGCTGCCCTTTGCCGATCTGGGCGCAAACCCACCATCTAAGGAGCAGGTAGCGCTTATTCCCGAAAAGGTGGCCCGCCCGGAACGCATAGTGCTGGCAAAGGTGTCGGATGAGGCAGTCATCGTAGCCACTGACATGCCAGAAGGGGTAAATGCCCAAAAGCTCGCACCTGTGTTCAAAGGCAAACAAGTGCAGGTGGCGTACACCTTACCTGAATATATCGAGGCGAGTTTTAGCTTGTATGAACAGCCGCTCGCCACACGATTTTCGCAAATTATGAAGGGCACCGGGCGTGTGGCGCCGGAAATTGTTGACGAAATTATTAAGGACGCCGTGTCGTTCCGCGCCTCGGACATTCACTTTGAACCACAAGTCGGTGGTGTGGCTGTGCGTTTCCGGGTAGACGGTGCGCTGCGCGAGGCAGGCACACTCCCGCTTGAACACTACGAAAACGTATTGAACCGTATTAAGGTGGAGAGCGGTATGCGTATCGACGAGCATCTGGCGGCGCAAGACGGTGCGATCCAGCGGCATGGCGACGGTTATACCACCGACTTGCGCGTATCCCTCATACCGACTGTTAATGGCGAAAAAGTCGTTATGCGTGTGCTGAGCTCGTATGTACAAAGCTTTAGCTTAGCGGATATCGGTTTGGATGAAGCTCACCGCCAGATGATCGAAACATACGCTGCCAAGCCATTTGGTATGATCTTAACCACTGGCCCAACCGGTTCCGGTAAAACAACCACGCTGTACGCCTTACTCAAGCTCTTGAATCGGTCGAATGTGAACGTGACGACTATTGAAGACCCAGTGGAATATAAGATGGCCGGCATTAACCAAATTCAGGTACGCGAGCAAAGCAATATGACGTTTGCTAAAGGTTTGCGGGCTATTGTGCGCCAGGACCCGGATATTATTCTAGTCGGCGAGATCCGCGACCGCGAGACGGCCGAGATTTCAGTGAATGCCGCACTGACCGGGCACTTACTACTGTCCACGTTCCACGCCAATGACGCCTCGACTGCCATACCGCGATTGGTCGATATGGGCATCGAGCCGTTTTTGCTCGCTTCGACGCTCGAAATTGTGATTGCCCAGCGACTCGTGCGCAAAATATGCGGCAGCTGCCGGCACAGTATCCCGATACACGAAGCCTTGCAAGGCGTTAAGATTCCGGGGCCGGGCTTGGCTCATTACTTCCAGCCGAGCGATACTGTGTATGTAGGCAAGGGGTGTACGGTGTGCAGTGGTACGGGCTATACCGGCCGCATCGCTTTGTTCGAGTTTATTGAAATAACCCCCGAAATGCAGGAGTTAATCCTGAAGGCTCCATCTACCCGCGAAATCGAGGCATTGGCCCGTCAACAAGGCAGCGCCCCGATGTTTGCAGACGGTTTGCAAAAGGTTAAAAGCGGGCTGACGACGATAAACGAAGTGGTACGGGTCGTGCCGCCACCAGATATGACGGAGCCGTAGGTGATTGCCAAGAAACAGCCCTCGTTGCTATCCACGCTCAATAAGCCCCACGTGTCATATAAAGACCGTGAGTATTTTACCGAGAACTTAGGGCTCCTGCTTAAGTCTGCAGTGCCGGTGGGTGATGCGCTGGCATCGCTTGCCACTACTGCACAGACTAAAACTATGAAGCAGACGCTCAGTCAGCTGAGTGCCGACATCGAGGCCGGCTATTCGCTGGCGAATGCTATAGAACGCTCCGGGTTGGTCAGCGGGCAAACGCTGGCATTAATCCGACTCGGGGAGCAGTCTGGCCATTTGGTAGAGAACTTGCAGCTTGCCGCGCAGCAAGAAGAAAAACGCCACCTGTTTCAGGCAAAAATCCGTTCGGCATTACTGTATCCCGGTTTTGTGCTGAGCGTGACACTGGTAGTGGGCCTGGGTGTCGCCTGGTTTTTGTTACCGCGCCTGAGTGAAACGTTTAGCCAGCTTCAGGTCAAGTTACCCCTCATATCGCGAATAATGATTGGCTTTGGAGTGTTCCTGCGTCACCACGGTGTGATCGCGATACCGATATTTTTAGTACTTCTTGTCGCTGGTATGTATGTATTATTTTTTGCGCCCAAAACCAAGTGGATCGGGCAGCGTATGTTGTTCAAGCTGCCAGGTATCGGGCGGTTGCTTACCGAAGTAGAAATCGCCCAATTTGGCTATTTGCTGGGGACGTTGTTGCAGGCCGGATTGCCGATAACGAAGGCCCTAACATTGCTTGCCAGCGCTTCAACCGCTCCGCAATATCAACAATTCTGTCAATATCTGGCCCGGTCACTGGATGATGGCTTTAGTATTAAAGACTCGCTGAATAAGTATAAGAACAGCACGAAGTTGTTGCCTGCCTCGGTACAGCAGATGATTATTGCCGGCGAACGGTCCGGATCGCTGAGTGATGTTTTGCTAGTGGTTGGCCGGACGTATGAGCAGAAATCGGATATCACCACTAACAATCTGGAAACCATTATGGAGCCGATCATGCTGTTGTTCGTGGCCGGTGGTGTGCTGCTGGTGGCGATATCGGTATTGCTGCCCATCTACAGTTTGCTGGGAGGGCTTAACAAATGACGCGCGATGCTGGCTTTACGCTCGTCGAAATGCTCCTTTCCGTGGTGATCATTATGCTTGTCGCCGGGTTGTCGCTGCCGGTGTACGAGTCGTTTACGCGGCGCAATGATTTAGATTTGGCAGCGCAGAACGTGGCAATGACTATGCGCCGGGCCGAAGCGTATGCCCGTTCGATGAACTACGACAACGCCTGGAGCGTTGAAGTGCAATCTTCCACGATTACGCTATTCCAGGGCACGTCATTTGGGTCGCGGAATACCGCATTTGACGAAACGGTTACGATCCCCAGTTCAATCACTCCCAGCGGGCTAGGCGAAGTCCAGTTTGCCAAATTTAGCGCTCTTCCCAATACGACCGGTACGGTCACGCTTACCAGCAACACTAACGATACAAGGACGGTTACGGTCAATGCCAAAGGTGTGGTCACTTACTAAAGATCAGCGAGGGTTCTCGGTGGTAGAAGCGCTGCTGGCCGCGGCTGTATTTGGGTTTTTAGTGACCGGGTTGATTGGCGCGATCGTATATGGCCGGGCATCGACGGCCGATGCCGGCGACCACCAGCGGGCTGCACTGCTCGCAGAGGAGGGCATTGAGGCTACGCGGAATATTGGCACTGCCAGCTTTGCCAACCTTGTAGATAACACCACTACTAACGTGGGCGACACCACTATAGAAGCGGGCAGTGACACGAACATAAATTCTACCAGTGCTTTTAAAGTTACGACTGGCGCAACAGGGGGGATTGTTGGTTCGGTCTCGGTGTATATTACGACTGTTGACCCCACTAATAAGCACGTGCAGGTTGCAATCTATGCCGATGCTGCTGGTGCGCCTGGCGTGCTGCTCGACACAAGCCCTATCCAGATTGCAGCGGCAACCAGCTGGAATACTTTCCCAATGGCCGGGGTGACGGTTACAGGCAGTACTAACTATTGGATAGGCCTGAGCATGGACGGGAACACCTCGTTTGCCGACGGTTCTGGCGGTGTGACAGCCTACGACCTTTCGGCTGGTTACCCGGCTTCCAACCCTTTTTCGGTAAGCTCCACAGCAGTCGATAAGCCATCCTTCTACATGACGGTGAGTGCCACCTATGGCCTGGCGCAGGTGGGCAACCAATGGGCGTTTTCGGGGACGTCGGACGTGAGCGGTATTTATACCCGACAGGTATCTATCGCGACGGCCAGTACCAATCGTAAAACAATCATCAGCACCGTTACTTGGCCAACGCAGAGTGGTAGGGTAAGCTCTGTGACGCTCACCAGTCGGCTGGATAACTGGGCTGCAGCGACGAAATTGTGGTCGAACGCAATTGCTGCCGGCAGTGCTAATGCGACTGGTACTACCGATGGCCTACGAGTAGCCACGGCAGGTAACTACGCCTACGAGATTTTGAACACTACCACCAACAACTTTGTGGTGGTAAACATTTCCAACCCGGCTGCACCCACCGTCGTCAGTACAACTACATTTAGTGGTACGCCCACCGACATTGTGGTGAACGGCGGCTTCGCCTATGTTACGACCACCACCAATACTACTGGGCTCGAGATTATAAACATTTCCAACCCGGCTGCTCCAACGCTAACCAAGGCAGTAAGCCTAACCGGAGCAGTTTCGACGAATGGTGTGTATGTGAGCGGCGGGTATGCCTACCTGACGCGCTCATTAAGTGGGGCTGTGGGGGCATACGAGCTGATGGTGGTGAATGTTGCCGTCCCAGCCTCGGCGGTTGTAGTGGGTGGATATGATGCCGGCATCCAGATGAATCAGGTGTATGTGTCGGGTAATTTTGCCTATGTAGCAACCGCATCCACGACACAGGAAATGGTGATTGTTAACGTTACTGTTCCAGCCAACCCGACCCTCACGGGTACCTATAACCCTGCGACGGCACTTGGTACAACGAGTATTACTGGGTCCGGCAACACGATATTTTTAGGAATGAGCACAACGCTCGACGCCATCAATGTTGCCACGCCAGCATCGCCAGTACGCCTCGGGACATTCACGGCCGCTGGGACGATCGGCGGTATTAACCTCGACATTACCGGTCAGTACGCATTTCTTGGCACAGCAAGTACCACTGGCGAGTTACAGGTGGTCAACGTCGCTTCCCCAGCCGCCATGACCCTCGCCAAAACGGTTGATGTAACGGGCACGACAAGCACTATTACCGGTGTAAGCTACGCCAGATCACTCGACGCAGTCGTCGGTGCCAGCGCGCTTGACACCGGAGAGGCGGTGGTGTTTACCAGGAACTAATATGAAGATGCGATTTTCTCCCTCCACCACACAACAAGCCGGCTACACGCTCATTGAGCTGCTGTTATATGTGGCCATCATCGGAACGCTCCTGACGGCTGTTGTATTTTTCTTTAGTACAACCACGGATGCCCGGGTAAAAAACCAGACGATCTTAGAAGTAAACGATCAAGGCACTGCGCTTATGGACTCCATAACGCAGGTGGTGCATAATGCGACCTCTATTACCGCACCGAGCACGGGAACATCAGCACCCTCGCTTACCCTAGTGGTTCCGACTGGTACCTTGAGCCCGACAGTCTTTAGTCTCAGCGGCACGACATTGGGGTATAGCACTATGGGTACGACCACCGACTCTTCTGACAGCGGCTCAATAAATGCCACTAAATTTGTCGCCAGCGCCAGCGGGACTGTTTCGACTCTGTACTCATTTGTCGGGGCGACTGTAGCAGCCAGCCCTAACAACAAAGCTCAAATGGCGATTTATAGCGGCACGAGCTCACCAACGACATTGCTGGCCAGCAGCGCCAGCAACACGCTCATGGCCAACTCCTGGAACGCTTTTACAATCTCGCCAGTTACCGTCACCAGCGGGCAGACGTACTGGATTGCCTATAACACCAACGGCTTGGTGGCGGCCGATAACGACTTAAAAGATCACACCGGTACGACCAACCAGTCGATGTTCACTTCGCAGACCTTCGGGACCTGGCCGGCGTCGTGGACGGGGACCAACCAGAGTATAGAGTTTTCGATGTACGCTATGATCGACACTACTGCTACCCCTGGCACGGTGCAGATAAAAGAAGGCGCTGGCGCGCTTGTGTCATTAACCAGTAACGATGTGCAACTAAGCGGGCTGACGTTCAAAAATCTTTCGCGCGCTTCCACACCCGGCGCAGTCCAGATTAGTTTCGTGTTGTCGCGGGTTAACCCCAGTAACAAGACAGAATTTGATTACCAGAGGACGTTTACAACGACCGCGGAGGTAGGATGGTAAAAATGCACCAAGCTGAATCCGGGTATGTAGCGCTGTTAACAGTGCTTATAGTGGGCGTGGCTGCCACGGCCATTGCATTAGTACTATTGGCCAGCGGCGCAGATAGCCAGCGCAGTACGTTGGTGGTGCAGCAGTCCAAACAGGCTCGCACACTCGCCGTTGCTTGCGCCCAAGAGGCGGCCCAGCAGATACACGACAACATTGCCTTTGTCGGCTCAAATACACTTACATTGAACAGCCAGGGCACCTGCACCTACATTGTGGCGCGCCCCACAGGCACCACTCGCAGCATCTCGGCGATCGGCACAGTCGGTAATGTCAGCAGGAAAATACTGGCCACGGCAACCATAGGTGCTACCACAGTCACGATGAGCAGTTGGAAGGAAGTGACTGTAAACGGCCCTACAACGCCCGCTTTTGTGCAAGTGGTAGCTGCAACCCCCCAAAGCAGCCCGACGTCTGTAGCTGCCACGTACGCGGCTCAGACAGCCGGTAATACCAACGTTGTTGCAATAGGCTGGGATAGTACTACGACAACAATCAGTTCAGTCGTTGATACGGCTGGCAACACCTATCAGATGGCTGCGCCGACCACTCGGGGTACTGGCAATAGCCAGGCAATGTATTACGCCAAGAACATTACTGGTGGCACGCCCACCGTCACCGTTACCTTTAGTGCTGCCAGCTCCTTCCCGGACCTACGGATTATGGAATATAGCGGCCTGGACGCAGCCAACCCTCTCGATACATCGGTTTCGTGGACCGGTATTAACAATCCGAGCGACAGCGGCACCCTCAACACTAATTATCCCACTGAATTAATTGTGGCGGCCGGCACTGCCATAAATTCCATGAACGCTGCCGGTGCCGGCTATACACAGCGGATCGTTACGTCGCCTAACTTGGACCTTGTAGAAGATAAAATCGTGACCACTGCCGGGGCATATAACGCGACAGCCACGGCAAGCGGTAACTGGGTGATGCAGGCCGTAGCCTTCCGGGCTGCGGGGCAGTAATTGACATGGCGCAGTATATGCTACAATTGGATCGTTAGGCATAAGCGTCACGTCTTGGCAAGAAGTGAGCTAGTAATTTTATAAGCATAGAAAGGGTTGGGGCTGTATGCTGCATCTTAAAAAAATTAAACAGAACGCGCAAAAAGGGTTTACGCTTCTTGAAGTATTGCTGGTTGTGGCAATTATCGCGATTCTTGCCGGAATCGTCATTATTGCAATTAACCCAGGGAAAAACCTCGGGGACACACGTAACGCGCAACGTTCCGCTGATGTGAATACCATCATTAACGGCACGTACCAATATATCCTAGACAACAATGGGAACCTGCCCGGTATCGGTGCGCGAACCGGTGCGGTAGCAATTCCAACTGCACCAACGGCAGCAGCTGAGATTTGCAACAGCACTACCAGTACCTGCACAGGTTTGGTTGACCTAGCTGTTCTTACAACAAACGGGAAATATGTTGTGGCCATTCCAAAAGACCCGCAGGCTCCAGGCTGTGGTACAGGCTGTGGTACGAATGGTACTGGGTATAACATCCAGAAGGATGCCAACGGTCGTCTTATTGTGAGCGCTATGAACCCTGAACAAGGTAAGACGATCTCTGTTACTAAATAGGGGTTAACGTAATGGCAACAAAAAAAAGAGCCTCACCAAAACCGAAGCCGAAAGCAGCTGCTCAAACAGTCGACAGCCAGACAGTACGCTTGATGATCGTCTGTTTTACGCTCCTTAGCCTTGTCTTTGCGGTACTTGCCTTTTGGCGCTACGGTTGATGGCCGTCAAGTAAAGCCAGTAACAAAAGAGGGTCCCCAAGCGACCCTCTTTTTTTGGGCAGAAAAAATGCTAAAAACACCATTTACCTGTTGATACTTTAGTGAGGGATGGTATAGTATTTGGCATAACACAATTGTTTTAGCGGAGTTTTACTGTATATGTCTGGAGAAGTACCAACTGGTAGCGTAGCTGAAGTTGTTCAAAGGTTGACCGAGGCATTCGGCCAAGTGCACGAAGCTAACCTTGCGGTTCAAGCAATGAAGGAACGGGTTGAAGCAGCACGGGCAATGGCGGGCGGCGCCCTAGAGGGCACTGGTAACCAGTTAGCCTTAGACGGCATGGAAGCTTTAGCACTGGCAGGCGCTGAATTGGACGGTGTCCAAGAAGCTATCGCGGCGGGCACGGCAGAAGCCGTCGGATACGTTGCCGGCCTTGGCGCTGTACTGGAAATTCCAGGCGCTTAATAACGCTCAATACACACAAAAAAGCTCGCACAGCGGGCTTTTTTGTTAGGTAATTGCAAAGGTAGGCAATAGATGGCAGGACCAGAACAAACGGGATCTTTTGAAGCTGCAGGACAACCACACGTGATCGTAGACGTGGGCTGCGGTGAGTTCCCATGGGCAAATGACGTCAACCGGCGAAACCTTGGACCAGATGACGAGTATATTGGAATAGACCTATTCCCCAACTTAACAGACGAGACGCTAACGGGAATCAACAGTTTGGCAGCCCAATTAAGCGAAATAACGGGCGGTAACCCTTTGCGTTTGGAGCGAGGCGACGCAACCCAGCTGCCGCTTGAGGATGAGTCTGCAGACGAGGTGATTTTTACGAACATTTTTGGTTACGCGCCAGTAGCAGCCCAGCGTCCAGCAATGGTAGCCGAGGCTGTACGCATACTTAAGCGCCCGTACGGCACAATAACGGTCGTTGAAACATATACGCCAGGCAGAATGCCGCTTGAACAGCTCAGGGAACTTTTTGATGCACATGGTTTTGTCCAAATGAACCCAGGGGGCGAAAGAAGGTCTGAAAACATCAACTGGTACAGTGACCCTCGTTCAGACGGGACGAGCTATATAGCTACCTTTTTCCGTCTGCCTCCACCAGAGGAGGAAGCCCCTGTTACTTCCGTCCAGGTCCCGCCCTCTGGCGGAGGTGCAGCCGGCGCGTCGTCTACCGTCGGTGGCGTAAGTGAACAAGTAGGGAATGGAGTCACCATACTCGACGAAACCCTACCCGGCGCACAGGATGGCCTGCTGAAGCTCAGAGAAGCGCATGGAGCCATGGTAGAGGCATTAAGCGGCAATGGTAATGCAGCCGAAGCTGCAGGGGCTGCAGCGGTTGCACATGCCATTACGCAGTGGGAGCGTTACGGCGACGCGATTACTCTTGCCCAACAAAGGTTTGCTGCGTATGTCAGTGCAATCGGTGGTGTGTTGTCATCGTAATAAGCGTGAGTGCTATACTGATGGTAAATATTAGGTTAGGGGCAGTATGCAACTCACGGAACAGGCGCCAAAAGGGGCACTAAAATCATTTAAGCACACTAAAATTATTGCCACCATCGGGCCGGCAACAGATAGCTACGAGGCAATCTACAATTTGATAGTGTCAGGCGTCAACGGCCTGCGCTGCAACTTTAGCCACGGTACCTACGAAGAGCGCGACCGGCAAATCCCGTGGATCCGCAAAGCAGCAGCCGAACTGGGCAAGCCAGTCGCCATTATCCAGGACCTGCAAGGGCCAAAAATCCGCTTAGGTGATTTTGACGGTGTTATCGAGGTCCAAACCGGTGACCACCTCAGCTTTGCGTACGGGGCAGACTACCTCGCAACCGGACACATACCGACACAATACGACTTAAGTAAAAAAGTTAAGCCAGGCGAACGGTTATTTTTGTTTGACGGGCGAATTCAAACCAAGGTGACTGCTGTGCGCGGCGATGTAGTATATGCCGAAGCGCATAACAACGGCGCACTCATCAAACGGAAGGGTCTCAATTTGCCTGACACCGATTTTGGCGGAGATATTCTAACCAAAAAAGACCTTGCCGACATTGCCTATGGTGCTAAGCAAGACTTTGACTACGTTGCCACGAGTTTTGTGCAAACGGCAGCCGACATAATCAACCTGCGCCGCATCCTCAAAGAACACAACCACCCAGGTAAAATTATTGCCAAGATCGAGACTAAAGCAGCGGTCGATAACATCGATGAAATTGTCCAAGCCAGCGACGCAGTAATGGTTGCCCGCGGTGATTTGGCCGTCGAGACCCCGGCTGAGTCCGTGCCGGTGGTGCAGCGGCAAATTATTGGCCTGGGGCTGAAGTACGCCAAGCCGACAATCGTCGCTACCCAAATGCTTATCAGCATGACCGAAATGCCCGAGCCGACACGCGCCGAAGTTTCAGATGTGGCCACCGCCGTGTTCGTGGGGGCAGACTGCGTTATGCTCAGCGATGAGACGGCCAACGGCAAGTACCCGATCGAAGCGGTCAAGGTCATGAAGCGCGTTATTTTGTATGCTGAGCGCCACTCACCGCTTAAGGCGGTCTTTGACCTGCAGCGTGAACAGAACATCCAGAATGCAATCTCGAGCGGCATTATTAGCCTGGCGGAAAACATTCATGCCGAAGCTATTGTGGCCGAAACCGCATCTGGTACCACGGCTTTGCAGATTGCCGCCCGGCGCCCCGACACAACCCTTATTGCCGTGACCGACAAGGCCCGCACAGCGCAACAATTGGCATTGGTATATGGCGTAAAGAGTTTTGTACGCCCGGTTGACGCGCAGGCCGCCTACAAGCTAACAGACTGGCTCCGTGCACATAACGTGCTGGACGTCGGCGACATAGTTATAACCGTTTCTGGCCGCTACCCCGGTGTTGTAGGGACGACAGACACGATCAAGGTCCGCATCCTAGAGTAGGCGTATAGTACGCTATAATTCTAAGCATAAGGGGAATCCACATGTTTACGAAAAAAACCGTTCGAGATATCGACCTACGCGGAAAGACAATTATATTGCACGGCGAGCTTGATGCACCGCTGAATGAGGCAGGCACCGAAGTTACGAGCGACTTCCGAGTACGCTGTAGCGTTCCAACGATCCAATATTTGCAGGAACAGGACTGCAAAATAGTTTTAATTTCCAAGCTTGGCCGTCCAGACGGCAAGGTGGACCCCAAACAGAGCCTGAAGCCAGTTGCAGCGTCGCTGGCAAAGGTGTTAGACCAAGATGTACATTTTGTGGCCGATTGTGTCGGCGATGAAGTAAAAAATGCCGTTAAAGACCTCCAGCCGCGCGGGGTTGTATTGCTCGAGAACCTGCGCTTTCACCCCGAAGAAGAGGAGAATAACGAAGACTTTGCCAAACAAATTGTAGCCGATACCGGCGCAGAAGTTTTTGTGCAGGATTGTTTTGCCTTAGCCCACCGCAAAGAAGCAGGCACGGATGCAATCACCCGCTGCTTGCCAAGTGTAGCCGGCCTGCATCTTGAGCAGGAGGTCGACACCATTACTAAGGTTATGGCTGCGCCAGAAAAGCCTCTGGCGGCGATCGTCGGCGGTGCTAAAATTGCCGACAAGATCGATGTACTCAATAAATTCATCGAAATGGCTAATTTTGTAGCAGTGGGCGGGGCAATGGCAAATACATTCCTGGTAGCCCAAGGCCACAAAATAGGTAAAAGCAAATACGACGCCGACGAATTAGATTTGGCGCGCGATATCCTTGCCAAGGCCGAAGCAAAATCTAAGAGTGACCACTTTACATTTTATTTGCCCCAAGACGGCGTAGTAGCTACGTCGGTAGACAAAAACGCCAGCACCCGCTTAGTGGATTGGGACGCTGACCTTATTGCAGATGTCCAAAGTTACCCAAAGGCTCCAGACCCACAGACCCAAAAAGTTGCCGATGATGAAATGATCCTCGATGTCGGGCCATTTTCCGCTGCCTTTATTGCCGGTGGTGTGCAACTGGCGAGCACGGTTATCTGGAATGGCGCGCTCGGTGTTACAGAAACGCCGGCATTAAATGGGCCAGTAGGTCCGTTTGCGCATGGGACCGAAGTGCTGATTGAGGCATTAACCGGCGAGTTTGGCTCGCGGCCGTTTGTAGTTGTTGGCGGCGGCGACACTGTCGGCTACATTGAACAACGCCAATTAACCGGCGAATTTAATCACGTATCAGCTGGCGGCGGCGCCAGCCTAGAGCTTATGGCTGGGCGCAAACTGCCCGGCGTTGAAGCACTCCTCGACAAGTAAACTTACACCAGGATTAAAAAAGGGATGGGTATGGTATTAATCACAATGCTTATGCTAAGCTAAAAGTAAGTTTGTCATGACACGCAAGATGTTAATCGTTGGTAACTGGAAAATGAACCTGAACGTTAGTCAGGCGAGTTTGCTGGTGCATCGTTTACAGGAGCGGACACGCATGCACCGCAGTGTCGAGGTGGTATTGGCGCCCCCAATGCTTGACTTACAGCCTTTGAGTTTGCAGATCGACCGGCGTAAATTCCGCTTGGCCGCCCAAAATGCTTACCAAGTAGACGAAGGCGCATTTACCGGTGAAGTAAGCTTTACGATGCTGCGCGAGCTGGTCCACTATGTACTTGTCGGTCACTCTGAACGCCGGATATATTTAAACGAGGGGTTGCCCCTTATCCGCGATAAAGTCCAGGCGGCAATCCGGAACGAAATAAGCCCCATCCTCTGTGTCGGCGAAACCCAGCACGAACGCAAAGAGGGCATGATGAAGCGCGTACTCCACGACCAAGTTGTTACTGCGCTCAGCAACCTGACCGCCCGTGAAGTCCGTGAAGTTGTGATTGCCTACGAACCTGTCTGGGCTATTAGTACATTCCAGGGTAAAATCGCCAAGCCGTACGAAGCCGAAGAGGCCATTAAATACATTCGCTACCAAGTAGCGCACCTATATGGCGAAAAAGTCGCTGCTGATATGCGCGTGCTCTATGGTGGCAGCGTCGACGACAACACTGTTCGCGGCTATTTGGAAGTTGAAGGCTGCGACGGCGCGCTTGTAGGTGGCGCCAGCCTGAATCCGTATAAATTTGCAGGCATTATTGAATCTGCCTATCGTTTGCAATTAAGTAACGGTAATGAAGCCTGATTCGTTCCGGCCATCAGTTCCCCAAAGGCCAGCACCACGCAAGGTGTTTGACGTTATGCGCCCCGGCCGCGCCCCAGCCAGCAGTACCAGCAAGCCGGTAATCGTTAGCCACAAGCCAATGATCCAGGACAATTCCGTAACAACCAATGGCGTTGGCGAACCACGCCAACTGATGAACGCTCGATTAAAAATTTCTGTTAAACCTGCTGATGATGAAGGTTCTACCCCTGTTAGTGTTACTACCCCTACGCCAAGCACACCACAACAGGTTCCTGCTCCAGTTCCAGCACCAGCTCCTGTCGCTCCAGCCGAGCGGGCACATGTTCCTTTTGCTACAGCTGCAGAAGCTCCGGCGCCAATACCAGCCCCAGCTGTTCCATCTACCCCTGTAAATCCTCCCGCCGCAGAAAACACTCCGGCAGCAGTAGAGGCCCGCGATGACTTGGTCGTTCCTCAGTTTCAAGCCGATGCGGCCAGCCATGACGACCCATTGCTCGATGATATGCCTCAGCCAGTTGTCGACAGCGAAGAACCGGTCGTGTCTAAGCAGATCGGGCCAAAGACATTCCCTTGGAAAACGACCGTTTTGATTAGCATTATTTTGCTACTCGCCGTAGTCGTGATCGATGTACTCCTCGACGGCGACTTTATCAGCTGGGGTATTCCCCACACCCACTTCTTTTAGCGTTTATTCTTGCGTTTTAATGCGGGAGAGGAGCATGAGGTAGTCTTGCTCTCTTGATTTTGTAGCCTGTAACAGGGTGAAACCATCGCGGTCGAACTGATTTATGACTTCTAGGGCGCTAAAGTGCCAGTATCGCCACAGCAGGAATGGCTGGTTTTTATTTAGTTGCACGGTGCGCGTACCGCTGGGGAAATCAAATTCGATGACAATGTCGACTGTCGGCCGCATGCTGATTGAACGAGCGTGTTTCTGTTCGTCGTAGACTTGGTCAAGTTCGTACAAGGATTCGTCGATGTTCAACATATCCAGTACAAAATGGAACAAAAAGTCTTGCGGCCGGGGCTTAGATTCGAGACCAAGGTCAAAGTAACGACGAGTGTTCGGGGTGTCGAGTTTGGTGGTGTAAAGCATCACGTCGTTAAGACCCAAGCTGTTGTTGATTGCTAGCAAGGCCTGGTCGGGGGACCGGAAGTTACAAAGGGTACCGCTGAGCAGCAGCACTAAGTTTACTGGTACGTCGATGTCGTCGCCAGCGTAGTCATCTGCAAACAAGTCATCAAAGCGTTCGCTGCTAAAGTCGCGGACATGGCCTTCGAAGTTGATCTTGTCACCAAACCATTCCTGGACGTGTGACCGGGTTATTTCAAGGATCTCGCTGCTGATGTCGATAGCGATATAACGGTTCAGGCGGCCTTGTGCAATCAAGTGTTCCAAGAGCCCTTTGACAGGCAATCCGTTACCCGGGCCAAGGTCAACCACATTTACCTTCTTATGATCGCCTAAAAAGCGGTCGATGTCGGCAAACTTGGTGTCAAGGAACTCTACAGAACCTTTTAGTATGTTTGAGGCTTCTTCATTCGCAAGCCGTTGGGCGTACTGGTCCCAGTAATCTGCGCCGCCGTCCACGTAGCTGTATTGCAGCGGAATCTCGTGGTGGATGGTAATGTTCGAGATAATATCGAAAATTTGCTTCGTGCTGTATGTTTCGTAAAACTTAGGCAGGGGGTGGATAGTTTTCAAACCCCGCGTATTTTTATATTTTTTGCCCTTTAAGACCAGTTTTTCGATTAAAACAATGTTTTGGGGAGTGTTGGCAACGTACGTCCGCCCTTTTTCTTCATATAGAAGCAGGCCGAGTTTCCCCTGGGAGCTTGATTCAATCCAGTTACGCACTGATTTTTCAGAGACATGATAAAGTTTTGCTAATTCAGTATTCTTGTAGTATTTCACGCGGACTTTCCTTTGATCCACGCAGTATAAACCAAAATTAAGAATTTTTCACCTTGACATGTTCCGAAAGGAAGACGTATCATCAATTCAGGGTGTTACGCCCAATTGGTTTTAAGGCGTAAACAGATTCGTTTCCTATAAAAAACCAATCAATGATCTAAAAAAAACAAAAAATGCACGGTAAGTAACAAAAAAGAACGTATTACATAGTTAAACCGGGAAAGTGGGTACTACATGGCCAAGACTGTAACGCAACGAAACGTCAAGGATTATTTTATTCTTGGGCCGACCTTGCAACGAGATAACGGCGTTCTGGAAGCCATCTATGCCCTGTACTATCTCCCGCCTAACTACAAGTTGATTCTACCTTCTGCAGCCCCCGAGGACATGTCGTACCAGAACGAAGTCCTATCCGTCGTAAATAAAAATGCACTCTCCGAAAGAGTGCATTTTATGAAAAATAGCCGTTCTGCTGACAGCCCTGAGGCATATGCCAGCGCCATGCTCTCTTTTTCACGGTCAGCGTCGTAGCTAAAACTACACCTCTAGTGGTTAGCGGTCTTTGCTACAATACCACCTAGTGAAAGAGGATCTATTAGTTGGTTTAAATCCTGAGCAGCGCCGCGCGGTAGAAACGACCGAAGGCCCGCTGCTTATTCAGGCTGGGGCCGGGTCTGGCAAAACCAAGACGCTCACACATCGCATTGCGCATATTATTGCCAGCGGTCAGGCTACGCCATTCAATATCCTTTCGGTGACGTTTACTAATAAGGCTGCCAAAGAAATGCGCGAGCGGGTGGCTCATTTGCTTGGCGCTCGTGCCGATAACCGCGGATTTATGCCGTACATGGGCACATTTCACTCCATTTGCGTCCGAATTTTACGCCAGGACGGCGAGCACATCGGTATTCCGCGTAGTTTTGTTATTTTTGATGAATCCGACCGGCAAGCAGCAGTTAAGCAAGCGTCCAAGCAGTTAATGATCGACGAAAAATCATTCCCAGCCCGGGTGCTCTCCGGCATTATCAGTTCTGCCAAAAACGAGATGACCAATCCAAAAGAATTTGCCAATATGGCTGGGTCATCGCCTGCCCAGCGTACGGCAGCGCAAGTGTACCCCCTGTACGAGAAGGCGCTCAAAGAGGCTTCGGCCTTAGACTTTGACGACCTAATTAATAAAACCGTGCAAATGCTCCAGACCCAGCCCGAGGTGCGCACCAAATGGCAAACGCAGTTCAAGTACATCATGATCGATGAGTACCAGGACACGAACGCGGCCCAATATAAGCTCGTTAAGTTATTCACGAACAGCGACAACAACATTGCGGTCGTGGGCGACGACTGGCAAAGTATTTATAGTTGGCGCGGCGCCGATTTCCGCAACATCCTCAATTTTGAACACGATTACCCTGACTGCACGGTTATTAAATTGGAGCAAAACTATCGCAGTACGGGTGCGATCCTGGAAGCGGCGCATTCGATTATCACCAAGAACCAGCAGCGCTCTGACAAAAAATTGTGGACTGCAGCCGGCCATGGCATGCCGGTACAAATGTTGCAGGTGGCCAGCGAGCGCGCCGAAGGCGAGGCAATCGTGCGCCGCGTGCGCAATGCCGTGGATGCCGGGCTGCGTCATTATAGCCATTTTGCCGTGCTATACCGCACGAATGCCCAATCACGGTCAGTAGAAGAAACGTTTATCCACTACGGTATCCCGTACCGCATCGTCGGCGGCCAGCGCTTCTATGACCGCAAAGAAATTAAAGATCTTATGGCCTACCTCCGTTTGATCTACCAGCCAGAGGACCGGGTAAGCTTTGCGCGCGTCGTCAATGTGCCAACCCGCGGCATCGGGGCTAAATCGCTAGAGAATTTTTATGATTGGATGCTTGGCAATGGCTATTCGCTGCTTGAAGCGCTTAACCGCGTTGATACCTGCGGCATGGTGACAGCCAAGGCTAAGAAAGGTTTGGGCGAACTGGGCGAGATGCTGCTGCGCCTGCGTGAATTAGTCGACACAACACCGCCAGCCAGTATTATTGATAGCCTCATCCGCCGGCTCGACTACTTGAAGTTTTTGGACGATAAGACGCCGCAGGGCGAGTCGCGCCAGGAAAACGTAAAGGAACTGATCAGTGTGGCGCAGGAATATCAGGACGCCGGGCTGGCGGCGTTTTTGGAAGAAGTGGCGCTGGTAAGTGATATCGACCAAGCCGATTTTGACGGCAATGCCGTAACGCTCATGACACTGCATGCCGCCAAGGGCTTGGAGTTCCCAGTCGTGTTTATGGTGGGTATGGAAGAAACAATTTTCCCGCACTCCCGCGCATTGTATGATCAGTTTGAAATGGAAGAGGAACGGCGCCTGTGTTATGTGGGCATGACCCGCGCCCGCGAAGAGCTGTACATGATCTACGCTACGTCGCGCATGCTGTATGGCGGCGCGCAGCATAACCCGCCGTCACGCTTTTTATCGGAAATTGATGCCGAGTTTCAGCCTGGGGATCCTGACTATGGGTATGCCTATGGTTCGTCGGACAGTTTCAGCCCAGGAGACCGCTCACGCGCGGAAAGCTTTGCTTCCGGCTCCGCTTCGGTTTGGTCTCCCGAATCGAAATTATCCGACGAACCGCGGTATGTTCCTGAACTTGTTGAAGGGGACTCTGTAAAGCACGACGTGTTTGGCGTGGGAACTGTGGTAGAGCTAGATGGCGATAATGCGACGATCTACTTTAAGGGCAAGGGTGCCAAGAAACTGAACATTGCCTTTGCGCCGATCAAAAAGATTTAAAGTTGCACGTACATAAACAGAACGTGTAGTCTTGATAATTATGAGTTCCATTGAAGAGGTTGGTGGCACGGTGAGCGATGTTGCCATACAGTTACCAATAGCTGAATTGAGTGGTGTGGTTGAGGTACTTGAAGGGGCTGCTGCTGAGGTGACTTCTGTGGGTGTGGATAGTAGCCACCTATCCAGCGCGCATGAGCATGCAGCATCGGCACTCACTGCACTTGTTGGCGCACGCACCAGTTTTCGTGACTACATGGGTGCTATTGGGGTGGAGGGTACAGGCCAAGAGCCTGTATTCGAGGAAATGCCATTGCTGGCAGTGGCGCAGCCAGCGCCACGGATAACGTATGAGCGCAGCGCCAACTCGAGTGGTTTTGTCCGTGTAGATAGGCTGCAGGCCGCAGAGCTGCGGCTTCGCGAGGAAGGCATACTAGACGGCGATGATTCTATAAGAACCATGACAGTCGGCGAATACCTCGATCACGTTGACCGTTTCGCGGAACATATACTCTTGAGTCTTGAGCTAGAAGAGACAGGGTTGGTGGCGGTGCCGTCCGGAATGGGTGACGTTCTTATACCACTGCAAAACGATGCACATGCACTGGCCATAGACAGGGTTATTGCCCGGTTGGGTAATACTCCTTGCTACCAACTATTTAGACCTGGCGTAATGCTGCTTGTTGCCGACACGCTGCGTGCTGCCCCGGCCGCCCAGCGCTTTGAACTGAGTAGGATGATGAGCGACTCGGTACGCACTACGTCAGAGCTGCGGGCTATTTCCGGCGTTCTGCTGCCCGAACTGTTAGGCATCACCGAAAGCGTCCTGCACTACCAGCATCCAGCTAACCGCGAGCAGGCCAATATGAGCGATGAACAGTATGCGCAATTGCGGGCCACAGCAGGTTCGGTGGTTGATATGTTTAGCCGAATTTCGTACTCCAACCAATTTCTAAGAGTCGATAAATTGGTAATGCTCGAAAGGGTCCGGCAGCTAGTGCGCCCCGATGCGCGGCCTATCTAGCCATGGGCCAAGGCAGGTATACTAAAACGGTGAAACGCGCACTGGTATTATTTGCTGAAGGTATTGGAGTGGTCTTATTTTGGCTGGCCTGGCCTGCCTACCAGGTTTATTTCCGGCGCGGCGAGCGTACCCGTGTACTACTGGTTGACGGTGAAAAAACGCTGGTGCTGAAAGGCTGGGTGAGCGATGGGACATGGAACTTGGCTGGCGGCGGCCTGCACCAGCAGGAGGACCCGGCAGTTGGTGCAATCCGCGAAGTCCAAGAAGAAACAGGCCTGGCGCTCGATGCCAGCCAGCTGCAATATATGGGCAAGGCAACCTACCATAAGGCGGGACTACATTTTGCATACCACCGCTTTTTTGCCGCAGTTAGTACGGCTCAGCCGCTTGCGCGCCAACGCCACGAAATTGCCGAAATGCAGTGGGTTCCCATCGGCAGCTTGACTCCCAAAAACGCCAGCCAGGAAGTTCACGATTGTATCGCAGCCGCCCGGGCCAACCGTTTGCTACAATAGAGACAGCCTTTTAGGGGAGATTTACGAGTAATAACCTCCCAGGCCTTTATATGCGAAATGCTTTCTTACGTTTTAAACGAGCTAACCAAGGCCGTGCAGTAACCCTTAAGCGGGTAAGCCGCCACCCTGCGTTTACTATCCCGCTCGTTACCGGGCTGGTGCTAATGCTGCTGACCATTGTGGCTGTGCTGATTTTGAATGGCGGCAGCCCGAAGCTGCAGTCTACTGATACGCACATTGTTATCATTAACCACGACAAAACCGAGCAAACGGTGCCGACCCGCGCCAAGACTGTCGAAGAAGTGCTCAAACGGTTCGACATAAAAATCAACACGGGTGATGTTGTTGAGCCAGACCAAAACACCGAGATTGTGACCGACAACTTCCGTATTAATGTGTACCGCGCCGTGCCCGTGACGATCGTTGATGGCGGTCACAAAACCTTTGCGTTTTCAGCCGCATCCACTCCGCGGAGTATTGTGAAGCAGGCAGGGATTGACGTGTATCCAGAAGACACCCTGCAGCTCTTACCTGCCGAGAACTTTTTGACCGAAGCCTCGATTGGGGAGCGGGTAGTGATCGACCGTGCCATTCCGGTAAACGTGAATATTTACGGCACACCCGTTGTTATGCGCACCCATGCCAAAACAGTCGGCGAACTGCTGACCGAACGCGGGCTCAAACTAGAAACTAAAGACTACACTCAGCCCGCCCGCAGTGTGGCGATTACCGCTAATATGCAGGTGTACTTGTTGCGCCAGGGCCAAAAGGTCGTTACCGAAGAAGCGGTATTACCGATGCCCACTCAGATTATCGAAGACAGTAACCTGACCTTTGGTACGACTGCCTTACGCCAGCAAGGACAGCCGGGTAAAAAGATCATCACCTACCTTATTGAAATTAAAGACGGTAAAGAAGAGCGTAAGGTCATCCAAGAAATAACCACGCAGCAGCCAGTTACCGAAATTACCGTCCGGGGTAAAGCGGTGCAGATCCCCAGCGACAAACAGGCGGTTATGGCCGCTGCTGGTATCGCGCCAGGCGATTATCCGTATGTGGATTACATCATTAGCCATGAATCCGGTTGGTGCCCGACCAAACTGCAAGGCCAAGTCGGTTACTGCCCGCCATATGCTCCAGAAAGTATTCCTGGCGGGCTCGGCTACGGGTTAGGGCAGGCAACACCCGGGACCAAGATGGCACCGTTTGGCGGGGACTGGAAAACAAGTGCGGTTACGCAGCTGAAGTGGGCGTCAAGCTATGCCAAGGGTCGCTATGGCACCTGGGGGGCTGCGTATAACCACTGGACGGCGTATCATAACTGGTAATGGATCACATGCCACCTACTAAAAAGTCGCTTGGCCAGCACTGGCTGCACGACGATGCCAGCCTGCAAGCTATGTGCGACGCAGTTGATGTCCGCCCCGAAGACACCGTCTTGGAAGTCGGGCCAGGGCCCGGCACACTGACGGCCAAGCTGGTGCCGCTTGCCGCCCAGGTTATCGCGGTTGAATTTGACGCCACTCTAGCCCAAGACCTCCCGGCCCGGGTTCCCGCCAAGAACCTGCAAGTGGTACAGCAGGATATCCTAACGTTCGACCTTACCGCGTTGCCTGCTGGCTATAAAGTCGTGGCCAACATCCCATATTATTTAACGAGTAATTTATTGCGGCTGCTCTGTGAAGGCCCAAATCCGTTTTCCCGCGCTGCTTTGCTCATTCAAAAAGAAGTGGCCGAGCGGGTATGTGCCGCGCCTGGCGACATGAGCTTGTTGAGCGTAAGTGTGCAGTATTACTGCGAAGCGCAGTTGGGCAAGCTGGTGCCTGCCGAACTGTTTACACCGCCGCCTAAAGTCGATTCACAAATACTTATACTTACGTTTCGCAGCACGCCGCGATTTAGCGACGTTGATACAAAAGTCTTTTTTAGACTGGTAAAAGCCGGCTTCTCGCAGCGGCGCAAGACATTGCTTAACTCGTTAAGCAGCGGCTTGCATATGGGGCGGGAGGAGACCACTGCTGCATTGGAAGCAGCCGGAATAGCCCCCAGTACCCGTGCGCAGCGGCTCAGTCTGGACGAGTGGTACAGGTTGTATACAGTACTTTTTTGACAAAAAAGAGTGCAATATTAAGATATCTTTGATACAATGCGAGTAAACGCTCACTTTTATCAGACCATATAATATTATTTATAAAGCTTGACGTGTTAAGTGTTGCTGGGTAGAATTACTCGCAAGGAGATGCATATGGGCCCCATCATTACCATCGGCTACCTACTGCAGCATACTGCAACTATCTTGATGCGTCAGTCTGATCAAGTCCTTCAGGAACGCCTCGGCATTGGTATGTCGCAACTCAGGCTGCTCATGATCCTGCAGATCAATCCAAATGTGCAACAACGCAAATTGGCAGAGTGCCTGGGCCAAACAGAAGCCAGTATTAGCCGCCAAACAAAGCTGCTATGTGAAAAAGGCATGCTTGCCAGCCGGGTAAACCCCAAAAGTCGCCGTGAGCACATTACCGTGCTGACTGCCAAGGGTACAAAGATGACCGAGGCTGCCCTGGAAGTACTACAGCAGTACCATTCGCCTATGTTTGACCTGTTGACCGAGAAGCAGCAACAACAGCTGAAAGAATCGCTTACCAAATTCCACGCCTACACCTGTGTGCCTGGAAAACCATTCGCCTGTGACCACCCTTTTGACGTATAATAGAAAACCGTAAAAGGAGACAGGGCAGTTGGAAAACATGAAGTCTAAACTAGAAGGCCGAGCGCTGCCTATTGTGCTGCTGACCATTTTTGTGGACGTTCTTGGTGTGGGCATTCTTATCCCTGTGTTGCCGCAGTTGATCTATACGATTTTTCAGCCTGCGGGCTACAGTTTTAACGGCGCGCTTATTATGCTCGGCTGGCTCACTGCGATTTACCCGCTCATGATGTTCTTTGCCACGCCGATTTTAGGGCAGCTGTCGGACCGTTATGGCCGCAAGCCTATCCTAGCTTTTAGCCTAGCCGGCACAGCGGTCGGCTACGTTATTTTTGCCATCGGTATTTTGACCAAGAATATTCCTCTGTTGTTCGTTGGGCGCGCCTTGGATGGAATCACCGGCGGTAACTTGAGTGTTGCCCGGGCGATTATCGCCGATGTGAGTGCGCCAGAACACCGGGCGCGTAACTTTGGGCTGATTGGCGCCTGCTTTGGTATGGGGTTTGTAATGGGGCCGTATATCGGGGCCCGTTTAGCTAGCCCTAACGCCAGCTTCTTTGGCCTGTTTAACACACCGCACTGGTTTAGCTCGGCAACACCGTTCTGGTTCGCGGCAATCCTGGCAGCAGTGAACATGATGTCGGTGCTGTTCATTTTGCCGGAAACACACGAACACATTAATAAGAAATTGCGCCTGGCTTGGAATAAGTCGATCGAAAACATCCGCAAAGCAGCTGCCCGTCCAGCGCTGCGGGTTATTTTTGGCGCTGAGTTTTTATTCTGGGGCGGGTTTACGTTCTTCACCACCTTTTTCCAGGTGCTTTTGATTCAAAAATTGCATTTTAGCCAGAGTAACGTCGGCGACTTCTTTGCCTACATTGGTGTATGTATCGCTTTAGCACAAGTTATTGTCGTGCCGCTCGCGCTCAAGAAGTTCAAGAGCCATGCAATTTTGCGCGTGAGTTTGATTGGGAACGGCGTGGCGTTATTTATGCAGCTTTTACCGCACAACACCAGCCAGCTGCTTATGGTGGCACCGCTCATCGCATTGTTTAACGGTTTGACCATGGCCAATGCTTCGGCGCTCGTGTCGCTCAGTGCTAGCAAGCAAGAGCAGGGCGAAGTACTGGGTATTGAGGCGAGCGTCCAGGCATTGGCCCAGGCTATTCCCGCTATTATCAGTGGGTACGTCGCGACTATTGGTGTACGGATGCCGATTGTCGTCGGTGGGTTTACGATTATCGCCGGCGGTATTCTATATAACTTGTTTTATCGTGTACCAAAAGAAGTCGTTGCCAAAGAAGGCGGCGACATTCGCGCGGCACTTGCAGAGTAGTTTTTCTTAGAACTGAATTTCGTTGACCTTGGCGATTGCCAGTTGCTGAGATTCTTGAGCTGTATCGATGCCAGCCTCCATGAGCGCAACGTGTTCATCGTATTCAGTCATACGCTCCAAGGCGAGACCCAGAGCGGCGACAATTTCTGCCCTTTTCGCATCAGCAGCTTCCCCGTGAGTGGTTATGACCGACTCCTGGCCCCCCATAGCCGTTATGGCGTCGAGCGCTTCGCCGACTGCAGGCTGACTGGAGCCGCCCATAGCGTTTGACAACTGGCCATGGGCTTGGTCGGCCATGTAATCGAGGCCCGGCACGCGTATGCATCCCGTCATGCGTGGCGCTGCAAGCAGGTCCCTAATTTCAGTGATAGCTCCAGCAACGCCGGCGAGTGACAGGGCTTCGGCGTCACCGCGGTGTTGCGCTATCGTGGAGTCGGTGTATCCTAGTGTTTCTTTTACGGCCGCTACTGATTCTTGGGTGGAGGTAATATTTGACATAACCCCCATCATACATCCATGGTCAATGGGCAGCAACCCGTGCATGTTGCCGTTAGCACTAGTGTTTTCGGGCTTGAAATGGTATAATACACGATGTTGCTGAGAGGCAGCAAAATACGTTATGGGGCTGAAATTTAGCTCGACGTTGGACTTTATCGGTTGGATCAGCAGGTCGCTTGTCAGCGTTATAGGCAACCATATCTTAGATGCAAAAATCTCTGATTTCGCAAAGGCAGTACATGGCCAAATCGCTAGCCGTTTGGCTAACGCATACGGTTCACAGTTAGCCTTTGCACCAGCACGAGCTTAATACCTCGTTGCCGCGCCTGACATGACGCCAGATAATGGCAGTGCGTGTTATATCATCCGGACGCTCAAGCGTTTCCGTCCATGACGCTTGCTAAGATCAGGACTGTGGTGAGTGACGTTTTGGTTGTTTAGCCGTTATTCACCAAGATTTTTAGACAACCTATACCTGTAGGATAGACCAGCCAGATAAACTAGCGGACGCGGGCGCAATTCCCGCCAGCTCCACCAAATTGCAATCAGAACAGCGAAAGCTGTTCTTTTTTGTGTGCATTGCCGGGCGGGCACACTAAGTTAATTGAAATTTCAGAATAGTTGAGCTGGTCAAGGATTGCTGCTACCATAACAGGGAACAGCACCTAAACAGGAATCTCCGTCTTGAAAAACAAACTAAAAAAAGTCTACAGCACAGACGGCCGCGATCGCCTGCTCCCTAAATTCAGCCTATTTGTATTTGACCGTTCACGTACTGCGGCAATCATTTGGTTGTGTTTAACAATATTTGGGATTCTAAGCTACACCACGCTGCTGAAGCGGGAAGGCTTCCCGAGCATCAACATACCGTACTCAGTGGTGAGCGGCACATATTTTGTAAACGATCCGCAAAAAGTTGACGCCCAGGTGGCTAAACCGGTCAGCGACATTGCCTTAAAGGACAGCCGCGTAAAGAGCGTGCAGGCCCAGTCGGAAGGCGACTTCTACGGCATTGCGGTGCAGTACAAGGAAGGCACGGACGCCAACCAAGCCGGCAGTGATATTAAAAAGAGTATTGAAGCGGCCAATGTGCTTCCGGCCAGCGCAACGCTCAAAATAGAGACGCCTAAAATCGGCTTTACTGAACGCGGTGACGACGGAGTTATTTCGATTTATGCCAAGCGCGACGGTGTTTCGGTTGAGCAGCTTGTGGCCGAGGGCCAGCGGGTAGCTCAGTATGTTAAAGACCAGAATTACGCCGACATGGAGAGCATTTCGGTTATTGATCCGTTTGCCACCGGCACAGACCCCGTAACTGGCCAGGCCATAAAGAGCCAGAATAAATTTGACCGCTACGGCGTACGCGCTGATGGTCAAAATACATTCTATGATTCTGTTTCGGTCGGCTATGGCCAAATAGACGGCACCGACGTTATTAAGCTCGACGGTAAATTGCGAAAAGCGATTGCTGCGTACAACGAAGCGCACAAGGATTCGCCATACACCGCAGTCATTAGCGCAACGTATGCCAACGACATCAAGGACCAAATTGGCGGCTTGCAGAAGTCGCTGCTCGAAGGGTTGCTGGCGGTCCTGGTTATTGGTTCGATCATCATTGCTGTCCGCGCCTCGCTGATTACCGTTTTGGCAATGATCACCGTGCTGGCTATTACCCTCGGGGTCTTGTACATCATTGGCTACACCCTGAACACCATTACGCTGTTCGCCTTAGTACTGTGCCTGGGCTTGATTGTTGACGACACCATCATCATGGTTGAAGCCATTGATGCGCAGCGCAGGCGGCGTAAAGACCCGCGCGAGATTGTGCACATTGCTACCCGCAAGGTTAGCCGCGCCATGGTTGCCGCCACGTCGACTGCTATCTTCAGCTTCGCGCCGCTGCTCTTTGTGCACGGCATATTGGGGAGCTTTATCCGCGCCATCCCAGTAACGGTGATTACCGCGTTGCTCGTGAGCTTGCTCGTTGCGCTAGTCTTTATTCCGTTCTTTGCCCGTTATCTTTTGCTCGGCAAGAAGCAGCTTGGTGATAAAAATCTTCATGAGCCAGCAGCCCGTTACGAGGCTAAGATCGCTAACTTCATTGGCAAGCCAATGCTGTGGGCACGGCACTCCACTAAGAAGCTGTTCTTTGTCGGCATTGTTGCGATTATCATCGGTTTTGGCTTTATCGGCGCTGCCGGATTCCTGTTCCAAAAAGTCACCTTTAATATCTTCCCTTCAGGCAAGGACGGCAACGGCCTGAGCGTGCGCTTGACCCTTGACCCAGGAACAACCATTACCCAGGCAGAGACGGTTGCCGACCGGGCCGACAGGATTGTGGCCGACACATTGGGCGAGAACTTCAAGAGTGCGGCATATTATTCAAACGCCAGCGCCCAAAACGCCAGCCTGGTTATTTACCTGACGTCTTTCAAGGACCGCGACGTTACTTCGCCGCAGCTGGCTAAGAAGCTCGAAGCTCAGTTTAAGAATTTCCCTGGTGCCCAGGCAGAAATCGGGCAGCTCGACGCTGGCCCGCCGGCATCTGGCTTTGCAGTACGCATTGAATCAACTGACCGTGTAGCGTCCCTGAGGCTAGCCAAAGACATTAATACCTTCTTGGCTAACCGCGAACTAACTCGCGTCAGCGGTGTTAAGGCCAAGATTATCTCGACCAACGTATCTGACCCTGGTACCTATTCTCGGGCAGACGGCAAGCTATACATGGAAGTCGGGGCTAAGTTCGACGGCACTGACACGACCACGCTCGTCACGCTGGCGAAGGATGCCGTACAGAAAGAATTCACGGCCGCGCGGCTGCAGTCATACGGCTTGAGCAAAGATGTGCTTAACTTTGATATTGGCCAGGAACAAGAAAACCAGGATTCATTCAGCACGCTGGCTAAGGCGTTCCCAATCCTGCTGCTGGTCATCTTCCTGCTACTCGCCCTGCAGTTCCGTTCGCTGCTCCAGCCGCTGCTAATCTTTATGGCAATCCCATTCAGCTTGTTCGGTATTACGCTCGGCCTGTACCTTACCGACAACCCATTCAGCTTCTTTGCAATGCTCGGGTTCTTCGCGCTGCTCGGCCTAAGTATTAAGAACACGATCTTGCTTACCGACTACGCCAACCAGCTCCGCCGTGAGGGCGTACCGGCCGTTGATGCCGCTGTAGGCGCCTTGAGCGAACGGTTCCGTCCGCTTATCGCCACCAGCCTGACGGCAGTGGTATCGCTCACGCCGCTGTACTTGTCTGACCCATTCTGGGAGAGCCTGACCGTTGTGCTGATCTTTGGCCTGCTGTCGAGCACGTTCCTGGTTATCACCGTGTTCCCGTACTACTACCTGGGTGCAGAATACTTACGGCTGCGCGTCACCCGCAGTGCTGCGTTGCTGTGGCTGGGCTTGACGATTGTAATCTCTATGGGGCTTATCAAAGCTGGCGTGAACGCTTCGATTATCCCAGCAGTCGCCATTGGCGTATTTATCCTCGAGCTCATAACCTACAAAGTTATGCGCCACCGCAAACGTTCGAAATAGCTACCTATTTCCCCTTGCGGTTTGGTATTATGAAGAATAGATGAATGAGCAACCTGGAGTGCGGCCCGTCGTGGTGCAGCCGCAGCAACCTTCGCCCCCGCCTGTGCGGAGTTTACCCCGAAATGCGACAGCCATGCCGCTGGGGCTGTCGGCTAATTCGGTTGGTTTGGGCATTGGCGGCGGGCTGAACACCCGCAAGATCCTGTTTATTGGTATTCCCATAACCGTTGTTTTAGCCTTGGCGCTGGGTACCTGGCTGTTTGTGCGCAGTTTTGCGCCGCTCAACATCCACACAATTACCAACAGCGCGTACGAATACTCCTTTTTGTTTTACCGGTCTTCCGAATCTGTAAACTTGGTGGCGGGCGAAGGGCTAAAGTACGACAGCAAAGCGTTGGTGATCGCTAAACCTACCAACGATGATGTGGTAAAAAGCTGCGACGAAATGGGCAGTAAATGGAAAGAAGCGTTTACGGTGCAGGTAGAAGGTGTTGAGCACCCGGTGTGCCGGTTTAACGACAACGTATTCCTGGTTACCTTTTTCCACGGCAAGGCCAAGCATTTACTTGAAATTACCTACACCACACCCCACGCTATTAACGTGAACGACGTACGGCAAATAGTGCAGTCGCTGCGGGTATCGCTGCCATGATGATTGATATTATGCTGGTGGTGACCGGCTTGGCCGCCGGTATCCTGAGCGGTGTGGTCGGTGTTGGCGGCGGTATTGTGATTGTGCCGGCGCTTGTCCTGTTCTTTGGCTTGAGCCAAAAGCACGCGCAAGGCACGACGCTGGCTATGCTCGCGCTGCCTGTTGGTATCCTTGCAGCGGCCACATACTTCAAGGCCGGCTATGTCGAAGTGAAGGTTACGCTGTGGTTAGCCTTGGGCTTTGTGGTCGGGGCTTTACTGGGCGCCCACTACGCAGTAAAAATGCCGGAACATCTTATGTCCCGGGTGTTTGGCGGCGTACTGTTAGCCATCGCGCTTAAACTTTTGATCCTCGGCCGCTAGCTGTTATTTGTCCGGATATGTCGCGATGAGCGCGTGGAGTTTGGCGGTCTGCATGGCGCCCCAGCCTGTCGGCGGAATAATGCTGGCCCAGGCTTCAACAGGCACAGTGCTGTAGTTGTGCCCGTGCCCGTCCGGTGCGGTTACGCCCATAAACTGGTCGACGGTTACCTGCAGGAAAGTTGAGACAGGGAACCACTGCATGGATGCCGACACGTCACGGCCGCGCTGCTCTTTCAGCCAGTCTGGTTTTTTGAAGAGCAAATTGGGCGACCACCACACAATGGGGTCAGAGGCGTGCTGCACATACACGACGCGCGGGGAGGTCCAGGTTTCTGCAGGTTGGGCAAGGTCACCGGGGTCGGCAGCGAAACGGATTGTCTGACCCTGATTGTATTGTGGCAACCAGGCCGGGGACCCAGCGTCGCGGTTTTTTTCTAAGTCGCGCCATAGCATCGTGTCGTTAGGGGTGCCAGCAAAGAATGCGCCGTCGGTCCGGTTTTTGAGGTCGTCCTGGCCACTAAAGGCGGCCTGCATGCCGTATGAGCCGAGGCTTAAGCCGTAGGCAATGAGCTTGGGGCGGTGCCCGGCCGGCATCTGCGACCACTTTTCGTACACTTGGTTAAACAATTCGCGGCCAGCAGTTGTGGCATTGTCTTTGTCGACTAAGAAAGAGATCCAGCTCGGCAGGTACGAATACTGCGTAGCGACCATGGCAGTGTTGCCGTTCCACATGTACTCTAAGGCATCTACGGCCTGCGGGTTGACCCAGCCAGTGCCGGTGGGTGTTACGACAACTAACACTGGGCGGTCAAAGGCGTGGGTGCGCTCTAGCTCCTGTACGGCAAGCTGGGCACGCGCTTTAGCAGACCCGGCTGAATCAAGCCCGGCATAAATGCGGATTGGCTCAGTCGGTTGCTGCCCGCTAAACTGTTGCAGTTGCGCCTGCGTGGGGCCGCCACCAGAAAACCTACGGCCTTGCTTGCCGAGCGACTGCCAGCTGACCGCCGAATCTTTGCCGCCAGTCCGGTATGCATTTGTTGGTTGGCTAATACCAGCTGGGGTACCATCGTTTGCTTTGTGGTAGACGTTGTTGGCGAATGAAATGAATCCGCGGTAAGCCAACCCGTTCAGCAGCAGATATACGCCAATGGCGACTAAGACAACCGCCAGCGCGCCGGCAATCCGCCGGGGAATAAAGCGTACGAGTTTGCGGTCGGTCCACTGCACAAGCCAGTACAGGGCCCGGCTTATTAAGATGAGCAGCGACGCCACGATCGCGGTAACAACGAATATCAACACGCGGTGTCCGGACGTCAGCGGCGGCTCTTCTACAAGTGCGCGGACGTTATTTTGCCAGCCCACAAAAAACAGGGTGATCGTAATGCCCATGCCGCCTGCACCAATAACACCGAGCGCTATCCAAGCATAGCGCCGTACTTTGGGCGGCGGCTCCCGGTGGGTTACCCGGCGTATCGCCCAGCTCAGCCAGACACCAAAACCATAGCCGACGGCAAACGAAATGCCCGTAACAAATCCTTGCAGTACTGCTGGCCTAGGCAGGAGCGATGGTGTGAGCGAAAAACAAAACCATACAGCGCCGCTGCCCAGCCCCAAAAAGTTCGGCTTGGAGAACACGAACTGCACGATACGTTTGGCGGTGCCCGTGATACGCATTTGCTTACAGTATAATCCATGCCAGCGGTTTGGCATATGTGAAGCTTATGCGCTCGTTACTCTAAAACAGGTGCTTGAGCCGGTCTTTCCAAGTTGGAGCGGCATTACCGAGGCAGGCAGCCGGGTCTTTGCCGATGTCGTACTGGTGGGCCGTCTTAGCCACGGCGTCAAATTCCTTTTGAATGGTCGCCTGGGAGGTGTCGCCAAAGTCGATCAGCAGGCGGTCTTCATCTTTGATGATTTCAGTGCTGACATCATCAAGGCTTTGGCCGTTGATGATATAGGTTAGGCGCTGGCCGTCACCGGTCTGGTATATTTTGTCCGGTGTACGGATAAAATTGGGGCCAACTGCCCAGTGCAAATTCATGAATAAATCGCCCCAGGTTACGGCGTGGTCGTGTACGTGCACGACATCTGGTACTTCGTCGTGCAGATGAGCCCGCTGTGCTGGCTTAATATCTTTGCCGACTGCGCACGAGCCGTTGATCTCCTCGTAGTACATAGGTGACTTAAACATCTCACGTTGCCCGTTAATATACAGGGCAAAGTTGGCATGGTAGTGGATTTGTTCAGGGTTGTAGGTTACGAAACGTATGCCCAGGATGAGCAACGCTCCAAATACTATGCCAGCGACTGCGCGCCACGAGACGCGAATCCTTTGGCGGTGTTTTGGCTTGGGTGTGTCGGTGTGTTCCATCAGACCCATTATACAGATTAGTAGCGATGCCTAGAACCCAAGGGCTTCTTTCGCCAGGAAAATCTCGATGCGGCCAGGTGTGCCTTCTTTGTAAAAGGTGACTACTTTGTTAATGCTGCTCGGGCCGCCGTAGGCAACTTTAGAACGCTCGTTCTCTAGCGGGAAGACGTGTTTTTCAAGACGTTCTTGCGCCTCGGTCAGGTCAGCGACAACTTTCTGTGCGCCTACGACCCAAATAACATGGCCAGCGCCATAGGTGTAGGCTGGCAATTGGCTGCCGGTGTTTGAGGCTACCAGTACGTGGCCGTCCTGTGTTACGGCGTGCACGCTGCCGATGGCGAAATCGGGTGCAGCACCCAGCTTGCGCTGTTCGCCTTTCTTGGATTCATCGCCGTACATCGCGTTCAGCTTGCCGCGCACGGAGTCGTAATCGCCAGATTCGTTAACAAGGGCAGCGATGCCGGTTTTTTCAAGAGTCTGTGACGTCATAGTCAGCACTTCGGCGCCCTTAGGTAACGCGTTCACCACAGCTTCTTTAGCTGCTTGGGCGTTCTCGACGATCGTTACGGCAAAGCCGTTTGCTTCAAGCGCCTGCTTTGCTGCGGCAATAGCTTCTTCGCTTGCGATGTTTGCATAGTCAGTCATGTATATCCCTCCAGGAGCTTATGTTGTTACTATAAAAAGTATAGTTGTATAAGTAGTATACATGCATACTATACAAAGTAAAGTAGTATACTGTAGGTATATGTTTTCCCAAGGAGTAGGCGACGGCCCGTGCGATTCAGATGAACTTGTCCTTAAATGCGGCAGTATTAACATGGCCCTTAAAGTTATTGGCGACAAGTGGACAGGCTTTATCGTCCGCGAATTAATCATTGGGCCACGGCGTTTCAGTGAGCTTGAACAAAACTTGGGCATTGGGCCGCGAACTCTTTCACAGCGGCTCGATACGCTAGAAGAACACCATATAATCACCAAGAAACAGTTTGCCGAATCGCCCCCGCGTGTGGAATATAGCCTGACCAAAAAAGGCGAAGATCTATTGCCTGTATTACAGACCATGGCCGAATGGAGTGAAAAATATGCCTGACCCGGCACCGGTCACACCCAGCCGCAGCAAACACGAACGCGGCTTAGAGCGCCAACAAATCGTCCAGGCGGCGCTGAGCTTATTAGATGAAGTCGGCTATAGCGGGCTGACGCTGCGCAAGTTGGCAGCAAAGCTGGACGTTAAAGCGGCAGCCCTGTACTGGCACTTCGAAAACAAGCAGGACCTGATCGATGCCATGGCTCACTCCATGATAATTGGCGAATTTGAAGCAGTAACACCAAAATCGCTGGAGTGGCAAGAGTTGCTGGCCGACATTGCCCGCATCCACCGCAGCGCATTGAAGCGCTACCGGGACGGCGCCCAGATTATGGCCCACGCCAACATGGCCCAGAGCGACATGCTTGAGGGCATGGAATTCGTACTGAGCCAACTGCACAAACAAGGGTTCCCGCCGGATCTCGCTATGCTCGGGTTCTTTGTTGTTATCCGCTACACCCTGGGATGCGTATTCGAAGAGCAGGCCGACCCGCGCCACCAGTACAGCGATCAAGCGCACAAACGGCACCTAAAGTTCGTGGCAACGCTGGCTGAACGGTACCCGGCAACTGCCACGAGCATCACTGCCCTGTACAAGCAAGCCGAGCAGCAGCCGGATGCACATTTCGAACTTGGCCTGCAAATTATCATATCTGGAATTAAACAGCGGCTTGACGCATCACCACACCTGGCCTAGGCTAGAGGTATATGCTCGATAAAGCCAAACAATTAGGACGCCCTAGCGTCATTAGATTCGCTAACTTCAAACGCCACACCGACTTAACGGCCGAAGAGGTTCAGGCGGCGCGGGATTATATCAAATCCTACTGGCATAACCTCGAGCGATACAACCCCAAAGACCAGGGTAGTTTGATCGGTTTGCCGAACCCCTACCTCGTGCCGTCATACGCCGAAGGCCACGAATTCGACTACAACGAAATGTACTACTGGGATAGTTACTTCATGGTGCAGGGGCTGTTCGACGCAGAACACAAAAAACTCATCATGGGTATTTTAGAGAACATGGTAGTCCTGTTTAAACGGTTCCATATCGTTCCTAATGGCTCCCAGCTCTACTATGTAAGCCGCACGCAGCCACCCTTTATGACCACGCTGATTTTTGACATTTATAACGCCTACAACCCTGGCGAAAAATGGCTCAAGGAAATGATAAACGTGGCCAAAGAAGAATACGAGACCGTGTGGATGGGCACTGCCAAGCCGAATGCCCGCAAAGTTTACGAAGGCCTGAGCCGTTACTACGACTTTAACTACCTACACGACCTAACCGAAGCCGAAAGCGGCTGGGATTACACGCCACGCTTTAACCGCAAGGCGCTTAATTATTTGCCAGTCGACCTGAACGCTTTGCTGTACAAGTACGAAAAGGACTTTGCACTCGCTGCTCGAATCTTTAAAGACGACAAAGACGCCGCCGCTTGGGAAAAAGCTGCCGAACACCGCCAAAAAACCATGAACGACCTGATGTGGGACGAAGGCCGGGGTTTGTACTACGCCTACAATTACGTCAAGGAACGTCGCGGTACCATCAGCTCGCTGGCGTCATACTTCCCGCTGTGGGCCGGTATGGTCGACGACAAGCGGGCTAAAGCACTCGTAAAGAGCCTGAAGCGTTTTGAACAAAAGGGTGGTCTG
>DATIIM010000008.1:0-2505 GCA_035479615.1 Patescibacteria group bacterium
GTGACCGGCGATCGCCGCAAACAGATGATGGCTGGTGAGCTGCTGGACGATAACGAGGTGATTGCTATCCTGGAAAAGGTGCTGGATAGCCTACCGGACGACTCAGAGTATCTCCTGGACGGCTTTCCGCGCACGGTACCGCAGGCAGAGTGGCTGGTGGAGCGCCTAAAGTCCAAACACTCCAGCATAACCTGTGTAATTTACCTGGACGCTTCGCTTCAAACTGTCAAAAAGCGCCTGCAAGCCCGCGGCCGCACCGATGATCGCGAAGAAGTGATAGAAGAGCGCTTTGGTGAATACGAACGGCTCACCCAGCCACTGCTGGAATGGTACAAAAACCACGGCATACAGGTAATGAACGTCAACGCCGAGCGCTCCCCGAACGAAGTACACGCCGACCTTACCAAACTACTAGAGACATAAATAATCTTATGATGACCCAAGTAAAAACGGCTAGCCAAGTTGCTGCCATGCGCGAAAGTGGCCGTATGTTGGCAACCGTGTTAAGTTTTTTGAAAACTAAAGTTGAGCCGGGCGTTTCTACGAAGGAACTGGCCGATATGGCCGCGGCCGAGCTGCAAAAACTCGGCGGTGAACCGACATTCAAAGGCTACCAGGGCTTCCCGGACGTAATATGCATAAGCCTAAACAACGAAGTGGTCCACGGCATACCGAGTGCCAAGCGAATAATTCAAGATGGCGATATAGTCAGCTTGGATTTTGGCGTGACTTACCGCGGCATGATAACTGACAGCGCGTTGAGCATGATTGCCGGGCGTGCCAAGCAGCGCGGACACCAGGAGATCGTTGCCAATACCGAAAAGGCGCTAGCTATCGGCATAGCCGAAGTGCACGACCAAGTGCGCACCGGTGACATAGGCGCAGCCATAGAAAAGTTTTTGGACTCCAAACGTTATGGCATAGTCCGCGACCTCGTTGGCCATGGGGTTGGGCACCAATTGCATGAAGACCCCAACATACCCAACTACGGCCGGGCTGGCAGTGGCCCATATCTAAGCAAAGGCATGACTATAGCCATAGAACCGATGGCCACTCTTGGCACCGACCGGGTCGTGATAGCCCCTGATGGCTGGACTGTGCTGACAACTGATAACTCCTGGGCCGCTCATTTCGAGCACACCGTGCTGATAACCGAAACCGGCTCCGAAATCCTCACTAAGTTATAATTTTCGTTGATAAAAAGATTAAAGACAACGTAGTAAGTTTGGCGTGAGGCGCCAGGGGGCGGGGAGGTGGCAAGTGCCACACCAAGCTTTGCAGCCCGTCCCCGCCCCTGGCAGTATGGCTAAGTCAGCGTTTCGCCATACTGACCATATGCTTGTCCGCACTCCTCGCACACTAGGGCCGAACCGGCAGGCCGCAGCTTCTCACCGCACCGGTTGCAAAGCAGTGGGTCGTTGACCTGCTGTTTGCACTCGCGGCAGTGGTAGACCCTACCTGCGTAATCCATGCCTTGGTGACACCTTGGGCACGGGCGGCCATACCATATACGCTCCGGGAATCCGCGCGGTTCGTCTTTGACTTTGAAAACGGCAGCCCAGGGCAGCAGGTTAAATAGCACTTCTGAGAGACGAGAGCCCGGCCTAGCCTCTGCCAGCGTGTCTTCTACCAGCACAACGCTGATACGCGCCTTGAGCCGTTCCCATGTAAGTTCACCCGATAGCCCGCCCCCGCTTCTGTTTTGCTTAGCCATTATGACTGTCGCAGCTCTCAGCTGGGTGCTGAGCATTTCCAGGAAGTCATCGCCGGCTACCCAGCTCGGCAGTGCATTGTAGGAGAGGTCCCTATATGTCCTGATGATCGCTTCTTGGTTGATACTGAGCAGCGGCTTCAGCAGGACAAGCAGGTCCATGTGTTGATCTGGTGATACGTCAAGACGTACCACCCCAGCAGGGCAGGCTGCCTGTAGCACCTCATTGTTGTGGTTGAGGTAACGTTGGGCATTTGAGCAGTCGAGCGCAAGCACGACCGACGGCATGGCAGCGTTGGTGCCATCCGAGGGGTGCCCCATGTCCAATTGGGACATGGCTCCTCCTTAGCTAACAACTGGGCGTTCGCCAGTCGCGCAGTGAGAGCACTCATAAATGTTCTCGCTGCGCGACTGGAATACTTACTACGTTGTCAAAGGTCGATTCTCTACCTCCCAAGAGGGAAAATCCAGCTAACTTTACCATTTTTGTAGTTTTAATTCAATTAACAGCTTGCCCAGATGGAAGCAATAGCGCTATACTACGCACTAAGATGCGTGAAACGCTAGACAAACATTTCGTTGGCCTCGACGTTGGGACAAGTACGGTTCGCGTAGTCGTGGGCATGTTTGACCCGAACGGCACGGGTAAACCACAGATAATCGGCCACGGCCAAGCGGCCAATAACGGCATGCGCAAAGGCGCCGTGGTGCATGTGGACGATGTAGCCGAAGCCATAGTCCACGCAATAACAGAGGCGGAACGCATAAGCGGCAAGAACATTACGACCGCTACG
>DATIIM010000009.1:0-29767 GCA_035479615.1 Patescibacteria group bacterium
AAACCCCAGAATTCGCCGACGAAATCAAGCAGATGATCCTTGACGGTGTCGAAATGGAGGAAGCCTACAACCGTGACCTGCTGCCCAACGGCATACTCGGCCTCAACAGCGACTACATTAACCAATACGTAAAGTATTTGGCCGACCGGCGGCTCGAGGAACTGGGCTTCGAACCGCATTACAAAGTAAGCAACCCGGCCAAATGGATGGCCACTGCCAACGACACCTTGCAGCTGGTGAATTTTTTTGAGGCTACCAACACCAGTTACGAAGTAAACGCAGGCGGCGGCAAGAAAGATGCGTGAGCCGTCCCAAGACGCGCCCAGCCTAGGCGTCATGCTGACCATCCTGGTGCCGCTGGCCGTCGTTGTCGGCATAATTCTCGTCCTCAACCCTTCCTAAAACGCTATGCATGTATCAAGAAGCCTGGGCGAGGTGCACCGCTCCGTTGTAGTACCAGATAAAGCCTCCTTTCTTAAAAAGTTGGTAGCCTTTTCTGGGCCAGGCTATTTGGTGGCGGTCGGATATATGGACCCGGGAAACTGGGCCACAGACTTAGCGGGCGGGTCGAAGTTTGGCTATGGGCTGCTGTTTGTCGTGCTGCTTTCTAGCGTGTTTGCTATGTTGCTGCAGCACCTGGCAGTGAAGCTCGGCATCGTCACCGGGCGGGATTTAGCGCAGCTGTGCCGCGAGGTATTGCCCAAAGGCATGACGGTCTTTTTGTGGCTGATGGCCGAGCTGATGATCATTGCCTGCGACTTGGCCGAGGTAATTGGCACTGCTATTGCGCTCGAGCTGCTCTTTCACATCCCCTTGCCGATAGGTGTCGTTATTACGGCCGCTGATGTGCTCCTTCTACTGCTGCTGCAGAAGAAAGGGTTCCGATCTATTGAGGCGTTGGTCATAACGCTGATTGTCGTTGTGACCGCCTGCTTTGGCTTGGAACTTCTCTTTTCGCAGCCTGCCCTCCTGCCGCTGCTGCATGGCTTTATGCCAGCCCGGATACTTTTTACGAACCACGAAATGCTGCTCATTGCTGTCGGCATCGTGGGGGCAACCGTGATGCCGCACAACTTGTATCTGCACTCGGCCATTGTCCAAACTCGAGCCCATGCCACTACTGAGCAAGGTAAAAAAGAGGCTATCAAATTCGCTACCATCGATTCCACAGCGGCGCTGCTCATAGCCTTCTTCGTCAACGCTGCGATACTCATGTTGGCCGCTGCCGCGTTCTATATAAATGGCCACGGCGCAGTGGCCGAGATAGGCGAAGCTTACAAGTTGCTCGCGCCATTACTGGGCGTCGATGCTGCCGGCACACTATTTGCTGTCGCCCTGCTGGCTTCGGGGCAGAATTCAACCGTGACTGCGACACTTGCCGGGCAAGTTATCCTAGAGGGGTTTTTACAGATTAAGGCCAAGCCATGGCTGCGGCGGTTGGTTACGCGGGCGCTGGCGATTGTACCGGCCTCGATTATCGTGCTGCTGCATGGCAGCTCTGGCTTGTCCGGGTTGCTGATCGTCAGCCAAGTGGTGCTCAGCATGCAGCTGCCATTTGCTGTGCTCCCGCTCGTATTTTTTACCAGCAGCAAACAGCGCATGGGTGTTTTCACTAACGCGCTGTGGCTCAAGCTGGCTACTGGCGGCAGCGCAGCCGTCATTAGCGGCCTGAACATTTGGCTTATCTGCAACCTGCTGGCTTAGTATTCGGGGAAGCCATCCTGGTGCAGGCCGACCAGCTTCTGGTACGGCGCCGTTGGCAAGGCTGCCAGCCGGTCCTCGTGGCAGTATTCTGGCCAGATATCCGGCCGGACAAGCGTGCCATTCCCCATGCGGCAGACCATACCTGAAGACAGGATGTTGGCGTTGGGGTTATCACAATCATCACGCAAACAAGGATAAAACCCTGGCGGGCCAGCTTCGGCCCGGCTTACGGCACAACCACTAGCAGGCATGTCTTCGATAAGTTCGCTCCCATGCCTGGTTATGCCGGGGCATAGGCCGGCTGCTTCGGGGATAGCCGCGCCAATGTCCAATAAATAGCCTATGAAGCTGTGGCGCATAGTTACGAGTTCAGCAATGGCGGCATCGAGCCGGCCGAGCGCAGAAGCCAACGCAAAAGAAACCTTGTTTAGGCGGTCACTTTCGGGGATTGCAGCAGCGGACTGTTCGAGGGTATGGACAGCCTCGTCGAGCGCCCCCTCTGGGATTTGATGGAGTACTTCAGCAATAGCAGCCGCAATGTCAGCAATATTTGCTTCATTGGGACCGGTTTCGGGCATACCCTATGCTATACGCGTTTGACTTGGAGGCTGTCAAGTTCGACAGGAGTTTCGCGGCCGAACATGTTGACCAGGACTTTGAGCTTGCCTTTGGCAGCGTCAATTTCGTTGATTGAGCCGTCGAAGCCCTTGAATGGACCGTCGATAATGCTGACAACTTCGCCAAGGCGGTAGTCGATCTTGTGCTTAGGCTGTTCAAGGCCCATGCGCTTCTGGATCTTTTCGATCTCGTCTTCGCTAACAGGTGTAGGTTCAGAGCCGGAACCAACAAAGCCGGTGACGCTCGGGGTGTTGCGCACAATGTACCAAGCATCTTCGGACATTTTCATTTGTACCAAGACGTAGCCTTGGAAAATGCGCTTTTCAACAACACGGCGTTTGCCGTTTTTGATTTCAATCATTTTTTCTTTCGGGACAAGGACTTGGAAGATCTTGTCTTTCATATCGAGGGAGTCCGCGCGCTGGCGGATGCTTTCGGCAACTTTTTCTTCGTAGCCGCTGTAGGTGTGAATGGCGTACCATTGTTTGGTAGCGTCGTAGCGTTTCATGTTCATAATGTTACTTTAGTAGGACCTGTTTAAATACTTTATCTAGACCATAGTCGACAACGGCGATCATGACGCCGAATATAACGGCAAAAATGATAACGGCGCTGGTTAGTTGCCACGATTCGCGGCGGTTCGGCCAGGTAACCTGGCGTAGTTCCTTCCAGCTATTGCGGAAGTAGGTCGGCAGCAAAATGCGGCCGATGAACCGGAAAACCTTAAATTTTCCAAGCTTTGCGAATGGCCGTCCAATAAATCGGAACGGTGCCCCAATAAAGCGGCCGGTAAGCCGGAGCACGCCCTTCTTTTTGGGTTGGCTTGCTTCTTTCTGGCTTATCTCTGCTTTTTCACGAACAGATGTTTCGGCTTTTTTGATGACCCGCCGTTTTGGCTTATCGGATTCTTTTTGTGCCACTTAATGTCTCCCCTATATGTAAAAAACCTACTTATACAGTAGGTTCCAACAAGTCAAGCATACCTGTTCTGGATGGTTTCGTCAAGCAGTCAAGCCGGCGAGCACATTCAGGTCTGGCGCACCGGCAACAAAGCCGGTATCAAACCCGTTATAGTTAGCGGCTGCCTGAGCGACAAGCTCTTCGCGAGCGGCAACTGCTTGCTGGTAGCGCCCGCGCAGCCCGGCAATGGCGGTTGCGCAGCGGGACTCAAACCGCTCTTGGGGGTGCGGGTGGTACGGCGCACTGAGCATCTCGTCCAGGCCATGGAAGCCGGGCGAATAGCCAACATCTACCATTGTTGCACCTACATAGCTGGGGCGCATTGTTGCCCAATCGCGGTGCTGTACTGATGCTTGCTCCCTGAGACGTCGTGTGCGAAGCCCTCTGGCTGTCAAACCGCCGCCCAGCACAAGGACAGCCAGTCCGCCACCACCTAATTCACCCTCTTGCGCGCTATGTGACTTCGCGGCGACTGTAGCAGGCATGTCCTCGGTTGGCATAAGGGCTGCGCTGGCGCTCGCCTGGAGGTTACCGGCGGTTACTTCGGCCGCCTTCGCTAACCCGGCAGCAGCTGCCGCAAGCCCGGTTAGCATCAGGGCTGTCCCAAGCCCAGTAAAAAGTGCGGCCTTGTGTTCGCCAGTAAAGTTTTTTACTTTGGTACCGGCCCGTCCGAATACCCTGCCCACGGCGTGCAGACCTAAAGATTTTGCAATTCTTGTGCGGCGGCTATCGGTTACTTCTGTATTGTCGGCCAGTATATCAAGTGTGGCAGTGGTCATTATGTCAAATATATCATATATGACGGTGACCGATGGCTAACTTGCGCGTTTGCCGTGAGTAAAGTCAACTACGACAACATTGCCGGCCTCAGCGACTTCACTGTCGCTCGCTGGCTCTTGTGCCGGGTCTACTACCTCGCTTGCCACTGGCTGTGTGACCGAAGCGCTTTCTGTGGCCACGTCTTCACCAGTATGCATAAAACGCCGGTAGGCGCCGCGCATCAGTCGCGAACTCACGAATAAACTAAGCGCTGCACTGGTAATATCAACCACAGTGCCCTCCTGATGCCTGCTATGCTCATCGTTATATAGAGCGAGCATAGTCTGATCGTCGTGCATCTCAGCCTTGAAGGCCGCTATGCTGGTCGTTGCCGCTCCACCGGCCTCAATAAACGTGCCTGCTAGGCCTGCGAGACCCACAGCAAAGAAACCCAACCCTGCGAAGACGCGATACCGGAATGGTATTCTTCCCAGTTCCATTGTCTTTAGTGTAACAGGTCCTCTCTGGAAAGCCGTATCGATCCGGTGCCAGGATGCGGTATAGTAGCGGTATGATGATTATGCTTTGGTTATTCGGTGTCTCTGTTGTCATCGAACTTTTGTGCTTCTTTGTGCCAGCTGCCTGGCGGGTGCGGAAAGGCCTGGCTATTATTGCCATGCTTATTTCCAGCTTCCTAGCGGGTGCGGTTGCGCTGTGGCGGCCAAACGTCTTCAGCGTACTGATCGCCCTCATTGGCCTATACAGAGCCTTTAATAGTATCCGTGTAGTGCAGGAACGTATGCACGAGAAATATTTAAAGCGGGCGACGCGGCGGAGCGCCTTGGTGCTCATTGCCCTGCAAATTGTTATCGGCCTCAGTTGGGCAGCCTGGCATGCCTGGCACACTACGGGTCATTTAAGCTGGGCCGTGCTCGCTGCCGTGCAATTAGCTGTTGCGGTAATGCTGCTTGGCTCAACGATCCGCCGCCTAAAGCGCACGGCCTGGCCAGCTAAGCTTACGCACTTTAGCGACGCCGAGCTTCCGACCATATCGGTCGCCATCCCGGCCCGCAACGAAACAGACGACTTGCAGGCGTGCCTGGCTAGCTTGGTATCTAGTGATTATCCAAAGTTGGAGGTCTTGGTGCTTGATGACTGTTCACAGACCCGCCGCACCCCCGAAATCATCCGTGAGTTTGCCCACGACGGGGTGCGCTTTATAAAAGGCGCTGAACCGAAAGAAACGTGGCTGCCTAAAAACCAGGCCTACGACCGCCTCGCCAGCGAAGCTAATGGCGAATACATACTGTTCTGCGGGGTGGACATCCGGTTTGATATTGGCGCGCTGCGGCAAATCGTCGGCACTATATTAGAGCGCCACAAAAAGATGCTAAGTTTGCTGCCCGAGCGTGCGCCCGAAGCCAGGAGCCGGGGCGCGCTTGCCCAGGCAATGCGGTACGTGTGGGAGCTCGTGCCGCCGCGCCGGCTGTTCAACCGCCCGCCAGTACTCAGCAGTTGTTGGATTATCGAAAAGCAAGCACTGCAAAAGGCAGGTGGTTTTGTGGCAGTTACCCGGTCGATCGTGCCTGAAGCGCACTTTGCAAAGGAGCTCGCCAAGACCGACGAATACAGCTTTATGCGCGCCGGCGTTAACCCGGGAGTCAGTAGCGTCAAAAGCGCTTCAGAACAGCGTGCCACTGCCATCCGTACCCGCTATCCGCAAGTTCACCGCCGCCCAGAAAACGTACTTATTTTGTCGTTCGTAGAAGCTATTTTTTTGCTGACACCCTTTGTATTGGCGATTGGCGGCTATTGGTTCAATGCTGGTTCTGTGGCTGTTGCCATGGCAACCGTAACAATCGTTTTACTTACCATTACCTATGAACTTGTCGCACTGAGCACCCACGTAAGTACCTGGTGGTTCGGGATTGTCGCCCTGCCCTTAATGATCGGCTACGACATCGGCTTGCTGCACTACTCGATGTGGCAGTACGAGTTTTCGGAAGTCGATTGGAAGGGCCGCAACGTCTGTGTGCCAGCCATGCACGTCATTCCTCACTTGCCAAAGATCTAATAGCTAGCGCAGGTTAGGAATAAAAATCGTAAAGGTCGAGCCTTTGTTAAGCTCGCTGCTGACGTCGATTTCGGCATGGATCAGCCGTGCTAGCTTGAGCGTCACATACAGCCCGAGGCCGGTGCCGTTTGCTTTGCGAGTCCGGTAGTCACCGCTGCGGAAGAACTTATCGAATAACTTTTCTTGGTCGCCCTTGGCAATGCCGATCCCGGTGTCAATGACAGCAAAGCGGGTACCTTTGGGCACGCTTTCGATTTGCAGCGTAACACTCCCCTTTTCGGTATATTTGAGCGAGTTAGTCATAAAGTTTTGCAGGATTTCGCGCACATACAGCTTGCTGGATTGGAGCGGAGCGAGTTTGCCTTGGGTGTCAAGCTTCAGCTGCAAATGGCGGATTTTAGCATCTGGCGTGTAGTTGGCAATTAAATCTTTGGCCAGCAGCCCAACGTCAATCGGTTCAATGTCGACATTCAGTTTACCGCGTTCAGCGCGCGACAGCGTAGACAGGTCGTTTACTAAACCGGCAAGAAACATGACTTGGTCGTGGGCCTGGCGCAGAGCGTCTTTAACCTGTGAAATATCGCCGGACTTTTCGACGATAAACTGGACGTTGCTAATGTTACCCTCAGCGATCGCCAGTGGCGTGCGCAACTCGTGGCTAGCCACGCTAATAAACTCGTCGCGTTCTTCCTCGAGCGATTTTTCGTGCGTGATATCGCGCAACAGCAGCACAAAGCCTTGCTGCCCGCGGCCGCCATAGCCGAGGTGCACAGGCGCGATGCTTAGGTACAGGTTGATTTTGCTGCCATCATTATAAGGTAAAAGCAAATCGCGGTTGGTGCTGGGCGCTTTGGTTTCGGTAACAAGCGTTTCGACATCAATCGGCTGGAAGTTTTTGTCCTGCAGCTTAACAACATCACGCAGGCGCTGGCCTTTGAGCGTGCTATTTACATTGAGCACATTAAGAGCGGCGCCATTGCTGAGCACCACTTTCATCTGTTTGTCGACAGCTAATACGCCGTCGGCCATACTGTTGACCAAGCTCGTTAAGCGTTCATGGTCGAGCTTGGCTTGCTTGGCCGACATCCGCCGCGCCAAAAGTCCTTTTACCATAAGCATATTCTAGCAAAACTATCAGACTTTGCCTTCTAGAATAGGGTGGTATGTGCCAATTTCTTTGCGCAGGTTTTTGGCGCCTGTTACGTGCCGTTCCAGTTCCTGCCAGAATGGCGGGCCGTGCTGCATGACTTTAGTGTGCGTCAGTTCGTGGAATATAACGTAGTCAATAAGGTGCCAAGGCAGCTGCATAAGGTATAAGTTGAGGGTAATATCTTTTTGCGAGGTGCAGCTTCCCCACCGGCTTTTAAGGTGTTTGATGTCAACACTGCCGTAGCTGAACCCATCGCGCTCCGCCAGCTGCTTGAGGCGGTACGGCAGGAGTTGTTCGGCTTCTTTGCGGAGCGCCCGCACCGCGCCGCTGCGCGCTGCCTGCTGTACGGCTTTATCATGCGCGGCAATATGCAGCGGATGAGTTATTTCTATCTGGCTCAATTTAAGCCGCGTACTGACGCGTGTAGCCTCGGCCGAAGCGGTAAAGCGCAAGTGGTGGGCCTTGCCAATGGCCTGGCCGTGGCGCAGGACTGAGGGCGGTTCAACGCGGTGCTCGGCTACCCAGTCGGCTTTAGAGCTGGCGAATTGCTCACCGGCTTTATAGGGCAGCCAATACGGCATGGACACGCGGACCTCGCCGTCTGAGCCAATGCTCAAGCGTAGGCTGCGGTTGCCGCGGCGCTTATATAGCACTACCTGGCCGATGCCAGGAATATCTACTTGTTTCGTAGCCATAAGAGGAAGCCTCTATCTGATCATAATGTTGCGCCGGGACATGTCGACACGTCCTGAGGCTTGGGTCGGAATAAGGTTCACTAACCCGGGCTTGATAACCTTGGAGCTTACATCGTTGCTGGCTGGGACCATGCCGAGTTCGCGGAGGCGCTTCATAAGGGCGCTCAGCTGCGTGCCAAAGGTGTGTTTGCCGCTGATGACGATGTAATCTTCGTTCTGGGGGTTCTGCATGCCGCCGGCAATGCGCTCAAATGTGGCGCGGTCGGCTGGGCCAGCGTATTTGTCGTCGGATCGGCGCCGGTCGCGCGTCTGGGTGCGGGCGTAGGCGCTGTCGGTGTCGATTTGCAGCCAAATTAGAATCGGTTGTACGTGGTGCTTGCGAGCCATTTCGCGGAGGGTGCGGCGTTGGTTGCCGCGCATGGCGTTCACGTCGTAAACAACGCTTAGACCGGCATTTAAGAATTCGCCCGTCATGTAGTCCATAAGTTGAGTAATGACTTCATTTTCTTCTTTGTCGTAGCGGGGGTTTTCAAAGAGTTCGCCGCGGATGCGGTCGCCGTGAACATGGGCAACTTGCAGGTGTTCGGTAAGCTGCCGCGCAAAATAGGTCTTGCCCGAACCGGGGAACCCATAGAGTAAGATCAAAAATGGCTTGGTGGGTACTACCTTCGTCATATGTAGTATTAGGTATACCACACCTGGGCAAGATATGGGAAGACGGAGTTAATTATTGCTCTACCTTACGCTCGAAGCGCGGGCGGACGCCAATCAGCTTGCGGCGCTGCACACGCGGCGGTCTGCTGGACTCTACGTCGTTCAGCATAATTCGCACCAGCGTCCGGTCAGGTTCCTTACTTACTAGGTCGGCATAGTACCAGTCGCCACCTGTTGTCTCGTAGCGTTGCATGAGCTGGGTCCGCGCCCAGGCCCGGCCTCTTCGCGGTGGATGGTGCTTGGCGTGCTTTACTGCTTCTGCAGAAGGGGCCATGCGGAAGCGATGTTTGCGGTCGCGCAGCACATAGCCGTAGCCGCTCTTAGCGACCACTACTTCACCGTTGGCGTTGGTTCTTCTACCCTTTGTCGATACTTTAATAAAGTCGTAGGCGAGGTCGTCAGACGCGCTTTGCTCGTCGGTCAGTGCGCGCACATCGCCAGCTTTCTCGTCACGTCCGATGCGCGCCAGCGTAATCTGAGTCTTGGCAGCCCAGTCAGCCCGGTCAGCAAGGTCGGTATACGGCAAGTCGCCGCTCAGGACTTTTTGCATGGCTTCGCAGTATTGGTATAGCTCCACTGCCGCTACAATCAATTCCGGCGGCTGCATGCCGTAGTTAGACATGTCGTTCGATAAGAATATTTCGGCCATGCGCATCTGGTAGCCAATGGCCGCTGCAAGGTCGGCACTCGGCTTAAAGGTTCCGTCTGGGTTAATTGGTATTGCGTTAAACCGGGCACTGCTATCGCCGAGAGAACCTAAGTACTTTTGGGCAAAGCCGTCAAACCTTCGGGCGAGCGGAGTTTGGCCAATCGCCAAGGCAATGGCGCTGCTGCCGAGCCGTTCATACGCTGCCCACGGCGAAATGTTTACGTCATTACAGCGCACCTCTGCCCGCAATGTACCTTCGTTTTGGACTACCCGGTACATGCTGTTTTTGTGACCGTATTCAGATTCGATGTGCAGCCCGTTGTTTTTCTGCGAGAACATTGGACCGTTAGGGTGGTTGTAGCCAGCGCCAGTCACGAACGGCCGGGTTAACAAGTGTCCGATCAATGTCGTCCGGGCGCGGGCTATCAGCTCGTCTTTATTGGGCTGTATGAATCCGAAGTTATCGTGGCAGCCAAACGTGGTCGCAATGCCGTCGGGGCCAGGTTTGTTATCTACCACGCGCCGGTTAATACCTACTGCCCGCGGACGGCGGCTTCTGGACAGTGTCGCCGACGTGATATCAACAAGCACGTCCTCGTTAGACTGCATGCGCGCTACCAACTCTTCTATTGTCGGGCACTCGGGCGAGGCTATTTCAAGATGCCGGTTGTCGATGTATATTGCGCCGCCGGTTGAATCGTGCCGGTCCCAATACGCAATGCCAAGCTCCATCATGTCGCGTCGGTAGGTACTGAGGTACTGTTTGAGTACTGCTGGTTCAAAGGCCTGCCCCGGGAAAAAACGCAAGCTCGTCTCCTCTTCGTTACCGAAGGCGACGGGGTATGGATAAAACTCTTTAGCACTAGTCTCAGACATTTTGTCAATTAGAGTATGGAGTTACCACCCTTTATCGGCAAGTAGATATAAATCACACGTTATGGCTTCATGCCGTCGCGGCGAAGCATGGCAGCTGTTGTGCTGGGGCGGCCTAGGAACCCTTTGACGATCTCGGCTGCTTTAACTTCGGCACCGCGGGCAAGGACCTTGTCGCGGTATTTGCGGCCCACGGCCGGATTTAGTACGCCGCCTTTTTCAAACTCGGTAAATAGGTCAGCTTCGATGGCTTCGGCCCACTTGTACGAGTAGTATCCGGCAGCATAGCCGCCTGAAAATACGTGCGTAAACGTGAGGAGTGTTTTGTCGTAGCTTGCGGGCTTCATGCCGTATATGCGTTCCTTGATGTCTGCGGCAATGCGCAGCGGGTCGGCTGGCGGTGCATCGGCATAGTCCATGTGCAGCGCCAGGTCCCATTCGGCAAACATCAGCTGGCGGACAGCCTTACCAGCAACACGGAAGTCGCGGGAGGCACGCAGGTTTTTAATAAGGCTGGCGGGCATAGGCTTGCCGGTTTTGTAGTGCTTGCCAATTATTTGCAGCACTTCGTCTTGCCATGGCCAGTTTTCCATTATCTGGGAAGGAGCTTCTACGAAGTCCCATTCGGAACTCATCATCGACTGCTCCACAAGTTCAGTCCGCCCCAGTGCCAGGTGCATGAAGTGCCCGAACTCGTGCCATATGACGCGTACTTCGTCCATTGTCAGCAGGCTTGGCTGGTCGCCATGCGGCGGCTGTAAGTTGGCGCAGACGTGACCGAGGTGCGGTTCAAGCGCTTTGCCCTGTGCCCGGTCAGCCACGTGCAATTGGTTCATCCAGGCACCGCCGTGCTTGCCTTCGCGAGCAAACCAATCGCACCATACGGTTGCCAAATGGCAGCCCTGCTCATCGTAAATAGCATAGACCTCAACGTCCGGGTGCCAAGCTGGCATTTCTGGCAGGCGCTTGAATGTAACGCCATACAGCGTGCGCAGCACGTCAAACATACCTTGCAAGACGGTTGCCACTGGGAAGTACTCCCGCACTTGCTGCTCGTCTAGGTCGAACTTTTGGTTGCGCAGACGCTGGGCGTAGAACAGATCGAGGCCGCTTTCGACATCGCTAATGTGCAGCTTAAAGCCAGGGTCTTTTTCGTATTCGCGGGCAAACTGTTCCAGTTCGGCAGTTTCGCCGGCAACCCCCGGCTGGTAGCGCTCAGATAATCCGGTTATAAAGTCGCGAGCGGCTTTGCCGGTTTTGGCCATACGGTCGGCGGTGGCATAGTCGGCAAATGTCTTGTAGCCTACCAGTGCCGCTAGCTCGTAGCGCATCTTGAGGATCTCTTTGGCTAGCTTTTCGTTTGGCGCGAGGCCTTCAGATTTAGCGCTCTTGTACATTGCCAAACGGGTATCGCGCACTGTGCAATCGGTCATTACCTTTACGTAGTTCGGTTCAGTTTGGCGCACCCAATAACCGGTCAGCTCCTTCTTTTTCGCTGCGGCACGGCACTCAGTAAGGAACGGCTTGCTCAAGCCGGCTAGCGCTGCCGCATCGGTTACATGGATGCCCGCTTTGTCGTGCGCCTTTACAACGTTCTGGCCAAACTGGGTCGTAGCTTTGCTGAGCTTGTGGCGAAGATCTTTGAGTTGTTTTTTCTTGGCTTCGGGCAACGCAATGCCACCGCGCTCAAAGTCCTGGATGGTGTCGTCCAATAGTTTTTTCTGAGCCGCGCTAGCTGCTGCGTAATGCTTAGATTTTTTGAGCACGACAAGTGCGTCGTATACGTCTTTGTTCAAGCTCACATCATTGGCCAGCTTGGTAGCCATGGCTGTCGCGAGTAAGTCTGCTTCGCGCCAGTCCTCGCCCAGCACGCTTTCGAGGTGCGAAATGCGCCCTACAATAGAGTCAAAATCGTCTGTCGATCGGGTGAGTGCCAGTAACGTGTTGTCGAATGTCCGGTCGGCATCGGCTAGCGCCAGCACGGCTGCAATGTTCTTCCGGCCAGCCTTTTCGGTTGCCGTAAGCGCTTGTTTAGCGTCAGCTGGTTTATATGTACCGTAGTGGAGTTCGTTAACGGGGTGTAAAAGTGAGTTATTAGCCATGCATATTACTCTAGCAGATTCAGCTTGTTATAGTAGACAGCGGAGGAATTAACACATGGATAATTTTATATCGACAAGCACTATTGTTATTAACGCACCGGCCAATAAAGTCTGGCAGACGCTTACGACCCCGGAGCTCGCTAAACAATATCTCTTTGGATCTGACGTTACTGCTGACTGGCGTGTGGGTGGGGCTATCACCTACGCAGGCATGTGGGAAGGCAAAAAGTTTGAAGACAAAGGTACGATACTTACGCTAGAGCCTAATAAGCAACTTACTACCACGCACTTTAGCCCCCTGAGCGGCAAAGAAGACAAGCCAGAAAACTACCATACAGTCAGCTACACCCTAGACGAAGATGCCGGCAAAACAACTGTTACGCTGACGCAAGACAACAACGAAACCCAGGAAGAAGCCGACCACTCCACCCAAAACTGGAATATGGCGCTTGAAAGCCTTAAAAAAGTCGTCGAGAGTTTGTAGTTTTTAGCGGTTACGGCAGGGTTACGCGCGTGCCTTCGAGCGGAGTTGGCAGTGGGCCACGGACGAGCGTGTTGTTCTCGTCGTAAAAACGAGCAGCGGCAGTGCCGGTCAGGTGGTTATTATCGACTTTGATCTCAAAAGATATCTCGCCACGATTTACAAAGGCATGGGTTGTGCGGTCGGCAGTGACTTCAACAAACTTACCTTTAATTTTATTGCCGTCCTTAACCCAAATACCTTTGCCGTCGCTATCGCTTGTGTTCGCATCCCCGGCATCCGGGTTTGCCTGCTGCATAGTGCCATCAGCGTTAAAGACAAACATATGGTATTGGAACGGCGCGTCCGGAGCTTTAACAAACCAAGCGCCAACGATGTTTTTACCGCCACCGTCGTTGCTGGCATACGCCCGGCCCCATACTGCCGAGCCAACAATTGATGCTACTGCTACCGTACTAACTGCAAGAATATAAAGCTTTTTCATAGCCCCTATTATATCGCGGTTTGCCAAAATGGCTATGCTTAGGCGGCCATGGTGTCGATGATAGTCAGTATGCGGCGGCGCCTGGCAAGTATCACTACCGCAATTGCTGCATCACAGGCAAAGAAGTAGATGGGATAGGCCAGCGAAACGAAGTCGTAATGCGTGATCGAGGCGAGTACGATGCTTGAAGCAAGAACGCTCAAGGCGAATGTCTGCCATGTTTCGTGCTGCGGGGCCTGCCAGGCATGGCGGATAGTCGGCAGTGCTGCCATAAGGTTCACAGCCATTACCATAACGATCGCCACAACCGGCCGGTCTGTGAACCGCCAGGCTACGATCCCCGCAAAAGCAAACGCCTGACACAGTGCGTCGAACCGGGTATAGCGCCGAATGCCGTAGCGCAAGCTCATCAGCACAATAAACCCTGTGCTGAGCGCCGCAGCTGAGGTAAATATACCTGTCTGCACTGCCCCGCTGGCAAACGCGGCCGAAGCCGCAATGGCGTGTAAGAGCATCCAGGTAAACCAGCTAACCAGGTTCGGGTGCGTTTTGCCCCTCAGCGTGTTCAGGATGTATGGAACCGAAGAAGATAGTGCGACGAGTCCGGCGGCGACCGCAAGCGTGTTGTGCATACCTAGAGCATAGCAGAAAGCCCCACTGCACATTGAACAAAGCTGCGAAGCATGGTATTACTAGGTATCTTATGTCAGAGAATTTGGTCGAACAGTTCAACACTGCGTTTCAAACGCTAGAAGCTTGGCACGCGAATGTGACCCCGGTGGAGGGTGTCGTAGCCCTGCCCGGTAGAGAAACCTGCACTGCGCGCTATACCATCACGCACAACCCACCAACCATAACAGAGGTGACACTTTACAAACCCGCGTGGCGCGATAACATCGTGGCGGGCGTAACTGTTGTTGCTTTGAGGGGCGAAAACGTCACAGCAACCAGCGGTTACCTCGGCAGCTGGGAACAGCCTGTAGATCCAAACACTGTCGACTACAACACTGCCCTTAGGCGGACGCCGGTGCGCACAGCAAAAGTGGCGACCGTTGCACTAACTAATTTAACTGACAACCTCAGCAAACTCACATTCTAAAAACAGCTCGATAAGGTTTTACTACATATTTTGCTAAACAGCAATCAAGTACTATAGTAATTATTATGAACATCACACTTATAGAGGGATTGCCGCACGCCAAAGGGCCGCGAGCTGCCGAGATTTTCCTCCCCGGCGAAGAAAAAGAGTTAGCACTCCGAGGCTTGTTCGCGGTTGCCCATGGGGAATGGCCGGATGTCATGGGCGTAGACGAAGCTCAACACCTCTACCGTGGTGTAGTGGCTATTGAAGCCGCCGCACGCCACAATTACCCCGGCTTGCTTATGCGGGATAGAGGCCAGGCTACTGATGTAGTCGCCTCGGCTATTGTTGGTTCCGGCCTTTTGGCAGGCAACACGCATATACAACGCATGCCCTACGATCAGTTCTTAGCGGCAGCTCGAACCCCGCTGGAAGGCATTCCGGCAGAGGTGTTATATGTTGATTTGGCTACGGACGGCACAACCCCCTTGCCGCCATCTGCACATTCCTTTGACCTGCTGAGGGGCGCATTAGTTGTTCCCGACGGCAGCTTACTCGCCGCTTAGTGAAAAATTGCCGCCACGCAGTGTAGTGCGCTAGAATAAAAGCATGAGCGGGTACGCAACGAAGCGCAAAAACTCTCCGGTCCTGCGAAGCATTGGCAACTGGGGCACCTGGTGGCTGGCCATCTCTGGCTTGTATCTTGTAGGGCTCGTCTGGCAAGCCCGTATGTATCACTACTCTGACGTCAGCTGGTGGTACGCCATGGGCCAAGCTTTTACGCATACTTTTATTTTGCAGTTTGTGCAGAGCAGCATCCTGGCTGGCTGGGTGGCGCTCGCGATCGTATGGTTTAACGAGCTAAAACGCCAAAAAATAAGCTACAAAGAAGCGCTCAAAGACCTATTTTTCACTCTCCGAAAATAATATAGCCTCGTAGCACGGATGGCTAAGCGCCCTCACAGCACAAGCGTGTCAAAAACGCTTGAGTCAAGACGTGCTATCTATAACCGGCCTAGGGTCTGTCGTATGCTGCCCATGGAAACGTTTCTCGCCGAACAAACTGACGAAAGGAAACACCATGACCAAAAGTACGATGGCACAAGGCATCCAACGCTATATCAAGCGGCTGGAGTCGTGCCAAAGCCTCTATGCCACACTGCTCGATGCAGTGCCAAAGGGGTACAAGCAAGCGACATATAAGATAACCGACCGCGAGCTTTTCGAGAAAGCTATCAGTACATTTGTGACTGCCCTAGAGCCACAGAACGCCAAGGGCGACCTGATGGACATCTACGACATTGCGATCCACATCAAAACGAAAGCCCTAATTATCGCCAACAAAGGCGCAACCCTTTTCACGCTCACTAGCCGGCACGAAACGCCCAGTATTGTCCGCCACATCGGGCTGTGCGTGTACATGCCCGGCGTCGGCATGGAGTATGCGAATGCCGGGATCGTCGGCAACGTGTACGACAAGAAAATTGTTTTAAGAAGTGAGTCTGCTTGCACGCCATCTTTTATTTTCGGTTCCCAGCGTTGCAATTGCCACCACCAATGGGAGAATGTCCGCGAGTTGGCAGCCTCATTTAATCCGGTTGAAGTGCCGGACATTTCCCTAGGCGCAGAGTTCGAAAAATGGGTCCAATCGCAATTCGCCTACAAGAACGGCAAGCATATCTGCCAAAACACTGGCGAGCTGGGCTTTGTCATGCTGCACGTTGATTCGCAGAATGGCATGGGCAGCGGCTACACCAAAGGTGAATTTGTTTTTGATCTGGCCGAGCGCGCCTCGTTGCGGCACCGGGGCGAATACACCTCCGAACAAATCTACTCCACGAGCATGTACGGCGGCTTTACCTCGATAGGTATCATCGGCGACCCCCGCAGCGAGAGCGACGGCGTGGGCTACCAGATAACACCCGTCATTCTCGATTACCTAGGCGTCAACAAAGACGTAATTATGCTCACCAACAATCGGCAGAAGATCCAAAAAATGGAGCGCGCTGGCTATACCGTCGAACGCGTTAAGAGCATTGGTGCGGTCAATGTTGCGGGCGCGGTCGAAGCTCATGAGCGCGGCAAAGAGTTCAACCACATGGACATTAACAGCGAGCTGACGACATTTATGCAGGACTATGGCCGCATGCGCGCCGAGATCACCAAACTAGCGGGCAAAGGCTAGGCGCAAGATGATGCAAGTAAAAATATGCGGCATCAGCAACGAAATCGACGCGCTCAAGGCCGTCGAGCTGGGCGCCGACGCCATTGGGTTTGTAATGGGCGGCGCGGTATTGCCGGTTGAGGTCGAGCCCTATGCGCAGCATGTCCGCCAAATAATCAAAAAGTTCCCGGCCGGCGTAGACAGTTATCTTGTGACACACCTGTTCACTGCCGCAGAAATCCTGGATCTTGCCGAGTACATCCAATCAACAGGCATCCAGGTTTCCGAAGACATACCAGTCGCTGAACTAGCAAAGCTACGCAAGGCCACCTCGCGCCGCATCATCAAGACAATTGTAACCACCGATCCCAAAGCCAAGGAGAAACTCAAGCGTTACGAGCCGTACTGCGACTACTTTTTGCTGGACTCCCGTAGCGCAGGCTACACCGGCGGAACTGGCCAGGAAAACGACTGGCAGGCGTGCGCCAAACTCACGCAGCTCGCAAGCAAACCGGTGTTTATTGCCGGCGGCCTCACCTGCGACAACGTGGCCGAAGCCATACGCATAACTCACCCCTATGGCACAGATGTCTCTACCGGCGTCAGCTGTTGGAGCGAAGGCTACCGCAAAAAGGACCGCAAAGACCCAGATAAGATACGACTCTTCCTAGAAAAGTCAAAAACTGCTGGTGATGAGTAACCCGTACGAGCAGCCCCTCGATAACCTAAGCGCATTCACCCACCCCGATTTTGGCCAGCAGTTCCGCTACATGGACGACCGCGAGGGCGTTGCTCTGGCGCAGCGCACCCTCGATGAATTTGCAGCAAGCGGATATGAATCGATTGTCGCCATCGAGAGCGGCACCTCGCCGCTGATGCAAATCATGGGCAAGCTCCGGGCGTTTGGCGAGTCTGGCCTGTCGCTGACGCAGCTTAAAGTCCCCCGCGACCCTGACTTTAACTTATTGTCGTGGTTCGAAGCCTACCTGCCAGCCGACGAGCTTGACGAGGCCGTATCCCTGGGCGGCGAAAACATCTCCCGCCGCCAGGCCTTAGCCGCCGAGTGCGGCAGGTTTACCCTGGGGTCAATGGCTAGCCAAGGCGAGTTCAGCGTTTACGACAGCATAGACGACCAACAAACCTATGACGACACCGTGCCGGGGCGTATCCGCGACGTGCTGCACGGCACTTCCCTCGCAGATACGCTCAACCAGCCATTCCTTCTTTTCGACGAGTACATCAACTCTGGCACCGTGCTTAGAAACTTCAATGCGCTGGTGCGTTTATTTGCTGCCCGCCCAGAATTTAAGGTGTCGGCCTACTGCGCGTTTGTTGACGACGCAGCAAGGCGCGACAAGATTTCCTTTTCCCTCTACGACAAGCAAACCGAACTTGATTGCTACCAGAACGGCGCATACCCGTACGAAAACCGCATTGACCTCATCGGCTACTACTATTTTGCGACAGCCAACTCGTTCAAAAAAGTAACACTCGCCAGCCTGTATGACGAACTTAGCGCCGCGCCGCACGGCGACCCCGGCGCGTTCTATGGCCAGGCCATGCAAGCAATACAGGCCAGCGGCGCCACAGAAGCGCTGCAAGATGCCTTAACCGAGGAACAAGTGCGGCGCTATGTGACCGCGCATGACGTTGCCCGCTTTCTCCTCAAGCACCTGGAGTACGCCACCCACGGCGAAACCAAGTACGCAGACCTACTCGACCAAGCATTCGAAATGTACGCCCCGGCTTGGTCGCCTATGCCGGTACGTAACCATTTGGACTACTGGAACGGCTTTGCGGCAATCAGCGGCCAAATCACCCAGCTGGCCGAAACCCTACAGCCCGGCTACGAAGCTCACCGCAGCGATATCCTGTACGACCTTGTGCGGCGGCTAGTGGCCAAAAAGAGCGAGTGGGACACAAGAATAAACCGTCTTATAAAGGAGGCAAACCTGTGAAAATCATCGATATATCCATGGAACTGAACGAAAACACCGTGGTGTGGGTAGAAGACGAACAGCCCCAACTGATCCCGGTGGCCCGCCAGCCAGAGGCTCCGGTCAACTTTACCTGGCTCAATTTTGGCGCCCACGCCGGCACTCACGTAGATGCGCCATACTACCTATTTAGCGACAAATGGAAGACCGACGAAATTCCTTTGGATATCCTGATGGGCGAATGCCAAGTAGTCGACCTAACGGACGTCGACGACTACATTGGCGTACCCGACCTCAGAAAGCACGATATAACATCACCGCGCGTACTCCTTAAAACAAAAAATTCTTTTGACCCCATGGAGGCCTACAACCCGAACCATGTGGCATTGGAGCGGGACGCAGCATTATACTTGCGCGGCTTGGGCAGCATCCTCATCGGCTTTGACTACCAAAGCTTTGAACGTAATGGTGCCAATGAAATCCACGAGATATTCATGGAACAGGACGTGGTCTGCGTAGACAACCTGCGCCTTGCAAATGCAGCGGCCGGCATTTATTCGCTCGTCTGTTTGCCGATTAAACTGACGGGCATCGACGGTGCACCGGCTCGGGCAGTACTGCTCGAAGGGGCGCAGCTATGAACTACCGTGACTTTGTAAAAAGCTACCCAGACTTCCCCAAAAAGGATGTGCTGTTCTGGGACTTTAGTTACCTGCTCAAGGATGTCGCCGCCCGAGATGCGGCTATCCAGGACATGAAAACGTTTCTGGCCGGCAAAAAAATCAACAAGATCGCCGCAGTTGAGTCTAAAGGCTTTACCCTGGGGGCGATACTCGCCCATGAACTACAGGTCCCGCTAGTGCTGATCCGTAAACCACACCTCATACCAGGGAATTTTCACCATGCAACGTTCATTAAGGAGTACGGCACTGGTGAATACGAGCTAAAAGACGATGCCATTGCCAGCGACGACCGGGTGGCGATTGTGTACGACATTATGGCTGGCAGCGGCGCGAGCAAAGCCGCGATCGACCTTGTGCGTCAAGGTAAAGGCCTGCCGGTGGCGCTCGTGTATGTAACCGAACTCGCTTATTTAGGCGGGCGTAAAGACCTGGCCGGCTGCGACATTTTCTCGCTGGTTAAGGTTCACAAAAAAGATGGCCATGGCAAAAGTTAAATACTTCAGCTTCGATTTGCAAGGCGTGCTTTCGGCGTCTGGTTTTTCGGACTACTTTTGGCTGGAGCAGCTGCCGCTGCTCTATGCAAACAAGCATGGCGTAGCGCTGCAGCAGGCAAAAACGGAGCTGCGGACGCAGTTTGCGGCTATGGGCAAATACGACACGCGCTATTACGACGACGCGTTCTGGGCGCGGCAGCTCGGTTTTAAGACAGCCGAAGTACTGCGGGGTATGCCGTTGCAACCCAGCCGGAACGAAACACTCTTTGAGTTCATCCGGGCACAGCCCCTGCCGGTGGTTATTATTTCTACCACAACGCGAGTTTTCCTCAACTACGAACTTGGCGATAAAAAGCCGCTGTTCGAGCAGATATATTCCTGTGTTGATACATTCGGCATAGGCGGCAAGACGCCAGCAGTGTACCAAAAGGTTGCGCAGGAACTCGGTGTTCAGCCAGACGAAATACTACACATTGGCGACGACCCAGAAATGGACGTTCGCAACGCCTGTGCGGCTGGCGTCCGCGCCTTGGCCTACGACGCAAATGATGCCGACCTCATTAAAATCTTGAGGTCACTAAGCTAGCTATGAAAACACTGGTCGTCGGCTGTGATGCATCTGGCAAATCGACCATAGCTAGGCGTATATGCGAGCGCTACGGAGACACCCCGGTAGAGTCTAGCCGCTCCGCGCAGGCAGTGGAGTTCAAGGCTAAAAACGAACGCCGTTACATGAGCGCTGCGTTCATCGATGAGCGAGAAGCGTTTTACTTGCAGCTCGAGGCCCAAGAGCAGCCACGAACAACATCCCTCGGCGGCAATGTCGTGACGACAAACTCAACCCTGGTCACGCGCCTGTCACACGCAGTGATGCGCGCCTGCATCGGCGAGCCTTACTTGCGCGACGAAGAGATCATCCCGCTTTGGCTCGACGATGAGCGCCGTCTCGGCACGCCCCTTCCCGACGCAGTTATCCTGGCGCGGGCAGAACCGGACGTTATCCGTGGGCGTATGCTCGCCAGGCAAAAATCTGGGATGCAAGGCGAGGATTTCTGGGGTTTTAACTCGCCGTTCTTTCTGGAGCGCTACCAGCAGCGCTGGGAAGGCATGGTCGCCAGCCTTGGCAGCATTGGCGTCCCATGCCTAGAGCTCGATACTTCGTTCACGCAGCCAGACGATGCTGGCCTGCTAGTGCACTATGACGCCCTGCGGCAGTTACCACTTCAGGACTGAGGCAGCGAATCCGCTAATCCAAAGCATCACAATCAGCACGAGCACCCGCTGGAACAGGCCCATGTACCGTTGCCGGGTCACGGTCACCGGCACCGCAATAAGTGTCAGCGTGCCGCACACTAAAGAAAACACGCCGAGCGCTGACCCAAGGCTAGAAAAGCCTGTCACAAACTGCCCGCTCAGTATGCCTAATACGCCGATAAAAAAGAGACCATTATGTATCTTGCCCATTTTTGTAGAGCCGTTGGCCGTAATCGGGTCGGTGCGGAATACTGCGGAAAGCATCAAGACTGCTCCCATAATAATTACCGCGACAGCGCCGTATGTGTGCACATGTTCCATTACTAGCCTCAAACCCAACAGCACAATCAGCAGGCCGCTCAGGGTAAAGTTTGCCGTCTGAATATGCCCATAGCGCCCAAGCGCCAGCTCACTTATGGTGTTGTGGAGCGGGCTGTACTTGGGCTTAACCAAGCCAAAAATAAGGGCGGTCGAGATAAAAAGCGCTGGCCCAGCGAGGGCGAAATTCAAAAAGTTATGATCCATGTTCCGATAGTATCATTTAGCGATAAAAATCGCATTAGCCAGCTTGCGGGCGCGGCGGGTCAATAGTGTTTACATTGACGTTCTCGTGCCTGATGTCCTTTGGAGTGCCCATGCCGCCGCCAACCATTTGGTCTGGTGCGGGGTCAGTTACTAAGATGCCTGGGTCGAGCCGGACCGGTTCAACAGATTGCCCGGAAGCATCGCCGCCGTCTGGGCCAGGGTTGACCTTATTCGGACTCTTAAAGACCTTTGGCGTATATGCCGCTACGTAGCCGCTGGTTTCGCCCTGGTTTTTGTCTTTGCCGGGTTTGCCTTCGCCTTCTTCTGGCGCCGGGGCCTCGGGTTTTACGGTACCTTGGGTAGTCGTGGTCTGGCCTGTCTGGTGGTCAGTGGTGGTTACTTTTTCAGAGCCGTCTATTGCAGTGTAAATGACCGTGGTTTTAATTGGTTCGTTGTGGCTGTCGAATACGGTGTCTTTTGAAGTCGTACCGCCGTCGCTGCCGCGCTCGATCGTGTAGTCAGACCGCCAGAAGTTGCCAGACCAGTCGCGGTAGGTGGCACTCCCCCAGGTACGGTTACCGTCGCTGGAGCTGCGTTCGGTACTACGCTCCATCCAAACTGAGCCGCGAGTCTGGCCTCTGTCGTCGGAACCATTCGTTGTATGGGTTGCCGTGGGGCTGTCATCCTGCCCGAGCAGGTCGCGGCCTGTTGGCATACCCGGCATTGGAATACTGTATTTGCTGCTGTCGTGGTGCTGTTGTTTGCCGGTAATGTCCAGGCCACCCTGGCCGCCCAAGCCGGGCTGCGTCCCAAAGTTGCCAAGGCTTGCCGCATCTTTTGCCGCCTGCGCTGCTTCGGCCGCTTCTTTCGCCTGCCCGGCGCCAACGAGCCCTTCAATAATCCCTAAACTTTTAGCAACAATTTGCTTGCCCTGAACCGTTTGCAATGTGCCCTGCGGTGCTAACTTTGACGTAGATTTGTTGTCTGAAAACTGCATATGCCCCCCTGTAAAATGACTGTCTTTCTAGCATACCGCGCAGCGTCGGCGACTGCAAACAGCAGATCGAGCGGGGGCGTTACGGCTCTTGGTATATTCCCAGTATATTGCCGCCCGGGTCACGGAACCAGGCGATTCGTTCCTGCGGATTAAATCCGAGTGGCCGCACGATCTCGCCGCCATACTGCACGATTTTCCTTACAGTTTCTTCTGCGTCATCTACCATTATAGAAATCACGATGCCTATCGTATCTAACGGTGGCCGGCCGGTGACCCACGTGCCGCTCACCTGGCGCGATGTGGCAGTGTTGTCATCAAACGCAAGGGATCCGTCATGGTGGTGTCGTATAGACCATCCGAATACGTCGTGGTAAAACTGGGCTGAGCGTTTTGGGTCAACCGCAGGAATTTCCAGATAACAAATTGCGCCGTGCATAGAAGTTTGTTTTGGGTCATTGCTCATACGTAAAGTTTAGCACTCACAGTAATAAAAGCATGCCAGCTTGCAAGATAATACAAAATATACTACCGTAACCATACAACAAGGAGAACGCATGCCTCGCTATTACACAAGTACGCCGTGGTGGGACCGAAAAGTTTCAGCCTGGGAAGCTGAGAGCCAAAACAGTGCATTTAACACTTCGGGCGAGATCCGGGATATGGCCGCAACCATCACCGCCAACCCTGAACGGTACGCGGCAAGCCAGCACCTAGGACACACCTGCCTGGTCGTCGTGCGCGAGGCACACCCGTATGAGGACGACCGCTCGGTCGCATCCCTCCGGGACGTCGTAGGCCTTGCCATTGGCCCGGGCGCTTCGGTCATCATAGAAGAACACCGCACCTGGAAGGGCACGCCAGAACGCCCGCGCGACGAAAGTACCTTTGGCTTCAATAAGGGTGGCTGCAGCACATTTGTGCGCGAGCCGATCGGCACTGTCAGCGAGCTGTACCTCAGCGACAAGACTGGCGCCGGTAACTCGCTGCGCGATAAAGCGCTCGGTGAACTCGGCCCCTACATCGGCATGAAGCTCGGCATGACCGGCATCATGCACGCCCTTGAGGGTCAAGACACCGGCGATTCATACCGCTTTGTCACCGGCCCAGAGGCGGTAGAAATGGCCGCCGAACTGATGGGCCACGGCCACCAATTCGCCCACCCTGCCCTCCAGGAATGGCAGCTCGGGCACTTGGCCGTGCCAGAACAGGTAGCCTAGGCTACGAGCAAGTCGAGACTCAAGCCAAAATCATCTCAACAGTCCGATGGTCAAACCCATAGCGAGGGTTGATACTAGCTGGCCCCCAGTATTAATTGCAAAGAGTTTGAGCTTCTTCGGCAACTTGCCATAGTTCCCGAAAATGATGTGGTTGGCTTGGGTCGGCATGATAAACCCAAGGTACACAAAGAACGCTGTTACGACACCGCTTTGAACCGGGCCCATCTCTGTAAAGTTTTGGGACAAAACCACAAAGTGAAAGAGTACTTCAGACATCAGGAGCGTCAGCAGAAAGCCCACGCCGAATGTTATTTTAGTTTGTCTTTTTAATTCTTGCTGCTCGGCGGGCGACAACGGTCTGATCTTTTGCAAAAGCTTGCCAAATGCCACATACCAGGCCGCTCCAACTATCAGCGAGGCTACGGCTCCAACAAGCACAACAACATGGTTTACCTCTACACTCATTTTTTCTGATCTCCTTTTGCTTTGTTATTACTCTCCCCATTACAGCGCAGCAGTTCTTTGAGGCTATCAACAAACGCCTCTGCCCGGCCCCCTTCTATGGCTTTAAAGAACGTTTGGTGTGTATGGGCAATGGTTTGGAGCGCGCGATACGCGACATCTTGGCCGAGCGGGGTCAATGCTAGTTGGTTGGCTCGTTTATCGTGCGTGCTTGCGGTTCGCTGTATAAACCCCTTGCGTTCCAGCGTTCGCAAGATGGTCGACGTTGTCATCATGTCTGTACCAGACAGCCGGGCGACAGCTACCTGAGTAATCTGCTTCTGCTCAAACGACAGATGCAACAAATTCACCAGAATAACCGCATTCGTGCTCGATAAGTTATAGGGCTTGAGCGCCTTGTTGAGCCATTGCTGCCACAGCTTTGACGTATGCCACAGCAGCACACCCGGCAATTGCTGTGCTTGCTCTAAAGACATTTGCTCCAGCAAGTTCATATTAGTAAGTATACTTATCTTTTTTTGAAGCACAATTCTGTTGCAGAAATCCGCGCACTATTAAACAATGGCCTGGTGGAAGAATTACTGTTCGTCGTCGACGAGTTAGACCGGCCGCTAGCGCCAGCCCCAAGATCGCAGGTTATTCGCGAACGCTTGTGGCGCCGGGCGAGCGGTATACTCATAGCTAACACTAGCCTCGACCAAATCCTCTGCCATAAACGTGCGGCCACGAAAGATGAACGCCCAGATGTTTGGGTACTGATGTTCGGCGGCAAGTGCGCCCCGGGCGAAGCGCCCAGCGAAACAGCCCGGCGAGAGGTAGGCGAAGAAGCAGGCATAGGCCTGGGCGAAAACTCAATCAATTTCTTCGCAAAAGTAAAATCAGACAACCACCACCAGTTCGAATATCTCCACTGGGCGCCATGGGCTGGAGACGCCAGCAGTCTAGCGTACGACCAGGCAGAAGTAGCAGAAATAAAGTGGTTCGACACCGACGCCGCATATGCAAACCTCAGCCTCCCCGCCGAGGGCTGGTACTGCTACAGCCCCCAAGAGCTAGCGTTGATCCGGCACATTGGTGCGCTGGCGAGCTAGACCGAAGAAAATCCTTGGCAGGAGCGTCGAGGCTCGAACTCTACTTCGAGGTCCGTCTGGATACTACATCAAAACCGCCGCCTGGCCATTGCCAGCGCCCTGTAATGGTGGCGCCGTCCTCACTGATAACACCCTTAAAGAAGTTCTCCGATGCCTTGTCGCCAAACCATATCCAGTGCGTTCCGTCATCATCGATTTGGTACGTATACGTAAAATTGCTGCCATCATCCGCCATCAGGTGCGAGCGTAGCGTCTGCGTGTCCTCGTCCCATGTAATGTATTCAATGCCACTCAACTTACGGCCGCTCGGTGTTTCGGTCTCAAACTCCTGAGTGATATAGTGCCCACCCAAAGCATATTTATAGGTGGACGCACCGGGTGCGCCGCCTTCGTTTTTCCACTCACCCAATAAAACTTCGAGCTTTTTCAGCGCCGGATGGGGCGTAAGCGGCAACTCTGCGACACGATCATTATTATTGTCTGCCATACGATGATCTCCTCTTAGAACCTGCGCCCATAGTAGTATAAAAATTATTCAACTGCTAGGTTCAACGTTATGCCCAAACCGCCCTAAGCAAAACCCAGCCCTGCTTCTCATGTAATGAAAAACGGCCAGCATGAGGCTGACCGATTTTTCTTTGGCAGGGGAGACAGGACTTGAACCTGCGACACCCGGTTTTGGAGACCGGTGCTCTACCAACTGAGCTACTCCCCTATGACTGTTCCGCTGGCGGAACAACAGGGTAATCATACGGCAAAACGGGCGTTTTGTCGACTTTTTGACATCCTGTTCTTTGTGAAAAAAGGCGTATACTTGGCGTTACACTAACGAGAGGGTCTTATACATATGAACACTATGCTTGCTACGGCGCAGGCGGCTATTCGCCAAGCGGCCAAGGATCTGGGGTACGACGACGCGACGATTGAGGCGTTTTTGAAGCCGGAGCACGAACACGTGTTTGAGGTTACCGCTGGTGGCAACACCTACCCTGCCTTCCGCATCCAGCACAATAGCAAGCTGGGGCCATATAAGGGCGGCATCCGCTTCCACCCGAACGTGACCCAGGACGAAGCCCAGGCGCTCGCTACCCTCATGAGCATTAAGACTGCTGCCGTAAACCTGCCGCTCGGCGGGGGCAAAGGCGGCGTGGCTGTTGACCCGCGAAAACTAACACCAGAAGAATGCGAAGAAATTTCACGCGGCTATGCCCGCTACCTTGCTCCATATATAGGGTCAGATAAAGACATCCCGGCCCCAGACGTCAACACCAATGGGCAGATCATCGACTGGATGCTCGACGAATACGAAAAGACTGGTGGCAAAAAAGACCCTGGCGCGTTCACTGGCAAGTCTATGGACTGCGGCGGCTCGGAAGGCCGCGAAGCTGCCACTGGCCGCGGCGGCGTGATTGTATTGCTGGAGTACCTCAAAGCCCAAAAGCTGACTGGCAAACCGTTCACGGTGGCCCTGCAAGGCTTTGGCAACGTTGGCTACTTCTTTGCTAAAGTACTGCGCGAAGAATGCCCGGAGGCTAAGCTCATTGCCATTGCGAATAGCAAACACACGTGGGTGAACCAAGCTGGCATTAATGTCACAAAAACGAACACAGGCAGCGACTACCCCCGGCCCGAGGAACTCACCGACCTGCAAGAGGCTGAAGAACTTGATGCCAGCGCAATTATCAGCACACAGGCCGATGTACTGGTGCTGGCCGCACTCGAGGGTGCTGTTACCAGCGCCAACGTCGCGAGCGTACAAGCGCAAACCGTCCTAGAACTGGCTAACGGCCCGATCGACCAAGATGCCGAACCCAGCCTGCACGAAAAGAACGTGGCCATCTTGCCCGATGTTGTCGCCAATGCCGGCGGCGTGATCGTGTCTTACCTGGAATGGAAGCAAAACCTGGCTGGCGAACACTGGGAAGAAGACCTCGTAAATACCCGCCTTGCCGAACAAATTGTGCCGGCCGCCCACGCCATGTTTAAACGCGCCCAGGAAAAGTCCATGCCGTACAAACAAGCCGCCTTTGAACTCGCTTTGCAACGCCTCCTTGGGTAGCTCCCCACCCAGGGCGTGAAAACATTCTTAAACCGTGAAAAAACAGTTGTGCTTATGGCAATGCCTGACCTATAATGTTTTTGAAACACCATAACAGAAGACCAGAGGGATATGCGGATCTTAATGCTAGGGTGGGAACTACCTCCCCATAACAGCGGTGGACTAGGCATGGTATGCTACCAAATGTGCCGAGCCCTCGCCAAAAAAGGTGCTGATATAGAATTTGTCCTCCCCTATCAAGCGGATCACGGGATCTCCTTCATGACCGTTACGGCTGCCCACCCTCAAGGGGTTACCGAAATCCAAAAGAGCGGTATCGCCTACGACAGCTACAAGTACAAGTTCAAAGACGGTCACTTCGAGACGCATGACATCTACTCCCAAGTGCACATGTACGAACAAGCTGTCGCCCAACTGGTAACTGAGCGCGAGTTCGACGTCGTACACGCCCACGACTGGCTCACCTTCCGCGCAGCACTGCGCGCTAAACAGATCACTAACTGCCCCATCGTATTGCACGTACATTCTCTGGAGCGTGACCGGGCTGGTGGTAACGCTGGCAACCCGTTGTGCCGTGAAATAGAAGGCATATCCTTGATGTTGGCCGACCGCATTATTGCCGTAAGCGAACACACCAAGCGCATGATCGTCGACGACTACGGCATCCCGGCCGACAAAATCGAGGTCGTACACAACAGCATCGAGCCAGCCGACATGGAACCGCTGGACGATGACAACGCCTACCACTACCTGAGTGCTATGCGCGGCCTAGGGTACCGGGTTGTAGTAGCCGTGAGCCGCCTGACCGTCCAAAAGGGCCTGCCCAACTTACTACTGGCCGCCAAAGAAGTCATCATGCGGGCGCCTAAGACCCTGTTCGTAATCGTTGGCAGCGGTGAGCAATACTTTGAACTACTAGAACTCGCCGCCGGCCTGGGCATTGCCCAAAACGTCATCTTTACCGGCTTCCAGCGCGGCAAACGCTGGCGCGATGCATATTCCAGCGCCGACCTGTTCGTTATGCCATCTGTTTCTGAACCATTCGGCATCACCGCCCTAGAAGCCGTCGGCTACGGTACGCCTGCCCTGGTCACCAACCAATCTGGTGTGGCCGAGGTCATGCGCAACTGCCTAAAGGTCGACTTCTGGGACGTAAACGAAATGGCCAACGAGATCACCGCCGTTATTCAAAATGATTCCCTCCGCGACACCCTGCACACTAATGCCTACCGCGAGTTCGAAAAACTCAGCTGGAATGCAGCCGCAGATAAATTACTCGGTATTTACGACCATCACACAGCAAAGGCAATGGCATGAGCAAAGCAATCGTTCTCTATCTACACGTCCACCAACCGTTCCGCGTCCGGCACTACACAATCTTTGACGCGGGCGTAGACCACGCCTACTTTACAGCGCCCTACGACGACCGTACCAGCAACGAACGAATCATGCACAAAGTTGCCGAGAAGTCATACCTGCCGACCAACCGCCGGTTGCTAGAACTCCTCAACAACCACCCCGAATTCAAGCTGTCGCTCAGCATCACTGGCACCGCCATCGAGCAAATGGAGCTGTGGTCACCAGAAAGCCTGCAATCCTTTAAAGACTTGTGCGCCACCGGCCGGGTCGAGATCGTGGCCGAAACCTACCACCACAGTCTTGCGTTCTTCTACTCTAAGACTGAGTTCGAAGCCCAAGTTAAAATGCACGAAAAGAAGATTCAGGAAGTATTTGGCCAAACTCCGCGTGTCTTGCGCAACACCGAGCTGGCCTACAACAACGACCTTGCCTACTGGGCTGATAAAGCCGGTTACAAGGGCATCCTGGCTGAGGGTTGGGACAAAAACCTTGGCTGGCGCAGCCCGAACTTTGTATACCAGCCAACATACACCGAAAACATCCGCTTGCTCATGAAGAACTACAAGCTCAGCGACGACATTGCCTTCCGCTTTGGCGACCGCAACTGGGCTGGCTGGCCACTGACTGCCGACAAGTTCACCCACTGGCTGAACGAGAGCGGCGACGCTACCAACTTCGACCTGTTTATGGACTACGAGACCTTTGGTGAGCACCAATGGGATGAGTCAGGTATCTTCGCCTTCCTAGAGCACCTGCCAAACGAATGGCTAAAAACACCGGGCAACACCTTTATGACCGTATCCGAAGTCATCGACACCTTTGAACCAGTCGACCGGGTCGACGCCCCGTTCACCGTAACCTGGGCCGACACCGAACGCGACCTATCTGCCTGGCTTGGCAACAGCATGCAGGCTTCGGCCATTAACGCGCTGTACGCCCTAGAAGGCAAGATCCTTGGCCCTGGCGACCTGGCACTTATTAACGACTGGCGCAAGCTGCAAACCTCCGACCACTTCTACTACATGTGCACCAAGTGGTTCAACGACGGCGATATTCACGCCTACTTTAGCCCGTACGAAAACCCATACGATGCCTTCATAGCCTTTATGAACTCCTACCACGACATGAAGTTCCGCCTGGCTGAAAAAGGAGTCGACGTTTAATGGGACGGCCTGTTGTAC
>DATIIM010000010.1:0-1775 GCA_035479615.1 Patescibacteria group bacterium
TTATGAGTTCCGGAAACTGCGTTTCCAGCTGCGACAGTTCATGCTTGAGGCTATCGGCGGCAGCCTCGCTCATGATGGATTCATCCAGCACATGGTAATGGTAACGGTAGTCGTTTATAAGCTCCCGCAACTTTTCAACCCACTCGGCTGCCTGCTTCTTATTCATTCAAAAGCTCCCTATATAGGCCATACATGTAGGCGTGCACGGCGGCAACCGCGAACATAGTAAGTATAAAGAACACCCACTGGGCGACGGGTGTCAACCAAATGATGATGGGCAGCATGATAATGGCTGCCACTACTAGTAGCAAAAGTGGCAGCCACAGTACTTTGCGCACTACCTGCAGACGCCTGTAGCGCACCAGTTCACGCGCGCTACGCAGGGCCTTCATAGGCGTCATGTCTGGCAGCGTAACGATGTACAGGGCGAACACACTGCTGCACACCCAGTACAGGCTGAGCAGTGACAGCCCGATAGCCGCTAGCGCCCATATGACCTTTTCTATAGCATGCACGGCTATGCCATTGTTGATAACTATGCTGTAAAGGCTGGTGCCAACGATGAGCGGTAACAACTGCAGGCCAATCACGCATAACACCAAGATGAACGGCACCAGCGGGTAGAGACCCCTGTAGTAGGCGTCGCGGATGCGTACGGCTGACCCGGCCAATACTTGTCGCAAAGCCCATATGACGGCCAAGCTAGTTACTAGCACCAGGAACACCTGATAGGCACCGGCCGTCTGGCTGGAACCGTTACCGGCAGAACCCACCAGCACGGCGAATACGCTTAAACCAGAAGCCAAATCCTTGAAGTGGCCGGTGAATACTTGGTTAAGGGTGTTTTTGAGGCTTGTCACATCAGTATTGCTCGCCAAACCTTGCACTAGCACCAGGTTAAGGAGCCCATAAATGAGCGTGATACCTATAAACAGCTTTTTGTGCTGCCATAGCACGCTAGCAGCGGCCTTGGTCAGCTTGAATACGTTGGGTAAGCGACGCACCGGTACCTTCACCTTTTTGCCAACGTGCAAGGGTGTATATTTTGGCCGCTTCAGTCGGCGAGCACCGGATACAACAGCTCGTTTGGGGGCAGGCTTTTTGGTTGGCGTCTTTGCGGCTGCCATAAGCCCTAGGCGTGGGTTTCCATGCTTTGCAAGCGAGCAATCCTATCAGCAATCGGGGGATGAGTGCTGAACAGGTTCGTTAGGCTGTGGCCTTTGAGCGGGTTAGCAAAAAACAGGTGGGCCGTGGCCGTGTTCTGCTTTTGCAGCACGCTGCCGCTCTTTTCCAGCTTTTGTAGGGCGCTTATAAGCCCTTCGGGGTAACGTGTAGTCAGGGCACTAGTGGCATCGGCCAGGTATTCACGCTGCCGGGAAACAGCTAACTGTATCAAAGTAGCCACAAGCGGAGCCAGGATGGCTGCCACAATGCCCAGTATAAAGAAAATTTGGTTGCCCTCTTCGCGGTCGTTACCGCGGAACCAAGTGAGGCGCAGCATGATGTCCGCAATGAGCGAGATAACGGCAGTTAGTGCAAAAGCCACCATGCTTACACGGATGTCGTAGTTTTTTACATGGCCCATTTCGTGCGCGAATACTCCCATCAGTTCATTGTCGTCCATAATTTCCAGCAGCCCGCTGGTGGCGCAAACGGCCGAGGTTTTGGGGTTGCGGCCAGTGGCAAAAGCATTCGGTGCCTGGTCATCCATGATGTACACCCGAGGCATCGGCAAACCGTCGGTGATACTAAGATTTTCGATGATTCGCCACAGC
>DATIIM010000011.1:0-44511 GCA_035479615.1 Patescibacteria group bacterium
GAAATTTGAGGGAATTTGCCCCTAGTACGAGAGGACCGGGGTGAACGCACCGCTGGTGTACCAGTTGTCATACCAATGGCATGGCTGGGTAGCTATGTGCGGACCAGATAAACGCTGAAAGCATATTAAGCGTGAAACTGACCCCAAGATTAGATTTCCCTATGAGGACACTGAAAGACGATCAGTTTGATAGGCGCAAGGTAGAAGTACAGCAATGTATGTAGCCGAAGCGTACTAATAGTCCCATCGACTTTTTACGATTTCTCATTCGACGCCGGGCTTGCCTGGTTAGAGTGAGGAATGGCATTGACTAGTTATTGGTGTTTATCATATTGTGAGAACACTAAAACAGTTGTTTGTTTTTAAGACGCTTAATAAATCCGAGATAACTCCACCGAATGGACATCGAAACGACGCTACATCTTACGAGATGGCGTCCTTTCGGTGCCCATGGCGCGAGGGAAACACCTGTTCCCATGCCGAACACAGCAGTTAAGCCTCGCCGCGGTTACAATACTTGGGGTCCACCCCTGGGAAAATAGCACGGTGCCGAGTTATACAAAAGCCATCCGAATAGGATGGCTTTTGTCTATTTAAAGGGTTAAACCAGATAAAAAGTGTATCAAAGCTATTGATTTTAAGGGCATTATAGTCTATAATATGATCATGCAAAAAAGCCCAGATGTTGTCGCTAATTTTGATCCAGCTTATCTTGATGCACAGGTTCAGCCTGATGTGTTTGCTGTAGAGTTTGGTGACGGCTTCGAGCCTTCTCTTGAAGCAAATGCCAGCATGCAGTTGATGGACGCGATGCCTGAAGTACAGCCAGAGCTCGTTTATGACCCAAACGCTCCAACATTCAACCGTGATTTGCTCGATCTGTTCTTCCGCAGTGGTCATAACCCAGAGTTTTCTAAGGCTTTGGCCAGCTTTTTGGTTACTGACCTAGCTATCCGCACCGCTGTTTACTACGACCCAGGACTGGCCGCAGAGCAAGACTACGATGATCTGATGCAATGGTCGCGCCACGAAGAGGAAAAGAAGAAAGAAAAAGTTCTCGTTTAGGCTACAAACCCTGTAATTTTTCAATCCACCCCCTGGGTGGATTTTTTGTAACTACTTAAGGTAAAGTTATTGACATTAGCGCTATATAGTGATATCATAAGCATAATTTCGTGAGGACGAGATAGAGGGGTTCCAGCGCATGCTTGCATGCTGCGGGGACCCCTTTGTTGACTCTTAGAGCGAAAGCCAACTTATAAGGGAGGTTTTTAGCCATGGCTGGAACCAAAGCTGGCGGCAAGGCTGCCGCCGCAACAAACAAAGCAAAGTACGGTAGCGACTTTTACGCCAAGATTGGCGCAAAGGGCGGTACTCTTGGTAAAACCGGTGGCTTCTTTGCCAACCGCGAACTTGCTCGGCTTGCCGGTGCAAAGGGTGGTCGTATTTCACGCCGCACCAAGAAGGCTGCTTAAGGAGTAATCCTTAGACGGTATCGTCAAAAAGACCGGCAGGAAACTGCCGGTTTTTTATGTTGCTGAGACCATTTTAGAAAGCCTGTAGGGCCGGCAAAGCCGCGAAGCACTTACTTGCCAATCTCTGCCGCAATTAAGGCATCTGTAGTGCCGTACGGCTGTCTGGAGGCCATTCACATGGCAGGTCGGGCACATACTGCGCTTGTGCAGCCAGTCCCGGTACGTGTCAAGGCAATCCTCGATATGTTCAACATCCAGGGTAAGGTCGTATTGCTGGGCAAGCCGGCAAGCTTTATCCCAAGCCTCAACCTCTTTTTTTAGTAGGTCGACGTCACTGGTATATGTCTTGTGCTCTAGCAGCGCATGGGCAAGTTCATGGAGTAAACCAGACACTCCAGCCTGCTTGTCTAGCGTGTAATACACCTGGCTGTCGCCAGGGGACCAGCACGGCGCCTCACCAATAACAAAGGTTAGAGAAGGAAAATCGTGCCGGAGCCTACGAACGAGCTGATCCATATAAACTTCTCGCCAGGTCATAACAGCCGTATATAACCGCCTCTTCTGGACGGGCCGCTTCCTTGATGGGTGGGATCGGCACTAACGGGGTGGCATATGCATCTAGGGCGTCGGCCAGATATTTTTTGTAGCGCGGATAATATGTGCCAACACCGCCGCCGAGGACGATAATGTCGGGCTGTACTACAGCGATGAGATCAATAAGGCCAATGGCGATGTTGTGACAAATTTGCTTCCAAGTAGCTGCATCGGTGATGTCATGGGCTCTTTTGCCATACCGTTCGACAATGGCGCGCCCGGAGGCGAAGTCTTCCCACTCTTGTACTTTGCCGTTATGCTCGAGCATCATTTTGCCGCCCTCGGAATCGGCAAACGACGGTTCTATAACTTGGTCGACGATGAAACCGGTGCCGATGCCGGTACTGATCGTTACATATAATACCCGGCGATACTGCTTAAGCAGCATTGATTCTGACAGCCCGGCAAGATTAGCATCATTTTCAACAACAACCGGACAACCAAGCAGCTTTGTTACGTCGCTTTGGACAGGTACATGGTGCCAAGTAAGGTTACCCATGTCGAGCCCCACTCCATGCTTCCGGTCGATTCGCCCAGGCACGCCAACACCGCACGCAATGAATGTTTTTGTTGGCAAATTTGCAACAATATCGGCCAACTGTATTAGCCAGTCGGCATATTTGGGGGGCGTTGGAAAACGCTCTTGCTGTCGTATGACGCCATGCTCGTCGAGCAAGGCAACAAACGTTTTCGTACCCCCAATATCTATCCCCAAATACATGATGTTTGTAGTGTATCACGCAGCCTCGCGTTGCTGCTACACGCCCGGTCACTGTTTCCTACGGGCACACTGTGCTAGGGTGATCAACCTTTGACCATAACAGATAAAAGCGTTATAATGAGATCAATCTTGCGGAGGCTTGTATGAGTCGCCGACAGAAATACATTTGAAGGAGGCATGGTAAGAACATGTCAAAGAGTACTGTAACGATGGACGAACTGCTGGAAGGCAGTGACGTCAAGCAACTAGAGACTGGGGACGTCATTGAAGGCGTTGTTAACTCAGTACGAAAGCACGAGGTCTGGATTGACCTTGGGGCTAAGGGTGTCGGTGTCGTAATGCGCCGCGAGTTGTCGCACGGACAACCCCTTGAAGAGGGATCAACGGTAACCGTTAGTGTTATCGACCCCGAAATGGAAGAAGGCCACGCCTTGCTCAGCATGAAGCGTGCTGCTAAGGACCGTGGTTGGGACGAACTGAAGCGCGTCTTCGACGATCAAGAGATCGTAGAAGTAACACCGTACGACGCCAACCGTGGTGGTCTGCTTGTAGAGCTGGAAGGCATTCGTGGCTTCCTGCCCGTTAGCCAACTAGCCGCTGGGCACTACCCACGCGTTTCTGGTGCTGACAAGGACGAAATCCTGCAGAAGCTGAATGCATTGGTTAACCAGCCAATCCGTGTCCGTGTGCTCGACGTGAGCCGCAAGGACAACAAGCTGATCTTCTCTGAGAAGGAAGCTGTTAAGGATGACATGCACGCCCGCTTTGCCGAACTAAAAGTCGGTGATGTAGTCGAAGGTGTTGTAACTGGAGTTATCGACTTCGGCGCATTTGTGAACGTAGACGGCATTGAAGGCCTGATCCACATCTCGGAAATTTCCTGGGAACGTGTTGAAGACCCCCGCAACTACGTTAAAGTTGGCGACAAGGTTAAGGCTAAGATTATCGCTATCGATAAGGACCGCCTGAGTCTGAGCCTGAAGCAAATGAGCGAAGACCCATGGTTGAAGGAAGTTAAAGCCTTCACTAAGGGCGATATCGTAGAAGGCAAGATCACTCGTATTACGCCATTCGGCGCGTTTGTACAGCTTTCACCAAGCGTAGAAGCCCTTGTACACGTATCCGAAATGAGCGACGACGAAACGGTCGACCCGCAGCAGATCTTTAAGCTCAACGAAAAGAAGCAGTTTAAGGTGCTCGATATCGACAACGACGCCCGCAAAATTGCTCTGAGCTTAAAAAGCGCAAAATAGCTTGTACTAAAAAGTAGTACGAGCCACGTAACGCCGGCAGGACCCGGCAGAGAGGTGAACGATGGCACGAACAATCGAAATCGAAGATATGATCACCGTCGGCACCCTGGCTGAGAAGCTAAGCCTGCCGGTAACACGTGTAATTGGTGAATTGTTTAAGAACGGCGTTATGGCCACGGTTAATGAGCGTATCGACTTTGATACGGCTCAGATTATCGTTGAGGAGCTTGGCCTTGAGGTGGAGCTAGTTAAGAAGGTCCAGGAAACTGTTGTACAAGTACGCGAGAAGCACAAGGAACACAGTGACAAAGCCCAAACTCGGCCCCCAGTAGTGGCTGTGATGGGTCATGTTGACCATGGCAAGACCAGCTTGTTGGACGCTATCCGCGGCGCCCAAGTTGCCAAGGGTGAAGCCGGCGGCATCACGCAGCACATTTCCGCTTACCAGATCACGCACAACAAGCGTGCAATTACTTTCTTGGACACTCCTGGGCACGAAGCCTTTGCTGCTATCCGCGAGCACGGTGCTCACCTGACTGACATCGCGATTATTGTCGTGGCTGCCGACGACGGCATCAAGCCTCAGACTGTTGAAGCTATACGGTTTGCCCGCAAAGCAGGCGTTAAGATTATTGTCGCTATCAACAAGATGGACAAAGAAGGCGCCGACGCCAACCGCATTAAGCAACAATTGTCTGAACACGAACTGCTTGTTGAAGAGTGGGGCGGTGATACGGTTGTTGTTGAAGTTTCTGCAAAGACCAAGAAGGGTATCGACGATCTGCTCGATATGATCCTGTTGGTTGCCGATGTTGAGGACTTTAAGGCCGAAGTTGATGGCGCTGCAACAGGGCTTATCATTGAGGCCCACCTGGAGCAAGGCCGCGGCCCGATTGCTCACGCACTTGTCGAAGAAGGCATCCTTAAGGTCGGTGATTTTGTTGTCGCTGGCACAACATATGCCAAGATTCGCACCCTTCAGTCCACAGATGACGTACAGATCAAGTCTGCAGGGCCTTCGACCCCGGTAATCATTACTGGTTTTAAGGCATCTCCAGAATTCGGTGATGAATTTACCGTTGTAAAAGATGAGAAGGTCGCACGCATGATGGCCGAGCAATCGCACAACCAGAAGCGTGCCGGCGGCAGTAGTAGTGATATGACCAGCGGTGAACTGATCCGTATGATTAACCGCAACAACCAGGTACAAGAGCTGAACATCATTGTACGTGCCGACGTGCAGGGTTCGCTGACATCTGTCATCGACAGCCTAAAGGCCATGGACACCGAAGAAGTGGCCGTACGTGTGGTAAGTTCCGGCGTTGGTTCGGTAACCGATAACGACGTACACACTGCTGCGACTAGTGGCGCGATTATTTATGGCTTTAACGTCACAGTACCTACACCGGTTAAGCGCATTGCATCACGCGATAAAGTAGACATCCGTCTTTACACTATCATCTACGAACTCATAGATGACGTTAAGAAAGGCCTCAGCACATTGTTGGCGCCAGAAATCGTTGAGACCGACACAGGCCGGTTGGTGGTGCGCGCCGTCTTTAAGACAACCAAAACAGAAGTTATCTGTGGTGGTGAAGTTACTAAGGGCAAACTGGTCGTTCCGGCATTGGCTCGGGTCATGCGCGGGGACGAGAAGCTCGCAGAGGTTGAGATCACGAACCTGAAGCGCGGGCCACAGGACACTAAAGAGGTTTTTGAAGGTGATATGTGCGGTCTGAGCTTTAAATCAGTCTCGAAAGTCGAACTCCAAGAAGGTGATCGCCTAGAGCTCTTTACGCGTGAGACTATCACTCGTTCGCTATAAAGTTGCGACCAATCAGAAGAATGATAGAATAAAGGCAGAGAGGAATTACCCATGATAAAACTTGACGATGATTTACTCAAAGAACTCGGCTTGGACGGCATGCCGCCCGAGGAGAAAAAGAAGTTCTTAGCGCATATTTATGAGACTTTGGAGATGCGGGTTGGTATGAAGCTCGCAGAACAGATGAGCGATGCCCAATTAACAGAGTTCGAGCAGTTTATTGACCGCAACGACGAAGCTGGCGCACTCAAATGGCTGGAAACAAATTTCCCGAACTACAAAGACGTTGTGGCATCAGAGTTTGAAAAGCTGAAAGCTGAAGTCAAGCAATTGGCTCCTCAGATTCAAGCTGCAAGCCTTGGCGGCGGCGCAGTGCCCCCCGAAGCTCCTGCTCCACAAATGTAGTTTATATAACGAGCTGTTTATAGCCGGCGAGGAATGCCTCGCCGGTCATTTCTTTTTTACCAGCTGGTTTGATGCGGTCCACAACGAGCGCACCCTGGCCGCAATACACTACGAGTTGTTTATCGATGATGGCGGCTTTGCCGGGCTCGCCCGAAGCGTCCACTACATGCGTCTTCGTAAGGATAACATCGAGTTTTCCAAGCTGACCGCGGCTTTTGGGCCATCCACTGAAGGCGCGGATCTCGCGCTCTATAACTTCGGCTGGTTTGCTCCAGTCTATAATGCTGTCTTCTTTAGTAAGGCGGCGTGAGTAGGTGGGGACTTTGCTGGGTGCCAGCGATACTGCTTCTTGCGGTGCGGGCTGGGCTGCACCAGTCAGGTACGCTGGGACTACGTGGCACAACGCCTGGTAACTACCGTCTATAAGCGCGTCAGTAAGTTCTGGTGTGGTCATGTCCGAAGGGATATCGAAAGTAGTTTGAGCAAGCAGTGGACCTTCATCCATACCGGCGCTCAAGAGCATCAGGCTCACGCCGGTAGTTTTTTGGCCGCTCAGTATCGAGAAGGTTATGGGGTCGGCGCCACGCCATTCGGGTAATAGGGAAAAGTGGCTATTAATAATACCTAGTTGAAAGTAGTCGATGACTTTCTGGGAGACAATGATGCCGAAGTCGATTAATATGCCGAGCTTGCTTTCGAATGGTTTGCCGCCAAATAAAGCATCAAGATCGGCCTTGTTTGTGACGGTCTTAATAGGCAGCGCTAGTTTTTCGGCAAGTTCGAGTACCGGTACGTCACCGTGGTGGTGTGCGGCGCGAGGTTTGGTGACAACGGCTTCGATGCGGAAGTTATTATTAAGGAGGCGGAGGCTTTCGGCCGCCACCGGACCGCTACCAAAGAATACTATTGGTTCGGATATCTTTGTCATAGTCGAGCTTTTCCAGGTGGCCATCCGTTTCTAAGCGGAAGAAGGCATCCTTGTTATCCTTGATATGATCTATAAATACTACGCCGTTGGTGTGGTCAACTTCGTGCTGAAGCACGCGTGCCAGGAACCCCTCGGCGCTGACTCGGAATTCGCGCCCTTTCTCGTCCTGCGCTTTGACGCGAATTTTGCTGTAGCGCGGGACTTTACCGTATATATCAGGGACGCTCAGGCAGCCTTCATAGTCTTCTTCGGTGGCGCCTTCATACTTGGTAATAGTAGGGTTGATGAAGACAGTGAAAGAGTGGTCGTCTTTGTTGTCAAAATCATTACGAATTACGACAATTCTCAGGGGTTGATCAATTTGGATGGCGGCAAGTGCAACACCAACTTCGTGGTCTCGGCTGGCTTCCCAATCGAGGGTCGCAGCCTTCATGTCCTCTATAAGTTTGGTGACTTCCGGGCTTATGTGACCTATTTTTTTAGACCGCGTACGAAGGTGCGGGTTGGGTAGGGTGATGATGTCGTCTTTTGTCATTCCTCAAAGTATACCGGAGGGTCAAAGGTGATTACAACAGATTCATGGGGTCTATGTCGTATGACCAACCGCTTGGCAATCCGCGGATGATAGCGACTAACTGAGAACGGTTACTTGTTTTAATAACAAGTTGCCAGGCAAACTTGTTCTGCACCTTTTCGTGGAAGGAGGGCGCCGGGCCTTCAATGGCTGCACGCGGGTAAGCCTCACGAAGCTCTGCGGCCAGTTTTTGGGCGGCATGTTCGGCGCTGCTACTTGAGGCGCGGCGGCAGGTCAGCTTAAGCACGTAGCAGAAAGGTGGAAACCGGAATGCTTTGCGCTCCGCAATCTCAGCTTCATAGAAGGCTGGCCAGTTTTTAGTGAGGATAGCTTCTAATAGCGGGCTATCAGGCGAATAGGTTTGGACTACAGCCCGGCCGTGACGGTGGCCGCGGCCAACCCGGCCAAGGACCTGGCTTAATAGTTGGTAGGTTCGTTCTTGGGCGCTGAAATCAGGGAAGAACAGGCTCGTATCGGCTATCACCACACCTACTAAACCGAGGCGCGGCAGGTCTAGTCCTTTTGCAAGTGTTTGGGTACCTACCAAGATATCTACGTCGCCACGGTGTATCGCGTCGTAGTGTTGCTCCATGCGCTCGTCTTTTTTGTTGTCTGTGTCAAAACGCATAATACGCGTGCCCGGGAACAGCCGCTCGAGCTCGCTGACAATGGCCTTGGTGCCGATACTTTTAAAGACAACTGAGGTGTTATGACAGGTGGGGCAGCTATTAGGGCAAGCCGCCTTATACTCACACGAATGGCAACGCATGATGTGGCTGTCGCCGTGGTAGACGAGGGGCAAGTCGCAATGCGGGCAAGCCGCTTGCCAACCGCATTTGTCGCAGAACACAACGCGGGCGGTGCCACGGCGGTTTAAAAAGATGAGAGCTTGCTCATGTTTTGCTAATGTTTCGGATATTTGTTTGAGTAATTCGGCTGACAAGTAGGGGCTTTTAGAGAAGTTATTGCGGTCACGTAGGTCTATTACTTTTACAAGTCGTTCCGCAAAGTCACTCGTTTTAGCCGGTAACTGCATGCGGACGATAGGCCGGTTTTTGGCAGTTGCCACGTAGTAATCTGTTACCAGCGGGGTTGCAGAACCCAGCACGAGGGTAGCATGGTGCAATCGGGCGAGTTGGGCAGCAACAGTAGTAGTGTGGTAATAAGGTGCCTGATCTTGTTTATATGCTGTTTCATGCGACTCGTCTATAACGATCAACCCGATATTTTTGAGCGGGCTGAAAAGGGCGGACCGGGCGCCAATGATAATGATGGGTTCGGTCTGCCCCAGGGTGTATTGCCAAAGGCGTTCGCGGGTAGCGTCGGTTAGTTGCGAATGGATCACAACGACTCGTTCACCAAATATCTCGCGGAAGCTGCCGGCCAACTGCGACGTCAGGCCAATTTCTGGAGTTAGGATAATGCTGGACCGGCCGCGAGCGAGTTCACGTTGCGCAAGTTCGATGTAGACCCTGGTTTTACCGCTGCCTGTTTCGCCGTGCAGAATATGAAGCCCCTCAGTGGTAATGGCGGCCACCGCTTGTTGCTGGTCCGCGCCAAGCGGTGGCAGACTTAAGTTGTCGCTGGGAGGTAACGCGCCAAGCGGCAAAGGCTTTTTAGGTAGCTGTTTGGGCAACAAAAGCTGCGTGAGGACACCGAGCGGCGCGGGGTAGTAACTCCTTAGCCACTCTAGGAGGGAGAGTAGCTGCATTGGAATGGCAGGCAGATCGGCGGCAGAAATTATTGGTTTAACAGCAAAAGAGGGCTTGGAAGCAGTGCCTGCTACCAGGCCCAGCACGTGCTTGGCACGCAGCGGCACGACAACCAGCGAACCGGGCAGTAAACCCTTATCACTGGAGTAGGTAAGTGCTTCGCCCCCATGAAACGTGGCGTCGGCCACGAGTACCTCCAAATAGTGCATACTTGCATTATATTGGTTTTGTGAGCAAAAGATGAATTTCGAGGTTGAAAACGCCGCCGCGCATGAGCTATACTTTATGTACGTTGTTTGAATGACAATATATAGCTTATGTTAGACGTATTCATCACATCACGAGTTCGGCGCAAGATCATAGTCATCTATGCTAAGTACCCTGACTTCAAGACTCATGTCCGGGGCCTAGCTAAGCTGATTAAAGAAGACGCCGGCAATATCCAGCGCGAACTGAAGCGACTTGAGAAAGTTGGGTTCCTTATTTCTGAGAAGCAAGGTAACACCAAAATCTACCACACCAATAAGCAATTCGCGATTTTTAAAGAACTACAAAGTATTGTGTTGAAATCACAACGGGCAGCGCAGAAAAAGCAAGTTGTATAGCTTGCAAAGTTCTCCCTGTTACGATAGAATACAACTGATATGATCCAAGTAACCCGTAAAGACTCAAAAGAATCGCTGGAAAACCTCCTGCGCCGTTTCAACCGTAAGGTTCAACAAGCTGGCGTTATTGCCGTTGTTAAGCAGAACCAATTCTTTGAAAAGCCGATTAGTAAGCGTGAACGCCGGAATAAGGCAATTATCCGTTCACAGCGCAAAGCTTTGAAGCTAAAGAAAATTAAACTCGGCCAACGGTAGTACGTGAGTAGCCTCAAGCTGCGTATCGACCAGGACGTCAAACAAGCACTCCTGGCAGGTAATAAGGTGCTTGTAACCACTCTCCGCGGTCTGAAGAGTGTTATTTTATACGCGGAAGTCGCTAAAGGCGCTCGCGAAGAAGGTCTTCCCGACGAGGAGATAATCGCACTGCTCGCCAAAGAAGCAAAAAAGCGCCAGGAAAGTGCTGATTTGTACCGCCAAGGCGGCAACGAAGAGCGGGCTCAAGCTGAGCTTGACGAGAAGGCTGTCGTTGAACAGTATTTGCCCAAGCAATTATCAGACGAAGAACTTGGGAAGTTGATTGATGACGTTATCGCTGAGCTTGGCGTAAGCGGGCCGCAAGCCATGGGCCAAGTTATAGCTGGAGTAAAGCAAAAATCCAACGGGCAGGCTGATGGCTCCCGTATTGCAACAATGGTAAAGGAAAGGCTAGCTAACACGTGATTATTTTGATGGGTGTCGCCGGTGCGGGTAAGAGTATGCAGGGCAAAATTTTGGCCGATGAGCACGGGTATGCATGGATTTCTACTGGTGAAATTTTGCGCGTACTGGTAACGGGCAAACGCCGCCAAGAAATGCTCGAAGGCAAGTTATTGTCTGACGACGAGATGATTAACCTCATGGACAAAGTCCTAGAGTTGATCGACACAAAGCAAGAGTTTGTTTTGGACGGATTCCCTCGCACGGTACCGCAGGCTGACTGGCTACTTAAGCAGGTTCAGGGCGGCCGTTTTGATCTGAGCGCCGTAGTTCATCTAGCAGCATCAGAAGAAGTAGTACGCTCCCGTTTGCTTGAGCGTGGCCGGCAGGACGACACTGAAGAAGCAATTGCCAAGCGTTTTAGCGAATACCGCGCAGTAACACTGCCGATTATTGCTCACTTGAAGCAAGAGGGCGCAAAAGTTTGCGACATCGATGCTTCACAGGAGCCTCGTACGGTTCACGACGCCATCCTCAAGTGCGTCGACAAATAGCGTTAGAGCAGGGGTGATCCATGACGAATGCCATTAAAACTGACAGTGAAATTGAAGCCATGCGCGAGAGCGGCCGCATGCTTGCGACTGTGCTTGAACTGATGCGCGAAAAGGCAGCGCCCGGGCTTTCGCCTAAAGACATGTCGGCGCTGGCCAAAAAAGAGCTCAAAACTCTTGGTGGCGAGCCGGCGTTTCTCGGTTTTTATGGGTACCCTGACATTATTTGTATCTCGGTAAATAACCAAGTCCAGCATGCCATACCCGATGACCGGCCATTTGTGGCAGGCGACGTGGTGAATTTTGATTTCGGCGTGAAGTATAAGGGTATGGTTACCGATGCCGGCATCACCGTTGCCATCGGCGGTAAAACCACCCCGGACACGGCACGCTTAATAAAAGGCACGGAACGCGCCCTGCAAGAAGCAATTGGTGTGGTGCGGCAGGGTGTGCGCATCGGTGATATCTCATCGGTTATTGAACGAACCCTGCGCAAATACAAACTGGGGATTGTCCGCGAACTGGTCGGGCATGGAGTTGGTCATGAACTGCACGAAGACCCCGAAATCCCTAACTACGGCCGCGCAGCCACCGGGCCAGTGCTCAAAGCGGGCATGACCATTGCGATTGAACCGATTGCTACGCTCGCTGGTGCGTCTATCGTGGAAGCGCCCGACGGCTGGACATTGTTTACTGCTGACGGCAGTTGGGCAGCTCAGTTTGAGCACACACTACTCGTCACCAACACGGGTTGCGAGATACTAACTAAGCTGTAACACTTGCCGTGAGCTAAGGGTAAGCGCTATACTGCCTTCATATGCACGGCTCCTCTGCCTCTACACCATACGTGGGCCTCGATGTAGGCACAAGCACGGTTCGCTGCGTCGTGGGGATTATTGACCAAAATAACCCCAGTAAGTTGTCTATTGTGGCACACGGCAGCGCGCCTAATTTAGGTATGCGTAAAGGGATTGTGGTTCACATCGAAGATGTCGCCGATGCTATTGCGCAGGCTGTTACCGAAGCCGAGCGGCTATCTGGCATGCGGCTAACTGGTGCGACGATCAATATTAATGGCAGCCATGTCAGTGGATTGAATTCCAAAGGTGTCATTGCCATTAGCGCCGCTAACCGCGAAATTACACAAGACGATCGTCTGCGGGTTGAAGAAGCTGCGACTATTGTGCAACTCCCCTCAAATCGCGAAATTATTCAGGTGTTTGCCCAAAATTACAGGCTAGATGGCCAGGATAATATTAAGGACCCGGTAGGAATGCACGGAGTCCGCCTAGAAGTTGACACGCACATTGTAACTGCGGCAACACCAAACTTGCGGAACCTAGACATGGCTTTTGATAAAGCGCAGGTCAATGTACATAATCGCACGCTGTCGAGCTTGGCGGCGGCTGAAGCTGTATTGCAACGCCAGCAAAAAGAAGCCGGAACGGTATTGATCGACATTGGTGCCGGCACGACGAACTTGGTAGTACTGGAAGATGGGGAAGTACAGCATGTTGCCGTGTTACCTATGGGTGGCCAGCATATTACAAACGACCTGGCGATCGGGCTGCGTACCGACCTCGACATTGCCGAGGCGGTCAAAGTTCAGCACGCAGGGCTTATGCAAGCCGCAAACAAGCGTGATGTACGGGTAAAAATGAATGGCCAGGACCACATTTTTAAGGCTGAAGACATCGCAATGATCACCGAGGCTCGAGTCGAAGAATTATTTGAATACGTTAATAAAGAACTTTCTAAAATCCACCGGGCCCACAAATTGCCCGGTGGCGTTGTGCTCGTAGGCGGCACTGCTAAATTGCCAGGCATTGCAGAATATGCCAAAGACCAGCTGCAGCTTGCATCGCGGGTTGGCAAATTGCAGCCCATGAGCGGTTTGATCGACACCGTCGCTGACCCGACATATTGCACAGCAGTCGGGCTTATGATGCTCGACATGCTGCTATTGCCAGAGGTAGTGCCGGCAAATCACGGCAAAGCTACCGACCGAACACTACATTTTGTAGACTCATTGATCCGCCGTTTTAAGCACTAATTCGCTGAAGACACAAAGTATTCGGCCTGACTACTAGGCAGAATTACCCGCGCAAATTTATTGAACTCGCGGCATGCCTACGCTATACTCAGGCTATAAAGTGAAGTATTTAAGAGAGGGTAACACATGCCTCAGGTAGCTCCAGCTATAGAAACATTCGCGCGTATTAAGGTTGTGGGGGTTGGTGGCGCCGGCGGCGCTGCGGTCAACCGCATGATAGAAGCTGGCGTGGATGGAGTGGAGTTTATCGTCGTTAATACTGACGCCCAAGCTCTGCATCACTCGCTCGCAGCGGTTAAGATCCACATTGGCAAGGACGAAACACGCGGTCTTGGCGCCGGTGCTGACCCGTCTGTTGGTCAGAAGGCCGCCGAAGAGTCCATTGAAGACATCAAGAAGGCCCTGGAAGGCGCTGACATGGTATTTATTACTATCGGTGCCGGTGGCGGTACTGGAAGCGGTGCCGGGCACGTGGTGGCTCGTGCAGCCAAGGAAATGGGGATCTTGGTAATCGGCTTCGCAACTAAGCCGTTTGCCTTTGAAGGTGAAAAGCGCCGCCGCAACGCGGAAAGCGCTATTGAGAACCTTCGTCAAACCGTCGACACGCTGATCATCATCCCGAACGACCGCTTGCTCCAGACTATCGACCGCCAGACTCCATTACTCGAGGCGTTCAAGGTTGCAGATGACGTTTTGCGCCAGGGAGTGCAGGGCATCTCTGACCTTATTACCGTCCATGGGTTGATTAACCTCGACTTTGCCGACGTTAAGGCGGTTATGACCAACGCTGGTTCAGCGCTCATGGGTATTGGCCGCGCAGGTGGCGAGAATCGTGCCGTACAGGCTGCGCAGCAGGCAATTGAATCACCGCTTCTGGAAGTATCTATTGATGGCGCCCGGGGCATCCTGTTCAACGTTATCGGTGGCGACGACCTATCGATGCACGAAATTAACACAGCCGCCGAAACAATTACTAGTGCCGCTGACCCTGACGCCAACATCATCTTCGGGGCTACTATTAACCCAGAACTTGATGGCGAAATCATCATTACGGTGGTGGCTACTGGCTTTGACGCATCTTACTTTACTGCACGCACGGCGAGCGGAATAGCAACAGGCGCTGCAGCAACCCCGGTGGCTGCAAGCACACCTGCACCAGTCGTACACACTAAGGCTGACGACGACATGGCCAAAATTGATATGTCACTAGACGATGACAAGCCAGCCGCCGACGATTTCAAGTCCGATGCCAACATGCCAAACATTTGGACTTTGGACGACGATAAGGATGACAAGAAAGATACCGAAGATGACGGCCCGTTAGCTCACGCTAAAGCCGATAAGGACAAAGACGAAGAAGAGCATGATTCGGATGCTGAACTAGAGAAGCCTTCATTCCTGCGCCGCCTGACAAAGCGCCATAAAGAGCACGAAGACACCGACAAACCAGCGTAAATTATACACCAGAAAAATGTTGCAATGCGCTATGTATGGAGCTATGATGAATACCACAAGCACTATATATGGTGATCGTACATTCAAACAAAGCATAAGGAGGGGCGCATGAAATGTGGCCAATGCGGATGCGAAGACACGAAAGTGATCGAATCGCGCGACGCTGGCGACGGGCAAGCCATCCGACGCAGACGGGCATGCCCGGACTGTGGCTATCGTTTCACCACGTATGAGCGGCTGGAACGGCCACAGCTGGTCGTCGTTAAGAATGACGGCAACCGGGAGCTGTTCAATCGCGATAAACTACTCGGCGGGCTACACCGGTCTTGCGAAAAGACACCGGTTACCAGCCTGCAACTCGAGAAGTTGGTAGCAGATATCGAACAGAACTTGTATGCCTGCGGCGAGCCGGAAGTTAGTTCATCTAAAATCGGTGAGATGGTCATGGAACGGTTAAGTATGCTGAACGAAGTTGCATACGTACGTTTTGCCAGTGTGTATAGGCGATTCAAAGATATTGCCGGGTTCGAGCGCGAACTATCGACAATCCGGAAACGCAACAAGGTTGGCGAACCACTCAAAGCATAACGAACGTTAGTTCCCCTTGGGGTTTTGGACATTTGCTTCTTGCAAAAATATGTCGCCGTAGTGTAAAAAGAGATTACGGGGCAAACAGAGCCTAAGGGGGAGCTAGCGGTGCTTTGAGAGAGCAAACCGCGTCAACTCTAACAAATATTTAAAAAAACAATAAAGTTAAGTCCATAGAAGAGTTTGAGACTGCTCTTCAGGGACAAAAAGTGAGGGTATTATGGGACAAACCAGCAGTCTAACGGTTGGACGGCTTTTTACTCAACCTAAGAGTAAGGCGTACGACCAACTGAAGTGGGCAAAACACGACTCGTTAATTACGAACCCGTCATCGGGCACCCCTGTGTTCGAGCAGAAGGGTGTTGAGTTTTCTGAAGGCTGGTCGCTGAACGCCATCAATATCGTGGCCCAAAAATATTTTTGTGGCACCCCAGGTACTGATGACCGTGAAGGCTCCCTGAAACAATTGATTGACCGCGTCGTCGACACGGTTACCCGCCAAGGTGTCCAAGAGGGTTACTTTGAAACTGAAACTGAGGCCGAAGACTTCCGCGAAGAGCTGAAGTACGTATTGGCTACGCAGCGCGCGGCATTTAACTCGCCGGTATGGTTTAACATCGGTGCGCCAGAGCGCGTTCAGCAGTCGAGTGCTTGTTTCATCCTGGGTGTCGAAGACACCATGCAGTCGATTTTGAACTGGTACACCGAAGAAGGAATGATCTTTAAGGGCGGCTCGGGCGCAGGGATTAACCTGAGTGCCATCCGTTCATCTGAAGAAGCCCTTGGCAAGAGTGCTGGCCGTGCTTCTGGCCCGGTAAGCTTCATGCGTGGTGCTGACGCTTCGGCTGGTTCGATCGCCAGCGGCGGAAAAACACGTCGCGCTGCCAAGATGGTTATTTTAAACGTCGATCACCCAGATGTTGAAACGTTCATTTGGTGTAAGGCAATCGAAGAGCGCAAGGCTCGCGTCCTGCAAGAAGCCGGGTTCGACATGAGCTTGAACGGTAAGGACGCATTTAGTGTGCAGTACCAGAACGCTAACAACTCGGTACGCGTTACTGATGAGTTCATGCAGGCCGTCGAAAACGACGGTGACTGGGACCTGCGTGCCGTAACAACCGGCAAGTCGGTTAAGCGCGTAAAGGCCCGTCATTTATTCCGTCAGTTTGCCGAAGCCGCATGGGAATGTGCTGACCCGGGGATGCAGTTCGACACAACCGTAAACCGCTGGCACACAGCACCAAACGCTGGCCGCATCAACGGTAGCAACCCATGCTCGGAATACATGCACCTCGACAACTCGGCCTGTAACTTGGCCAGCTTGAACTTGCTGAAGTACCTGAAGGAAGACAACACATTTGATGTCGAAGCCTTTAAGCACACAGTAGAACTGATCTTTACCGCCCAAGAAATCCTGGTAGGCTACAGCTCATACCCGACAGAGAAGATGAACAAGAACGCCAAGGCCTACCGCGAGCTCGGTATTGGGTACGCTAACCTTGGGGCGCTTTTGATGGCCCAGGGCTTGCCATACAACTCAGCAGAAGGCCGCGCGCAAGCTGCAGCCATTACTGCGCTTATGACCGGTCACTCGTACGCTACAAGCGCCAAGATGGCTAAGCGTGTTGGTCCGTTCTCGGGCTACCGTAAAGACCGCGAGGCTATGTTGAACGTGCTGCGCATGCACCGCGCTGAGGTCTCAAAGATTGACGCCGGCCTTGTTTCCGAAGAACTCCTGAGTGCAGCAGCCGCTGCCTGGGACGAAGCTGTCGAACTCGGCGAGCTATACGGTGTGCGCAACTCGCAGGCGAGTGTACTGGCTCCAACCGGTACTATCGGCCTGATGATGGACTGTGACACAACCGGCATTGAACCAGACTTCGCGCTGGTTAAGCACAAGAACTTGGTCGGTGGTGGCTCTATGGCCATCGTGAACCAGACTGTGCCACGTGCATTAAAGACCCTTGGCTACACCAAGGAACAGTCTGATGACATCGTTGCCTACATCTTTGAGCACGGTACCGTAAAGGGCGCACCACACCTTAAGGATGAGCACGCCGAAGTGTTTGCTTGTGCGGTTGGTGATAACGCCATTCACTACCTTGGCCACGTAAAGATGATGGCAGCTGTGCAGCCATTTATCTCTGGCGCCATTAGCAAGACGGTTAACATGCCGGAGCAGGCAACGGTCGAAGAGATCGAACAGCTCCACATTGACGCCTGGAAGATGGGCCTGAAGGCTATTGCTATCTACCGCGACAACTGTAAGGTTGCCCAGCCGCTTTCCGGCAAGAAGAAGGCCGTTGAGGAGAAAGAGGCGCCAGCCGCCGAAGTCGCTGTTGCCGCCGCAACAGCTCCAGCATCGGTTGCTGAAGTGCTGAACGACCGGATCGTCGTAAAGGGCGCCGTGCGCCGCTTGCTGCCGCGTCGCCGCAACAGCCGCACCTATAAGTTCCGTATCTCGGACTTGAAGGGCTTCTTCACCGTGAGCGAATACGAGAACGGTGAGCCAGGTGAACTATTCGTGAGCGTTGCGAAGCAGGGTTCAACGATTTCCGGCCTGATGGACTCCTTCGCGATTTCGGTCAGTCACGGCTTGCAGTACGGCGTGCCACTGAAGAGCTACGTACGCACCATGATGAGCAGCAGCTTTGCGCCATCGGGCATCACCGATGACCCAGATGTACGCACCGCCAGCTCCATCACGGACTACATCTTCCGCCGTCTAGCGCTCGACTACCTGAGCTTTGACGACCGCCTTGAACTTGGTCTTGCGTCCTTCGACGACATGCCAGAAGAGCAGACCAGCTTCCTGACCGACGATCAGACGGTCGAAGGTCACTTGGTCGAAGCCAGTGAGCTCGCAGCGCTCCAGGCATCAGAGCAGCCTACACCAGCAGCGCGGCCAGTAGCCGCTTCGGTAAGTGCTCCAGCCAGCGTGACTGGTTCAGCAAAGGCACCACAGGCCGACAGCACCGCGCCGATCTGCTACAACTGCGGCAACCAGACTCAGCGGGCCGGTTCCTGCTACGTCTGCAGCAGCTGTGGATCGACCACGGGCTGTAGCTAGCCAACTAGCCTTAAATGGCTAGTCAACCCAAACCACCCCTGTTAAAAGCAGGGGTGGTTTTTTGTTCTGATTGAAGCTGCAAAGTACACTATGGTATGCTCGGAGGGTGAAACTGCTAGTCCTTTACAGACCAGACTCTGAGCACGCCAGCACTATCGAATCTTTTGTGCGCGATTTTGAGCGACAGTACGAAGCCGCCAAACGCCTAGAACTTAAGAGCCTTAATACGCGTGACGGTGCCGCTACGGCCAGTATTTATGATGTTATGTCGTATCCGGCTATCTTGGCTTTGGCTGATGATGGCTCGGTGTTGAACATGTGGCAGGGCATACCACTTCCGCTTATGGACGAGGTCGCTGGCTATATCTACGGCGGCTAGTTGCGACTTTTAACGGTTTGCGGTATATTCTAAGGTGTTACCAAAGTAACAACATGCGCACTGTGCAAACAGTTAAGTGGCTATCACCCACGAAGCAGCGGGAAGAAATCTAGATCAATCAAATTCTAGAGAGTAGAACCCGACGGGAACGCGCCGTTAGCAGCGACGACAACTAAGCGCTAAAAGAACCATTTCTTTTGGAAACCGGATGGTACCGCCCTTAACAAAGGGTTCCGGTGACAAAAGCAATGGTTTTTTGGTTTTTAAGGAGCCTACAGAGTATGAAATTCAAAAAAGGCATGCGCCGCAAGGCGCTCGAATACGAGAAAGACCTCGTACAATATTGGAAAAAACACCAGACGTTTGAGAAATCGGTCGAAATGCGGCCGAAAGAGAACGGCTATGTGTTCTATGATGGGCCGCCATTCATTACTGGCGAACCGCACCACGGTACGCTGTTGAGCTCGATTGCCAAGGATGTAGTACCGCGTTACTGGACGATGAAGGGCAAGCGCGTTGAACGCATCTGGGGCTGGGATTGCCACGGCCTTCCAGCTGAAGTGTTCACCGAGAAGAAACTTGGCATCAAGGACAAGCGCGACATCGGTACCAAAATTACCCTGGAAGAGTACATCACGACCTGCCGCCAGAACATGGTGCAGACCGGTTCGTTGTGGGAAGACACCATCGACCGCATTGGCCGCTGGGTCGACTTTAAGGGCGCTTACAAAACCATGGACAAGCCATATATGGAGAGTGTGTGGTGGGCGTTCAAAAAGTTGTACGAGGACGGCAAGATCTACGAAGGTGAAAAGGTCCTGTTGTATTGCCCCCGGGACGCAACGCCGATTTCTAAGGCTGAAGTGTCTATGGACAACTCCTACCAGGACGACACTGACCCCTCGGTCTATGTAAAATTTAAACTGAAAACCAAAGATGCATATATGTTGGCTTGGACAACTATGGCCTGGACAACGCTCGCCAATGCGGCATTAGCGCTTAACCCCAAAGCAGAGTACGTTGAGGTCTTGTTAGAACAGGACGGCGAGCACTATATTATAGCTAAAAATTTGGTCGATAAAGCCTTGCAGGATGAAAAGCACAAGACGCTGCCATACGAAGTGGTTAAAACCTACAAGGGCAAAGAGCTCGTAGGTTTGGAATACGAACCATTCGAAGTGGATCGCGGCCCGAATGCGCATCAGGTACTGGGCTCAGACCTCATTAGCATCGAAGAGGGAACTGGCATCGTTTCGATGGCACCGGCCTATGGTGAAGAGGACTTTGTTTTGCTTAAGGCAGCCGGCATCGAGACAATTTCTATCTTGGACGACAATGGAATCTTTACTGAGACGGCCTGGAAGGACCAGCAGGTCTGGGACGTCAACAAAGATATTGCTAAGACTTTTGTAGCCCAAGGCAAAGCACTGCGAATTGAATACATTCGCCACAGTTACCCGCACTGTCACCGCTGCGGCACTAAACTGCTATATCGTGCTCACCCGAGCTGGTTCATGGATATCGAAGGCCAGCGCGAGACAATGCTCGAGCAGAATGGCGACATCAACTGGTTCCCGTCACATCTCAAACAGGGTCGATTCGCTAAAACAGTGCAGAGTGCACCAGATTGGAACTTGAGCCGCGACCGGTTCTGGGCAACGGCTATGCCGGTATGGAAGGGCACGGATAAAAAAGGAAAAGAACACATCAAGGTTGTCGGCAGCTACGCCGAGCTTAAGGAACTTTCTGGCCGTGAACTTGAAGATTACCATCGCCCCTGGATTGATGACGTAACCTTTGACATCGACGGCGTGCACTATGAACGTATCGATAAAGTGTTGGACTGTTGGTTTGAAAGCGGCTCGATGCCCTTTGCCCAGTTCCACTATCCGTTTGAGAACGTTGAGAAATTTGAGGCCAATTTCCCTGGTGATTACATCGTGGAGTACGTGGGACAGGTTCGTGCCTGGTTCTACTACCTGCACGCCGTAAGTGTCGGATTATTTGGTAAGAATTCCTTTAAGAACGTTATAACCACTGGCACCTTGGCTGGCAGCGACGGCCGCAAGATGAGTAAGAGCTTTGGTAACTACACCGATCCGAATGAGCTGATGGACGAATATTCGGCCGATTCGCTGCGCTTTTTGCTCATGAGCTCGCCCCTGATGAACGGTGAAGACTTTGCCCTCATCAACAAGGACGTAGCTGACGTGGCCCGCAAGCTGAGCATGGTGTGGAACATGTACGACTTCTTTACGCTGTACGCTGAAGTTGACGGCTGGGAGTGGGACGGTAGTTACGATGACCCAAGTGCTGATTTAGCTAACCCGCTTGACCGCTGGGTTGTGTCCCGCGTTCACCAGCTGACCGCGGAAGTCGAAAAGCACATGGACGCCTATGACATTCCTAATGCCATGAAGCCGATCTTGCCGTTTATCGAAGATGCCTCTAACTGGTATGTGCGCCGTTCGCGCCGCCGTTTCTGGAAGAGTGAAGACGACGGCGACAAGCAGGCTGCCTACCGCACACTACACTATGTACTAGTACAACTTGCGCATGTTATGGCACCGTTCACGCCGTTCCTGGCCGAAGAGTTGTACCAAAAGCTCACCGGTGGTGAGTCAGTACACTTACGCGACTGGCCAGAACCGGGCCACATCAACGAGCTGTTGCTCGGCCGCATGGCGTTCGTGCGTGAGGTCATTAACGAAGGCTTGTCTGAACGAGCAAGCACCGGGATAAAAGTACGGCAGCCACTGCAATCGGTTGCGGTTGTTGACCTAGATGAGCATCTTGGTGAAGACGCTGCCGAACTCGCCCCAATTATCTTGGAGGAGTTGAACGTTAAGGTGTTGAAGAAGGCGAGCGGGCAACCACGAGTGAAGCTCGACACTAAATTGACCCCCGCGCTCAAGCGTGAAGGTATGATGCGCGAAGTGGTCCGCAATGTGCAGAGTGCCCGCAAGCAAGCCGGCTTGGATGTCGATGACCGTATAGAGCTGAGCTTATCTACGGTTGACGAAGAGCTGCGCAAGGCCATTACTGAGCATAAAGAAACGATTGCCGCCGAGACGCTCGCTAAAAGCGTCGAATTTGACCAGACGTACGAGCACGACACGTCATGTGCGGTCGACGGTGCGCCATTGACGGTTTCGCTGCAAAAAACCAAGGCCTAAACCGCCTGCTAACACTTTACAGATGAAGTCATATCTGGTACTATCTGTTGGTAGCTAAATTTCTAATAAAAGAGCATACGTATGAAAAAAGCAGTAATCACAACCGGCGGTAAGCAGTATCTCGTCTCTGAAGGCGAAACTATTGAAGTCGAATTGTTGCACGCCGAAGGCGCCAAGACTACCAGTTTTGAGCCGTTACTCGTCATTGATGGCGAAACGATTAGCGTCGGCACTCCTAATGTAGACAAAGCAAAGGTGACTGCCGAGATCGTCGCAGAAGACATCAAGGCTGACAAAGTTACCGCTATCCGCTACAAGGCGAAGAAGCGAGTACACAAAGTGCACGGTCACCGCCAACACCAGACTCAAATCAAAATTACCAAAATCGCGTAATTTTGTAGCACTGGCCTGTGGATAAAACAGCAACGTGAAAAACGTTGCTGTTTTTTTAACATCGAGTTTTTTCAGATTATTGACCGTGCTATTAGGGTAAAACCAAGTGTTAGAAGCGTTAGCAGTAACTTCGTTGTTATTATAACGTCATCGTTCTATTGACCGGCTTGGTGTTTGATTGCATAGGTAACACCTTATTTTCCTCTTGGTAATGTATTGCCGATCAGAGGTAGTAAACAGATAATTATAAGGTGCTCCAAAGTCTACCCTCGTGGCAGACGGTAAAAGCAAAAATTAATTCAACACAACCACAAACACCTAAAAAAACTAATGTCCCAAAAGGTACGCATACCGTTGCTACGTTCAAGCAAGCCAGCTCTGGCTTTGTTCGTCATGGTCCTCGCTATGCTGAGTACATTTGCTGTTGGGATACGGTCACCGCAGCCCGCGATAGCCGCTACCAGTAACGGCATCAATTTCCAGGCCCGGCTGATGAGCAATACCGGCGGAATCGTCCCGGATGGGTACTACAATGTTGAGTTCAAAATTTACAATGCTTCCTCTGGTGGTACGCTACAGTTTACCGACACGTACTACGACAGCAACGGTGTAACCGCTGGCAATGATGCCCGTGTCCGGGTCGCTAACGGCTACTTGACGGTCAGTTTGGGATCACAGGCTGGCAACGCGTTCCCAAGCACGATCAACTGGGATCAACAGATGTGGATCACTATGAACATTGGTGGTACCACCCAAACTGCCACACCAACCTGGGATGGGGAAATGAGCCCGCGCCTCCAGCTAACGGCTGTTCCGTACGCGTTCCGCGCAGGGCAATTGGCTAAGCTAGCCGGCAGCAACACCGGCGTTTTGCAGTTTGCCGCCAGCTTTGGCCAAGATTCGGTTATCACACTGCCTGATCCCGGCGCTTCAACTGCAACGGTTTGTTACCAAAATGCAGTCAGCTGTGGATTCTTGACCGGGACAGCAGGCAGCTACATCCAGAACCAGAACGCATCAGCGCAGACAACATCCAACTTCTGGATATCTGGTACGGGCAGGGCCGATACGGCTATACAGGCGCCGCTCTTCGATACCGGCACGGGTACGTCCATAGCTTTGGCGCTTGGCACAACCAATGCGACCGCAATTAACCTGAACCAAAACACCACGGTATTAACAGGGAAAACGTTTACTGTTACTAGTGGGGCTACGAGCCTTACCGGAGCAACGAGCGGTGACGCCTTGACCGTGTCTAACTCAACTTCAACCGGGAACGTGGCAGTGTTCAAAGACAATACGACAGCGGTGCTTACAATTGCCGACGGCGGCGCTGTGACGATGACCAACAGTGTTGATTCTAGCGCTGCGCTACGGGTGGCGAACGCTGCAGGCGGCGATGTTCTCTCGGTGAATACTACCAACAGTGGTGCCGCACTAAACTTGGGCCGCACTGGTACTCCAGCACATGTGGCGACCGCAGCATCGGGCGTGTATGGAAGTACTTCGACAACTAGCCGGTCATTCACTTTTGCGCGCAGTGTTCCAATCGGCCACAGCATAGTCGGTTCGTTAGTACTGTCTTCTACGGCAACTACGACACTGACGATTACTGACACAGCCGGCAACACCTACACCACAGATGCCGCCGTCACAAATGGTTCGACAGCGGCAACGTATGTTTTCTCGGCAAACGTAACGAATGCAATTAACTCCGGTGATTCGCTCAACATTTCAGCGGTTAGTGGAACAGGCCGGTGGGTGATGAGCGCTGAGGAGTTCGGTAACCTGGTATGGCCCTCCGCAGTCGACAAAACGTCAACTAACTCCGGGAGCAGTACCTCCTTGACGTCAGGCGCAACTGCTACCACGACGCAAGCAAACGAAATGGTATTCGGTGGGTTTGGGTTCTCGGCTGGCCACGCTTTCTCTGCTGGAAGCGGTTTTACTGCAGCACCGCAGCTGTCTACTAGTGCAGGTTCTAACGACCGGTCACTCGGCGCAGAGTGGCTGTACGTAACGAGTACCGGAGCGCAGACGGCTACCGGGACATTGGATACGTCTGCTTCTTACGCAGGAGCAGTAGTTACATACAAGTCTTCTAACCCTAACCTTGGCGCGTTGGCTGGGACGATTCGCTTAGCAGATATCGGCGGCAGTGCGTATCATTCAACGCTTAACTCCAATACGCTGACTGCCGACCGCACGATTTCTTTGCCGGATGAGGCGGGTACGATTTGTATACAAAACTCGGCAAACTGTGGTTTTGCAACGGGGACTAGTGGTAGCTACATCCAGAACACCACAACCGTACAATCACCGGCTAACTTTGCTATCCGGTCGGCTGCCGCTGGTTCGGTCGGCGGAGTTATACAGGGCTTTAATGGTCAGACGGCTGATTTATTTGACGTACAGACATGGAACGGAACGTCGGCTACTACCGTCGTAGGGATTTCTAACACCGGGCTGCTGACAGCGAGCGCGGGCCTTACGGCTATTGGTACGGTACAGCTTAACGCAACAGGAAGCGGAGCAACCACCATCGGCAACAGTACAGCCGGCGCGTTGACGGTCGCTTCAGGAGCGGCATCCAGCATTGCGGTAACAGGGAGTACTTTGTCGCTTTCGGCCTCTAATTTCAGCCTGAACAATTCTGGTGTTCTTTCTCTCATCGGTGGTCAAACGCAGGATATTACGACGCCTGCCGGAACAACAGCCACTGGCTTGACGGTCCGTTCTGGCGCTTCGAACGGTGCCTCCTCGAACGGCGGGTCACTGACGCTCGGCGGTGGCGACGCTTCGGGCACAACGAACGTAACGGGTGGTTCAGTAAGTATTCAGGGGGGTAACGCTACTGGTGCCAGCGGCACGCGCAACGGTGGTTCTGTGACTATCGATGGTGGTACCAGCACTGCTAGTGCAGCAAACAACGGGGCGGTTAACCTCGGTACTACCAACGCAAGCGCTATTGGCATCGGGCACGGAAGCATCACGACCACCGTTACCGGCAGCGCCGCGTTTAACGTTGCAAGCGCGAGCGGCATTACCGTGACATCTGATCTTTCAACAGGTGCACGCTCCACGCCAGCCTTACTCATAACCCAGGCCAACGACGCAACTAACTCAAACTCATCAAACCTCTTGAAGCTCCAGAACTCTGACAGCAGTTCTACGGCAGCAGCACTCCAGATCAGCAATGTCTCAGGAGGTAAGAGCATCAACCTTACCGGTACGACAACAGGTACAGCCTTCGATATTTCCGGCTCAAACCTGACCTCAGGCACCGGCATTAACACTGACGGTTCAACGCTTACGAGCGGTTCGATCATAACGCTTGGTGGTACCAACGCGGCAATTACCAACGCTTTTACAGGCAGCTTACTGCTTGGCAATGTGTCGCGGACTCTTACGAGCGGTTCATTTAACGACACAGGTAACTTTATAAACATGGCCCGCTCTAACACAGTGAACAACGCCGGCAGTACGTTTACCGTAAGCGGCGCTTTGGTGAACTTACAAAGCAGCTGTACACAAACAGCAGGCACCTGCACGGACACTTCTAATATTTTGAACCTGAACCAGCAGTACGCGAATGCCAGCGGTACGGTTTTGAACGTGCAAGGGGCTGGCACTGGCAACTTGGCTGTCCTCGATGCTACGAATGCGGCCGCTAACGGCATGAGCATAGATGTGCAGGCGAGCGGTTCAACGAAGTACGCCCTGAGTGTCACCAGTAACAACGGGGGCACTACTGGCTTGTACGTCCGAGCGGATGGCAACGTTGGTATTGGCAACAACGCGCCAAGCGCCACATTAGAAGTTACGGGGACTGTTAAGATATCGACGCTGGGATCTGTGTCGGCCAACTCGGCAGCGGTTTGCCGCGATACAAGCACTAACCAGCTGACAGCCTGTGATAGTTCCAACACCACTGGGCGGGCGTTCTTACAGGGCGGCAACAGCTTTGGGGCAACGGGAGTATTAGGTACTTCCGATGCAAACAACCTGCAGATTATAACTGGCGCTTCAGGTCCGAACGTACGTGCCACCTTCGACACGAGCAACAACCTGTACCTGGGCAATGGCGTTACCGCTAATGCTCCGAACGCCTTCACGGTGCAGGGGACGGGCAGCGCCACAGCCGGGGTTACGGGTGCATTGCTAACGATAAAGGGTGGCGCCGGCGCCTCAGTTACTACTGGTGGTATCGGTGGCGGTTTGACCCTGGCCGGTGGTGACGCCGGCGGTAGCGGCAACAATGCCGGCGGTACTGTTACTCTACAAGGTGGCAACAAGACCAACACTGGCGCCGCAGGTAAGGTTTTGGTGAAGAACATGGCAGATAGCGCCTCGGCCTTCAGCGTTCAAAACGCTGCTGGTACAAGCACGGTTTTGGACGTTGACACTACCAGCGGATATGTTGGTGTTGGCACAGCGGCTCCAAGCCGCCAGTTACATGTTTCGGTGAATACATCTAGTGTGAACGCACTGCCGGTTAAGGTAGCGCAAAGCGGTACGGGCGATACCGGTATAGAGTTTAACGAACCGGCTGAGGCGTACTACCTGGGTATTGACTCGACAGACCACAAGTTTAAGCTGTCGTCGGATCTTGCCGGCGCCACGATTGTTAACTTGGGCTACAACACGATCGGTGGTTCCACAGACTCTTCAAATAGCAACACATATGAGGCAACTAAGTTTACAGCCGGCGCTACCGGTACGGTTAGCACTGTATACGGGTTTGTGGGCGCCATCATTGGTTCAGCGCCAAACAATAAGGGGCAGGCGGCTATCTATAGCGATTCAAGCGGCTCGCCTGGCACGCGCCTTGGGTACTCGACAGGCGACACGACACTAACGGCGAACGCTTGGAACGCTTTCCCCATAACCGGTACGAGCGTAACGAGCGGTACAGTTTACTGGTTGGTGTACAACACGAACGGTACGGCGGCAAACCAGAACGACCTTAAGTTGGATGCTGGTGCTGCAAACCAGACCCGCTGGTCTACGATTAGCTCGACATATGGCACATGGGCAACAACCTGGCCAGGCAACAGCGGTGCGAGTACAACGCAGTTCTCGCTGTACGCGCCGATCCTAACCAGTGCTAATGCAGACAACTTCCTGACAAGCCTGCTCCAGATTGGGGCGACTGGCCAAACAGTCTTCCAGAACAGCACTGATTCATCGGCCGCTTTCCAGGTCCAAAATGCCGCTGGCACCAGCTTGGTGGGCGTGGACACGGCATCATCAATCTTGAACCTGGGTATTAACGGCAGCACTGCAACGGCGAGCACGGTAAACATAGCTACTTCCACCGGAGCTACGCAAACGATCGCGATCGGCGGCGCAGCTGCTGGTTCGGCGGCAAACGGCACGAACGTGCTGGTCCAAGGCGGCAATGGGGCAAGCGCAGTCGCCATACAAGCCCTCGCATCGGGTACGATCGCGATCGGGACGAACGCGTCGAACGTTATCACGATTGGTAACACCTCGAGTACTGGCCAGCTGACGCTCGGCCAATCTAGTGCCACTAACACTATTTCTATCGGCAGCGCCAACTTTACAGCTGCTAACACGCAGACAATCAACATAGCCAATGGATCACAGACTACAGCGGCCAGCACGATCGCGGTGAACATTTTATCTGGTGCTGCTGGTAACAGTGGTACTGCTACCTTAAGCCTGGCCAACAACGACCGCGTCACCCAGGTGGACATCGGCAATGTCGTAGCCGATGCAAACCGCACCTTGAACGTCTTCAGCGGTAACACGCTTACTGGTACGACCGACACTATTAACATTGGCACCGGCAACACGGCCGGCACTGGTGCAAAAGTAATTCATATTGGTGACGGCACGCCGGTGGGCACAAACACGGTAACGGTTGGTTCGATTGCTGCTACCGGCAATGTAACGACTATTCAGGGCGGAAACACTGCCACGGGGAATGGTGCCATATCGATCCAGGCCGCAGCCTCTGGAGTTATAACTATAGGGACGGTCAACAACAATCCAATAACAATCGGCGGCACCAGTGGCACCACGACATTACAGGGTACTGTGAAGGTTTCGACAGTCGGTGCAGTTACGTCTAACTCGGCCACGCTGTGTCGTGACACCTCAACCTTCAACCTTACGTCATGCGATAGCAGCAACACGACTGGTCGACCTTTCCTGCAAGGCGGCAACAACTTTGGCGCCACGGGCTCACTCGGCACGCTTGATAATAACAGCCAACAAATTATTACCAACAACATCGTCCGCGCCACCTTCGACACTAGCAACAACTTGTACCTGGGCCTAGGCGCTACTGCCGCAGCACCGACGAACTTTACGGTTGCCGCTACTGGGAGCGCGACAGCCGGCACTAATGGTGCAAACCTGAAGTTGCAGGGTGGTGCGGGTGCCTCGGCTACGACTGGTAGTGCAGGTGGTGTGGTAACCATCCAAGGCGGTAACGCTGGTGGTTCGGGTAACAACGCCGGCGGCAATATTGTGTTGAACCCCGGAACAAAAACGAATACAGGCGCAGCTGGCACTGTGTTGGTGCAGCCTGGCGCCGCTGGCAATGATTCAACAGCGCTATTTAGCGTGAAGAACGCCGCCGGTACGAGCACTATACTTGATGTTGATAGCAGCCAGGGGTATGTAGGTATTAATACCGCTGCACCTACAGCAGATTTGAGTTTTGGACAGGGCGCCGACCGCACCGTAAATGTACAGACACGCAGTTCAAATGCTGCCGGTAACGCGCTGACTCTGCAAGCCGGCAACGCCGGTGCTGGCGCAGCGGCGTTTAACGGTGGTAATATCACGCTCCAGGCTGGTGACGCTGGTGGCACTGGTGCGGCTGACGGCGGTAACGTATACCTTAAGACGGGGCTTAAAGTAGGCGGCGGCGAAGGTGGTCAGATCATACTGCAGAACACTGGTGGCCGTGCTGACTTCTTGAGTATGCAAAACGCCACCGGAGAAGAGTTCTTCCACCTGTACGACAATACGAGTAGTGGTCATTATAATGGGCTGCTCTTCCTTGGGGGCCCGTGCTGCAACATCTCCAACCCCTACCAAGTTACGTTGTCCAGCACTGACGTAATAGAAACCAGCTTGGGTATCGGTATTGACACTACTGGTGTTGGCGCTGGCAATGGTAAGGACTTCCAGCTGGCCGCCGGCAGTACCAACGATACAAACATGAACGGTGGATCCGTTATCTTGACCGGTGGCAACAAGAACGGCACCGGCACGATCGGCGGTGTTATCGTGCGCAACGCCGCTGACGGCGCCAACGCGTTCCGCGTGCAGAATAATGCCGGCACGTCAGACTATGTAAGCGTTAATAGTTCCACTGGCGCTATAACTCTGGGTACGGCTAGCCAAACAGGCACGATTACTGTGGGACAATCCAGTAGCGCAAATACGATTAACATCGGCAACGCGAACTTTACCGCTGCTAACGCGCAGACAATCAACATAGCCAATGGATCACAGACTACGGCAGCCAGCACACTGGCAGTAAACATCCTTTCTGGTGCTGCTGGCAACAGTGGTTCAGCAACCCTAAGTTTGGGCAACAACGACCGCGTCACCCAAGTAGACATCGGCAACGTAGCAGCAGACGCTAACCGCACACTGAACCTCTTTACTGGCAACACTATCACTGGTACGACCGACACTATCAACCTTGGCACAGGCAACACAGTGGGCACTGGTGCAAAGGTCATCCACATTGGTGACGGCACTCCAGCTGGCACTAACACCGTTACTGTTGGTTCGATCGCGGCAACCGCCAACGTTACTACGGTTCAAGGTGGAAACGGTTCTGGCGCAGTATCGATCCAGGCAGCCAGCTCGGGTACGATCAATATTGCAACCGTTAACAACAACCAGCTGACGCTGGGCGGGAGCAGCAGTGTCATTAAGCTCGGCTCGCTCGGCTCGTCAACCGCGGCCGCTGTAGCGGTTTGCCGCGACAGCTCTACGACGAACCTGATTAGCTGTGCTTCGGGTGGTACTGGTGCGCCATTCCTGCAAGGCGGCAACAACTTTGGGGCAACTGGCGTTTTGGGCACTACTGACGCTAACAACCTGCAAATTGTAACTGGCTCGGGTGGTCCGAACGTCCGCGCCACCTTCGACACCAGCAACAACTTGTACCTGGGCAACGGCCTGACGGCAACTGCTCCTAACAACTTCGTCATTAGCGGCACAGGCAGCGCTACGGCTGGGACGAACGGCGCAACATTAACGGTTCAGGCTGGTGCTGGCTCAAGTGCGACAACAGGTAGCGCAGGTGGTGACCTCAAGCTACAGGGCGGCAACGCTGCCGGTAGCGGCAACAACGCCGGCGGCAACGTCATTCTTATCCCTGGCACAGCAACTAACACCGGTACCAAAGGCACGGTACAGATTGGTCTGAGCGCAGGCACTGCCGGATTAGTAAACAACGGTACGACGGTCAACACAGTGACTACGCAGAGCACCGCCAGCGGTACGGCTATTGCCAACCAAGACCTGTATTCGGCCTTTGTTATCACGGTTACCAACACCGGGCAAACAATGACGCTGGCTAACCCAAGCCCAGCAACAGCTGGTCGCACGATCTACATCAGCAACGCGTCGTCTGGTTCGAATCTCTTTACGCTTGCGCCAGCCAGCGGTAGTAGTATTTCGCTGAACACCGGCGCCACAGCAACGCTTATGTGGAACGGAAGCGCTTGGACATACGCTGGGGCCGACGCCAGTTCTGTTTTGAACCAGACCGCCGCTGTACAGGTAGCAGGCTTCAATATCCAGCCCTCTACGAACGTTACTGCTGCAACGATTACCGGCGCAGCAAGTTCCAGCGTTACTACTTTCTTAGTGAAGGAAGGCGCCAGCCAAACTGGTAACATGATGCAGATCCTAGACAACAGCAGCAATGCTTACCCATTGTTTACAGTTTCTAATACTGGTAGTGTCGCCACGATGGTCAACACTGATTCGACCACAGCCTTCCAGGTCCAAAACGCCTCGGGTGCTACGCAGCTCAGCTTAGACACGACCAACACAGGTTCATCGCTAAACCTGGCGGCAACGAATGGCGGTGGTGAAACGAGTGGCACATTTACGACACAGTGGCCAGCAGCTGGGCTTGGTACGGGTGTGACCGTGTCGCGTGACACTACCGCCGGCGAGTTCGCCAGCGGTGTGGCTGGCGTCAAGGTTATATCGACAACCGGTGCTAGCTCCGGCGCTGACTACGTACTGCCTGGCGGCGCGCTGTCAGTCTCAACGACCTATATCGTAAGCTTCTCGGCCAAGCTTGCCGCAGGTGGTACGCCATCGACATTCACCGATTTGGACGTTCGTTATAACCGTGCCGGCACCACCCAGGACGCGCTATGTACCACGGGTAGCGCCCAGACGAGCGGTACGAATACCCTGAGCACTCGCACGCTAGTGACGACAGGCTGGACGAAGGTCACCTGTTCATTCGTTACTTCGACTACGGCTGGTAGCGCTGGTGCGAACCTGGCAATTATCCAGACTGCCGCTGCAACTACTCGTACTTGGTACATCGATAACCTGAGTATTGTTGCTCAGGCTGCGAGTGGTACACAGAACACCGGTACATTGCGCGTCGGTGGTGCAAGCAGCCAGGGTCTGACACTCTTCACGCTCGACACCTACGCAGCTACACCATTCAGCGGTACGAATGCTTCACTGGCTGGATCAATGTACTTTGACACTACCCAGGGTAAGATCCAATGTTACGACGGCACGCTATGGGGTGCTTGTGGTGCCGCACCGAACAGCAACATAACGCTGACTCCAGAATATGCCGGTGCGGTCTTGCACGGGACAGGCATAGGTACGCTGACGTCGGACTTCTGCGGTAACGGTGGCGGCTTGAGCGTTAATACGAGCATCTGCGCCAGCGGGGAAGCCCGCAACTACTACAACTGGACATCGGTCCAGGCCAGCTCGCAGGCATACAGCATGTACGTCACTTACAAGTTGCCCTCGACCTTTAAGGCATTCGTAAACGGCACCACGACAGTGACAGCTCGCACCGACAACACTTCAAACGCTTCGGCGAGCTACAAGATCCTCAAGAGTACCGGTGGAACTATTACTAGCTGTAGCTCAAGCATCGACATTGTTGGCGGCACCAGTGGCGCTACGGTAAACACATGGACGCCACGAGCGCCAACGACCGATCCGTCGACGTGTTCATTCGGAGCTAACAACTATGTCATTATCGAAATTGATGTGAACGCCAGTAACAGCGCGAACGTCCAAGTAGAGAACCTCAACTTCAGCTTCAGCAACCAGTAGGACGCCCCTATCTGCTCCACCAGATATGCTACAATATAAGCAGTAGAGGAATAGCCCTTGGCTGCAAAAAAACAGAGATATGGAAGACATTCGCCCGCCACGTAGTCGTACTGCCGGTTATCAAGGACGGCCCGTGTCATATGCGCGTAGTCACACTTCTGGCCGCCCGGTTATGGAGCACCCGCAGCACCCGGCAGCACACCATAACCAAGGCCAAAAGCAACGGATTCTCGTCCGTATTCGGCTCCCTAGGCTCAACCTGTTATCCGGCATAGGGAAGAGCCGTTGGATACGCAAAGCTCGGCGGTATTTTAGTACCACAAAACGCCGGGTTGTTGCAGTGGTGGCAGTAGCGGTACTATTTCTGGCTGTTTGTTCGCCAATCATCGATAACTTACTACAGCACCGGGTGTATGCGTTAAGTCCAGCCGAAGCAGCAGTGCTCAGCCCGACCAGTGCAGCTATGGCCAAAGATCTATCGTATGATGGTTCTAAAGGGACCTATGACTTTAATAAAAACTACCAGCCTATAAACCCAGGCAACGATAAAGGGGCAGGCGGCGCGCTCATAACCGCAAAGATTTATGAGGACCCAACTAAGGGCCTGCAGATCACTGACCCAACCAACAGAATTGATTTTTCCATGAAGCCGCTGTTCCAACTTGGTTCGGGCAAACAGCAAGAAAATCGGATTGTGTTCCCGGCGTTTAATGGCGGCGGGCATCTTATATATACGGCCCAAGCAGTCGGGGTTAAGCAAGATGTTACCCTGCAGCACTATATTGGGGATAAGCTAAGTTACGATTATCAACTGGAGCTGGGCGATCAATTTGCTGCGCGGATGATGCCAGATGGTTCGGTGGGCATTTACGGCAGCAGCCTGCCGCTCGATGGTAACGTCGGTACAGGGAGCGATAAAGATGCGGCGCTCCTGCAAAAAGCCCGCCAAAAAGCCGCAAAAGACAAGCTTTTATTTAACCTGCCAGCACCTATCATCCACGAAACGGGTGAGCATACTTCTGCCGTGCAGGCTAAATTTGTTTTGAACGGCGACAAACTAACGGTAAAAGTTGAGCACCTCAAAGGTGCGAGTTATCCGCTTACCATCGACCCGACGGTTACCGCGCTGAGCGCCACACAATTTTACTTTGACGCTAACCTCGAAACCAACGTCACGGTCGATACCACAAACAATCTTTTTGAACGCAGCCCACTTACTGGGGGCAACTTGCTGGCATGGAATGCATCGAGCAGCACGGCAGCAGCCCATTTCCTAGGAGGGGCGGCAGTGTATGGCGGCACCTTGTTTGTTATCGGCGGGGCTTCTACCACCACCACGACCAACCTGACCGGTAGCAACTATGTCGAGCAAGCCAAAATAAACTCCGACGGCAGCGTCGGTACATTTAGTGCAGGCAATGCGACCGGGCTGCCCGCCGGCGGTATTTCGAGATTCCAATTATTGAGCTACAACGGATATCTTTATATTATCGACGGTTCAACAACTGATACGACCGGCGCATCAATTTCAAATGCCATTTACTATACGCGCGTGACGTCGGAATCATTTAATACGTTCGCCAATGGCTCGCAGCTGGCCAACTGGAGCAACACGACGACCAACGTGCCCACTAGCGCCCGGTACGACTATGCGGCGGCAGTGTCGAACGGCGTTCTGTATGTGGCAGGCGGCCGGACCGGCACCGGGTATACCACAGGGTTGGTGACCGATGTTAGCTATGCTCCTATTTTGCCCAGCGGGGCACCCGGCAGTTGGACTTCAACCACGGCATTGTCGGCCGGACGCTTTGGTATGGACATGCAAATTTATAACGGTCATGTGTACGTGATTGGCGGTAACTTAGGCGGCGGTGCTGCCGGAGGTACCCTAACGGAAACGGTCCTCTATGCATCCATTGCCAGTGACGGGTCAATCGCTGACTCCTCCTGGAAAAGTGCTAACAGTTTGGTAAAAAGCGACGGTACAACTATCCAAGCCATGGAGAATTTTGGTAACCAATTTTCGATGGTCTATAACGGTTATTTGTATGTGACAGGCGGTTGTACGGCGGTGAATAGCAGCCAGGCATGCACAGCCGTAGCGTCGTATGCTCAGCTCGCCCAGGTGAATGCTGACGGCAGCTTGGGCAGTTGGTTCCCGAACGACTTTCCGTCTACTGGTACGAGCAGCCTAGCACGGACCGGTACGCCAACGGTTGGTTACAACGGTGCTATTTATAGCGTGGCCGGCTGTAGTGCGATGAACGCCGGCAGCGTCAGCTGTGCAACGACCTCGCTAACGTCTAATTATTCTAAGGTGAACACCACGGTCGGTGACATTAGCGCCAACCGTAACCCGACGGCGCTGCCGGTGAGCTTGTACGGCCAATCAACAGTAGTGCTCAATGGCTTCCTCTATTTGATGGGCGGCTGTCTTACGAATACCTGTAATGGCAACCGTACGGCAAACTATATTACCTATTATGTGGCGATTAATGCCGATGGCACACTTGGGGGTACCTGGAACACGAATACGGTCGCGACCAACGCGACGGCACTCCACTTTGACGCCAACTCAGGTGACAGCGACTGCTCCGTAACCGGCGCCGACCAGTGCGGCCTAGCCGGTGCCGCAGCTGCGGTTTACAACGGTTATATTTATATGATCGGCGGTAACGATGGCGCTAACTACCAGAGTGGTGTGTACTATATGCAGCCTAATGCCTCTACCGGAGCACCAGTAGCCTGGACAAAAAGCGGTAACGCCATAGGTACCGCAGTGGCGGAGCTGGGAGCGTTTGCATACAACGGCGCCATATATATTATTGGCGGTTGTAGCGGTGCGACCGGTATTGGTTGTAGTACCTATTCCACGCAGGTCCAGAAGTCGACCATCGGCGCCGCGGGTGCTCCAGGTGCGTTCTCGGGGACAGGGCAGCTGCAGCTTACGCTGGCAATCGCCGCCTTTGGGCTGGCGTTTTACGGGGGTTACATCTACATGGCCGGCGGTGCCGACGGGACAAACGCTCAGGAAGCCATTATTAAGCGGGCGAAGCTGAACTCGAGCGGTAATATCGTTGCAGCCACGGGCGCTGTATGGACAAACACCACGGGTAGTATGAGCAAGGCCCGGCGTAGAACAGTGGCCCAAGTAGTGAACGGCTACCTGTACGTGATTGGTGGTCACAACGCAGCCGACCTGACGGGCGGCCCGAACGGTACAACCTATGGTGACATCCAGATCGGTAAGATCGATTTATCGACAGGTGGCACCGGCGACATTGCTTCGTTTACCCAGTCTTCAACAGCTACCTTGACCGCTCGCTGGAACCCGGCGGTAGCCTTTGGTAATGGTTTCATGTATGTGACGGGCGGTTGCACAGCCGGCAACCCTCCGGCGGGCTGTACATCAAATGTGAACCCAAGCGGAACCGACACAGTGGATGAGGCCTTTGTAGTCTATAACGCCAATAACCTGGGCGTTAACACCTGGAACACGCCAACCCACACCTACTCATCCACATCGCCAGACCCGGCGCAGGCGAACAGAGTTGGCGCGGCAGCGGTGGCGTATAACGGGTATTTGTATGTTGCGGGCGGATGCACGACCTTTGTAGTGTCGACGCTCGTGTGTAGTGCGGTAACGAATACGACCGCTTACGCGCCAATCAACGCTGACGGAACGCTTGGAACCTGGACGGCAGGGCCGACGATAACTACTGGAACGGCCTTTGCCCAGCTAGCAGCAAATAATGGCTACCTGTACTATATTGGCGGCCAGACAGGCGGCATAGCAACTGCCGTAACAACGGTATATAAGAGTACGATCGGTGCTGCCGGTGCGCCTGGTGCGTTTAGTACGGCCAGTCAAACGGTACTTCCTGCAGCAAGGACACAGGCTTCTTCGGCGGTATATGCTGGATTTATATTTATTGCCGGCGGGTATTCCGGTGCGGCCAATGCCGCAACGGTTTACCACTCTACCATCAACGGCAGCGGCGATATCACGGCCTGGACGGCCACAACGGCTGGCTTCACGACCGCCCGGCGGGAGCTGAGCCTGGTCACGGCCGGAGCCTACCTGTTTGTTATTGGTGGCTACGACGGTACCAACTATCTCGCGGACGTTCAGGTCGCCACGCCAAGTACCTCGACCGGGGACATAACTGCTTGGAGTTTCGATAAAGAAATTCCATATGCGCAGGCCGGCATGTCGGCTATTGGTTCCAACGGTTACATTTATACATTCGGCGGCCGCAACGGTGTAGCCAGTACCAGCTGCACGAACGATATAAACTACGCAGCCGTAAATGGTAATGGTACGGTCAGCGACTGGCAGCAGCCAGCTAACACGCTGGCAAGCGCGCGTTTTGGCACGGCTGCAGCATACTTCGATGGTTACTTTTTCATCAATGGCGGCGATGATTGCACGAACATTCTGTCGTCTAATGTAATCCAACAGAGCGGGCAATTATCGGAGGCTATCCACGCGACCTATTCACGCTACGTGGACTTTGGCACCGATGCTACCTTCCGGCAGCTATACGTGTTGGGTACGAACGCCGCCATTAGCGGCAGCGACATCGACCGCTGGAACATCGTCGTTAAAACCAGCACGGGCGCTAATAACAGCTGGGGCCAAAAAACAAACTTTACGCTCAATAACTTCGGGTATAGTAACCCCATAACTTTCCAGGCTTTGAACGGGGCGGGCACAGACCAAGGGGCTTCGCAATATTGGCAGATTACCTTTGATATCGACCAGTCACAAAGCTTCGGCTTCCCGGACGGCAACCAGCCGACCATCACTAAATATGACTTCTACTTCTCGCCAGGACCGGCAAAACGCCTGCGTGACGGCAAGACTTTCATTAACGAAACCCAAACAACGCTGGATGCTCACCCGTAGCATTGGCATCTCTTGTATACTATAAGCAGTTATGAGGGAAGTTAGACGACGTCAGACGATTCAGCCGCGCGGTATTCTTGCGCGGTCAGCCGACGGGCGCCTTAAGCCGGCCAGCGAAGAACTGGAAGTTGCCGATATTTGGGCCGAGCAGAAGCGTATCCGCCTGGCTGAAGCCATTGCTGCCGACAAGCGGAAGGCCGAGAAGAAATTACGCCGGCAACAGCGAAAGCTTTTTCGTCGCAGCCCGGCGGCAACCCCCAGTCACGCATCTGGTGCGGCCAAAGAAATAGAAATAAAAATTAGCCTGCCAAAAATTGATGTTGCACGTGCTCTACGCCAGGCCAGGGCACGCATCCCCAAGGCAACCCCCAAGCAGCGTTTGTGGCTGGTGGCTGGCTTGGTGGTTATTGTATTTGTGACCAGCACACAGGGCTTGTACAACAAAGGGAGCGGCAACAAGGGAAAGAGTCCAACCCAGGGCAATACAGCGGTCTCAGGGGCAGCTACGCAGGTCGGCGGCACACCCGATTACCCCACGGTGCTGCCAGCAGGTAAGACCATCGATAAGCTTGGTGGCTGGGGCAGGGTAAGCCCGGCGGATAAGAATCCCGTTTTTGCATATTCCGACAGCCTCAACGGTATGCATATTATTGTAAGCGAACAGCCCCTACCAAGTGGGTTTAACGGCGATTTGCAGAACCGCTTGGCCCAGGTGGCTAAGCAGTTTAATACGACCGAAAAGGTTACATTGGACGACGGGAGCACCATGTACTTGGGTGTTGCCACAAACGGCGCTCAGTCAGTGGTGTTTAGCAAGCATGATTTGCTCATTCTAGTGCGCTCAGTGTCGAAGGTAGACAACCAGAGCTGGGCCTCATACGCCAACTCATTACAGTAGTAACTAGACGGCCAACGTCATATAGAGCATATGTATGACTTTTTTATTGTTACAGCCTATCTAGGAAGCAGTGCGGTAACTAGCCGTATCATGCTAGGCGGATGACCGGATGTACGGACATGTGTCCGCCGCGTCGGACAAGTCACGCATAAAACTTGACGAGTCAAGTGAGTTATCCACAGGTTTTCTAGATGTTTCGTGTAGTCAAAAATACTTGTGCACAAAGCACAAGCAGCGTAAAATAAAAACTAGAGTTAAAACCCTAGTAGGGAAAACAAATACGTGGATGACAAAAATCAAAATACCGGGCTAACCGTGGACGATGGAGGGGTACGAGAAGCACCTGTCTTAGGTCCGCTCTCCAACGGTTTTTCGAACCTTGAAGCCGAGGCATTGTCCGCGGATCCGAACTCTTTGTCCCAGGTAGCAGAAGAAGCACAGAGTGCAGCGCCCCCACGGAGTATCTGGCGACGACTATTCCGGCGGGCCGATCTGGCGTTACTGGCGCTGATTTTAGTCGGTGGATTAATACTGGTGCTTACTGCCACGAACCACAAGACGCCCACGAACAAGAACGCCAACGTTGCTACGCAGTACAATACCCAAGAAATACCCCTTGATGGGTTTATTGCCAGTAGTGAGGGGATAAACTTCGGTCCGAGCAATGTGCTGATCAACGGCACACTAACCCTGAATAACGGGGCAGTAATAACACCTTCAGTGCAGCCTAACTCCGCGACTGCCGGCCAGCTCTACTACGACCAGAATACCAACCAGCTGGCGTACTTCAACGGCACGGTTTTTGTGCCGTTGAGCGCGAGTGGCGCGGTTGTGCAAAGCATTGGTGGCATTAGCGGTCAGCTAACACTGGGCGGCGGTTTGAGTGTTGTGGGCAACCAACTAACGGCAACGCAAGCAGCTGGTGTTTCCAGTTTTGGCGGCCGGACTGGCGCGATCACTGTGGGCGGCGGGTTGAATTTGGTTGGCAACACATTGCAGAACACTGGCGTACTGAATGTTTTGGCTGGCACGAACACAACGGTTACCAACGATGGTAACGGTAACTTTACGGTGAATAATGTTGGTGCTGGAACAGGCACGGTAACGAGCGGCGGTGGATCGACGGGTGCCCTCGCAATGTTTACTGGGTCGCAAAATATCGAAGACTCACTGGTTACCCAGAGCGGAACGACCGTCACGATAACCGGCGATTTGAATGTGGTAACCGGAGGGCTGTCGCTCGGCAACGCGCTTACTGTCAGCAATGGCGGGACCGGCACGACATCGCTCGCCGCAAACGGGGTGGTCGTGGCCGCTGGGACTGCGCCATTTACGTCGGTCGTGGCTGGTAGCCCCGGGCTCTGCTTTGTGTCTACTGCCGGCGCTCCGACATTTGCCGCCTGCCCAAGCAGCAGCGGCGTTACGTCGTTGAATGGCCTGAATGGTGCATTGTCGTTGGCTAACGCCAGTGCTGCAGGCAGCACGATCACCATCGACGACGCAGGTATTGGCACTAAGGGAATCGCCAGCTTTAACGGCACTAACTTTTCAGCAAGCAGCGGCGCCATCAACACAATCCAGGATATCAACACTACAGCCGCACCGACATTCGGCCGGCTTACCCTGAGTTCAAGCCAGGCAACTAACGCGATGTTGGTTATTAATAATACTAACGGGGCTGGAAGCGGTAATCTGCTTGATCTGCAACTGAACGGATCGAGCAAATTTAGTGTTCAACCAAACGGCAACACATCTGTTGCAGGTACCATCAACGGGCAGACGATCTCGAGCACGGCCAGCTTTACTGGCAGCCTTGGCGTAACAGGGGCAACGACCATCTCTGGTATCTTGTCAGCCAATGGCGGTACCATTAACTCCTCGGGTGCACTGAACATTACTCCTGGCGGCACACTGACGGTTGGCGCTACCAACCAGACGCTAGCACTGCAGGGTAGCAGCTCCAGCAGCTTTGCCGTAACTAACGGTGGCAACACCACAACATTGAACTTCCAGGCGCCTACTGCAACGGTTACATACCGGCTTGCAACTGCGGCCGCAGGCAGCTACGACCTGTGTTCGACAGCTGGCAACTGTGCCGGTGTTGGCGGCGGTGTAACCACTGCTGGCGGCACAACCGACCGGCTTGCCAAGTTCACGAGCAGTCAGGGGATTGGTGATTCCAGCATTTCGGATAACGGCACTACGGTAACTACGACTGCCAACTTGGTGGTACAGGGAGGCCAAACGACTATCGGTGTGGCTAATTCGCAAAGCGGTTCATTGACGCTGGCCTATGGCAGTGCGAACTTTAGCGGCACTATTGTCCAAGGCGCGCTGACGGCTAGCCGCACATACACATTGCCAGACTTTGACGGCACGGTTTGTTTAAGCAGTGGCAACTGTCTAGGCGGTGGCGGCGGTGGCGCAAACACGGCGTTGTCTAACCTGAGCAGTGTAGCAATCAACACGTCGCTATTGCCCGGCACGACGAGCATTGACCTAGGGTCAGGTACAGCGCCATTCCACGAGCTATACATTGCCGGTACGTCACTTACACCTGGAACGAATAATTTCAAAATCACCGGTGCCTCAACCAGCGGAACCCGGACTATTACGCTGCCGGACAGCAGTGGAACGGTTTGTTTAAACAACAGTACGAACTGCGGGTTCTTAACTGGTGCTGGCACGGCCTTTGTCCAAAACGGCAACACGCTTGGAGCGGCCGCTAACTTAGGTACAAACGATAACTTCGGGTTGAACCTGCGCACCAATGGCACGACGCGGTTGGGTATTGATGCAGCTACTGGCAATGTGAACTTAACCGGCGACTTGGCAATTGATGGGGGCGACCTTACGGCCGCTGCCGGACTGAACATTACCCCAGGCGGTACGCTTACTGCCGGGTCGACTACCCAAGTGTTTACACTTCAGGGAAGCAACACTAGCACGATCACCGCCACCAACGGCGCCAACACGACAACGATTAGCTTCCAGGCACCGACGGCTAACGTTAACTACCGTTTTCCAACCGCGCCAGCCAACACCTACGACATTTGTACAACTGTTGGTAACTGTGCAGGCAGCGGCACCGGCGTAACAACCGCGGGTGGCAACACCGGCACAATACCGGTGTTCACCGCATCGCAGGCAATCGGTGACTCATTACTGAGTCAGAGCGGTAGCACGGTTACGGCCAATGGCAACTTTAACTTGGCAAGCGGCAATTTTTACCAGATCAACAATACACAGATTTCGTCGGCTAACTTAAGCAATGACGCTAATTTGGCCAAGCTCAATGCCTCGCAAACATTTACCGGCAACACGGTGGCCTTCCAGAACGGCACGAACTCGGTGAACGCCTTCAACATCCAAAATGCAGTCGGTTCACGCGTCTTAACTGTCGACACCACGGGCGGGCAAGTTGTGCTTGGCCTGGCTAGTACTTTGGACGGCAAGCTGGTGTTCAATAACGTCAGTAACGCAAACAAGGTGACCATCCTGCCCGGCACGCCTACAGCCGACCGTACGCTCACACTGCCTGACGTTAGCGGCACTATCTGTACTGACGCAGGCAACTGTGCCGGCGCTGGCGCCACGTTACAAACTGGCTATAATTTCTCGGCTGCTGGCGCTCCCCGGATCAAGGTCAACAGCACACTGCTGGGCGTTGATATACAGGACGCCGACATAAGTATCGCCGCCAATCTCTTTAACGTACGTGCCAGCAATGGCGGCGGGTTGGGGAGCGTACTATTCGGGGTCGGCAACACTGGCCAGGTTACCTTCCAGAACTCTGCTAACTCGACAACCGCGCTGAATGTATTGACCCAAGGTGGGACCCGCGTCCTCACGGTTGATACTACCAACGGCCAGGCCATATTAGGGCAGAGCACCACAATTGACGGCAAGCTGGTATTTAATAATGCCAGTAACAGCAACCAGATCGTATTGACGACCGCAGCTGCGAGCGGACCACAGACTATTACACTACCGAACGCTACCGGAACGGTGTGTTTGACGATCGGCAACTGTACGGGCGCTGGTTCCAGCAACACGCTGCAGGCCGCATATGATGCCGGCAACACCATAACTACAACCAACGCCCGCGACATTAACTTCGCACTGAACGACACAGCCGTAGACTCGAACTTCCTGGTGAACTTGACCTGTACAACGTCTTGTAGCAGCAACGGCCGTTTTGCCGTGCAGAATGCCGGCGTGGACGTCTTCCACGTTTTGCCTAATGGTGGGGCGGTCCTCTTCGAGCCTACGACAGATACGACGACCGCCTTTAATGTTCAGACTAGCCTCGGCAACAACATGTTTACAGTCGATACGGCAAACGCTCGCGTGGGAATTGCACTCGGGGGCAGCAACGTGCCGACCTTGACCGGTAGGGGTGTGGAACTTAACGGCGCCTTACATCTGAGCGGCAGCAGCAGCGTGTACGACAACTACACCACGCCTACTGGCGGTACGGTAGGCTCGCGCATCAATGTTGCAAATACTGACTTGTCGGGCAATAACCAGGTGATTGCGGTTGGTGTAACCAGCACGTCGAATGTTACCGCGCGCGGTATTAGCGTATTTGATGCCCGGGCTGTTGCGCACCAGCCGTCGATCGGCGTTTTCAGCCCTGACGAGAACAACATTGTCGGTTTCAGTTGGAACGGCTCCAACGCAGCGGCGAACGTACAGACAACTGACCACACGACAGGCAGCTCCACGGAGATTATTGTCCTGCAGAGTGGCAATGTGAGCGGCGGGAACGGTAGCTCAGGAGATGCGCGGGTTAATACCGGTACTATTGCCGGCGGTACCGGCGGTACGACCGGTAGTATATATGTGGTTACGGGCGATGGGCTCGGGACAAACTCTTCGAGCGGTAGTGTGACAATAGATAGCGGCGCCAAGACCGGAAGCGGCACGGCCGGTTCGATTCTAATCGGTGCCACGAATGCCAGCGCTATTACGATAGGCCGCAGCGGCCTTACCACAAGTAATGCCGGAGCTTTGACCGTTGCACAGCTGCTGACAATCCCAACGTTGGGTTCTGCCGATACAGCTACCTACTTGTGCCGTAATAGCTCCAACCAAGTTGCTGCTTGTAATACGACCGGCACCGGTGCGGCATTTGTACAGGGTGGCAATAGCTTCGGCGCGACAGCAGTCCTGGGCACGAATGACGGCTTTGATGTAAATATAAAGACGGCTGGTAACACGGTCGCTACGTTCAATAACACGAACGGCAGCGCGCTCTTTAAGAACAGTACGAACGGTGCGACTGGCTTCCAAATACAGGATAGCGGTTCTGCTCCGCTGCTGGCCGCTAACACGCTGACCCGTACAGGCGGCGTTGCCGGCAACCTTATAAAGATTGGGGACTCAACAGGTACTGATACGGCAACCACTGTCCTACAGCTAGACGCAACCACAGTTGACCCGACCACAAACCTCGCCGCATTAAACGGCGGGCTATTCTACAACTCGACGACCAACAAGGTGAGCTTGATTGAGAATGGGCAAGTGAAGATCATCTGTAATACTACTGACCTCGGTTGTGGCACCGGTACCGTAACGTTACAGGGTGCCTACAATAACTCTACAGGCGGAACCACGCCAGAAATTATCCTGGGCGCTACGCGCACTTCTCTAGATATTCAGGACCGCAGTACTTCAAATGGTGGCTCACTGGGCGTCAACCTGTTGAACGTCCGGGCTACTGCCGCTAACGATACTACGCTCGGCACCACACTATTCGATGTCGACAGCACCGGCCACGTTGGTATCGGCGCCGCAACGCCTACACGTACGCTCGACATTGCCACGAACGACAGCAACACAACTGCGCCTGCCATCAGACTGCTGCAGGGCAGCACCGGTGATGCTAGCGTTGAACTCAATAACACTGCCAACTCCTTTATCGTC
>DATIIM010000012.1:0-9452 GCA_035479615.1 Patescibacteria group bacterium
AACGACGGCGATATTCACGCCTACTTTAGCCCGTACGAAAACCCATACGATGCCTTCATAGCCTTTATGAACTCCTACCACGACATGAAGTTCCGCCTGGCTGAAAAAGGAGTCGACGTTTAATGGGACGGCCTGTTGTACTGAGCAACGGGCAGCTGTTTGTCGGCTTAGACGAAAACGGCCTGGTCCATGACTTTTACTACCCCTACGTAGGGTTAGAAAACCTAACTAACGCCCGTAGTTCGCACCACAAAATTGGCGTGTGGGTCGATGGCGTGTTCCACTGGGTTGGTGACGGGTCATGGGAAAGCATCGTAAACGTCGAGCCAGACGCACTTATTAGCGACATCACGCTTAAGTCGGCCGAACTGGCAATTACGCTCAAATTGCAGGACTTTATAGACCCTGAATACAATGCCTTTATCCGCCGCGCCACCATAACCAACGACTCGGACCGCGAACGCGACATCCGCCTATTCATGCACCAGGTTTTCCAAATATCCCGCGCTGGCCGCGCCGACACTGCGCTGTATGTACCAGACGATAACTACATCCTCGACTATAAAGGCCGTTGTTGTTTGCTGATAGCCGGGCGCCATGTAGATGATGGTGACTTTGACCAGTTTGCCATCGGCAACTACGGCATCGAAGGTAAAGCTGGCACATTCCGCGACGCCGAGGACGGCGAACTATCTGGCAACGCTGTGGAGCACGGCGGCGTCGACAGCGTGCTGCGCTTCCGCAAACAAGTTGCGCCCCACACATCATTCCGCGTCGATTACTGGGTCGTGGCTGCCGATAGCCAAACAGATGCCCAGGTCATTCACACGCATATTAAGTATTATTCCGTCGACGACCGGCTCAAAAAAGCCCGTACCTACTGGCAACAATGGCTCGAACCAGCCAAAGACAAGCTCGCCGAACTGCCAGACGCCGTCCGTATCGAAGCACAAAAGAGCGTGCTGGTCATTAAGGCACACTGCGACGACCGCGGCTCAGTACTGGCTAGCGCCGACAGCAGCATCTTTAACTTTGGCCGCGACTACTACTGCTATTGCTGGCCGCGCGACGCATCTTATGCCATCTGGCCGCTGATCCGGCTCGGCTTGTACAGTGAGGCCCGTAACTTCTTTGAATTCGCCCGCGGTACCATGCACCGCGACGGGTATCTGGCGCACAAATACCAACCCGACCGCTCAATAGGCAGCACCTGGCACCCACTGTTGCACGGCAACCACAAAGAACTCGCCATCCAAGAAGATGAAACCGCCATGGTCATATTCATGCTGGGCGAATACTACCGCACCAGCCAAGACGCCGCGTTCATCGAAGGCTTCTACGACAGCTTTATTGAACCCTGCGCCTCGTTCATGTCCGACTTTGTCGACGAGGCCACCGGCCTGCCGCACGCCAGCTATGACTTGTGGGAGCAGAAGTTCCTAACCAGCACCTACACCGTCTGTACCGTCATTGCAGCCCTAGAGACAGCCGTAGAGCTGGCTAAGCTCGTCAAACACCCAGACGACACAGTGCATTGGCAAAAGGCTGCTGACCGCATGCGTGAAGGTCTACAAGCCCTGTACCACCCCGACGGTTACTTCCGCAAAGGCTTCTTGCTTGGCGAAGACGGCAACTTGGTCTACGACGACACCCTGGACATCTCCAGCCTGTACGGCCCCTTAATGTTCGCCCAGCTGCCATTAGACGACCCGCGCCTGCAAAGCACCTTCGAAGCAGTCAAGCGCGACCTATGGAACACCAGCCCAATCGGCGGCGTCGTCCGCTACCCGCACGATGGTTACTTCCTAGAAAAACAGCAGTACAAAGGCAACCCCTGGATCGTCTGCACACTATGGCTCGCCCAATACTTCAACGCCGCAGGCAAAAAGGACGAAGCACAGCAGCTACTCGACTGGGCCCTAGCCCGCAGCGCCCCCAGCGGTTCCCTCAGCGAACAGTTCGACCCCGACACCGGCTACGCCATCAGCGTCACCCCATTAGTGTGGTCACACGCCGAGTTCGTAAACACTTCTTTAGATATCGCCAAAATCGACTAGAACGCTTTCTATACTCTCAAGAGGCCCCTATGCGCGGGCATCTTCTCCGGCCTCCGCTCGGGGAAGCTGTCCGGCGGCGGTCGCTTTAGCCTCTTGAAACCATAGAAAGCGTCGCCTCGACTTAAGGTAATAAAAAAGCCCCGTGCATTAGGGGCTCTTTTACTCATTCATGGAAATGCTAGTGCTTGCGTGGTTTTACTTCGTTGCGGCCAAGGTTTTTCTTGGTTTCGGTGAAGACTACGTGCTTACGAAGCTTGGGGCTGTACTTTTTAAGTGACAGCTTCTCAGGAGTGTTCATAGAGTTTTTGGAAGTGTAATAGATACGCTCGCCAGACTCTTCACTCACGAGTCCAATCAATTTCCGTTTGTCGCCTTTTTTAGCCATAATGGAACCATTCTAACAGATGTAACTGTTTTTGTAAACTACTGTAACCACTATAAAAATGGAGCCGTTGTGGGGATTTGAACCCCAGACCCCCTCCTTACCATGGAGGTGCTCTACCCCTGAGCTACAACGGCACACAGGATGTGAATTACAAGTGTTAATACTAGCAAAAAACTACTGTTTAGCCAAGTCTAATCTTCGGGCAGCGGCGTGAACGTTTCAAAGTATTCAATCTCGCCGAGCGAGATAATTATGCTCCCGGGGTGCTCTTCCCACTTTTTGGTCTTCTTCACAAACCAGGCCACGTTGTTAAAGAAGTACTGCCGGTCACCGTCGGTGTTGTACTTGCTGGCCCCCTGTGGTGTGCCCGAAAACAATTCGCCGTTCTTGAGTTTGACGGTCACGGGCTCGCCCTTGGATATTTTGGCAAACTGGAGCTTTAGGAAGTCTTCCTCGGCCGCTGGGAAGCGTAGTGCACGCAATAGGCGGCGAACCGGCGTAAAGCGGCGCACACGGGCAAATACAAAGCCCACAACGACCGAGAACACGATCAGGCCCAATGTGTAGCGGATATCCGTGCTCACGTCGTGCAGGCCGAATACCAGGCTGTAGGCGCCTACAATCGGCAGGCTGAATATCGCACTTAGCAGTACAAGCTGCGAAAAATCTTTTTCGGCCTTGGCGTAAATAATAGAGTACGTCTTAAGCGCAAAATAGCCTGGTGCTACCAGTGTAATAATGTTGGCGACGTCTTGTACTGAAATAACGGCTTCCATAGCCTAGTAGGTTATTGGCCGAGCTGGCCGAGAGATGGCATAGGCCGTGATTTGGGCTTGGCCGTAGGGCGCGTCCAATAGGCGCCGTGGTCGGTTATCGGCGTGCCGCGCGTGGGCTTTGGTTTCTTGGCTGGCATATCCATCTCCTTTCTCCTTATAGTATAGCTTTTTACGCGAGAGTCGTCTATTAGTCAAGCATAAGGGTTATTCGGCATATTCCATGCTGACTGGTGTCCGGATTTCGCTTTTACGGTTGCCGATGCCGATCGGGTACTCCCCATTAAACGGGGCCAGGTTAAACTTACTAGCCGGCAGATCGGAGGCCGCCACCATAAGACTTAGCGGAAGAAAGCCAAGGTACCGGCACTCTTTAGCCTGATCCTCACTTATCCTACGCCGCATCTGCTCCACTGTTAGGTTGGCGGCCGGAAGTTCATCTTGACTCGGAGTATCAATGCCGTAAAAGTCAGGAAAGCGTACCGGAGGCGAGGCCATCAAGAATGTAACTGATTCAGCACCTTCTGCTACAGCGAGCGCATGGAGACGCGGCGTGGTTTTGCCACGTACGTATGAATCGTCCACGTAAATGATGTGCCGCCCCTTCATTAAACCGGGAACGGCGTTGTGCTTGCGCCGCAGCTGCTGCATGCGGGCTTTGTCTGAAGGATTCAAGAACGTACGGCCGGTATAGGGATTCTTGACGATTGCCTGCGCATATTCCAGCCCCAATGCTTTGGCAAAGCCTTCAGCGGCGGGCGCTGACGTATCAGGGATAGGTATCACAAGGGCGTCACTGATGTCGCCGAGATGCTCCTCATGGAATTTAGCCAACTGTTGGCCGCAACGACGACGGAACGCATCAACAGGCATGCCATACAGCATACTGTCCCGGCGGGCAAAATAGACCATCTCAAACATATCGAGCTTGTCCTCGCCGTCGCTGATACGCCGCGACTCCACGCCATCTCTGGTAATAATAACCATTTCACCAGGTTCGACCTCACGGGTATATCGGGCGCCGATCGTGTCGAGCCCGCATGTTTCGGATGCTGCAGCCATGCCGATACGGCCACCTGCCTCATCGGCAATCTCGCCGAGCGCCAGCGGGCGTATGCCTTTCGGGTCACGGAATGCAACAACTACGCCATCATGCATTCCAACGCACGAGAACGCTCCACGAAAAAGCGGGTACGCTAGCTCCACTGCATCGGGCAAGTCATGACCGCTGCGCAGATACTGTGCAATTGCCTGGCCCATCATCTCGGAGTCGTTCAAACGGCTGGCAATAATATTATGTTTCTCTAGAAAAGTACGCAGGTAATGCGTCACCGGCAAGTTACCATTATGCCCAAAAGCAAAGCCAATATGTTCGTCGACAACTGGCTGTGGATGGCTCTTTTTAGACCCCGAGGTTGAATACCGGTTGTGACCAATCGCAAGCGTTCCTGCAAGGCGGTTCATGTCTGCTTCGCTATACACGTCGCGCACCATGCCCAAGCCACGACGCATTTCCAGCCCGCCGTCAGCCGATTGAGTCGCAATGCCCGTTGCTTCGGGCCCGCGGTGCTGCATAGCAAAGAGGGCGTCATATGCAAGAACAGCAGCCTGATCCTCTGTCCCCACAATCGCCGTTACAGCACATTTCTCTGCTATCTCAGCCACTAACCAGGACTATGGGCGCTCTTTCAACTAAATGCAGTGAACCATATCACATGCCCTAATCTATAAGATCCTCAGCCTTGAGTTTGGGTATGGTTTCGTGCTCCATAATAGAGCCTACTTTTATGTCCTGCGGCACTGCCGAGGTCAGCCAGCGGATTTCCTCAACTTCACTATCTGGTTTTATATCACCGCGCCATTTCTTCACCAAGTACACATGCATATGAACATCTACCTCGGGGCTATTGGCTGCCGGAGCGCTGTTTTGGTCGAACAACTCCAGATCTTCCGCTGCAACGTCTATCTGGAACTCTTCTTTTAGTTCACGGATAACAGCCTGTTGAGGAGTCTCGCCTGGTTCGATTTTTCCGCCCGGGTGAATGAAATATTCCTTGCCTTTGGATCGTTCAACAAGCACTTTACGGTCTACGATGATAATGCCACTGGCTTTAAAAATATCTTGAGTCTGTTGCATTTACTGATTATAACAAAACAATAAAGGCCCCTGCGAAGGAGCCTTTATGCATAATCTATGTGGTGCGGGGTGAGGGATTCGAACCCCCGAACTCGGAGAGAGCTGATTTACAGTCAGCCGTGTTTGACCGCTTCACTAACCCCGCATAGATGGTAATAGTATCATGGAGCCGCTTGTCGGATTCGAACCGACGACCCTCAGTTTACAAAACTGATGCTCTAACCAGCTGAGCTAAAGCGGCACATCAGATGTAATTCTATCAAAAACAGTTGTTTTAGACAACGACACGTTTTGCTGGGCGGATAATCCGCTTGGGCTTGCCGGATGGCACGATCAATTTATTGAGCCGTTGCTCGATCATATCGGCCTCCGCCTGCATGCCCCGGTCCAGGAAAGCCTTGTGCAACAGGGTGAGTGTTTCCCTGTTCTGCTCGAGTTCGGCAGCCTTTTCCAAGGATTGGAACATCAGCTTTTCGTTGCCGAGTTTTTCTTGGACTTTGGCATAGGCAACGTGGCGCGCAGCTAGGCCGTCTTCGAGCTTAAGGGCTTGTTCAAAGGCGATGGCGGCCTTTTCGTAGTTTTCGGTCTCATAATAAATCAGCCCCAAGTTGTGGAGACTTGAAGGGCTGGCTTCGATGGAACTGGCGATTTCGAAACAATCAATTGCGTCGCGGTATTCCTTTTGTTTGGCGTACAAAATGCCGAGGCGGTTGTACGCGGCGGCATTACGTTCATCGATCTTTAGAATGGTGAGCAAGGCTTTTTCGGCACGGAGCAAGCGGTTTTCGCGCATCCCCTGGTGGGCAATATCCCACAGCTTACCCATCCGGTCGCCTATCTTACGAGAGGCACCCAAAAACTCGTCGTCGTGCACCTTCGTATTATGGAAGGCGAGCAGTCCAAAGAACCCTACAATCGCTAGCTCAAACATGGTTACTTTTTATAATAGAGCATGGGTTTATAAATGCAAGAACAAATTGCTTAAGGCAAGCTTGGTATTTGCGCTGTGGTCCAGTGCTTCGGCGGTCTTGAGCGTGGCTGTCCGGATGCGGTGCCACTGCTTAATGCGCGCCACTTCCCCCTTGTCGGCAGCCTGCGCCAGCATGGCTTCGGCAATGCGGCCGAGCGCTTCAACAACCAACTTGGCTGATCCCTTTTGTTTGCTTAGGGCGTCGACCATAGCCAGGCGTTCGAATGGCGTTTTTTGCAGGATGGCTTTGGCTTCGGTCACGCTATCTAGCAGCGGGTGTGTTTCGTCGCCGGCAATCAGCGCCGTGAGCAGGCCTGGCAAACCGCCGCTCAAAAAATACGCTTGGCGCAACGTGGCGTCATCTTTGTTAGATGCTTTTAGCAGCGGCTGGAGCTGCTCGTTACTGGGCGGGTGCACAGTTATGGTCTGCAGACGCGACATAATCGTCGGCAGCAGCGAGCGGGGCGTGTCTGCGGTCAAGATCATCACGGTATCGGCCGGCGGCTCTTCCAGCAGCTTTAAATAGGCATTCTGGGCTTCGGTGGTCATGCCGGCAGCGTGCTCAATCAGTACTGCGCGGCGCAACGGTTTGCTACCGATAGTCTTGAGCTGCAAAAACTTCTGTAATTCGCGCACGGCTTCAATAGATATCGTGCCGTTTACCGGCGCTAATGCGCTAAAGTGCGGATACGTGCGCAGCTGCCCGGCTTCTAGTTCGAGCAACGCGCATAGGAGCGCCTCGGCGATCGCTGTCTTGCCAATGCCATCTGGCCCGGTCAGCAACACAGCGTGGACCGGGCTGGCAATAAAGCTTCGCAGCTGCGCAAGGGTGGCATCATGCAGCACCAAATGGTCCATGCTAGGCTACCTTTTCTTCAAATTCTGGTGGCAGCGGCGCAGTAAACACTTTGTGCTCACCGTCCGGCAAGGTAATTTCCAGGTTCTGGGCATGCAGGAACAGGCGGTCGCCATACTTGCCACTGCCGTACAGCGGGTCGCCGACAATCGGGTGGCCGAGGTGGGCCAGGTGGACGCGCAACTGGTGGGTGCGGCCGGTCTCGGGCTTGAGTTCCAACATCGTGAAATGGTCGTTCTCGGCAAGCGTCTTGTAGAAGGTTGTCGCTGCCTTGCCGTTTATTCCTACGCGGTGAGTGGCAGGTGCACGCGGGTTGCGTTCGATCGGCATGTCGATGAGCGCCTCTGGCTGCTTCATGTGCCCTTCTACCACGGCAATGTATGTCTTTTTGGCCTCGCGTAGGGCGAATTGCTTCTGCAGCCACTGCAGGGCGTGCAGCGTTTTGGCGCCGATAATCACACCGCTGGTTGCCCGGTCCAGGCGGTGAACAATCCCTGCCCGTTCGCCAGTGATATCTTTACCACGGTTTTTTAAGAAGCTCGCGACGGTGGCTTCAGGGCTAAATTCGCCTTGCACATGCGTCAGCACGCCAGCCGGCTTGTTGATGACTACACAATCGGCATCTTCATATAGTATTGGCAAATCAATATCTGGGACGGTGTCGAGGATGCTTTCGTCGTACAGTACTTCGACAGTGTCGCTGTCGCGCAGTTTAAAGCCTGGCTTGGCTGGCTTGCCATTGACTAGAATCTTGCCTTCGTCGCACAGTTTTTGGACAAAGGCGCGGCTGAGGCGCGGGTGCTCGTTCACAACATACTGGTCAAGGCGCTTGCTGGCTTTGCTCTGCAACTTGAAGCCGGTCACTTCGGCGGTGTTGTCTTCGCCACCCATAGCTTCCAGCAATTTTGCGCGGCTTATGCGCCGGTCTGGCTGTGCCTTAGGGCCTGGGTCATGCACAATGTAGTTCGTGTCTTCGCGGCCGACGACCAGCACGGCGTGGTCCACATAGTCTTTTGTGCCATTCAAGGTACCGGCGTCAACCGTTACAAATACCAACCGGCCTTCGGTTAGCATCGAGTCAATGTCCTCTGTTGTTGGGGATCGCTTTTCCCAGTTAACCGTCCGCAAAAAAGCCGGAATGAACGGTTTAATTTCCAGGATATTCGTATTTTCAATCTGCCACTTGGCCTTTTCGGGTGTAAACACTGCATGAATGTAGTCTTCGCCTTTGGTAGCGTACCGGCGATAGTCGAACGGTTCGATCATGTGGATGTCGAAACCCATTTCGGCCATCTTGGTCAGTGGTGCCAGCGTCCATACTGCCGTACCGTCTTTATAGCCGACAAAGGCTTCCATGTCTTTCCAGTTGTACTTTTTGCCTAAAAAGAAGTCGAACACCGACCGGTACACGGCGAGCATGCAATGCTTGGCATCTTCATGGTTCGCGTAAAACGGAACTTTTTGTTTTAAAGTGGCCATGATTATGAACGCAGACCAACAGCCTTTTGCGCGCGGAGCAGTGTGGCATTAGCCGTTTCGTTCATCTTGGCTTCGCTCGCTTCAAGCTTGCGCAAAATTACTTGGTCGTCTATGGCAGCAAGTTTGGCGTGGAAGTCTTGCAGGAATTCGCCTACGACTTCGGCGACAGCTTTTTTCAAGTCACCGTACATGGTCTTGCCTTCGTATTCGGCAATGACTTCGCTTTGGTTCCGGCCAGAAAGCAACGCCAGGATCTGTAACAAGTTAGAAATGCCGGGCCGTTCCTTAGGGTCGAACTTAATCTCGCCAAAGCTGTCGGTCGTGGCGCTCATAACCTTTTTAGCAGCGTCTTCGGGTGAGTCGCTCATGAATATTACGCCGCGGCCGGTTTCGTCGCTCTTGCTCATTTTTTTGGATGGGTCGACAAGGTCCTTAATACGCAAGCCCTGGTCTTTGCCAAAGAATTCGTGCTGCTTGGGTACGGGCAACGGCACAGTAAACAAATCGCCGAACTGGTTGTTCATGCGCTCGGCAATGTCGCGCATAAATTCGAGGTGCTGGGTTTGGTCGTCGCCGACTGGCACATATTGTGCACCGTATAGCAGCACGTCGGCCGCCATGAGCACCGGGTAGTTAAACAACCCCACGCTAATGCGGTCTTCGTTGAGCTTGGCAGACTTGTCTTTAAACTGCGTCATGCGAGACATTTCGCCAAAGCCAGTGAAGCAATCCAATATCCAAGTCAGCTCCGAGTGCGCCGGTACATAGCTCTGGCGGTAAATATGCACGTCTTCG